>JAPEKQ010000010.1 GCA_029990205.1 bacterium
GAACGGTGCGCTCCCGAGGTTGGCGAGGATGACACCCACCTCGCCGCGGTAGTCGGCGTCGATAGTCCCGGGGCTGTTGAGAACGAACACCCCGCTGCGAGCCGCGAGACCGCTCCGCGAACGGACCTGCGCTTCGTGCCCCACCGGGAGAGCAAGAGCAAGCCCGGTCGGAATCACGAGGAATCCGCCGGGCTTGACATCGGTCGGCTCAGTCACCGCCGCGTGGAGGTCCAGTCCTGCCGCCCCGTCACTCATGTAGCGGGGCAGCGGCAGATCGTCGGCTCCGTCGAGCCTGGTTACCTCCACCTCGAGCGGCGTCACTGAGCGCGCCTCCTGGATGGCTATACGAAGCCGAAGCCGGCTCTGAGAACCGGCCCCGGCCAAATCGTCTCTCTACGACCTCGACCTGCGAGGACCGCCGCGTCCGCCACGGTTGTCGCGGCCACCGCGACCGCCGCCGGAGCGGCCACCACGGCTACCACCACGTCGTTCGTCCTCGGGCGGCATGCCCTCGGGACGCGGGATCAGGGCACGGCGGCTCAAACGGACCTTGCCGCTGTCGTCGACACCGATGACCTTGACCTTGACCATGTCGCCCATCTTCACGACATCCTCGACCGTCTCCACCCGCCCGTGCTCGAGCTCGGAGATGTGGCAGAGGCCGTCACGCCCGGGAAGGAACTCGATGAACGCGCCGAAGGCCGTGATGCTCTTGACCGGCCCCTCGTATTCCTCGCCGACCTCGGGCTCTCTGATCATGTTCTCGATCATCGTCCTGGCGGCGTCGACCCCGGCCTGCGAGACGCCGGACACCTTGACGGTGCCCTCGTCGTTGATGTCGATCTTCGTCTCGGTCTCTTCCTGCATCCGCCTGATGACGCGGCCGCCTGGACCGATGATCTCACCGATCTTCTCCTGCGGCACCTTCACCATGACGATACGGGGAGCAAACTGGGACAGGTCCGGACGCTCCGAGCTGAGCTCCTTGGCCATCTCGCCGAGGATGTGCTCGCGCGCCGTACGGGCCTTGCCGAGAGCCTCCGTCAGAACGTCCGTCGGCACCGCGCCGATCTTCGAGTCCATCTGGAAGGCCGTGATTCCCTCGGTGGTCCCTGCGACCTTGAAGTCCATGTCGCCAAGGTGATCCTCAACGCCCAGAATATCCGTCAGGACGACGAACTTGTCGCCTTCCTTGATCAGACCCATCGCGACTCCGGCGACCGGAGCCTTCATCGGCACGCCGGCGTCCATCAGAGCCAGTGAACCGGCGCAGACCGTTGCCATGCTCGACGAACCGTTCGACTCGAGGATATCCGACACGATCCGGACCGTGTACGGGAAGACCTCGTCGACCGGAATGAGCGGCTCGATCGCGCGTTCGGCGAGCGCGCCGTGACCGATCTCGCGACGGCCCGGCCCGCGGATGGGGCGAACCTCACCGACCGAGAAGGACGGGAAGTTGTAGTGGAGCATGTAGCTCTTCCACGTCTCCCCCTCCAGCGCGTCGATCTTCTGCTCGTCGCTCGTCGAACCGAGCGTGATCGCCGCGAGAGCCTGTGTCTCGCCGCGCGTGAACACGGCCGAGCCGTGCGTACGCGGGAGCACCGAAGTCTCGCACCAGATCGGACGGACCTGGTCGACATTGCGGCCGTCGGACCTGACGCCGTCCTCGACGATGCGGCGACGCATCTCCTTCTTCTCGATGTCCTTGAAGATGCCCTTGATCGCGCCGGCGTCGTCCGGGTAGTCCTCGGCCAGCGCCTCGAGCGCCTCTTCCCTGATCGCGGAGATGGCGTCCATGCGCTCGTGCTTGCCCTGGATCCGGACCGCCTCGCGCGTGCGCTCGCCGTAGGCGCTCTCAACACGCTCACCGAGACCGTCCGGCAGCTCGGGCAGTGCAACGTCGAGCTTCTCGGAAGCGCCGAACTCCGCCACCAGCTCGTTGATCATTCCGACGACCTTCTTGACCTCAGCGTGCGCCAGTTCGAGCGCGCCCTGCATGTCCGCCTCGGAGACCTCGAGCGACCCACCCTCGACCATCACGATGGCCTCATCGGTTCCGGCAACGACGAGGTTGATCGAACTCTCCTCGAGCTGCTCAAAGGTCGGGTTGACGACGTACTCACCGGCGATCATGCCGATGCGGACCGAAGCGATCGGACCGTCGAACGGAACCGGCGAGATCGCCAGCGCCGCGCTCGAACCGATGACTCCGAGGATGTCCGGGTCGTTCTCGCCGTCGGCCGAGAAGACGTTCACGAAGACCTGGATCTCGTTGCGCATGTGCGACGGGATCAGCGGCCTGATCGGCCGGTCGATCTGCCGCGCGCTGAGAGTCTCCTTGTCCTGAGGACGTCCCTCGCGCTTGAAGAAACCGCCGGGGATCTTGCCCGCGGCGTAGAACTTCTGACGGTACTCTACGAAGAGAGGAAGGAAGTCACGGTCGATGGTGTGCTTCGAGTGCACGACCGTGGCCAGCACGAGCGAGTCTCCGTATCGGACGATGACCGCCCCGTCAGCCTGCTTCGCGAGCTTGCCGGTCTCAAGCGTGAGTTTCCGACCTGCCCACTCTCTTTCGATCTTCACATGGTGCATCTGTCTCCTCCAATTGACTCGGACTGGTAGAACAAAGCCCTCCCGACAGCTCGCGGGAGGGCCAGCACAATGAGGGTTACGCTTTGACTCAACAGCACGTGCTACCTGCGCAGCCCGAGTTCTTTAATGACAAGCTTGTAGCTGTCGGACTTGTTCGACTTGAGGTAGTTCAAGAGCCTGCGGCGCTTGCCCACCATCTTGAGAAGGCCAAGACGCGAATGATTGTCCTTCTTGTGGAGATCGAAGTGCTTGGCGAGCGTCTCAATGCGCTCGGTCAGAAGCGCGATCTGAACCTCCGCGGAACCGGTGTCACCCGCGTGGGTCTCAAAGCGCTTCACGATCTCTAGCTTCCGCTCTTTCGACAGCGACAAACCTCTACTCCTGAATCTGTCTCTATGTTGAGTATGGACCCTATCTGACGAAAGATAACACAGCGCGGTATCTCTGTCAAAGGGGAAATGCTTCAGTGTTTCACTCCCCGACTGAACGCCCCTCAGCACCTCCGCTCGTCGAGCCTCACCCCGCGGCCGCCAGAGTCCTGGCCGCGGCGATGTCCTCCACGATCTGCGCGCTCAGACCCGCCGCGTCGGCGAACTCCCTGTCAGCGCGGATCCTCTCGAGCACGCCCACCGTGAGCTCGGCCCCGTACAGGTCGGCCTCGACATCGAGCAGATGGGCCTCCACCCTGCGCTCGCCGCCGCCGAAGGTGGGCCGTCGCCCGACGTAGAGCACACCCGGGCGCCCCGCTGGCAGGTCTCTGACGAAATACACTCCGTCCGCCGGAAGGAGCTTCAGAGCGTGTGTTTCGATGTTCGCCGTCGGCGTCCCCAGCGTTCTCCCGCCGATCCCGTCCCCGCGAACCACCGCACCGCGGATGGCGTACGGCCGACCGAGCATGCTCCCGGCCTGCGCGACGTCGCCTCGTGAGATGGCGGCCCTGATGCGCGAGCTTGAGATGGCCTCGTCCTCGAACAGCACGGCGGGCACCACATCCAGGTCGAATCCGACCCGACGGCCGAGGTCCCGAAGCGATTCGATACCACTCGACCGGTCGCGCCCCATGTGGAAGTCGTAGCCGAGCACGACGTGACTCCCCTTGCCGACACCGATGCTCCGCAGAAACGCGTCACCCTCGTTGCTGGCGAGTTCCGCGGTGAACGGCATGACGAGCACGTCCTCAACGCCGGCGGCTGCGATCAGCTCCAGCCGTTCGTCGAGCGGCGCGAGGAGCCGCGGAGCTCTCCCGGGCGCGACGACGGCGAGTGGATGCGGATCGAAGGTCACCGCCACACCTCGACGCCCACTCCCCTCGACGACACGCACGAGTTCCGCGAGGACGGCCTCGTGCCCGCGGTGCACACCGTCGAAGTTCCCGACGGTCACCGCGAGTTCCGCAGGAGAGCCGAGGTGCAGTTCTTCGATCGAGAGAGCCTTTCTGAATGCTGTCATTCGGCGTGGGTCTCCCCTTCGGGCTCTTCTCCAAACACACGCACCGGCTTCAGGAGCAGTCCGTCACTCGCGCCCGCTTCATCGACTCGCGCAATGGCCGTCAGATGCACGCCGTCCGGAGTCACCCTGACAAGCGTGCCGACCGGGTGCGCATCGGCCCCGGCAAGCGTCGCGGGCTGGCCCTCGAGGATCTGGTCCAGCTGTCGTTCCGTGAGCGTGACCGACGGGATGTCTGCGAGCGCGTCGTAGAGCGAACGTCCCGGCAGCGCCGGCCGGGTCTCGCGGCTCTCGAGCTTGCCGAGAGGCATGGCCTCGCCCAGACCGAAGTCACCCGAGCGCGTTCGTCTGAGCTCTCCGAGATGCGCACCGCATCCAAGCCGCGAACCGATATCCGCGGCCAGCGTGCGAACGTACGTCCCCTTGGAACAGATGACACGGAATCGCACATCAGGCGGGTCGAAGCCGAGCAGCGCCAGTTCACGGACCGTGACCGGACGCGCCTCGCGCTCCACCTCAACACCCTGCCGGGCCAGCTCGTAGAGAGGACGGCCGTCGCGCTTCACCGCCGAGACCATCGGCGGAACCTGCATGAGATCCCCCGTGAACGCCTCGAAACACTCACGTAGACGCGCCTCAGTCACATCCGAGTAGTCCCCGGTGGACGTCACATCGCCGTCGGCATCCTGGGTATCGGTAGAGGTTCCGAGCACGAGACGTCCCTCGTACTCCTTCTCCGCCGCTGTGAGGTACTGGGAAAGTCGTGTGGCGCGGCCGGCAAGGAGGACGAGCACCCCGGTCGCAGCCGGGTCGAGCGTCCCCGCGTGACCGATACGGCGCTGTCTGATGGCGCGCCGCACGCGCTGAACAACATCGTGGGAGGTCATGCCCGCCGGCTTATCGACCACGATCACCCGGTCCACGCCGTTCACCTCGGTTCTCGCCATGCTAGTCACGCGCCTCGAAGTAGTCGCTCACAGCGTCAAGGATGAGCCTGCGGGCCTCCGGCACAGCCACGTCCAGGACGACTCCGGCCGCCGCATGATGGCCTCCGCCGCCGAGGCGGGCGGCGATCTCCCGCACGTCCGCCCCACCGTTCGATCGCAGACTCACGCGTGCCCCGTTGGGAATCTCACGGATGAGCGCTGAGACCTTCACACCCTCGACGAGTCGTCCGTACCCGGGAAGCCCCTCCATCGACTCGGAGCACGTCCCGGCCTCGGTGCGCATCGCCTCGGTGATGACCGAGAGCGCGAGCCTCCCGTCAAGGTGAAGCTCCATCGAGGAGAGCATCATCCCGAGCAGGCGAACCTGAGAGAGCGGCTGCTCGGCGAAGACGTTCCTGGCCAGTCCGTGCGGGTCGGCTCCTGCAGCGACCAGTCTCGATGCAGCGGCCATCGTCCGCGCGTCCACATTCGAGTGGCGGAATCCACCGGTATCGGCCACAAGACCGACGAAGAGCAGGGATGCGGTCTCGAGGTCGAGTTCGAACCCGTCGGTCTCCACGATCTCCTGAACCAGGAGCGCGGCCGCCGAAGCTGAAGGATCGACAAGATTCACATCGCCGAACATCCGGTTGTCGGGATGGTGGTCTATGTTGATCACCTCGCGCGGGCCTGCCAGGATCCCGGTGTCCTTCACGACACGCGAGACCTCGGTCGTATCCAGAACCACGAGGGTCGTGTCGCTCAGGTCGCGCGGCGCCTCGGTCAGGACCTCACGCCCCGCCCGGATGAAGCGGTAGTTGGCGGGCACACCGTCCTCGAGGAAGAACCGCGCGCTCACACCGGCCCCGTTGAGCCACCGCACGAGCGCGAGTCCACTGCCGATGGCGTCGCCGTCCGGACGCTTGTGCGAGGTCACCAGAACGTCGGAGCTCGCGCGCAGACGATTGATGATCTCGCGCATCAGCTCCGCATCCGCCGTTCGATCATTCGTCGCCATTCGCGCCTCCCTCGCCTTCCGACTCTCCCCCGTCGTCGGGCTCGTCGTCCGGAGACCCGGCATCCTCGTCCTCGATCTCGTGTCCCGGCCGGGTGATGCCCTTCTCGAGGTTGATCTCGTCGAGGACCTTCGCGATCGCGAGGTACTTCTCGGCGGAGTCGTCGAGCTCGAACGTCAGTTCCGGGACAGCGCGGAGGCGCAGCGAATACGCCAGCTCGCCTCGGATGAACTTCACAGCCTTTCTGATGAGCTTGAGCGACCGTGCCTGCTCATCCGCGTCGCCCAGAAGGCTCACCAGCACCTTGGCGTACTTGAGGTCCTTCGAGAGCTCCACCCGAGTCACGGTCGCCATCACGATCCTCGGATCCTCCATCTTCCGGTCGAGGATGATGCTCAGTTCCCGCCGAATGGTCTCGGCGACTCTCAGTACGCGCTTGTTCACCACACTGCCTCCAGGGACTACAGGTAGTCCATCGTCTGTTCCAGCATCTCGACCCGTGGTTCGGACACGATGAGACGCAGCACCTTGGACAGAACCTCATTGGCGAAGCGGCCGTCATTGGAGACGACCGCTACGACGAGCACCGCGCGCTGGCACAGGTTCTGGTCCCCCACGTCGGCGACCGAAACGTTGAACCGAGCGCGAATGCGATCCTTCAAGCTGTTGACGACGCGACGCCTGTCCTTCAGCGACCCGCTCTCGCGGATGAGAAGGTCGGTTCTGAGCGTACCGATGACCATGGCGCGCCTCGCTAGGCCGAGCCGGGTGCTCCGAGCTTCCGCGCGACCTCTTCGATGGCAACCACCTCGATGATATCCCCGGTCTGCATATCGTCGGTACCGTCGATCCCGATACCGCACTCAAACCCGGTCTGCACCTCTCGTACGTCGTCCTTGAACCGCTTCAGCGAGTCGATGGGACCTTCGTGGATCACCATCTCCTCACGGATGAGTCTTGCCCGGGCGTTCCGCTTCACGACGCCCGAGAGCACATACGACCCCGCGATGGCGCCGCGGTTCGGGATCTTGAAGACTTCACGGACCTCGGCGGTGCCGATGACGACCTCGCGCTGCTCAGGCTCGAGCATGCCCTCCATCGCCGCCCGGATGTCCTCGACCGCCTCATAGATGACGCGGTACAAGCGGATCTCGACGTGTTCCCGTCTCGACAGCTCCCGCACCCGGACCGACGCCCCGATGTGGAATCCGACGATGACGGCGTTCGACGCCGCCGCGAGGAGAACGTCCGTCTCCGTCACGGCGCCCACGCCCTTCCTGATCACCTCGACCTTGACCTCGCCCGTCGAGAGTCTCTCGAGCGAATCCGCGAGCGCGCCGACCGAGCCGTCCACGTCACCCTTGATGACGAGTCTGAGCTCCTTCATGCCGCCCTCGGTGATCTGTCGATGGAGATCCTCGAGCGTCACACGATTCTGGAACCGCGTCTGCCGCTCCCACTGCTGCTGGCGCCGCTTCGCGCTGATATCACGCGCCATGCGATCATCTGGAACCACGGCGAACACATCGCCCGCCTGCGGCACGCCCGTGAGCCCCGACACCACCACCGGCGTCGACGGCCCCGCGCTCTCGACATTGCGACCGCGCTCATTGAAGAGCGCGCGCACCCTGCCGTCGGCCTGTCCGACGACGAAACTGTCGCCGATACCGAGCGTTCCCGACTGAACGAGCACCGTCGCGACGATACCGCGACCGCGTTCCTTTTCAACTTCTACGACGACGCCGCGCGCCGGAGCCTCCTCGACCGCCTTGAGCTCGAGCAGCTCGGACTGGATGAGGATCATCTCCAGCAGCTTGTCCACACCGGCGCCCGTCTTCGCGGACGTGTCGACGGCCACGACATCGCCGCCCCACTCCTCCACGACCAGACCGCGTCCGGCGAGTTCGTTCCGGACCTTGTCCGGGTTCGCCGTCGGAAGATCGGACTTGTTGACCGCAACGATGATCGGGACTGCCGCCGCCTTCGCGTGGTCGATGGCCTCGATGGTCTGAGGCATGACGCCATCGTCGGCAGCCACGACGAGCACGACGACGTCCGTGATCTGCGCGCCCCTGGCACGCATGGCCGTGAAGGCCTCGTGACCCGGCGTATCAAGGAAGGTGATGGCCTTCCCTTCGACGAGCACTTCATACGCGCCGATGTGCTGTGTAATGCCGCCGGCTTCGCCAGCGATCACGTTCGCCTTGCGGATGTAGTCGAGCAGCAGGGTCTTGCCGTGGTCGACGTGACCCATGACAACGACCACCGGCGGACGCAGCATCTCATCCGAGTCACCGGTTGCCTTGATCTGCTCCTCTTCGAGGATATCCTCGCCGTACTCCCTCAGGAATTCGATCTCCTCACCGAACTCCTCGGCCAGGAGAACAAGCGTGTCCTCGTCGAGCCGCTGATTGATCGTGACCATCAGACCGAGATCGAGGCATTTCTTGATGACCTCATTCGGCGGAACCTCGAGCTGCTCGGCAAATTCGGACACCGAGGCGAACTCGGGGATCATGAGCTTCTCGTCGACCGGAGCAGCCTCGCCCGGCGCATGGTCGCGCTTGCGGCGGCGCTTCGTCTTCCGATCGCCCCCACCGGCGAGCGTACGCCTCACGGCGTCTTCGACGCTCTTCTGGTCGACACGGGGTCTGCGCTTCTTCCGACCCTTGCCGCCGCTCGGTCTCCGCGCTGCCTGCCCCTGCTGGCCCGGGCGACCCTGCTGGCCGCCACGCCCCGGCTGTCCACCGCGACTCTGCTGCGCGCCCCGAGCGTCCGTCCGCCCCTTCGTCTGCCCCCCACCCGTCGCCTTCGGCTGGTCGCTCTTCGGCTGCGCGCCCTTCGGCTTGCCGGCCGGAGGCGCATCGGTCTTGGGCTTCTGCTGCGGAGCCGTCTTGGCTCGCTCTGCCGCCGCCTTCTTGACCTTCTTGGCATACTCCTTCTTGACGGCGTCCTTCTCCTTCTCGAACTCAACACGCACCTTCTCGATCACGTCGTCGTCGATCGAGTTCATGTGCGTCTTGACCTCGACGCCAAGCTTCTTGAGCATGCCGATCAGGGCTTCGCTCGATATGCGAAACTCCTTGGCAACCTGGTAGACTCGTTTCTTGGGCACGCGGCTCCCCCCGTTCAGACTCGTGATTACATGGTATCGACATCCTTGTCGGTCTCGGACTCGTCCTCAGATGGCTCATCCTCTTCGTCGGACGGTTCATCGTCCTCAGATGGCTCATCCTCTTCGTCGGACGGTTCATCGTCCTCAGACGGCTCATCCTCGTACATCTCGTCCTCATCCGCGCGCTGGTCCGCGGCTTCCTGCTTCGCCATGGCCTCGGCGCGCGCCTTCTCCTCCATCTCACGGAGCATCTGCTGCTTCTGCTCCTCGAGAACCTCAAGCACCGCAACGACCGCGATCGAGATCTTCTCGGCGGTCTTCTCGCCGATCCCCTCAACCTTGAGAAGGTCTTCCGTCGCCATGCCCTCAAGGTCCTGCACGTGACGATAGCCGGCGTCGACGAGCGACTGCGCGAGCTTCGGACCGACGCCCGGGAGCTCGCTGACATCGACGCGCTGAGCCAGATTGACCTCCAGCTCGCGCGTGTGCTCGGTCTCACCGACGATATCTATCTTCCAGCCTGTGAGCTTCGCGGCCAGACGCGCGTTCTGGCCTCCGCGACCGATCGCCAGCGACAGCTGGTCGTCCGGCACGATGGCCTTGACGGAATGCTCGGCGTCGTTCACGACCGCCCGCGACACCTTCGCGGGGTTCAGCGCCCGGCTCACGAGCACCGACGGGTCGGAGCTGAACGGTACGATGTCGATCTTCTCGCCCGAGAGCTCGCGAACGATGGTCTGGATCCTTGATCCCTTGACGCCGACGCATGCGCCGACCGGGTCGACACGCTCATCGTGCGAGATGACCGCGACCTTCGAGCGGCCGCCGGCCTCACGCGCGATCGCCATGATCTCGACAACCGAGTCGTAGATCTCCGGGACCTCCATGCGGAACAGCTTCTTGAGGAAGTTCGGATGCGTGCGCGACAGGATGATCTGCGGCCCCTTGGTGGTCTTCTCGACCGACACCAGGTAGGCCCGGATACGGTCGCCCTGACGATACCGTTCGCGCCTGATCTGCTCGCGCGGCGGTAGAAGGGCCTCCGTCCTGCCGAGGTTGACGACCATGCCGCCCCGCTCGATCTGCTGAACGTCACCCGTGATGATCTCGCCTATCCTGTCCTGGAATTCCTCGTAGATCTGCTCGCGCTCGGCCTCGCGCACTCGCTGGACGACGATCTGCTTCGCCGCCTGGATGGCGTTTCGCCCGAAGTCGTCAAGCGGAACCTCTATGGGAAGCACGTCTCCCATCTCGACAGCCGGGTCGTACTCGTGTGCCTCGTCGAGCTCGATCTCAATCGAGTCGTCCTCAACATCCTCGACGACCGTCTTGTTGAGGTAGACGCACAGCGAGTCGTCTTCCTCGTCGATGACCACCTCAATCTCCGCGGTGGGACCGAACTTCTTGCGCGCGGCCGACAGGATCCCGGCCTCGAGCGCCTCAACGAGAATGGCGCTGTCGAGCTGCTTCGTTCTGGATATTCGACGCAGCGCCTCAAGTACTCCCGTGTTCATCTGAAGATCTCCTTGTATTTCAGCGTGCCGCCCGGGGGCGGCGCGGCGCCGCAACGGGTCGCGTGATTCGCGCCCGGGCGGGGCCCGGCGAGCCAACTGACAGGCTAGAACTCCAGCCGTGCCCTGGCTATGTCGGTCAGAGCGACGCGAATCTCCCCGCGCTCTGCGTGTCTGACTGTGATCCGACCGTCTGCGGCATCCACGATCTCGCCGGTCAGGACGGAGCCTACGCCATCGACGGAGGTACGGAGCACCAGACGCGCCGCACGGCCCTTGAAATGGGCATACTCCCTCTCTCTGACGAGGTCGTGGTCGAGCCCTGGCGAACTCACCTCAAGCGAGTAGGCCCCCTCGATCAGGTCCTCGGCGTCGAGGAAATACGCAAGCTCGCGACTGACCGCGCCGCAGTCCTCCACCGAGATACCCTTGTCGCGGTCGATGAAGAAGCGGAAGATCCGTCGGCCGTACTCCGCCGTCTCGCGGACGTCCACGAGGGCGAATCCCATGCCTCGGACAAGCTCGTGCGTCAGCTCGAAGAGCCTCTCATCGGTAGCGCCCACGATCGTTCTCCACCCCCAGACACTCAAAAAGTGGGCCGACCGCCCACTTCCCGATGACAATTTAGCATGTGATAAGAGGCCGTGCAAGGGAAAAACCGTACAGGAAGGCTTAAGCGCAGCCCCTCGGAGCGGCAGACGCGCGGCGGAGGGGTACACTCTAGAGCGAGTAGATGACGTCCGCTACCACCCGCCCGACATCCGAGAGACTCTCCGCGCAACACTTGTCCGGAGTGTCCTCCACGGTGTGCCAGTACGGGTAGTCAAGATCGATGAGATCGATCACGGCAAGACCAGCCTGCGCGAGTGGAACATGGTCATCGTAGATGGCCGTGCCGGTCCGGTCCGCAAACGCGGTGACACCGAGGCGGCCGGCGGAGCTCCAGACGAGTTCCATGAGCTCCGGCGCGGCGCTCTGCGAGTACGGTTCCCTGGGAATCTCCAGGTCGCAGTCGCCGACCATGTCGACGACGATCGCGTAGCGGGGGCAGTATGCACCCAGGTTTCGCGCGTAGTACGAGGACCCTATGCACCATGCTCCGAGACCGCCCTCGTCTCCCCCATCCTCCGCGTCGAAGAGGACGATGTCGACACCGACGTTCGGCGGCTGCGCCGCCACCATCCGCCCGAGTTCCAGAAGCACGGCGACACCGGATGCTCCGTCATTGGCACCGAGGATCGGCTCCTCACGCCGGGCGGGATCCGGGTCTCGCTCGGCCACCGAGCGGGTGTCCCAATGCGCGGCCAGGAGAACCCGTTCCCGGAGCTCCGGATGGTACGACGCTACGATGTTGCAGAGCTCGAGTTCCCCACCCGTCCACTCGTAGGTGAACCACTGCAGACCGACGTCGTCGGCCGACTCGCCCAGGCGTGCGGCGAGCCACTCGCGCACCGCGGCGTGCCCCTCGCTCCCAGGATAGCGCGGCCCGAACTCACACTGCGCCACCAGATCATCGTACGCCCGCTCACCGTCGAAGACCGGCGCGCCGCCGCATCCCGCGGTCGCGAGCAGCGTCAGCGCCGCGGTCACTGCCAGGATTCGTGTCACGAGTGGCATCAGAACTTGAACTCCGCTGAAAGGTGGACCCCGATCGTCCGACGGGTCTGGTCGCGCTTCTCGTCGCGGCTCTGCGCGTAGCTGATCTGAAGTCCGCCCGAGACGCTCCGCGAGAAGCTGTACGTGGCGTCGCCCACGATCGAGTACTCCTTTGTGGACGAACTCGGTTCGACCGTAGGCAGAAGCGCCTCGGTCTGAGCCGTCCGCGACTCCTTCGCGGACGTCCTGAAGGTCAGCGAGGTGTCGAGATTGCTCTCGAACTTGAGCTTCTGCCCGAAGAACGGCAGTTTGAGTCCCTGAGGCGCCGAGAAGCGGTAGTTCATCGTCAGACTCATCGAACTCGTCAGGTCTTCGGTGACCGAACCGACACCACTGAGGCTGTAGGTGTTCGCGCTCTTGCGGTCCCACGAGAAACTTCCCGTCAGACCGTTCGTCAGCGTCGCGTCGAGCGAGACGACCGGACTGAGCGAGAACGAGTTCCCCTTGCTCGTCGGCTCCCCGACCGGTCCCGAGTACGACCGGCGGTACTCTGCGCCGCTTCTGGCGCGGACGGACTTGAACAGCCCCGACAGGGGGCCGACTCGCTCGAGTCCCGACCAGGAGAAGCTACCCTTGGTCGTCTCGTTCATCGACTCGGTCTGCGTGACAAGGTCGAGCGACTCCGATACCGCGCTCTTGTACCATCTACTCGTCACGGTGTGCTTGTAGTCGCCCTTGATCCGGATCTGGCTCGTCACCTTGACCCCGGTCCCGGCGTCATAGCTCGTCTCCACGGTCCTGTCGTCGGCGTCCTCGTCGTCCGAGATGCCCAGGCGGTAACCCCAGCCGGGCATGTCCTCATAGGGAATGCTGTCGAACCGCGAACTCCGCTTGACCGAGTACCGCCCCTCGAGAGCGTCCATCTTCCGAAGGAAGCCGAGGATCGGATCGACGAGCACGGACAGACCGGGCCCTTCGCTCTCGATCTCCTGCTCATCTTCGCCGTCCGGAGTGCGCGTTCCCTCCGTCGGCGGGCCCTCTCTCCCGTCGCCCGGAGGCGTCCCGTCCGTGCTGCCCGGAGCATCGCCGGGCTGTTCACCCGACTCCGGCTCCCCGCCGCCGGCGGGAGGCGCGTCTTCAGGAGCGGTCTCTTCGCCGCGCACCGTCCGGCTCGCACGAGAGCGCCCCGCATCCTCACCAGGCCTCCCGCGCTCCCTGGTCGCGCTGGAGCTGCGACTCGCAGAGGGACCGGCCCCGAACAGTTTCTTCAGATCGAAGCTCGCGCGCACCTGGTGGTTGCTCTGCGACCGGAGGTCCCTGACGCCGGCCGGATCGTTCACGCCCTGCACCTCGGGACCATGGTTGTCGGTGAACGAGGAGTTGAAGCTATACTGGGGCGAGAGCCACTGCCCGAACTTCGGATTGAAGCTCACGCTGTTCGCGTAGCGCCGCTCCGTCTCGCGACCGATGTTGAGACCGGCCCACGGCCGGTAGATGTCGCTGAGGTCCCTCTTGAACCCCACCGTGTGGGTGGTCCTCAGATTCTCAAGGAACTGGAAGTCGATATTCGCGTCACCGTTCATCTTCTTGTCGAACGTCTCGCTCCGCTCCGTCTGGACGCCATCGCTGTCTATGTCGTAGTTCTGGGAATGGATAAGGTAGACGTCCGTGTTGAAACGGATGCTCGTCGGCTTGAGGAAGATGCGCGTCTCCCCGAACAACGGGATGCCGCTCTTCTCCGGCGCGTACTTGTACGACGCCCGTCCGCGAATCGTCCGCGACGTGTCGGCCTTCGTGGGCGAGAGCTTCTCGCTCCCCGCGATCGAGCCTCTGAGCGAGAGTCCATCGACAAGCAGGTGCGTCCAGAAGTCCGGCGACTGCCGCTTCCGAGACATCGATATCGCGGCGCTCCGTTCGACCGTGACCGTCTTCTCGTCCTCGCTCTGCTCATCGTCCAGCACGATGTCGGAACCGCTCGAGAACTTCGGTCGCGTCTCCGACCGCTTCCACGAGACGTTGACCGGCGTTGAGATCCCGAGTCCACTGACGAACTTGTCCGCATTGAGCGTACCCGTGAAGTTGTAGGTCAGGTTGTCCTGGCCCGACCCACTCGTCTGCTTGAGGGTGTGGAAATCACCATCCACGTGCCGCAGATCGAAGTCGATGTCAAGAAGGTCCGCGAACTGCGCCCCGACCGTCACGCGTTCGGCGAGTCCGATGTCCTTGCGCACATCGGTGAGACGGATGTCATCGATCCAAATCTCTCCGTTGATGGTGCTCAACGGATCATCGAGATTGCCGTTGCGGACGCCGAGCATCAACCTGCTCACCCGGGACAGCGAAGGCCATCCGACGCGCTTGATCTCCTCATTCAGCATGCCCTCGGTCGTGCCGGCAACGACAACGGTGTCGGCTGTGGCGAACTCGCCGAGCTTGAGGTCGGTGAAGCCCGTGAAGGGAACGGTCAGCCGGTTGACGGTGGCCCCCTCCTCCTGGAGCCATCCGGGCCGCACCTCGAAGCTGTACTCGTAGTAGTTGAGCGAATCAGCGCCTACGCGGAAGAAGAAGCGAGTCCCATCGTCTACGCCGGTCTCGCCGTGGACATAGAACTGGATCGACTGATACCCGGTGTAGTCCTGCTCGGTGTAGAAGACCTGCCGCGCGGACGCCGAATGCCCGCTGCCCAGCTCATCGAACAGCAGGACGAGCGACTGCTCGCGCTTCGGAAGATTCGTGTCATTGTCCACGCCGGGGTCAAAAGGCGGATCGTAATCGAGATCCTCCTTGGTGTTCTTCGAGGTCACGCGGAACGACTCGCCGGGCAGCAGAAACTCGTCGTCGATGACGACGTCCGCCGAATCACGTATCGCTCCAGGCTCCCACTGGCTGCCGATGACGTCCACGCCGCCGATCATGATCGGATCGCCTCCGAGCGGAAGTCCCTCCACCCAGATCCGCGCCGACTTCACAACGGTCCAATCCGTCATGCCGCCGACGGAGAGAGCCTCGTCCAGCGGGATCCGGTAGAGACGCCAGTGATTCTCCGCGTCGATCTCGCTGTTGTCCTGGATCAGATAGGTCGTGTCCGCGAGGTCGAACGAGAGCTCCCAGTACTTGCTGTCGGCATCGAGGTACCAGTTCCCGTTCAGGTCCTCCGTATCGAGCCGCTCGTTCCCTTCCGTCCCGTTGATCTGCGTGTAGTCATCCGAACCGTATGAGAACGAGTAGTCGTCGTCTCCGTCGTCGCCGGCGACGCCCGCGCCGTCGTCACCCTCCGTGATGTCGAGACCGGTGTCCTCGTAGTAATCGAATCCGTTCCGGTCCACATCCTCGCTGTCGAGTTCGCCGTTCGGTTCGGCCAGCGGATAGAAGTCCTCGCTGATCGTACCGAGATCGACGTGCACCTCACCCTGCCGGTATCCGTTGTCGTGGACCCAGAGATCGACGAACTGGTACTTCGAGTAGTCGTTTCCCGTCTTCGAGAGCAGGCGCATGAGACCGGCCCACGACGCTGACGAGACTGCGTCGTAGTCGAGTTCGAGGACCGTGTGTGTGTCATTGGCTTCATCGTCCGGCAGGTCGGGATAGAGATCACCCTCGCGAACCGTGCGATCGGGGTTGTACCAATCGATGTCCATCCGGTCCGCGGCCGACATCCCGACCGGCTCGACCGGGACGCTCGACGGGATCCAGAGGCGTCGCGTGACGCCGAGGGCGCTGATATTCTCGGTCCCTTCCATGTCGTCAACCGCGACGAACCCCTTCGTATTCGGGTCCGGAATGCAGACCGCGGCCTCGGCCGCCACCGTCAGCTTCGACCTCGCGTCCGTGTCCACCAGAGGCACCGCATCGGCAAGCCAGGTCATGAACTCCGGCTCGAAGTTCGCCGACATGTTGACGTCGCCGACGATCGTCCGCGACGGTTCCTCGCCAAGTCGAGGACTGTCATCCGGCGTGCCCTTGCTCTGGTACATCCAGGTCGTACCGAGCTTGACGTTGTCGCTCCAGTTGTAGACGCCGCGCGCGCCCAGCAGCGTCTTCTCGCCACCGATACCGAACGGCTTGTAGTCGAAGTCGACGCTCACGCGGGCGTCCGGCTGCTTCGCCTCCTCCGTCAGGAGGGTCAACTGACCAGCCGGATAGTAGATCGTGTAGTCGACCCCGCGCTCGAGCGCCACGCCGTTGAGGCGGACGACCTCGCTGTTCTCGATGATGTTGATGTGACCTAGATAGAACGTCGTCTGCGGGCTGTTGTACTCTGCTTCGAGATAGTAGATGTCGTCGTCCGGCTCGAACACTTCCTCCGAGTAGACGCTGCAGTTCTTCTCCTCGAGTTCGTCCGCGACGTAGATCGAATCCGGTCCGCCGCCGGGCGCGTAGTAGAAGTTCGTCGTGTCGTAGTCGGGACAGAACGGCGTCATGTGCGGGAAGATCAGGTAGCCCTTGTCGAAGTCGATCCACTCGAGATCGACCAGACCATCCGGTTCGGTCTCGGTGCCCAGACCATGGGTATCGAGGCCCAGGATCTCGATGAACGTCACGCCGTTCTCCGAATCCTGCACCTCACCCGACGGCGTGCGCTTGTAGATCGCGAGTTCGAACCCATCCTCCGGGATCTCATCGGTTCCGAGGTCGTAGATGTGCTTGAGCTCGTACCGCCTCGTCGGTTCCCACTCCGTCCCGATGACGCGGTCCTCGCACTTGATCATCTTCAGACGAAGGCTGTCGCCATCCGCGCCGCCGACCGCGTAGCCGTCGAACCGCTCGTAGCTGACGGCCAGCACTTCGCTGGTGTTGACCGGATACAGGAACTCGATGACTCCTGACTGGTAGTCCAGGAGATAGTCCTCGAGTTCGACGAGTTCGTCGAACACGCCGCGCTGGCTCGGTCCGGTCGCCGGCGCGCTCCCTCCCTGCGGGTCCTCGAGGTACGCGCGGCCCGGAACGGCACCCGTCTCTATGTCGTTGCCACCGTTGCGGTCATCTATGAACACACGGACGTTCTGCATCGAGAACTCGGCGTTCGAGTATCTCAGCGCGTCGGAGTCGATCGCGAAGAACGTCCTCGCCTTGTATGTGATGTCGTTGATCTGCAGCGAGTCAGACTCGGACGTTCCCGAGAACCCGGCGCCGGCCGACTTGCCCTCCTCCTTGCTCGCGATCGATACGAAGTCGAATTTGCCCATCTTGGCGGTCAGCTTGGCGCCGAAGAGCCCCTCGGCGCTTCCGCTGTAGCTGACGAACTCCGTGCCCGGAAGCGACAGGTTGACCTCGCCGAGTTCGATCTTCTGGATGATCTCGTCCTCGTCGCCATCGTAGTGGACGCGAATCTGGTTCGCCTTCCCAGTACCGAAGGCATCGCCACCACTCCGGTGGTCGACGTAGACGTGAATCTTCCGTCCGATCGTGCCCTCGAGGTTGACCGTGAGCTGCTGCTCCATGTCGAGCTGCGGCCATCGAGACGGTGGGCCCGCCTCGGAGTCCAGAGCCTCAACCGTGTAGCTGGTCTGTCCGCCAAACGTGATGCGCTCGCTGCCCCGGACCTTCAGGTTCGCGCCCGGGCCGATCGCGCGAACGAACGGTCCCGGCAGCGGCATGGGGATGTCGATATCGAGCAGTCCGCCGGCCTCCTCAGGACCCATCCGCGCCAGTTCGCGCCGGATGGTCGTCTCCCAGAGCTCGGTACGGCTCTGCGTCGCTACGATCGCTGTGAACTCGTCAAGCGGCACGGCGTACGCGGGGAAGCGGATGCCGTCCGTGGAGACGAGTTCAACTCGCACCGTCCCGCTCTCCAGGTCATAGCTGGTCTCTCGGGTCAGAGGCAGCGAGAGCGTTCCGGTCGTGATGGCTCTGTTCGCGCGGCGCTCGCTCCACCAGCGCCTCCTCTCGTGAACGGTCCACGGACGCAGGAACTGCGCGTCACTCTCCCGCGCGATCGCGATGCCGATGGCATACGGGTCGGGCGGCGGAGCGATGACGGTGTCCGCCACGGCTGCAGCGGTATCTGCAGGCGCGACCGAGAGGGAATCCACGACCACCGAATCGACCGGGGTGATCGCGAACGGTTCCAGGGACAGTGAGTCCTCCGGCGAGACTGCGGGAGACACCGGAAGCAGCGAGTCCTCAGGCGCGACCGCGGTAGGCTCGAACGCGACCGAGTCACCCGGCGCGACTGCGGGAGGCACCGGAAGCAGCGAGTCTTCAGGCGCGACCGAGGTAGGCTCGAACGCGACCGAGTCAACGAGACCCGCGGCGAGTGAGTCCGCGACCGTCTCGACCGTCTCGACCGCCGCGTCAATCTCGGACAGCTCCGGAGCGGTATCGGTCTGTGAGAAGGCAGGGAGCGACGCAAGACCGAAGAGCAGCGCAGCCGTCAGGAGCGCTGCGAGGACGTGCGGGAGCACCCGCTCGCGCGTTCTGGCGGTCCCTGCATGTCGGTCCATAGAAGGCATAGGCGGTATCACGATGAATCAGTGGCCGGACGCACCCGTCCGACCATCACAGGACACTCCGAAGGTGGTCCCCTGTGTCAGAGACACAATCATATTGCGGGCCGCTCGCGAATGGTAGTATATCTTGTTCCCGCGGTCACCCAATCGTGTAGTTCTACTCCCGGACAGATAGACAGATGAGCATTCTCTCCAGGTACGTTCTCAGGCAGCATGCGGCGCCAGCTCTCGCTGGTCTTGCCATATTCTACTTCGTGCTGTCCATGGACTTCCTTGTGGACTACCTCAACCTGTTCATCGCCAAGGGCGTTCCGGGTCTCTCCGTCCTCGAGGCATTCATGCTCAGCCTCGCCTGGATGACCTTCCTCGCGGTTCCGATGGCGGTCATGGTGTCCGTCCTGACCGCATTCGGCAGGCTGTCCGCCGACAGCGAGATCACGGCCGTGAAGGCGTCCGGGATCAACATCCTGACGCTGATGCGCCCGGTCATCATCGCCGGGCTGTTCGTCTCGCTCGGTCTCTTCGTATTCGGGAACCGCGTACTTCCTGCAGCGAATCACAGACTCAAGACCCTTCTTGTCGACATCCACCGCATCCAGCCGCTGGCGACGGTCGAGCCGGGCGTTCTCACGGAGCTCCCCGGCGGGTACAGCATCATCGTCGACCGCATGGACGCGTCATCCTCGGAGATCTGGGGTGTCAAGATCCACCGCGTCGAGTCGGACCAGCCGACACAGACGATCGTCGCGGAACGCGGCGAGCTGTCGGTCGGTGTCATCTCCGATGTTCTGCGAATCGAGCTCTTCGACGGAGAGATTCACGAAGTGGACCCTGCTGACCTGACGAAATACAACAGGATGCTATTCGACAGCCACGTCATAAACGTAGAGCAGGGCGGTACTTCGCTTGTCCGGAGCGACCGCAGCAAGCGCGGCGACCGCGAACTGACGCTCTCAGAACTGGCTGAGCGCCGCGATTCTCATCTGACTGAGCGTGCCGAGGCTCTCGGCACCCTCGAGAAGATGCTCGGCACAGCCGTCGCAGCGCGCCTCGCGGCTCTCGACGGGAACCTGCCGGCCGAGAGCGTCCGGGAGATCCGCGAGAACCGCGCGGAGCAGCTCCGACGCACCGCCGGCGAGCGGCGCACGGTCACGGGAAGCTCCCGCAATGCGCGGAAGCTCGATGTTGAGTACCACAAGAAGCTCTCCATCCCGTTCTCATGTCTCGTGTTCGTGCTCCTCGGTGCCCCGCTGGGGATCAGAAGCCGCCGCGGAGGCATCGGGATCGGAGCCGGCATCGGCATCCTCGTATTCCTGATCTACTACCTCTTCCTCGTCGGAGGAGAGCAGCTTGGCGACCGGGGCATCGTCACGCCCGCGGCCGCCATGTGGGCGCCGAACGTCGTGTTCGGCGGACTCGGTATCCTGCTCACGCTCGCGACCGTCCGCGAGTGGCGCTTCTTCTCCTTCGCCCGGTTCATCGGTCGTCACCGCAGGGGCAGCGTGGATCAAGCGCCGGAGACCGCATGAGGATCCTCGCAGGCTACATCATGTCGCGGACGCTCCGCCCGCTGATCCTGATCTTCCTCGGGTTCGTCGGGATATTCGTTCTCGTGGACCTCTTCGACCACGCGCACACCTTCATTGACAACCAGGTCGGCGCGGGTGTCGTTGCGCTCTACTACGCCTACTCGATGCCCGTTATCTTCGTGCTCACCGCCCCGGTCGCCATGCTCCTCGCGACCCTCCTCGCAGTCGGCGGGATGTCGCGAAGCAACGAGATCATGGCCATGAAGGGATCCGGGTTGAGCCTGACGCGGATCCTCACCCCAGTCCTCCTGCTCGCGCTCCTGCTCAGCGTCGCCAATCTTCTGGTCGCCGAGTACGCTGTGCCGCCCGCCACCCGCCACAAGATCGAGATCGAGGATACCCATCTCCGCGGACAGCGCTCCGACCCCCGCCACCGGAACGACCTCATCTACATGCGGCCGGACGGAGCGATGATCCTCGTCCGTCGCTACAACACGCGGACCCAGGTCATGGAGGATGTCACGATCGAGGAGTTCGACGAGCGTCTCCGCCCGAAGACGAGGATCGACGCTGCCGGTGCCCGGTGGGAGAGCGACCACTGGATCCTCGAGTCGGGACGCCTGCGGCGATTCACGAGCGAGGGCGAGAGCGTGACGCCGTTCGAGACGATGGAGCTGAGTCCCGGCGACCCGACGCCCGATGATCTCGTCCGCCGCGAACTGCAGCCGGATGAGCGCGGCTACTTCGATCTGCGCGACTACATCGCGCGGCTCAGAGCGGGCGGCAACCACCCCCGCGCGCTCGAGGTCCAGCTACACCTCAAGATAGCCTTCCCGTTCGTCACATTCATCATGACGCTCCTCGGCGCCCCGCTCGCGGCGCGGACGCGGCGAAGCGGCTTCGCCGTCGCCTTCGCCTCGGCGCTCGCCATCTCGTTCTTCTACTACGGCTCCATCCAGGTCGCACAGGTACTCGGCCGGCAGGGCATCCTCTCCCCGCCTCTCGCCGCCTGGATCGCCAACTTCATCTTCGCCGCGGTCGGCATCTGGATCGTCGCGAGAACCCCCAAGTAGTCTTCACGCCCGGCGCCGGTGCGGCTCCAGCCGCCGGCGGCCATCATCACCACACCACATGAGAGACCGGGCGACGCACAGTGCGCCGCCCGGTGATATGGCTGCCGGTCCATGAGCTCCGCGACCGCCGCGTGGTCTCGCGAACGTCACGGCGCGCCTGCTACGTCCCGTGCTTCCACGAGGACAGGTACTCCTCCTGCTCGGCGGTCAGTGTGTCGATCTTCACGCCCATCGCGTCCAGCTTCAGCTTCGCGACCCGCTGGTCGATCTCCTCTGGAACGCTGTAGACCCTCGCCTCGAGACGCCCAGTCTGCTTCGCGAGATACTCGCAGCAGAGTGCCTGGTTGGCGAAGCTCATGTCCATCACCGCCGCCGGATGTCCTTCTGCCGCCGAGAGGTTCACCAAACGCCCCTCACCCAACAGGTTGATCCGCTTCCCTCCCGGGAGCGTCCAGGTCTCGACCGACGCGCGGGGGACCTTGGACGCCTCGGACATGTCGGCGAGCGCCGCCTTCTCGATCTCGCAGTCGAAGTGACCCGAGTTCGCGACGATGGCCCCGTCCTTCATCATGCCGAAATGCCTGCGCGCGATAACGTTGATGTCACCGGTGACGGTCACGAAGATGTCGCCGCTTGGTGCCACGTCGTCCATCGGCATGACGCGGAACCCGTCCATCACGGCCTCGAGCGCTTTGAGAGGGTCGACCTCGGTCACGACCACGTTCGCCCCCATCCCGCGTGCGCGGAACGCCAGCCCTCGCCCGCACCAGCCGTACCCGGCGATGACGAACGTCGTGCCGGCGATCAGAGCGTTCGTGGCTCGGAGAATACCGTCGATCGAGCTCTGGCCTGTCCCGTATCGGTTGTCGAACATGTGCTTCGTGTTCGCGTCGTTCACCGCGACGACCGGAACCTTCAGAGCCCCATCCTTCTCCATGGCCTTCAGACGGATGACGCCGGTCGTCGTCTCCTCCATGCTGCCGATGAGATCGGCGATGAGATCCGGATGCTCGTTGTGGATCGTCGAGACAAGATCGGCTCCGTCGTCCAGCGTGAGCGCGGGCCGCTCCGACAGGATCGCGTGGATGTGCTCGTAGTAGCGATCGTTGTCCTCGCCACGAACGGCGAAGACGGCAATGCCGTGGTCACGCACGAGGTGCGCGGCGACGTCGTCCTGTGTCGAGAGCGGGTTCGACGCGCACAGGTGAACTCGCGCGCCCCCGGCCTTCAGGGCGATCATCAGATTCGCGGTCTCGGTCGTGACGTGCAGACACGCACCGATCCCGAGTCCATCCAGCGGCTTCTCACGAGCGAACCGCTCCGCGATGCTCGCGAGAACCGGCATCGTCTGGGCGGCCCATTGCGTCCGCTCCCGACCGCCGTCCGCCAGGTCGATCGATGCAATGTCGTGGTTCATTCTGCCTCCTGATTACGCCCCGGTCTTGAGGTCGTCGACCATGTCAAGCCGCTCCCACGTGAAGCACTCCTCCGAACGGCCGAAGTGTCCATATGCGGCCGTCCGACGATAGATCGGCCGGCGAAGGTCCAGGCGTTCGATGATGGCGAGCGGCCGCAGATCGAAGTGCTTCCTGATGATCTGAACGATCTCCTCATCCGGGATCGTCCCCGTCCCCATCGTGTCGATCATCACCGAGACCGGCTCGGCGACGCCGATCGCGTACGCGATCTGAATCTCACAGCGGTCGGCGATCTCGGCCGCCACGATGTTCTTCGCTACATGGCGCGCCGCGTACGAGGCCGAGCGGTCGACCTTGGTCGGGTCCTTCCCGGAGAACGCGCCGCCGCCGTGACTCCCGACACCGCCGTACGTATCGACGATGATCTTCCGGCCCGTCAACCCGCAGTCCGCCGCCGGACCACCCTTCACAAAGGCGCCCGTGGGGTTGACAAGAAGCTCGTACCCGCCCCCGATCATGGCCTTCGGGAGGATCGGATCCACGACGCTCTTCTTGATCTGTTCCCGCAGCGAATCCATCGTCAGATCCGCCGCGTGCTGTGTCGACACAACGACCGTCTCCACGCGCACAGGCTTGCCGTCCTCGTACTCGACCGTCACCTGCGTCTTGCCGTCGGGGCCAAGGCCATCGATAGTGCCGTCCTTCCGGACGACCGACAGCTGCTTCGCCAGCGCGTGCGCCAGGTGGATCGGCATCGGCATGTACTGGTCCGTCTCATGAGTCGCGTACCCGAACATCATGCCCTGGTCACCCGCGCCACCCGTGTCGACGCCCATCGCGATGTCCGGCGACTGCTCATCGATGGCGGTGACGACCGCGCACGTCTCATGGCCGAACCCGTACCGAGGATCCGTGTAGCCGATCTCTCCGATCGTGGAGCGAATGATGCGCGGTATCTCCACGTACGCCTCGGTTGATATCTCCCCCGCGACGAATGCCATACCGGTTGTCACGAGTGTCTCGCACGCCACGCGTCCCATCGGGTCGCGCTCTATGATCGCATCGAGTATCGCGTCCGAGATCTGGTCGGCAACCTTGTCCGGATGCCCCTCGGTCACCGACTCTGATGTGAAGAGATGTCTGTTCATGCTGTCCTCCAGCTTGCTGCTGCCCCTGAATCGTGTCGTGCTTCGGTCGCGTCCGACCTCGGCCGTCAGCCGATATCGATCTGCGACGAATCACCGACGTTGAGCTTCTGATAGTGCCCCTTCACGACGGCCCCCTCGCCGATCAGCGACATGGAGAGGAGACTCGTCTCGACATGCGCGGAACTGTTGACGATGCTGTCGCGCACGATAGAGTTCTTCACGCTTGAACCGGCTGCGATCGATACATACGGACCGACGATCGAGTTCTCGATGACGGCGCTCGGATCGATGGACACCGGCGGGATAACGACGGTGCCCGGAAACTCCGGCACGCCGTTGCCTGAACGCTCGAGCAGGAAGCGGTTCGTCTCGAGGAGAGTGATCGGATGACCGCAGTCGTGCCATCCTTCAACCTCGAACGGTTCCATCCGTTCGCCCCGCTCGAGCATGATCTTGAGCGCGTCCGTCAGCTGATACTCACCCTTCGTCCGGATGTCTCGCTCCACGATCTCCGCGAGACTGTCCATGAGAAGACCCGTGTTCTGGATGAGATACAGACCGACTATCGCGAGATTGCTCGGCGGAACGTCGGGCTTCTCAACAAGACTCTGGACGACTCCTCCTTCAATCTCCACGACACCGAACTTCCTCGGGTCTTTGACGGCCTTGACCCCGATGGCCGTGGCTCCGCCCGCCACAAGCCCCGGGAAGTCCGCCGTCACGATCGTGTCGCCGAGGATGATGAGACTCGGTCCGTTGTCCACACAGTCGCGTGTCAGGAAGATCGCGTGTCCCAGCCCCTTGCGCTCCTCCTGGTGGACGTAGCACGCGGCCAGATCAGGATAGGCCTGCGCCATGTACTCCTTGACGCGATCTCCCATGTACCCGGTCACGAGCACGATGTCCGTGATGCCGAGCGGCAGGAGCTGGTCGACGATGTGTCCGAGGATCGGCTTGCCCGCCACCGGCACGAGCGCCTTCGGGATCGTGTGGGTGTGCGGTCTGAGCCTCGTGCCGATGCCGGCAACGGGGATGATGGCTCTCATGGGGCGTCCTTTCCGGGATCAGCTCTTCGCCAGCGCTGCCTTCAGCCGGTCGATCGGTTTCACGGGCGTCGGGTCGGCCCCCGTGAGCATCGCAAGATAGTAGCTCATGAAATCACCGAGCACCACGAGAGAGATGAGTCTGGCAAGTCCTGACTCACCCACGCTCCATGCCTCCCGCGTGTCGGCGCCCGTGTCATCGATGATCTGGCGCGTCACCTCGAACCGCTTCGCGATCCTCCGGTGTTCACCACTGTCCCTCAGGAACATGACGCGCGAGACCCCCCCGACGGGCTTCGCCGCGCTCCAGCCGACGATCTCGTTGTGGTTCATCTCCGGGAGTTCGTTGCGATGACCGATAAGCTTGGAGTTCTCGGAGATCTGTCCGCACCAGCGGCTCGCGATGACGCTCGTCCAGGGAACGGCCCCGTACACCACGGGGATCCGCTCCTGGAACCACTCCGCGAGTTCCTTCGCGGCGTTCTCAGCCGTGTCACGCTCGACGGCGTAGAGCGCCGCGAGCTCCGCGGCCACGCCGGCTGCCTCCTCGATCTCACGCGACGGGTCCGGTGTCAGGCCGAGCTTGTGCAGGATCCACAGCTGCGGCACCAGACTGTATCCGAGCGCCGCACGCGGCGGCAGTCCGGGAGGGATCCGCACGACATCCAGACCGCGTTCCCCGGCCAGCTCCGCCAGCTTCCCGCCCGTCGTCACGCAGACGACGCGAGCACCACGGCCGAGCGAGTCATCGAACGCCGAGAGCGTCTCCTCGGTATTCCCTGAGTAGCTCGATGCCAGCACCAGCGTCTCGGGACCGACGTACTTGGGGACCGCGTATCCACGGACGACCCGCATCGGAACCGGGAGCGCGTCCTCGAGGTATGCCGAGGCAAACTCCGCGCCGATGGCCGAACCACCCATCCCGAGCGCCACGATCGAGGTCACACCGTCCACGCTCGTCTTCAGCGCGGCATCCCTTCCGATCGCATCGGCCTCCATCAGCTGGCGCTGGAAGGCCATCATGTGGCCGTACATCCCGCCCGGGTCACGCCCGGGGAGTTCATCCATGCTCTTGGGCATCGTCATACGATCATCTCCGTTGCACTGATCTCTGGGTACTTGCGCTTGAAGATCTGCTCGAGATAGCGCCGCACCTCGGGCCCGGTCTGCATGTCGAGCGCGCGTGATACGACCTTCCTCGCTGAATTGTAGCTCGTCGAGCGAATGATACTCTTCACCTCGGGAAGCATCAGCGGGCTCGTCGAGAGCTCGCTCAGGCCCAGCCCTATGAGGAGCAGGACGGACAGCGGGTCACCCGCCATCTCACCACAGAGCCCCACCCACTTCCGGTGTTTCTTGGCCGCCCGGACGGTCTGGCGGATCAGCTCGAGTACCGCCGGATGATACTGGTCGTAGAGGTATGCCACGCGGTCGTTGCCGCGGTCGACCGCCAGCGTGTACTGGATGAGGTCGTTCGAGCCGATGCTGAAGAAGTCCACCTCCCGAGCGAGCGCGTCGGCTAGGACCACGGCCGCCGGCGTCTCGATCATGATACCGACCTCGATATCTTCGCAGAACTCCTGTCCCTCGATCCTCAGCTGCTGCCGCGCCGCCTCGAGAACCTGCTTCCCGTCCTTCACCTCGTTGATCGAGGAGACCATCGGGAACATGATCCGGACATTCCCGTACGCGCTCGCGCGCAGGATGGCCTTGAGCTGGCGGATGAAGATGTTCGGGTGCGCGAGGCTGTACCTGATGCCGCGCCAGCCGAGAAACGGGTTCGCCTCCGCCTCGTGCTGTCCCGCAAGCCCGAACTTGTCGCCGCCGACGTCAAGCGTCCGGATCAGCACCGGCCCGGGCGCCATCGACTCGACGACCGAGCGGTACGCCTCGTACTGCTCGTCCTCGCTCGGGATGTCCTGCCGGGCAAGGAAGAGATACTCCGTGCGGAACAGGCCGATCCCCTCCGCGCCGTGCGAGACCGCGGACGCGACGTCCTCCGGCCCCTCGATGTTGGCGCCGAGTTCGAACTTCCGCCCGTCGCGCGTCACGGCGGGATAGTCCTTGAGCTTGAGAAGCTGCTTCTCGAAGTCCTCGTACTCGCGCTTGCGCTCGAGGTAGTACTCGAGCACGGCCGTGTCGAACCCGTAGACAACGAGACCGAGAACGCCGTCGATGATGACGGTCTCGCCCTGGCTGATCGACTCAGTCACGCTGTGGGCTCCGACGACAGCCGGAATCTCGAGCGACCGGGCCATGATCGACGCGTGCGACGTCCTTCCGCCGACCTCCGTAATGAATCCCTTGACCCGCTCCTTGCGCATCGACGCGGTATCCGTCGGCGCGAGGTCGTGCGCCACGACGATAACCTCGTCATCCAGGTTGCGCAGCGTCCTGTCGTCGCGCCCCAGCAATCGCATCAGCAACCGTCGCTCGATGTCCTTGATGTCGTAGATGCGGTCCTTGAGGTACTCATCTTCCGTCCGGCCCATCGCGCGCGTCACGTGGCCGATGGTCTCGGTGAGCGCCAGTTCCGCGCGAGTGCAATCGTCTGTGATTCGCTTGAGTGTCCCCTCGACGACCATCGAGTCCTCAAGGATCATCAGATGCGCGTCGAAGATGGCCGCCTGGTTCTCACCGAGCTCTTCCTCGAGCTCGCCGCGAAGCCGCCGAAGAAGGACCTTCGTATCTTCGATCGCTTCACGGAACCGCTCGACCTCACGGCCGATCTCCTCGGCGGCGATCTCCTCCTCCGGCACGTGAGGCCTCTCCGCATCCAGGATGAATGCCTTGCCGATCACGATCCCCGGCGAGGCGGGAATCCCTTCTATCGTGGTGGCGCGTCCTATCTCAGAGAGGTTCAGGATCAAGAGCTTCTACTCCTCCATGTCACGTTCGAGGAAGGCCGCCAGACACTCCATGGCGTCTATCTCGTCGCTGCCGTCCGCCGTGATGGTCACCGAACTCCCGTGCTCGGCCGCGAGCATCATGACACCCATGATGCTCTTGCCGTCCACCGTGAGATCATCCTTGGTCAGCTTCACATCACATCTGTAGCGTCCCGCCAGCTTCACGAACTCAGCCGCCGGGCGAGCGTGCAGGCCAACGCGGTTCGCGATCGTCACAGTTCTCTCCAGCACGCTACCCTCCGTGGAAACCACTCACCATGAGGATGATACCTCCGACCGCTCCAGCAGCCGCGACGAGCGTCGACGGGATCCGCAGCCTTGCCGCTACTGCGCCAAGCACGAGAAACGCGCCCATCACCACGGCCGACGCCAGTCCCCCGCTCTCCGTCCCGAACGCCGCAAGCGCGAGCACGAAGCCGGCAGCGAACGCGCCGGCCCATCGCGTCGCGAGAACCGCCCGCCTGAATCCCCTGCCGAGAAGCTCGCTGGCAGCTTCAGGACCGACCGAGAGTCCCCGAGCCACGCCGCGGGCCTTGAGGAAGATGTGCGGGACGTTGTACACGACCAGCATGACGACCGGCGCGGTCCAGACACCCCAGATGCCCGTCTGGAGACCGTAGAGCGCCACCGCGGCGGCGATGAGTCCCGCCGCCGGACGAAGCCCGCCCCACATCAGCGCGTCACCAGCCATGCCCAGAACGCCGCCAAGAGCCTTCTTGATCTCCTCAGCCTCTTCCGCCCCGCGTCCCTCCATCTCAGCTCTCGCCACTGCCCCGATGATGTACGGGGCGAGCACGGGGTTGGTGTTGAAGAATCCCATGTGGCGCTTGAGGAACTCGCGCCGCTCCTCGTCATCCATCGTTCTCGCCAGCGGCGCCATCGCGAAGAAGAACCCGACGTCCTGCATGCCGCGAGGGTTCCAGACCGCCTGGAGCAGAAAGGAGCGCAGGAACAACCGCCACTTCCATCCTCCGGGTCGCATCGACGAGTGCTTCCTCTCGGTACCGTCGTGCACGGTCAGCTCCTCCGCGACTACATCAGCGCCAGAAGCACGGCGCCCGCCACTAGCCCCGCTGCCACACTGACACGCCCGCCCCATCCGCGTGAGACCGCCACGGCCGCACCGACAGAGAGCGGGGCGGCCCACACCAGCGCCGGATACGTCTCCGGTCCCGTCTCGGGAAGCAGCCGCGCCGCGATGACCAGGGCCAGACCGATGACCGCAGCGGCCAGAAGCGCCGACGTTGAGAATCTGATGCCGATCGCCCGGATGACCGCTCGCTGCACGCCGCGCAAGTCACCGGCGAGCACCGCATCCCGGGCGCGGTCTGCCAACTGGATGTTCCGCCTTCTCAGTCCGGTCACGACGATGCGACCGACCCAGCCCGTGGCCAGAGCCACGAGGAGCCCCGTAGCGACAGCCCACCCCGTGGGATGCCCCTGCGATGCGAGGAGCCCGGCCGATCCGGCGCCGACGACCGCCGCGACACCCGCGTCCGGGAATCCTGCTCCCCCCACGGGGAGCACACCCGCCCAGACGAGCTGGAGCGTGAGCCCGACCATCAGCCCCGTCGCTGCTTCACCGACGACAAGTCCCGCCAGCATCCCCGCGACGACCGGCTGCGAGAACATCAGCTGCAGCGCGGCGGTCGTATCGACCGCCACGGCGCCGGCCATCAGCGCGAGGATCAGGATGGCGATACCGTCATTCATGCGCTACCCCTCGAGCGTCTCCCACTCCAGAGTCACTGAGCAGACGAGATCGGCCTCCGGTTCGAAACCCCAGACCGGGAAGAACGAGAGCCCCTGGTAGACCCGCTCGAAGCCGCCCTCCGATTGCGAGGCGGTCTGAAGCGGCTGCACCCGGACCTCGGTCGCCGGTTCGAAACTGAGTGTGACCTTCGCCCCGCGCAGTCGGTCCTCAATGGTCAGTGCGCTGACGCCCTCGAGCGAGTGCGCGGCCTCCGCGCTCACCGTCTCGCCGTCCGCCATCCGCAGCGTCGTGTAATCAGCTATCCCCGTCAGGAGCGCGATGTTCCACTCCGAGGAGAACAGAAGTCCGGACGAGGCGTTCGGTGAGACCTTGTAGTCGACCGTCAGACGTTCCCCGTCGTTCCGTACCGTCTTGGTCAGAGCGCACTCGATCGCGTCGTCACCCGACGGGAGCGTGAGCTGCTCTTCCATCGCGACCTCGGCGTTCCCGCCGTTCTCGCGCACCGTGAACGCCCAACGGCGTCCCGTGGCGGTCAGAAGGTCGATCTCGTCCGGCCGAAGCATGTCGCCAAGCGTGCACGACTCCGGGAAGAAGTGGTCGATCGCCGCGACCCGGGGCACGATGTCCCCGACCGCGAGGTCGGCGAGTCCGTCCTCCTTGGCCACGACGGCATCGTGAATGCTCACCGTCCCGTCGTGGTCGTTTCCAGACGCGGCCTGCTCCAGCAGCGCGTGATAGGCCTCGCTGTGTCGCGCCATCGTCGCCACGGCGTTCCATGCGACCCCGCGGAGGTCGATCTCGAACACCGCGCCTCCTCGGGCCGGCGCAACATACGCATTGAGGCGTCGAGATTCGAGCAGCACCTCGTCGTGACCGTCGAGATCGTGATCGGTCACCGTGATGGATGCCCCCGAGTCCGGCCCCGGCGCGATCGCGTTCTCGGCCTTGAGAAGATGCTCGTAGATGGCCGAGCGCAGATGCGGAAGATAGATCCCGCCGAAGACTCCGTGCCAGTATGCGCAGTTGCACTGCCCGCGCCAGAGCTCGTCGAGCACGCTCTGCGGCGTGCTCTCACCCTCGGAGGTGCCGGCGTCCGCCGACGCCGCACCGGATTCGGTCGACGCCGCGCCGGCCGCCGCAACCATCTCACTGACGCGGCGCATCTTGCTGACCATGAAGTTGGTCTCTTCGTACTTCGCCACAAAGCCGCGCCAGGTCCCGCCGCTGACCATCGTCGACCACGCGTCGTAGGTCCCGTCGTGCTTGAGTCGCTCGATGAACTTCTCGTACTCGCGTCGCGCCGGTGTCGGCAACGCCCACTCCATCATCTCCGGGTACGACGAGGTCGGCAGATACACCCGCCCCGCCGGCGGAGCGCTCTCCACCGCCTCCGCAAGTGTCACCGTCGAGAGCCAGTCTCCGTTCGCCGCGATCGCGTCGAGGAACCGATCGAGCCACCCGTTGGTGTAGACATGCTGGTGCGTGCCCGGCCAGACGCCGAACTTCTCCCCGTCGTCACCAAAGACGGCCACGGCCCCGGGACTCCGGTCCGCGAGTTCCTTCAGGTGCGAGATGGTCTCCGACGGCTCCGCGAACGGGATGAGGTACCGGAGCTTCTTGCTGATCGGGAAGACCTTCAGCGGAACACCCTGGTCCTCCGTGACGAAGTAGCTCGTCAGGTCCTCGTTCGCAACACCCGCCAGACGGAACTCGTAGTCATCGAGGAGAACGTACTCGACGCCGGACTGCGCAAGCACTCGTGCGAGCCCGGGCTCCCACACTCGCTCGGCCACCCACATCCCCTTCGCTTCGACGTTGAAACGTGCGGAGAGGTAGCGTGTCATCCGCGCGATCTGACCGCGCGCATCACGCTCGGGGATGACCGGGAGGATGGGCTCGTAGAAACCGCCGGTGAGCAACTCGACCCGCCCCTCCGAAGCGAGAGCACCCAGACGGTCGAGATACGAGGGTTGATGTTCCTCGAACCACTCGAGGAGCGGACCGGTGTTGTGGACCGAGAACTTGACAGACGGATGCCGCTCCATCGCCTCAAGGAACGGCAGGTAGGACATGCGGTGCGCATCCTCGAAGACCCAGGGAAGGTTTCCGACCGGCTGGTGATTGTGAATGCAGAGAACGAGAGATACGTGGCTCACTGTCGCGATGCTCCTTCCGACATCCGGGCGGCTTCTCAGCCGGTCTGTTCCTCGAGAAGTGGTAGCAGATCGACCGGGTCGGCCTGCGGCACGTCGCGCGCCTCCAGCGCCACTCCCCCGGCGGCGATGGCAAGAAGCTCGCGACGGTCATCGTCGTCGACATACACGTACGGAAGGATCTCGCGCTTGCCCTCGGAGTAGTGCATTCCTCCGACATTGACACTCTTGACGTCGAGGCCGCGCTCGAACAGAAGCCGCGCATCGAGAGGCGTGCCCACGACGACGATCGTATTCTCGTCCTGCCAGGCTCCGGCCGCGCACTCCACGCCGAATCCCTCGACGTCGAGCACGGTGATGGCCGCGCCCATGGCGTCGGCCTCGGTGTAGAGAGCGCGCTTCCACTCGGTTTGCGCCACATCGTCGTTCACGAGCACTATGCGATCGATGCAGAGACAGCTTCCCCACGCGACACAGACCTGTCCGTGGATGAGTCGGTCATCGATCCTGATGAGAGAGATGGACATGGCTCCCCCTCGCCGCGCATCCTACTGAATGCGGACGGCGTCCCTGGCACGCTCCTGCATCATCGAAACGAGCTCCTGAAGGTCGGCGCGGTCGCGCTTCACGAAGAATTCGAGAAGCATCATGAGATTCACGCCGCTGATCATCCTCAACCCCGGCCGCTCCCCGAGGTACGCCTGGCAGACGTGATGACAGCTGCCACCCGGCATATCGGTGATAAGAAGTACCGAGTGCGTCCTCTCGAGTTCCTCAACCGCCGCGCGGACGCTGTCCGTCAGTTCCGGCAGACCCAGCCCCGTGTTCGAGATGGCCGTGCACCCGGACTGACTCCCGAGAATCCCCTGCACCGCGTTCATCAGACACTCGCCCACGTTCCCGTGGGCGACGATCACACATCCGATCCTGGTTCTGGTATCGCTCATTCGGTCTCACCCCGAAGGATCTTGCGCTCTCGCGCTTTCTCCGACGCGAGGTCCCTCAACCTCCGGTCGAAGTCCCGTGCCGGATGCACGCCGTGGAGCTTCAGTAGATGGTTCAACGCAATGACCTCGGCGATCACCGTGATATTCTTGCCCGGTACGAGCGGCAGATGGACGAACGGTGTCTGCACGCCGAGGATGTCCGTGTACCGCTCGTCCAGCCCGAGACGTTCGTAATCGTCGAGATCGGACCACCGGACGAGCTTCACCTCGAGTTCGATGCGCTTGCTGGCACGAATGGCGCGAATGCCGTAGATGGCCCTGACATCGATGATCCCGACACCGCGGATCTCCATACAGTGCCTGAGCAGCTCGCTCCCGCTCCCAACCAGGTCTCCCTGCGCGTTCACGGTGACGCTCACGACGTCGTCGGCGACGAGTCGATGACCGTTCTCCACGAGATCCAGACCGCACTCGCTCTTCCCGATCCCACTGTCGCCCGTGAAGAGCAGGCCGATGCCGTAGACGTCGACCAGCGTGCCGTGGATGCTCGTGTGCGGCGCCAGGAGCTCATCGATCGCCGTGGCCAGCTGGCTCGCGAGATGGGTCGAACCCGCGTCACAGCAGAGCACGGGCACGCCGCTCGCCTCCGCGAGCTCGACAAGCTCCGGCGGCGCCTTCCTTCCGTCGGACACGATCACGCAGGGCACTTCGGCACGCACGAGCCTGGTCAGCGCCTCACGGCGGCCGTCCGCATCGAGCGCATCGAGAAACGTCATCTCCGCGCCACCGAGGATCTGTATCCTGCTCGGATCGAATCCCTCTTCGTATCCCGCGAGAAAGAGCCCGGGCTTTGAGAGATCCGCCGCGTCGATCGCGGCGGGGGTCCCGCTACCCGGGGACACGACGACGAGTTCGAACTCGTCGCCGTACTCCTTCAACAGTCTGTGAACCGTCAGAGGTTCCATGATCTCTCCGCCGCCGAACGGGCGATTACTCGCGTGGTGCCACGAGTCCGTAGTCGCCGTCGTCGCGGCGGTAGACCACGTTGACCTTCTCCGTCTCCGTATTCCAGAACACAAGGAAACGCGCGCCGAGCTCTGCGAGCTGCTGGTACGCCTCCTCAGCGCTCATCCTCGACGCCGCCAGCTCCTCCGGGAGGATACCGACCTCCTCCGGAGCGATCCCGCCCGCTGCCTCAGCAAACTCGGCCGCGGCGTTCCTGCCCTTGCGGTTCCGGACCCTCTCCTTGTGGCGGCGGATCTGGCGCTCCACCTTCTCAACTGCCCTGTCGAACGCCGAGCGGAAGTCGTCTGCTTCCTGCTCGCTCGAGACCACGACTCGTGATGCGTGCACCGTCAGATCGGCGATCTTCCGGTGGCCTTCCTGCTCGAACACGACGTTCGCCTCATCGACGCGGTCGAAGTAGTGAGCGAGATGCTCAACCTTCGATTCCACGTGGTCTCTGAGACCCGGGTCGAGGTCGAAGTGTCTGGCCGTGATCCTGATCTGCATGCGTTCTCCTTTCACCGCTCGTCGCTTATGCGCCGACGACAACGCCGAGTGCCTCAACCACCTTCTCGGCTTCATACGAGCTTCTCACGAACGGGCCCGACGAGACCCACGCGAAGCCGAGCTGCTCACACCACTGCTTCATCGCGTCGAACTCAGCCGGCGGCACGAATCGCGCCACCGGCAGGTGTTCCCGTGTCGGCTGAAGATACTGACCCACATAGACGACGTCCACCTTCGCGCGTCTGAGGTCCATGAAGGCCCCGTCCAGTTCCAGGCGCATCTCGCCAAGTCCGACCATCACGGACGATTTGACCAGCGGTCTGTCCGGCGCAGCCGCCGCGTGCCTGAGCACCGCGAGCGAGCGCTCGTAGTCCGCGCCGGCCCGAGCCGTCTTGTACAGCCTCCGTACGGTCTCGAGATTGTGGCCGAAGACGTCCGGACGAGCCGCGAGCACCGTGTCCACGGCGGCCATGTCGCCGCCGAAGTCCGGAACGAGCACCTCGATGCCGGTCTCGGGACAGAGCGCCCGGATGGCCCTGATCGTCGCGGCGAAGTGCTCCGCCCCTCCGTCAGGAAGGTCATCCCGCGTCACCGATGTGATGACGATGAACGACAGCCCCAGGCTCTTCACGGCCTCCGCGACGCGACGCGGCTCCTCGGGGTCGGGTGGCGTCCCGCCCCCATGGGCGACCGAACAGAAACGACAATCACGAGTGCAGCGATCCCCGAGGATCAGGAATGTCGCCGTTCCGCGGCTGAAACAGTCGACGCGGTTGGGACACCGGGCCTCGTTGCACACCGTGTTGAGACCGGTCTCCGCGAGCATGTCGCGCACGCGCCTGGTCTTCTGTGGATCCGCAATAGGCTTCGTCAGCCACTCCGGCAGTCTTCTCTGCTCACTCACGCGTCCTCAATCCTTCCCAGCACCTCACCGGGCGCAACCTTGCTCTCCTCACCCGCCGCGACTTCGACGAGCACGCCCGCGCACGGCGCGAGGACCGTCAGCGCCGTCTTCTCTTCGTCGGATTCCACGACCAGAAGCTCATCGCCTTCCGCGACGCTCTCGCCCTGCTCGACCTTCCAGAAGAGGACCGTGAACTCGCCGGCATCCGACTCCGCCGGCGCGAGTACGATGTTCTCCGCCACAGCTGCTCCTTGCCTCGGTGCCCTATATCTCCTTGCGCAGCCGCGCCGGAAGGATGCCCATCTGGTCACGGTACTTCGCGACCGCGCGCCGCGAGATCTTGAACCCGCGTCTTGCGAGTTCCTCCGCGACCTTCTGGTCCGACATCGGCTTCTGCTTATTCTCGTTGCTGATGATCTCTCGCATCGCGTCGCGCACGGCCTTCGACGCGATCTCGGTACCGTTGCTCGTGCGGATGCCGCTCGAGAAGAAGTACTTCAGCTCGAACGTTCCACGCGGCGTCTGTACGTACTTCCCGCGCGTCACACGGCTGACCGTCGACTCGTGCATGCTGACGTCGTCGGCGATCTGCTGGAGTGTCAGCGGCTTGAGCGCTGAGACGCCCTTCTCGAAGAAACCCGACTGAGCACGTGTGATGCTCTCCATGACACGCACCATGGTCCGCCGGCGGTTCTCGATGCTCTGAACGATCCACCTGGCCGCCTTGAGTTTCTTTGTGATGAACTCCTTCTCCTCAGACTCGGTCCCTGAACTGAGGATCCGGCGATATGTCGGGTTGATGCGGACGCGAGGAACGTCCTGGTCATTGAGATAGACGACTCGCTCGCCGTCGATGTCCTCCACAATGAGGTCCGGCGTGATGTAATCAATCGAACCGGGGTCGGGGTCGGTGCGAGGACGCGGATCGAGCTTCGAGATCTCGTTGACCGCCGCGCGGAGATCGTCGACGGAGACGCCGAGACGCCGCCGCATCTGATCATGCTTGCACGCCTTCAGCTCCTCGAAGCACTCCTTGATCACGCGCGCCGCCAGGCCGTCGCCCATGCCCTTCCTGGTGAGCTGGATGAGCAGACACTCCTTGATGTCTCGAGCGGCAATGCCGGGAGGATCGAGAGACTGAACGAGGCGCAGCGCCTCTTCAACAAGCTCCACGTCGACGTGAAGCGCCGCGGCGATAACCTCGACGGAGTCCTTGACGAACCCGTCGTCCCCCAGCTCGTCGATGATGTACTCCGCTACTCCAAGCAACCGGTCGTCCGCGCACTCCATATGAAGCAGGTGCTTGAGCTGGTCCTCGAACGTCGACACGGCGACCGGGACTCTCTCGTACCGGTCATCCTCCTCGCGCTCGAGGTTCTGGCCGTACGCGTGGGAGTAGACGTCGTCCATGTAGTCGTCCCAGTCGAGATCCTCGGTCGCTGCCTCAGTCTCGCCCGTGCGGTCAGCCTCGTCCTTGGCCTCTTCCTTCGGCTGCTCCGCGGCCTCTTCCTTCGGCTGAGTCTCGTCGCCACCCTCTCCCCGCTCCTCCTCACTCGACTGCGACTCCTCGCCCTCGCGCTCCTCGGTCTCGATCTCATCACCGTCGTCCGTGGCCTCGAGCAAAGGATTCTGCAGCAGCTCCTGCTTCAGGAACTGCTCGAGTTCGAGCGTCGAGACCTGCAGGATCTTGAGCGCCATCTGCAGTCTCGGCGTCATCACGAGCTGCTGTGACATGCGGAGCTGCATGGTGGGTTTCATGCTCATGTGATGTCTCCTTCGCGGTCCGCTCGCCGGTCGGCGCTCTCCGAACCGCCACCTGCGCCTTCGGCTCGTCTAGAGCCGGAATCTGTCCCCGAGGTAGAGTTTCTTCGCTTCTTCGTTCGTGGCGAGTTCCTCAGCGCCGCCCGCCAGCAGAATCTGACCCTCATACATGATGTACGCGCGGTCCGTGACCGACAACGTCTCGCGAACACTGTGGTCCGTGATGAGGATACCGATCCCGCGGTCTCGCAGACTGCGGATGATCGCCTGAATGTCCTGCACGACGATCGGGTCGATCCCGACGAAAGGTTCGTCGAGCAGGAGGAATGCCGGGTCGGTCACGAGCGCGCGTGTGATCTCCACACGCCGACGCTCTCCTCCCGACAGTGTCGCCGCCGACTGCGACGCGAGTTCCTCGACTCCGAGTTCGCTGAGGAGCTGCTGCAGACGCTCCTCCCGCTCATTGCGGCTGAGCTTGAGCGTCTCGAGGATCGCGAGCACGTTGTTGCGGACCGAGAGCCCGCGGAAGATGGACGACTCCTGCGCGAGATATCCCACGCCCTTGGTAGCTCTGCGGAACATCGGCAGACGTGTGATGTCCTCGTCGTCCAGATGGACGGAACCCGCGTCCGGCGCCAGAAGCCCAACGATCATATGGAACGTCGTGGTCTTCCCGGCCCCGTTCGGGCCCAGCAGACCGACGACCTCCCCCCGATTCAGCTCGAGGTTGACCTCGTTGACGACGCGACGGCGTCCGTACTGCTTGACGAGTCCGGTCGCGCTCAGCTTGCGCGGTCCGGCGTTGTCACCGTTTCTGCCTGTCATTCCTCTTCCACGAGTTCGCCGTCCGCCGAACGGACGTACGCCTTGAAGTCTGCCAGGATCCTCAGATTCCCGAGGTCCGGGTCCGCCTCAGCTCCGGTGCCCGTCATCACGTCACCGTCTCTGGTGACCCTGACCGGCATCTCGGTCGAGATCTTCCCGCGACGCTCGTCCCACGTCAGATGCTCGGTGCGAAGCACGGTTCCATCGTTCGATGTGACGACGACCGAGCCTGAGACCTCCATGTCGTTCGTCCGACGCTTGAGCAGGCCGTTCCTCGCGTTCAGCACGCTTCGGCTCTCGCCATCTTCGTCGTAGAACTCGACACGCGGACGTGTCGTCTCAATGCGGTCGGCGTCCTCGAAGACCAGCGCGAGTTCCGCCGTGAGCGACCAGACCGAGCGACCATCGTTCGTCTGCGTCAGTGTGAACCCGTTGATCTCCTGGTCCGGCACGATTCCGCCCTCGGCCTCGGGCCCCGACTCTCCTCCTTCGCCGCACGAGCTGAGCACGCACGCCGCAGCGAGGAGCAGAACAGGAACCAGCGTTCGAACGAGCGTCCGGGATGTCCCGAAGTCCACCACCGCATCTCTCCTTGGGAAGAACGCGCCGCTACCCCAGAACATAGCCCCAGGGGACCGGCCACTCAAGCAGTCAATTCAGGCCCGAGCTTACGCAAGGTAGATTAGCAAAGGGGGTTCCGGGGGTCAACAGAGGGTACGGGGGCGGCCACACGACGGCCGGGGGCGGCCACACGACGGCCGGGAGCGGCCGAAGGTCAGCCGACGGCCTTCAGGCAGTCGTGGATGTGGATGACGCCGGAGGGAGCACCGCTCTCATCGAGGATGATGAGCGACGTGATGGGACTCGATCCCATCGTCTCCATGAGCTCCAGCGCCCTGACTACGAGTTCATCAACGCCGATGGTCTTCGGGTCCCTCGTCATCACGTCCCCGACACGGACCGACAGGATGTCCTCGTGCTGCATCATGATCCGCTTGAGGTCGCCGTCTGTCAGGAGGCCGGCCAGCTTCCCCTGCCCGTCGACCACGGTCGTCACGCCGAGCCGCTTGTTCGCTATCTCGACGACGGCATCGCGCATCAGGGCGTCCTCGCCCACGACCGGGAGGTCGTCACCCGAGTGCATCACCTCACCCACGGTCAGGCGGAGACGCCGTCCGAGCGCGCCGCCGGGGTGAAAGTCCGCGAACTGACCTGCGTCGACGTCCTTCTCCTTGAGCACCGCAACGGCCAGCGCGTCGCCAAGCGCGAGCGCCGCCGTCGTGCTGGCCGTCGGCACCAGGTCCATAGGACAGGCCTCACGCTCGACCGTCGCGTCGAGCACGATGTCGGCCTCTCGAGCGAGCGAGGAATCCAGGCGGCCCGTGATGACGATCAGCGGAATCTCCAGTCGACGGAAGGCCGGGACGAGCTGGAGCAGCTCATCACCCTCCCCCGACTTCGAGATGGCAAGCACGACGTCCCGGGTGCTCAGACTGCCCAGGTCGCCGTGTGCGGCCTCCGACGGATGAAGGAAGAAGGCGGGCGTCCCGGTGCTTGCCACGGTTGCGGCGATCTTGCGTCCGATGATCCCGGACTTCCCAACGCCGCAGACAACGAGTGAGCCGCGGGCATTGACGACCGTCTCAACAGCCCGCGAGAAGGACTCATCGATCCGGTCCGCCATGCGACCGAGCGCTTCGGCCTCGATGCCGAGCACCTCCCTCGCCACGTCGCGGCGTGTCCCCTCTCTCTCCGTCCGTCCGCTCACGTCTCTCTCCGGTGTATGTGCTCCGTCACCCCTTCGGGGCGCGGCGCTACGCCTTCGCGATGTAGTCGGCGACGACCGCATCCCAGTCGCCGCGTGCCTTGAGGATCGTCTCGACGACCTCGCGGATGGCGCCCGAACCGCCGTTCGCATCTGCGACGTTCGTGACGCGAGCCAACACGTCCGAGCACGAATCCGCCACAGCCACGCCGTAGCCGACAGCCTCGAGCGGCTCGATGTCGACGATGTCGTCACCGACGTACGCCACGTTCTCGAGCGCGATCCCGAGTTCCGCCGTCATCTCGCCGACCCGCTTGAGCTTCGCGTGGATGCCCTGATGGACTCGCGTCACGCCGAGCATCTCGGCACGCCGCTCCACGATCGTGGAGCTCCGCGCCGACAGAAAGGCCACCTCGATGCCGGCGTGCTGCGCGAACTTGATGGCGATGCCGTCTTTGACCGAGAAGAACTTGATCTCCTCTCCGTCGCGGCCGAGCACGAGATGTGATGTCGTGAGAACGCCGTCCACGTCGAGCACGAGGAGCCGTATCCCTGATGCGAGTTCGCGGTCGATGCTGAGCATGCGTCTGCCTTCCGTAAGAGGTCAGGCCTCGTCTGCGAACGGTTGAGCCGTGTCCGAGACCGCAAGCGCCTGCTCGGCGAGCCTCTCGAACTTCGAGAGCGGTACCATCGACGCAGCGTCCGAGAGCGCCTCGGCGGGGTTCGGGTGGGTCTCGATGAAGACGGCGTCACACCCGGCCGCGCAGGCGGCGCGCGTCAGCACCGGGACGAACTCGGGCTGTCCTCCACTCACGCCGGCACCGGCGCCCGGGAGCTGGACGCTGTGGGTCGCGTCGAACACGACCGGACACCCGGTCGCCCGGAGCACCTGGATCCCGCGCATGTCTACGATGAGATTATGATACCCGAAACTCACGCCGCGCTCCGTCAACAGCACGGCCTCAGCCCCGGCCGCCGTCGCCTTGGCCGCCACGCGCTCCATGTCCTCGGGCGCGAGGAACTGCCCCTTCTTGATGTTCACGGGTCGCCCGCATGCAGCGGCCGCCTCCATCAGACGGGTCTGACGGCAGAGGAACGCGGGGATCTGGATGGCGTCGAGCACGGCGGCCGCCGCCTCGACCTCAACATCGGTGTGGACGTCGGAGATCACGGGGAGCCCGGTCTCCGCCCGCACCCGCGCGAGCATCGCGAGACCGTCCCGCGGACCGGGACCGGCGTACGAGCCGGGTGACATGCGATTGTCCTTCAGATAGGACGCCTTGAAGATGAGGCCGACGCCGAGCCTCTCGGCGATGCCCGAGAGCTCTCGCGCGGTCGCCAGCAGGGTCTTCTCATCCTCAATGACGCACGGGCCGGCGATGAACGCGAGCCGTTCGCCTCGTCCGATCCGGACGTCACCGATCTTGACTGGGTTCTGCACCACAGACCTCCGCGCTACGACCGGCTGGCCGCGGCCTGCGCGTCCACTTCGGCTCCGGTCTTCCCCTCACGCTCGAGCTTCCTGCGAAGCGCGGCGCGCACGAACTCCCGGAAGAGTGGATGCGCCCGACCGGGGCGAGACTTGAACTCGGGATGGAACTGACAGGCCACGAACCACGGATGGTCGGCGATCTCGACGATCTCGACCAGGTTCGCCTGCTCGTAGACGCCGGACGACATCAGCCCGGACGCCTCCAGCCTCTCGCGATAGTCGTTGTTGTACTCGAAGCGGTGACGGTGACGTTCATCGACCTGAGTCTCGTCGTACGCCTCGTGCGCCTTCGAACCCGGCGACAGGCGGCACGGGTATCCCCCGAGTCGCATCGTCCCGCCCATATTGACGACCGCTTCCTGCTCAGGAAGCAGACTGATCACCGGATGCGGCGTGCCCTCCACGAACTCCGTCGAGTGCGCGCCCTCGAACCCGCAGACGTTTCTCGCATACTCGATGACGGCGCAATGCATCCCCAGGCAGATGCCGAAGTATGGAACGGCGTTCTCGCGCGCGTGCCGCACCGACATGATCTTCCCCTCGATGCCGCGTTCGCCGAACCCGCCGGGGACCAGCACGCCATCGCACTCTCCGAGGAAGCTGCCCGTGCTCCCCGCGGTCTCCACGTCCTCGACGTTGACCCACTCGAGTTCGACCCGCGTGTCGTTCTCCGCGCCGGCGTGGATGAATGCCTCGCTGATGCTCTTGTAGGCATCCTTGAGCTCGATGTACTTCCCGCAGACAGCGATCCGCACGCTGTGCGACGGCTCATAGATGCGCTTGACGACCGTTTCCATCGAGGAGAGATCGGGCTCGCGCTGCGGAAGGCCGAGTCTGGAGACGACGATATCGTCCAACCCGTCGGCGTGGAACCTCAGCGGTACTTCATAGATGGAGGAGACGTCACGCGCGGCGATGACCGCGTTGATCTCCACATTGCAGAAGAGTGCGATCTTCCGCTTCACGTCGTCACCGAGAGGGTGCTCGGTCCTGCAGAGAAGGATGTCCGGCTGGATACCGATGTCGCGCAGCGCCCTGACGCTGTGCTGTGTCGGCTTGGTCTTGAGCTCGCCCGCCGCCTTGATGTACGGAACCAGCGTCAGATGGATGAACAGCGTGTTCTCGATGCCCAGGTCGAGGCGCATCTGCCGGATGGCCTCCATGAACGGAAGACTCTCGATGTCGCCGACCGTGCCGCCGATCTCCACGATGACGACGTCGACGTCCTCGTCCTTCGCCAGCGCGGCAACACGTTCCTTGATCTCGTTGGTCACGTGCGGGATGACCTGGACCGTCCCGCCGAGGAAGTCCCCGCGGCGCTCCTTCGTGATGATGGTGTCGTAGATCTGACCGGCGGTGATGTTATTGATCTGTCCGAGTTCGCGATCGATGAACCGCTCGTAGTGGCCCAGATCGAGATCGGTCTCCGCTCCGTCATCCGTGACGTAGACCTCCCCGTGCTGGAACGGGCTCATCGTGCCGGGATCGACATTGAGATAGGGATCGAGCTTCTGGAGCGTCACGGAAATGCCGCGGCTCTTCAGGAGATATCCGATCGACGCGGACGCGATGCCCTTGCCGAGAGCTGACACGACCCCACCAGTCACGAAGACGAATTTCGGCACGCACGCCCCCCGTTCTCACCATCGGTGCACGATGTCTACGGCGAGAGCTCCGCCTCGCCTGACGCGACAAGCTCTTCGAGCGGTCCCAGGTCCTCGGGCCGGTCGACACCGGGTCGCCCGTGATCGGCGATGGCCACGCCGATCGAGAGCCCCATTTCGAGCGCCCTGAGCTGTTCCAGACATTCGGTCGTTTCGAGTTCTCCCCGCGGGGCCGCGGCGAATCGCTCGAGGGCCGAACGACGGAAGCAGTATAGCCCAACGTGATGCAGATACAACCCGTTTCGCCCCGTCGCGGCCTCTTTGGACGACGGGATGGCGGCGCGCGAGAAGTAGAGCGCCCTTCCGTCCTCCGTGACCGCGACCTTGACAACGTCCCGACTGAAATAGCCGTCCTCGTCCGCGCACGGATACGCGAGGGTCGTGATATCGAACCCCCGCTCGAGGAGCATGACGGCCTTGTCGATGTCGGACGGGTCGATCAGGGGCTGATCGACCTGAAGGCTCACAACGATGTCGGCGGCCCGGTCACGGACCGCTATCGCCGACCGGTCACTCCCGGTCGCGCACGGCTGCCGGACGAGGGCGACGTCGGCCCCCAGTTCCCCGGCGCGCCCGGCGATCTCGTCGCTGTCCGTCGCCACCAGCGTACCGTCGACGGTCGCCGCGGCCCCCAACCTGCCAAGGACGTGCTCGATCAGAGGACGTCCGGCCAGCAGAGCCAGCGGCTTCCCCGGAAAGCGTGTCGAACCAAGACGGCACGGTACGACACCGAGCACGATTGCACCGAGCTTCGCCATGATGCCTCTTTGGATGAGGTGCTACTTGTAGTTGAGAACGAGGACCTTCCGCATCTCCGGGAGGGTCTCCTTCGTGATCTCGACGTCCGTCGAACCGACCTGCTCGACGTCCTCCATCAGTTTGAGGAAGTCGTCGACCGGCTGGATCGGAAAACCGATATCCTCGGTCTTGTAGTGCATCGGGATGACGACACGCGCACCGAGCTTCTCGGCCACGTCTCGCGCCTCCTCCGGACCGATCGTGTAGTACCCGCCGACCGGCGCCAGAAGCACGTCGACCCCACCGAGCTCCGCTGCCTCACCATCGGAGAGAACATGTCCCAGGTCACCCAGATGCCCCACGCGCACGCCGTCAACATCCATCACGTGGATGGTGTTCCGTCCACGGTCCTGCCCTTTGCACTCGTCGTGAAACGTGCTGAGGCTGGTGATGGCGACACCGTGAGACTCGACCGCCTCCCCGCCGCGAACGACATCCGGGGATCCGGGAATCTGATCGACCGCGTTGTGGTCAGCGTGGTCGTGGCTGATCGTCACGATGTCGGCACTGTCATGGATCGGCGCGTACCCCACTGCTCCGTCGTACGACCCCGCTTCAAACGGATCGGTGATGATCTTCGTACCGCTGCTGGCTTCTATCAGAAAGGACGAATGTCCAAGCCACCTGATCTTCATCGAGTTGCATCCTCCCGGCAAGTCGCCGGTCTGCTAGCCCTCTTCGATACCCAAACAAAAAGGCGTCCCGGAAGGGCAGGCCGCCCTCCAGGACACCTCTCGGTTTCCCACTCTTCAGCTACAGACCTCGGTCCATCCTCGTCGTCCACCACCAACTCCCTAGACAACCTCGGTCAGCGCCTCGACGACAACGCGCTTGCGGTCTCGTCCCCAGCGCTCGAACTTCACATTCCCGTCGGCGAGCGCGAACAGCGTGTCGTCGCCGCCGATCCCAACGTTCTCGCCCGGGTAGAACTTCGTACCGCGCTGCTTCAGGATGATCGTGCCGGCACGGACGAACTGCCCGGCGTACCGCTTGATACCCAGCCGCTTCGCGTTCGAATCGCGGCCGTTCCTGGAGCTGCCTACACCCTTCTTGTGTGCCACGTCACTGCCTCCTGAGAACGACGAGGGTCGTTATCCGATGCTCCCGATCCGGAGTTCGGTGTAGTCCTGCCGGTGACCCTTCGTCCGCTGATAACCCTTCCTGCGCTTCTTCTTGTAGACGATGACCTTGCGGTTCTTCCCATGGCTGACGATCTCGGCTGATACGCTGGCATTCTCCACCAGCGGAGCACCGATCGAGACGTCATCACCACGCTTGACCGCGAGGATCTCGCTCAGCTCGACGCTCTCGCCCACTTCCGAGCGAATGCGCGGGACCCGGACGGTGTCACCCTCCGAGACCTTGAACTGGAGCCCGCCGGTCCTGACGATGGCGTAGTCCACTGTGCCTCCCGATGTCACATAGATTTGTGGAGTTTCATGTTCCAAACCTTCATAGTATATAGCTATCCACGGGAGTGTCAAGCCCCATCTCAGAGCTTCTCTCCGCAGCCGCTTCGTGCTAGCCTCTTCCCCTATCGCTCCCGGCGTGGTGTCTGGGAGACCCAACCATCAGGAGAATCAGTGAACATCGCTCACATCCCCCACGCAGGCGAAATCCTCTCGGTTCTGGCGGCCGTCGTCTGGTCGGTCTCCGTCGTGCTCTTCCGTCTCAGCGGCAAGCGGATGACCCCCTTCAACCTCAACTTCTTCAAGAACATCGTGGCCAGTCTGCTCCTCATCGCCACGCTGCTCCTCATCGGTATGCCGCTGGTCCGCGATGTCCCGCTCGCCGACTACGCACTGCTCTTCCTCGCCGGGTTCCTCGGGATCACCATCGCCGACACGCTCTTCTTCAAGGGGCTCAACCTCGTCGGCGCGGGACTCTCGCAGGTCGTCGGGTGCGCGTATCCGCCGTCGGTCATCCTGCTCTCGTTCTTCTTTCTCGGCGAGCGCCTGACTTGGGGGGATATGGCCGGGACGGTGCTCATTCTCGCGGGCATCTTCCTGTCCACTCGTCACGAACCGCCCGAAGGTACGACCCGCGCGGATCTTCGTCGAGGGATCCTCATCGGCACCGCCTCGATGGTCATCATGGCCATCGGCGTCGTCATCACCAAACCGGTCCTTAACCGCTCCCCCGTGCTCTGGGCGACGACCATCCGGCTCCTGGGCGGCGTTTTCACGATGATGCTCATCACCGCCGTCTCGAAACGCCACCGGAGCGCGTGGCGCACCTTCATCCCGACACGGTCGTGGAGAGTCACGGTGCCGGCCTCGATCATGGGCGCCTACCTGGCCATGATCATCTGGCTCGGAGGGATGAAGTTCACCCAGGCGTCGATCGCCTCGATCCTCAATCAGACCAGCGCCATCTTCGTCCTCCCGGTCGCCGCGATCGTGCTCGGCGAGCGGATCACGCGTCAGAAGCTCCTCGCCGTGATCCTCGGGGTCACGGGCGTTGCTCTGGTCACGATTCTGTAGGACTCCCTGTTACACCCCGAACTCCTCGCCCAGCTCGACCAGCAGCCGGTCGATCCAGGCACCCGCCTCCGCGTGGCGCGCGCGGATGTCCTCGGCGTCGCGGACGAAGAAGAACGGGCGAAGCCGTGTCACGAGTTCCTCGGGCAGGTCGTACTGGATGTATCTGGTGTGGAACTGCTGACGGCCGGGGCAGTGGCGCATCCGGAGCAGCTCGACCAGCGGCCGCAGCATCGAGCCGTTGTAGTACGCGAGCGCCTCGAGCTCGTTCCCGCGCGCGAGTTCCTTGAGCGTTCCGGTCCTCCCGAGCGCCGTCGTCTGCTTGAGCGCTGCAACGCGCTTCCCCAGACGCTCGCGCGTCTCCCCCGGGTCCGCCGGGGTCTGGTCGATGAATCCGGCCCGGTCGAAGTGGACGAACGCCTTCCCGTGCGTCTCGGGCTCGAGGAACTTCCTCTTGGTGTCGTCGTCCATGAAGCAGGTATCCACGAACTCGTATGGGCTCGCGCCCTCCAGCATGTAGAACACCTGCGAATGACCGTGCCACGCCGGCTCAGGGAGCCGGTAACGGACCGCGAACGGCGCCAGGTTCCCCAACGCCTCATCGACGAGCGCGATCGCTGCATCCTTCGTGCCGCTCTTGACGGCGATCATCATGTCGACATCCGACCACTCGTCGACGCGGTCGAACGCGGCCGCCCCGCCTTCCCAAAGCGCCGTGACGTCATCGGACGCCTCGAGCGCTGTGGTGATCGCCGTCACAATGTCCTTACGCCTGATCCTGAACTCCGGCATCCGACCCTCCTGATTCACTTCGTTCCGGTCGCGATGATGTGCGTCGCACCGGCGAAACCCACGCGGTGCAACCTGTCTCGCAGATCCTCTCCCCGCGCTACCAGCGACGCGACATCCTCGCCGTCGGTCTCCTCAGCGCGAGCCTTGTACGCATCGATCGCCTGCTCGATCTGCGCCACGGTCTCCGCGGCCAGCGGGTCGGCATCGTCGTCCTTGTAGTCATCGATGGCGAGCCCGGAGAGCGGCAGAGTCTCCAGGAGATTCCGGATCTCATCCCGTGTGAATGTCTCACGGTGGAACACGCCGCGCGCCGTGTCGATGCGCGCCCACCAGTGGTGGAGCTCAACATGCGTCTGCTGCGCCTCGCTCTGATCGTCGCGATACATCTCGAAGATCACGAGCTTTCCCCCCGGCTTGAGGACGCGAAGCATCTCGCTCACACCAGCGTCAAGCCGCTCCAGGTGGTGGAGTGAGTTCGCGATCGCCACCGTGTCGAACGTCTCGTCCGCGAACGAGAGCTTCTCGACGTCGCCGACCTCGAACGCGAACCGCTCGTCCTCGAACGACTCGCGCGCCTTCTCGATCGCTGAACCAAGCGGATCTATCCCCGTTATGGTCTCGAAACTCCCGAGGCACTCGGCAAGCGCCGCAACGAATCCCCCGGCTCCCGTCGCGACGTCCAGCACGTTCCCACCATCGATGGCGCTCAACGCTCTCTTGAAGCTGTCCATGGATTCCCTTCCGTGCTCCGGCCGCTCAGCGGCCGTCCTAGTCATCCGCCGTTGGCCTCTTCCCTCGGTCCCGCTTCAGACGGCCGCGCTGCTTCTTGCTCGCCAGTCTCCGCTCACGTGACGCACGGGTCGGCTTCGTCGCGCGCCGGCGCTTCGGACGCGCCGCCGCCTTCTTGATCAGTTTCACCAGTCTGTCGACCGCGTCCTGCCGGTTGCCGGCCTGCGTTCGGTAGCGTCTGGCATCGATCACGATGACACCGGCCGAAGTCATCCGCCGGCCGGCGACCTTCGGCAGCCGCTCCTTCACACGCTCGGGCAGCGACGGTGACGCCATGGCATCGAAGCGGAGCTGGACCGCCGTCGCGACCTTGTTCACGTTCTGGCCGCCCGGGCCGGACGAGCGCACGAACTCAAAGGTGAGTTCGCGCTCCTCAATAGCTATCGTTCGTGTGATCTTGATCACGACGCGCTCCTGGCCTCCCGGAACGCGCGCGCGAATCGCTCGAGTCGCTCGGGGTCAAGACGCCCCATGAAGCGGCCTCCGACCCTGAGGCAAGAGCCGACGATGAAACCGGCGGCGTGAGGCATGTAGGCTGCGATGTTGTCCGGCGTCATTCCGGACCCGACGAGCACCGGGACGCGAGCGGCCGCATCGACCGCCGCCAGCTCGTCGACGTCCGGTGGGACCTCCGTCCGCTGACCCGTGACGATGACGCCATCGACGTCGAAGAACTCGGCCTGTCTGAGCTCATCGATGATGTCGATGTCACCCTTGATCGCGTGCGAGCAGTGCTTCTTGTGAATGTCCCCGAACACCCGGATATGCGCGGCCCCCAACCGCCGACGGAGACGGAGCAGCTCACCAGCGCATCCCTCGATCAGCCCGGCCCCCCCGATGTGCGCGAAGACGAACCCCTCCACGCGCACGAAATCCAGATCGCACTCCGCCGCGACCTCGAGCGCTTCGAGGTTCGCCGCCTCCAGGAGCTGGAGCCCGATCGGTCCGTCGAAGTGCGCGCGTACGTCCGCCGCAACCTCCTTGACAAGAGACAAGGCCCGGCCGTCGAGCGGCGGTTTGACATACGGCACGTCGTGGCTGTTCTCGAGCACCACCACGTCGACCCCCGCGGCCGCGTAGTGTGACAGGTCGGAGAGCGCCCTCTCGCGTATCGCGGCGTCGTCCTCCTCGTATCTGGGACTCCCCGGCAGCGGCGCCAGCGCGATCATGCCCGCGAGGAAACGGGGCGGGAGTGTTCTCACGATCCGGTCCTCTCTGTGGTCCCGAGAATGCGGACCGGTTCGTGGAGCACATCGTGCAGATACAGCATCTGGATCAGCACTACGATCACAACGAAGAGCGGCGTCGCCATCAGCACGCCCCCGGCACCCAGCACGACCCCCATCAGGATCTGCATGCCGATGAGCAGCGCCGGCGGAAGCGAGACCGCCCGCTGATCGATCTGTGGTGTGATGAGGTAGTTCTCGAGGACCTGGACGACCGCGAACACGAGGATGACGTAGAGTGCCTTGATGGGATCGTCCGAAAGCGCTACGAGGATCGCCGGGATCGCGCCGAGCACCGGACCGACGTACGGAACGAACGATGCCAACGCCGCGATCAGCGCGAGGGTGAGCGCCAGGGGAACGCCTGCGAGCAGGAGTCCGACGACCGTCAGTACCCCCACGACGAGCATCGAAGCGAGCCGCCCCGCGATCCACCTCCTGAGGACATGCCCGAGCGCAGCCGCTACCTCGGCGCCTCGCTCTCGTCCTCCCGGTGGGATCAGGCGCAGCAAGCTCTTCACATAGGTCTGCGGCGCAATGGCGAAGTAGATTCCAAGTGCCAGGACGACGATGACGTTCAGTACGACGGTTGCCGTACCGGAGAAGAAACGCGTCAGCGGGCCGAGCAGCTCGGGACTCAGCGAGGCGAACTCGCCGGGCTCGGGGAACCGGGCCAGCACGGCGCGTCCCCATGAGTACTGCTCGAGCGCCTCCGCGCCGCGGTCCAGCGCGTCGGGAAGGAGTTCCACGAGCACCGTCACCTGGGAGGTCACCTGCGGGCCGATCGCCCAGAACAGACCGACGATCCCGCCCAGGAACAGCAGCACGAAGACACCCAGCGCCGCCACTCGTGGCAATCGCGTCCGCCCGCAGATGAATGTCGCCACGCCATCGAAGAAGACCGCCAGCAGAATGGCGGCGAAGACCATGAGCAGCACACTCGCCGTCTTGAACACGAAGACGAGCAGCATTCCGGCGGTCAGCACCATCGCGATCACGATGGCTACCCTGCGTGTGAACTCGGCGCGGCTCACGCTCGCGTCACCCATCAGTCCCCGCTCCCCTCGCCGCGACTCTCGTCGAGCTCGAGCGCGACCGAGTTGATGCAGTAGCGCAGGCCCGTCGGCCTGGGCCCATCCTCGAACACGTGCCCGAGGTGCGCCCCGCAGCTCCCGCAGATGACCTCCGTGCGAAAACGTCCGCCCGAGTCATCGGGCGCGGTCGCAACACTCCCGTCGCCGGCGGCCTGCCAGAAGCTCGGCCACCCGCTCCCCGAGTCGTACTTCGTCTCACCCGTGAACAGCACGTGCCCGCACCGCACACAGCGGAATCTCCCGTCACCCTTGTAGTCGTTGAGCTCGCCGGAGAACGGCTCTTCCGTCCCGCTCTCACAGGTGACGCGGTACTGCTCGGGCGTCAGTCTGCCGCGCCACTCGTCGGTGCGCTCGTCCTTCGTATCGGCCATTCCGTGGTACTCCCTCCGCGGGCTGTGTGTCGCGGACCGCGCGCGGCTGCGCTGCGCGGGCTACGCGTCTCCGGAACCTGCGCCCTTGTCGCCCAGGTGGCTGATATCACCCATGCCGTCGATGCTCTTCGACAGCGACGGTGATTCGTAGTACCGGACATCGCCGCTTCCCGCGACGCTCACGCGAAGCCGCTCGGTCGCCCAGACGGTCGTATCGCCGGAACCCGCGATATCGATCCTCGTCTTCTCGGTCCTCAGGTTCCCTGCGGCAACGTCGCCGGAGCCCGCGATGTCGATCGACTGGCTCCCGGCCACGCCGCTCATCCTGACGTCGCCCGACCCGGCGATGTTGATCTCGATCGCGTCGCACCTCATGTCGTCCAGCACGACCGTCCCCGACCCCGCGATGTCGATGGAGACATCTTCCGAGTCGAGATCGGCGCAGTTGACGCTTCCTGAGCCGGCGATACTGAACGCATTGACCGAGGGCGTCGTGATGGTGTAGCGAAGCGGACTGCGCGTTCTGAAGCTCACGCGCTTCTCCGGGTGTCGCAGCCTCAGGTGGAGCGTGCTGCCCTCGACCCTGGTCTCGATGTACTCGAGAAGATTCTCATCGGCCTCGACGATGATCGACGGCACGTCGCCGAACACCACGACCGCCTCGCCGGATCCCTCGATGGCGATCCCGGTGAACTCCTCGATGGTGCGGGTCTCGGTCGCGGAAACCCCCGAGCCTTCGATGGTTGTACGACCCGACATCGCGATGCAACCCGTCGAGAGCGCACCGACCGCAAGCACAACAACCAGCACTGCGATGAGAGACGCCTTCATTGGTCCTCTCCTTCCAGGTGTTCCGTGCTCGCCAGCCCGCGCCGCCCGCGTGCATCGGTGTCCTGACGGCCCGCTGGCCGTCACGCTTCGCCTATATCGTTACGATCCTGTCCGTCTTCATCAGGTCGGCGACGATCCCGTCCATACTCCCTATCCTGCCGGCCTTCATCTTCCGCTTGAGGCCGAAGTACTCAACGCACGTCCCACACGCCACCAGATCGACTCCCGAGCTCTCGAGATGCTCGATCGCATCGAGCACGGGCGACCCCTCGGCGAGCAGCTTCACCGCGGCGTTGTAGAAGAGCATGCGCTCGGGTCTGTCGGATGATGCCGCGAGCTTCCGGAGGAAGCTCGCCATCAGCACACCACCCAGTTCATCCGAACCGCGGCCCATCGTCTCGCTGTTGATCACGACGACGCTTCTCACTCGTCTAACCTCCCGTCTCCCCCGGTACACCTCCCGTTTCCCTTGCTACACCATCGGACCCTTGGATTCAAGAAAACGTTGTTTCCGACGACCACATCCGCCAGCCCCGCCGGTCTCACCGTATCGAGGTAGTGCTGTTCGCCGGGGATGTACCGCGTGCGGTAGCGTTCGCGGACCGCCTCCCCGGACCCGAAGAGCTCCAGATCGCGAGTCAGGGCGCGCTCCAGAGCCACGCTGAAGTCGACATCGATGAACACCCGGTAGTCCCAGTGCCCGTTGAGTTCCGGGCGAAGCAGAAAGATGCCGTCGCACACGGCAATGCCATCCACAGGGAGGAGCTCCTCGACCGACTCCACCGGCGCGTCCGCGCGGAAGTCATAGACGGCGCGCCGCACGCGGTGGCTCCCGCCGGGGCCGAGCGGCCGCAGCACATGGCGAACGAACGCATCGTAATCGAACGAATCCTCGTAGTATCCCAGCGGCGAGCTGTCGCCACGGCGCTTCCGCACCGACGCCGGATTGTGGAACCCGTCGATCGAGACGCGCAGAGCGGTCCTCCCGCCCCGCTCGATCTCGACGGCGAGTTCGTCCGCGAAGAAGGTCTTCCCGGCAACACCAACGCCGTCGACGGCCACACGGATCGGGTGCGGACGTTCGACGGCGCAGATGGCTTCCGCGATCTGTCGTATCACGCTCTCGCGCGTCACGATGTCGCGGTCTCGTTCACATCAAGATGGTACTCGGTCCACGCCGGGACCGCACGGAAGCCGAGCTGCAGGTTCAGGTCGAACATGGGGTTGTTCTCCTCATTGTCGGTCTCGATCACGCGCGCACCGCGCTCCCGAGCCCACTCGACCCCCTTGACCTTGAGCGCGGAAGCGATCCCGCGCCTCCGATGACTGCGCACGACCCCGGTCAGCCCGGTATAGAGCTTCTCCTTGTCCGCATCACTGAGCCACAGCCCGCTCGAGCCGACGTACCGCTCGCCGTCACGCGCGAACCAGTGCGATTCCATGGAGAACCTCGGGTTCTCGAAGCGCTTGCAGAACTGCTCGAACGACTGCTGCGTCGGAGGATCGGTGAACGGGACATCCTGGAAGAGCTCCCACTGGAGGTCATAGTACGACCGTTTCCAGTCCGGATCGACCGCGGCGAGTTCCCCGACGGTGTGGATCGTCAGTCCCTGGTCCAGGACCCTGTTGACCGCCGGCGACCAGCGCTCGAAGTCGAACTCATCCACGGCGAGCCTGGACACGGCGTACCGCATCCCGAAGGCGTACCCGCGGTCGGTGATGAACTTCACGTACTCCGGATGGTCCTCGCGCGTCCACGTCACCAGCTTCGACGGCCCGCGTTCCGCAAGTTCACCGACCACGAAGTCGTACATGCGTGAGCCGATGCCCCGACGGTGGTACTCGGGGTCAACGCTGACCTCGACGAAGTACTTCCCCGGCTTGTGACACCACGCCAGGTCTCCGCACGTACCGACGGCCACAACACGACCGTCGAGCCGACCGACAAACCGACTGTGGAACCACTTCTTGTCGCGGTTCTGGTCGTCGTGGCGGAACTCCTCCGTGCTCTCAGCCTCGTCCGGCCAGAGCGCGGTCGATATCCGAACCACCTCGCGGTACTCCTCGTCCGTCCCTTCGAACGGACGGATCATCAGTTCTGTTGCTGTCCTGGTCATGATGCTGTCTCCGTATCTTGTCCGGTACCCGCCTGCCCGAAAGCATCCCGCTCAGCGGAGCGGGCCTGCTTCATCGCAGGGTCCAGGTACCGATGGTAGTCTATCCATCCGGGCTCCGGTTCGAAGCCCAGCTTGAGATTGATGTCGTACATCGGGTTCGTCGCGGCGTTCTCGGTCCGGACCCTCACGAAGCCCAGGTCGCGCGCGTCCGCGAGCACTGCCACCTTGAGCGCGGTGGCGATGCCGCGTCTGCGGTAGTCCCTCCTGACCCCAGTGATCTCGGTCCCGAGCGTCTCCCGGTCGGCCGGGTTGCGCCACAAGAGCGTCGCCCCGACCCACTCGTCGCCGTCCAGCGCGACGTATCCGAGCCGCGGGTCGTACCCCGGCGGCTGCATGATCTTGAGATACGTCTCGAAGCTCCGTCGGACGGGCGGGTCATCGTTCGGCATGTCCTGCATCGCCTCCCAGTCCAGATCGTAGAGCCGCCGCATCGCGTCCGGAACGCGCTCCGCAAGACGGTCGAGTCGCTCGATGGTAACGCCGCTTCCGAGTACCCGCTCCCGCACGTCGCCGAACCGCGACTCGTCGAAGTCCCGAAGTGTCAGGCACGAGTTCGCACCGCGCATGATCTCCCGGAACCCGCGCTTCTCCGCGAAGCGCATCGCGACGTCACGGTCCTCCCGGATCCACGTCGAGAAGTAGACGGGCGGCGGATCGGCCTTGGCGAGCTCTCCCATGATAAACTCGTAGAGCGCCGTTCCGATCCCCCTGTTCCCGTACTCCGGATGCACCGAGAAGTACAGCGTGTACTTCCCGGGCACGTGACTCCAGTTCGACTCGCCGAAGTTACCGGCCGCCACAACGTGGCCGTCGAGTTCGGCCAGAATGCGCCGGTACATGTACTGCTTCTCCCGGGCGTCATCCCGATGCCTGATGTTCTCGACGCACGTCGGCCGCTCCGGCTCCCACGCGTTCGCGATGAGGACGATCGCCTCGTAGTCGGCGTCGCTTCCGTCAAACTCGCGTATCAGGATGTCCGTGTTCGGCTCAGTCATTGCGCGCCTCGGCGCCGACGGGCTCGCCAGCCTCGGGAGCACCCACCATCTTTCGATAGATGACCTCACCCGGCATCTTCTCGAACCCGAGCTGAACATTGATCCCGTACATCGGGTTGTTCTCCTCGTTGTCCGTGATGATGTAGCGCACGCCGTGATCACGCGCGAACTCGCTCACCCGGACCTTCAGATCGGTCGCGATGCCCTTGCGACGGTACGGCTTCAGAACACCTGTCAGTCCCTGGTAGAGTCGCTCGGCGCTCGCGAGACACTTCCAGGTGCTCGACATCCCCACGTAGTCATCGCCGTCCACCGCGATGAACCATGACGCGCCAAGGAACGCGGGGTGCTCGAACTGCTTGATCCATTCATCGAACGGGCGCCTGGTCAGGGGATCCGGCATCGGCACATCCTGGAGGATCGCCCAGACGAGGTCGTAGAGCTTCGTCTTCGCGTCCGGGTCGTTCTCGAGCAGCCAGTCCCCTGTCCTGACGGTGAGACCGGCTCGCTCCACACTCCCGAGCTTCGGCGAGAAGGTATCCCAGTCGAAAGCGTCAACATCGAGCCGCGAGACCTCCTGTCGCTGGATGCGCTCGTAGCCCCGCTTCTCGAGGAAGCGCAGTGCGTCCTCGCGGTCCTCCATTGCGTCGCTGACAAGCTTGACGGGTTTCAGATCCCTTGCCTCGAGCACGCCCGTGACATGATCGTAGAGTCGCGTCCCGATGCCCCTGCGCTGCCATTCGGGGTGAACAACGACATACACGAAATACTTGCCCGGTTCGTAGCTCCCGGCGGACTCACCGACCGAGGCGTACGCCACGATCTCGCCGTCTTCCTCCCACATGTAACGCTGCCTGAAGAATCTCTTCTCGCGCATCCCGTCATCGACCTTGAGGCCCTCGGCCGTCAGAGGCCACTCGGGCAGGACCGCGTTGTGTATCTCCACCAGCCGGGTGTAGTCCCGGTCGCTGTTGTCAAACTCCCGCAAGTGTCTCATAGCTCTGTATCTCCCGGCGATGTCGTCTGGTTCCCATCCGACGACATCGCCCATCGGGCCGCTACGGCCCGCCGTTGTCATTGTCTCCGTCGGCGCCGTCTTCAGGCGCGTCCGGTTCCCGCAGCTTCTTCGTGAAGTCCAGCCACGCCGGCGTCGGCTCGAACCCGAGTTCGACGTTGAGGAGGTACATCGGGTTGTTCTCCTCATTGTCCGTCTCGAGGGTCGTCGCCCCGCGCTCCTTCGCCATCTCGAGCGCGGTCACCTTGAGCGCCGTGGCGATGCCGCGACGCCTGTGGCTCCGGAGGACCCCCGTGAGTCCCGTGTAGAGCTTCGCGGGCTCGGCCAGCGAGACCCAGAACCCGGTCAGGCCGACGAGTTCGTTGCCGTCGACGGCCGCGAGATGCAGGTTCGGATCGTAGCCCGGCGAACCGAGCTCCTTCATGAACTGCTCGAACGCAACCTCGGTCGGCGGATCCGGAAGCGGGACGTCCTTCCATGTCTCCATGTTGAGTCGCCAGTACTTCCGGTCCCAGTCGTCGAAGCGCTCCGGCAGCTGCGCGTTCGTCACGATCTCGATACCCTGCGCTTCCACCTTCTCGCGCGCCCCCTCGAACCGGGACGGGTCGAAGGCCGCCACATCGAGCCTTGAGACCTGATACCGCATCACGGACTCGAAGCCGCGCTTCGTCAGAAAGCGGATGTACTCGGGTCGGTCCTCGCGCGTGTCCGACGTCAGTTCGACCGGGTCGTGCGACGTCAGGAACTCCACCAGGTAGTCGTACATGGCCGAGCCGTAGCCCTTCCTCTGGTGGTCCGGATGGACCTGTATCCACAACGAGTACTTCCCCGGCTTGTGACACCACTCGCTCTCGATACATCCCCCGTACCCGACGATCTCGCCATCCACCTCACCGATCACCCTGTGGAACAGAAACTTCGGATTCCGCGTCTTGTCGCGGTACTTGATCGACTCGACGGCCGACAGCTCGTCGGGCCAGATCGCGTTGTTGATCCCGACCATCGCCTCGTACTCGGCGTCGACGGGAACGAAAGGTCTGATAGCAATGCTCATCGTGTCTCTCCCTGGTTCGTTGTCATTCTCCTGTGCGCCCGCGGGTCGCCGCGGACGCGCTCTCACCGTGCTGCCCTTCCTGCCCGTGCCGCCTCTTCTGCTCTCGCTGCTCCTGCCGCTCTGAACCGGCGCCCGGTTCTCTCACGTGGCGCCCCCTGTACCGATATGACTGACCACCGCTCAATCCCATAGGTGTAGAACCCCTGTGGACGGAGTACGCCGTGATGTCTGTGTGCGCTGTTCTTGTGTGTGGGTTCGAGAGAGGCCCCCTGGGCTCCAGAGACCTCCGTAGTGCGGTACTGCTGGAGGTATGGAGCTAGGTGGTCGGTCTCTCGAGGTGCGTTCTCACACAGACGGGCTGGGTGATGTCAGACATCCGCACCTCCTCCTTCGATCTGAAACCTTCGCCGACCTGATTCCTAACGTACCGTGTATCGTATCCTGCAGTTCTGACACTCGTCAAGCCAAATCGTTGAAACGACGCGTCGATGGAGCAACGCGACTCGCTGAATGTCCGGTCACAGGCTTGGTCGTGCAGGAGTTCTAGACGGTGGCGACCTTGATGAGATTGGTCGTCCCGGGCACATAGAGCGGAAGCCCCGCCGTGATAACGATCCTCTCCCCCTCGCCCAGACCGGCGTGCTCGCGCGCCAGCCGGACCGCCTCACGCTCGATGTCCTCAGCCGTTGCGGGGCTTCCGGCCGCGGCCAGAAGCGGAGTGACCCCCCACACGAAGGCGAGCGCGTGCATTGTTCCGCTCTGCGGGGTTGGCGCGAGGATCGTCTGGCTCGGCCGGTGTTTGGACACCAGCCTCGCCGTACTGCCGGAGTACGTGAAGGTCACGATGGCGCTCGCTCCAAGATCATCCGCCATGCGGCAGGCCGCCAGCGCAACCGACTCGTCGGCGGTCTCGCCCGTCATCTCGCAGCCGCGTCGCTCCACGGCGGCCAGAAGCCCTGAGGCTTCCGTGACGTCGGCGATCCTCCGCAGCGTCTTGACCGACTCGACGGGATAGCTGCCGACGGCCGTCTCCTCGGAGAGCATCACCGCGTCCGTGCCGTCGAGCACCGCGTTCGCCACATCGGTCACCTCGGCGCGCGTCGGCCGCGGGCTCTTCTCCATCGACTTGAGCATCTGCGTCGCCGTGATAACGGGCTTCGCCGCGCGGTTCGCCTCGGCGATGATCCTCTTCTGGACGAGCGGGACGGTTTCGAGCGGGATCTCAACCCCGAGATCACCTCGAGCGACCATCACGCCATCGACCGCTTCGATGATCTCCGCCAGGTTCTCGACCGCCTCGTGCTTCTCGATCTTGGCGATGATCGGCACCGAGGACCCGTGCCGGTCCAGCGCCGCCCGGACCTCGACTATGTCCGCGGCGGAGCGCACGAACGATACGGCGACCGCGTCCACACCGATCTCGACACCGAACGCCAGGTCGACCTGGTCCTTCTCGGTGAACGCCGGCGCGGTGATCGTCCGTGCCGGAAGGTTGATGCCCTTGTGCGACGTCAGCCTGCCTCCCGTGATGACGCGGCAGACGATGTCGTCACGACTGACGCTCTCCACCGAGAGTTCGATGGCCCCGTCGGCCAGCATCAGCGTGTCGCCCTGCTCCACGTCCCCGGGAAGCCCATCGTATGTCACCGACACCGACTCCCGGCCGCCCTCGACACCCCGCGTCGTGAGAACGAACGGCTGCCCGCTGACGAGCATCGCTCCGCCCTCGACGGTCGTGCCGGTACGGACCTTCGGGCCGGCCAGGTCCTGAAGCACCGCGATCGGTCGGCCGACAGCGTCGGCCGCGCGTCGGACGGACGCGGCAACGGACGCGTGTTCTTCGTGGGTTCCATGCGAGAAGTTGAGACGGGCCACATCCATCCCCGCGCCGGCGAGCGCCTGGATGGCCTCGCGCTTCGAGGTCGCGGGTCCGATCGTGCAGACGACGCGTGTACGAGACATCTGGCTCTCCCGTGCGACAGAGGAATACCGGCGAGACGGCGCATCACATGAGCAGCAGAGCTGCGTCTACTCGTCACCCGCGGGCGCGGGCGGCGCGTACCGCTCATAGTACCCGATCAGCGTCCCGTCCGCATCGCGAACGGCGCGCATGAAGACCCGGTGCTTGCTGTTGTCCGTAATGAGACGCTCCTCTTCCCCGGCGCGCAGGGCTTCGAGCACCTCAAGGATGACCTTGTTGGATTGCGCATTGTGGCAGTCGAGCAGGTTCGTGCCGAGAAGCGCCTCCCCCTTCGAGTAGTGGGAGACCGCCGCACGATTCATGAAGACGATGGTGTGCTCGAGATCCGCAACCAGGACCTCATCGGTGATACTGTCGAGGACCGAGCGAAGGAACCGGGCGTCGATGGTCGGCACTGGCACCTCCTGGTCTGCTCTAGTCCTTGATCTCCGCGGCAAGCTCCGCCCCGGATCTCGCCGAGAGGATGCGGAACTCCTCGCGCTCGAGGCTCTCGTCGTCGGTCACCTCGATGTTGCGTCTCGTCTCGCGCCGGAGCCGCTTGAGATGCGCCTCCCTCTCAGTGAGCAGGTGGACGGCGACCTCCGGAGAGACGCTCAGTTCGAGTTTCCTGTCGCGATGTGACGAGGCGACGCGGCGTATGGCGCGCTCGATCATCAGCTGGATCGAATCGAGCGACAGCACCTTCCCGGTCCCTTCACAGCACGGGCACGGGTCCGTGTAGCGGTGCAGGAGCGTCGGACGGACGCGCTGCCGCGTCATCCGGACAAGCCCCAGCTCGCCGATCGGGAACACCTTGCTCCGGGCGCGGTCCCGAGCGAGCACGCGCTTGAGTTCCTGGAGCACCTTGTCCCGGTTCCCCTCGGACGCCATGTCGATGAAATCGATGACGATGATCCCGCCGATATCTCTCAGACGCAGCTGCCGACCGATCTCACGGGCCGCCTCGAGATTCGTCCGGAGGATGGTCTCCTCCTGGTTCTTCTTCCCGGTGTAGCGTCCGGTGTTGACGTCGACCGAGATCAGCGCCTCGGTGTGGTCGATGACGATGTAGCCGCCCTTCTTGAAGTAGACCTTCCGGCGAAGGCTCTTCTCGATCTCGCCCTCGATGTCGTAGGCGTCGAAGACCGGCACTCTGTCCTTGTAGTACTCCACGCGGGAACGAAGCTCCGGCGCCACGGTCCTCAGATACCCCATGATCTCGCGATAGCCGCGGCGTGAGTCGATGATGAGCCGCTCGACATCCGTCGTGAACACGTCGCGGACGAGCCCGGCGGTCAGCCCCATCTCACGATGCACCAGCGCCGGCGCCTTCTTCTTGTCCGCGCTCGCGTGGATCTTCGTCCACGAGCGCGAGAGGTATTTGACGTCCCGCTTGAGCTGCCGCTTGCTCATCCCCTCCGCGACGGTCCGGATGATGATGCCGCCCCACCGCGGTCTGATCTCGCGCGCGATCTCCTTGAGACGGTCACGCTCCTCGGACGCCTCGATCTTCCTCGACACTCCGACCGAACCCGAGAACGGAACGAGAACCAGGAATCGTCCCGGCATCGAGATCTGCGTGGTCACGCGCGGACCCTTCGTGCTGATGGGTTCCTTCGTGACCTGAACGATGATCTCCTGCCCCTTCGTGAGCAGATCCTGGATCGGCGCGTTCGGCGACTCGAGCCGCCGCCCCTCCTCGACCTCGAGCCCGTCCATCCCGACGAGCACGTCGTCGCTCTCGGTGACGTCGCGCATATCCGAGACGTGGAGGAAGGCGCTCTTCTCGGTACCGATATCAACGAACGCGGCCTGCATACCCGGCAGCACCGCGCCCACGCGCCCCTTGTAGATGTCACCGACGATCCGCTCTCCGTCCTCGGCCTCGACCATCAGCTCAACGAGCTTGTGGTCCTCGAGAATGGCGATGCGAGTCTCGGTCGGCGTATCATTGACTACGATTTCCTTGTACACAACACTCCCATGAGACGGTGAATCATCGAACGAACGGCTCGCCGGGCGAGCGTCTCGTTCGTGGATTGGCTACGGACTCCATTATAGGCATGCGTTCCCGAGCGTCAAGCGTGGCAAGCGGATGCGCGAGCCACTAGGGGCTAGAACGGCTCGAGACCGGCGTTTCCGTCACGCCGGCGCCTGAGGAGTTCCTCGTGATGCACGTGGACCAGGAGCGCCTCGCGATGGTCCCCGAGCAGCAGATCGAGCACGTCCAGCGGACGCATCGCACCCTTCTCGCCGAGCTTGAGGATGATCGAGAGCCCTCTCCCGCCCCCGCCCGGAGCCCCGCTCTCGACGCGCCGGAGTTCGAGGATCCCCTCGGACGGGAGCACGACCTTCGTCCGCGTGCCTCGTTTCACCTCAACCTCGCGGAGCCGTCGCACCGCGTCCAGTCTCGCGTCGATCTCATCGTCCGTGAGTGACCCGAAGGACGAAGGAAGCGTCGAGGTGTACCTCGCCGCTTCGGCCTCGGCCGTGATCGAGAGCCGCCCGGTCACCTGCGTGGCCTCGATGATGTCAAGCCCCTCCGGAAGGAACGCTGCCAGATCGGCGACGACATCCTCCGCGGGGACTCCGCGTGTCAGTTCGATATCAAAGAGCTCCGCGCCGCCCGTCGTCCCCACCGGGAGCGGCGGGCCGAACGAGAGCTTCGGATGCGGGTTGAATCCCTGCGAGAACGCCACCGGCAGGCCCGATGCCATCGTCGCGCGAATGATGGCGCGGACGATATCGAGGTGCGAGAGGAACCGCAGGCGACCCGCCTTGGCGAATCGCACTCTCCAGCGCGCCTCGGTGCCTTCGGGACGGGCGCGGCGTGTCCGCCGCCCGAACCCGCTGGGCCGCCGTGTGGCTTCCGGCATCCCGCCGCATGCTCCGCCGCCATCCCGCGCGGGAAGCTCGCGCGTCGATCCCACGGCGCCGTCCTCACCGGTGCCAGCACCCGTCTCCGCAGTTCGCCCCGTTCCGCCGGGTCCGCAGGCGCCGCAATCGAAACACCCATCGAGCCGGCAGTCGGGCGTCGTCTCGCCGCGGATAGCCTTCTCCCGCTCCTCGAGCAGGAACTCGCGCGAAGGGCCGCCCTCGATGTGATCCCATGGAAGCGAGACGGCCGTGTCGCGCGCACCGAGATACTCGGCGGGGTCGATCCCCACCTCGGCGAACGCGTCCTCCCAGAGACTGAAATCGAAGTGCTCGGTCCACGCCTCGAGCCGCGCGCCGCGCTCGAAGGCCCGCCGGACGACATCGGCCAGGCGACGGTCTCCGCGCGCCATCACGCCCTCGAGGAACGACACGTTCGGGTCCCTCAGCGAGCACTTGACCCCCTTCATCCGGAGCTTCTCGCGAAGAATGCCTTCCTTGCGCGCTGTCTCTTCCGGCAGGTCCTGTGCCTCCCACTGGAACGGCGTGTGCGGCTTGGGGACGAAGGGAGAGATCGAGACACTGATCCTCGCGCCCTTCCGCTTGCCTCTCGCGACGTGTCGAACGCGCCCGACGAGTCGAGCGATCGCTTCGACATCCTCATCCGTCTCTGTCGGGAGTCCGATCATGAAGTAGAGCTTGATCCGGTCCCAACCGGACGAGAATGCGACGTCGACCGTCTCGAGGATGTGCTCCTCGGTCTCGTTCTTGTTGATGACGTCCCGCATGCGCTGCGAGCCGGCCTCGGGCGCGAATGTCAACCCGGCGCGCCGGACGCTGCCGACGCCGCCGGCCAGGTCCAGACTGAACCGGTCCAGCCGGAGCGACGGAAGCGCGATGCTCACCTTCCGGCCCGCGAGCTTCTCATTGAGGGCCGCGACGAGTTCGTCGAGCCGCGCGTAGTCCGAGGTCGACAGGGACATCAGCGAGACCTCGTCGTACCCGGACCGGTCGATCCCCGCGATGGCGAGCTCCACGAGTTCGTCGACCGGACGTTCGCGGACGGGTCTCGTGATCATGCCCGCCTGACAGAACCGGCAGCCGCGCGTACACCCACGCATGATCTCGAGCGTCAGCCTGTCGTGGGCCGCCTCCGTGATGGGAACGATGGGACACGCCGGAAGGCCCAGACCGCCGAGCGCGGCCTCGGCTCGTCTGGCAACCACCGGAGGCGCCGCGTCCGAGATCGGGACCGTCGTCCGACCACGCTCTGCATCCTCGCGACTCTGATAGAGAGACGGGACGTAGACGCCTGGAATGCCAGCAAGACGCTCGAGCGTGCTCCTGCGCGAAACGGAGCATCCGCTCGCGCGCGCGCGTTTCACCTCGATGAGCACGTCCGCCATGTCGAGGATCACCGACTCGCCGTCCCCGATGACGATGGCGTCGAAGAACTGGGCCACCGGCTCCGGATTGAAGGCGTTCGGTCCTCCCGCGATGACGATCGGATCGCCGTCGCCCCGTTCCAGCGTGCGCAGCGGGATCCCGGCGAGATCGATCATCGAGAGAATGGTCGTGTAGTGGAGTTCGTACTGGAGTGTGAAGCCGACGACGTCGAACTCGGAGGCGGCACGGAAGGTCTCGACGGAGAACAGCGGCACGCCGCGCTCTCTCTGAAGCTCCTCCATGTCGACCCACGGCGCGAAACAGCGCTCGCATCGCACGTCGGCCCGGCGGTTCAGAATGTCGTACAGGACCCGCAGACCGAGATGCGACATCCCGATCTCGTAGACGTCGGGAAACGCCAGCAGGAACTGGAGAGCGCCGGCGTCCGGTTCACGCGCCGGGACGTTCCGCTCGGCGCCGACATAGCGGCTCGGGCGAAGGACCAGTGGCAGGATCTCGCGTTCGAGCCTCTCGCGGAGATCACTCATACATCGTCCCTGCCCCGAGGGCGTCTTTCAGCACGTTGCCGCGTCGTGCAGAGCGCGACGCGGCAACGGTCAGATTGCCAGGTAGTGTCAGGCAGCGGTTAGGCAGCGAGAGCCGCCCCTCGCTTCATGGCCTCACGGTTGAGATTCATGAGCTTCTCACCCTTGCCGTGAAGCGTGACGTCGAGCGCCTTGATGAGCGTGTCGACCTTGACGACGCCGAGCTTCTCAGCCACGGCGCCGAGCATGACCATGTTGGCCGAACGCGTGCTCCCGACCTCGTCGGCGATCTCGTTCGCCGGGACCTTCACGACCTGCACGTCGTCCCGCTCGACCTCGCGGTCGATCAGCGACGTGTTGTAGAAGATCCATCCGCCTGACTTGACGACCGGCTCGAACTTGTCGAGAGACGGACCGTTCATGATCAGAATGACGTCGGGAGTCTCGACCATCGGCGAGGCCACGTCGTCGTCCGAGACGATCACGTTGCAGTTCGCCGTCCCGCCGCGCATCGCCGCGCCGTACTGCGGGAAGAAGGTCGTGTGCTTGTCCTCCATCATGCCTGCCTGCGCCAGGAGCTTCCCCATCAGGACGATACCCTGTCCGCCGAAGCCTGCGCACCTGATCTTGTTGTTCATGCGCCACCCCCGTTCCCGGCGTCGCAGTCGCGGAACACACCGAGTTCGTAGTGCTCGAGCATGTTCTCGCGGAGCCAGGTCAGCGCCTTCCGGGGCGTCATACCCCAGTTGGTGGGACACGGCGAGACGATCTCGATCAGACTCCAGCCCTTGCCGTCGATGGAGTTCTGGAACCCCTTCTTGATGTGCTTCTTGACGGTCAGGACGTTCTTCGGCGTGTCGACCGACCCGCGCGCGGCGAACGCCACACCGGGGAGGTCCTTGATGAGTTCGCAGACGCGGATGGGATGTCCCATCATCGCGGCGTCGCGGCCCAGCTGACACGTCTGAGACGGCTGGCCGATGAGCGTCGTCGGCGCCATCTGCCCGCCGGTCATGCCGTAGATGGCGTTGTTGACGAAGATGGTCACGAAGTGCTCGCCGCGGTTGGCCGCGTGGATCGTCTCGGCCGTACCGATGGCGGCGAGGTCGCCGTCGCCCTGATAGCAGATCACGAAGCTGTCGGGGCGTCCCCGCTTCATCCCGGTCGCCACGGCCGGCGCGCGACCGTGCGCGGCGGAGATGACGTCGAAGTTCCAGTACTTGTCCGCGAAGACCGAACAGCCGACCGGCGCGATGCCGATGGCGCGGTCCCTGAGCCCGAACTCGTCCACGAGCTCCGCGACGAGCCTGTGAGCGACGCCGTGCCCGCATCCCGGGCAGTAGAGCGTCTGCTCAGGCTTCATCGCCTTGGGCATTCCGAATACCTGCTGCTCCACGGCTGTCCTCCTAGAAATTGCGTATGATCTCGTCGCCCTTCGACGCGAGGATCTTCTTCAACTGGTCGACGATATCGTCCTCGACCGGAACGCCACCGGCGGTCCTGCCGTGCAGATGGATACGCGCCTTGCCGCAGGTCGCGAGCCGGACGTCCTCGATCATCTGTCCGAGGCTCATCTCGACCGTAAGGAAGTTGTCGATGCGGTCGGCGAGCGCGTTCAGCTGCGGGTTCGGGAACGGCCAGAGCGTGATCGGCCGGAACATGCCGACCTTGATGCCCGCCTCGCGAGCCTTGAGCATCGCCGCCTTCGCCACGCGGGCAGAGGTACCGTAGGCAACGATGACGATCTCGGCGTCATCGAGCATCGTCTCCTCGTAACGGACCTCATTCGCCTCGATCAGATCATGCTTCTTCTGGAGCTTGAGATTGTGCGCCTCGAGCTTGCCCTCACCGAGATGCACGGATGTCATCCAGATCGGTTCCTGCGTCGACGGATCACCAAGCTGCCACGGCTGCTTGCTCGGCAGATCGGTTGGCTGCTTGTACTCCGTGAGCACCAGCGGCTCCATCATCTGCCCGAGAATGCCGTCGGCCGCGATCATCGTCGGGATCCGGTAGCGGTCCGCGGTGTCGAATCCGAGGAACGTGTAGTCGTACAGCTCCTGGACGTCGCTCGGCGCGTAGACGACCGTCCGGTAGTCACCGTGACCGCCGCCGCGCGTGCACTGGAAGTAGTCCGCCTGCGACGGCGCGATGTTGCCTAGTCCAGGCCCACCCCGCATCACGTTGACGAAGAACATCGGCAGCTCGGCACCGGCCATGTAACTGATGCCTTCCTGCTTCAGGCTGATGCCGGGACCGGAGGACGATGTCATCGTGCGCATACCCACGGCCGCCGCCCCGAAGCACATGTTGATCGCCGCAATCTCGCTCTCACTCTGAATGAAGACCCGCCCCTCCTCGATCATCCTCTTGGACATGTAGGCGGTGAGTTCGTTCTGCGGCGTGATGGGGTACCCGAAGTAACACTGGCAGCCCGCCTGGACGGCGGCCTCGCCAATGGCCTCGTTCCCCTTCATCAGAACCCTATCGCTCATACCGAGAACTCCTTGCTCTGAGCCGAGCACGGGCACGACGTCCCGTTCGGCACACCCATCTCACCGGTAGACCTTGATGACCAGGTCGGGACACATGATGGCGCAGAAAGTGCAGCCCGTGCACTTCTCAGGATCGAACGTCTCGACCGGATGGACTCCCATCTTGTTGAATCCCTCGGCCGCCCTGAGGATCTTCTGCGGACACGCCTCGATGCAGTAACCACAGCCCTTGCACCGATCGACGTCGATCTCGATTCTTGGCACTCCTAACCTCCTTGACAGACGGGTTAGATGTGACAGTGATTGTTTCTGAGCCCCACAACAGTATCACGCTGTCGTCACACCACCAAGGGCTTTTGCCCACCCCATGGGAAGACAGCAACAACACTCTGGGAGTGTGGATTCGCGAGGAGCCCGGCGTCGCGGCCCGTTGTGACGCCGATTCTCTGGATGAGTTCGAGGGCCTCAGGACGCCCCTGCTCTGGTGGGTGGGTGAGCCGTATTCGCCAGCGCGTGCTCATGCGCGCCGCGGTGATCCCGGGCACTCCGGCCCTGGCCACGGCGGCCAGCGCCCTCGGTGACTCGGCGCCCTCGCGGTCGGTCACGATCACGGCGACCTCATCCGGGTCGAGGTCGGCGCCGGCCGCGGGCGCGAAGGCGTGGTAGTGCTTGTTCGGATTGAGGAAGACGTTGGTCCGCGCGATGGCCTCCTCGACGATCCGCCGGGCCTCGTCCGGAGTCGCCGCCACGACCTCGAGGTCCCAGAGCGTCTCTCGTACCAGACCGGCCACCTCGCGCTCGAGCCTCATCTTGGCGTGCAGCGCCTCCAGCGCCGAGAAGGCCTCGTTGTCCGTGATCTTCAGCCGCACGGCGAGCGTCACGTTCTGGACCATGCTAGCCCCCCTCCGGAGCGAACAGCCGCTCGCAGATGGAACGGAGTACCAGCGCGCCGGGCCCCGGAGCGATGAGCATCGTCCGGTCGCCCCGCGCGTCTCGGCGCCGCCTGCCCCACTCTCCCGCGAGCGTCTCGGGCACCTGGTAGAGCCACGAACACCGCTCGGGGTGCGGCATCATCGCAACGACATTCCCCGCCGGATTGCTGATGCCGGCGATCCCGGCCGTCGAACCGTTCGGGTTCCACGGGAAGTCGTTCGAGAATGTGCCGTCGGGTGTCGCATAGGTGAAGGCGATCTGCCCGTTGCCCCGCAACCGCTGGACAAGCCCCGGGTCGGTCGTGACGAATCGCCCCTCGGCGTGCGCGATCGGTACGGGAACGACATCGCCGACCGCCAGACCGCCGGTCGCCGCCGTCTCCGCGCTCTCGACCCTGAGATAGGCCCAGCGCGAGTAGTAGCCGTCGCGGTCGGGCATGATGTTGCGTGCCAGTCCCATCTCGACCAGTCCGTCTCCGAGACCGGGCACCAGTCCCGACTCGATGAGGATCTGTGCGCCGTTGCAGATGCCGAGCACGGGCTTGCCGGCCGCGGCCTGTTCGATGATGCAGTCCATGACCCGGTCCTTCGCCGCGATCGCGCCGGCACGGACACGGTCCTGGTACGAGAAGCCGCCCGGGATGACGTACGCGTCGTATCGCGCGAGTTCGTCCGTCGGGCCGTTCCACATGAAGACGTCGGCATCGACACCTTGCGCCAGCACGGCGCGCCTGGTTTCGTTCTCGCAGTTGAGTCCGGGGAACCGGATGACCGCCACGCGTGGTGTTCTGGGTGTCATCGGCCGTCCTCCCCCGTCCGCCCGGTCATGGCGTCGCGGGCGCCGTGGAACCAGGCGTGCCGCATCGCGTCACCCTGGATCGTCGTCAGGCTCGCGCCGACGTTCCGGACCACCATCGTGTCCCCGGCGGTCGTCTCCCCGACTCTCGCGAACCAGACGCCGCGCGCGGTCAGGACCTCGACGAGCTGCTCCTCGCGCTCCGGCTCGACCTCGATGAGATAGCCGCCCGCCTCGTTGAAGAGCGCGGCGATCTCGCTCCACTCGCCGGGAGTCGACTTGAGCGACGCCGCGTCGAGCACAACACCCAGACCCGTCATCTCCGGCCGGCTGAGGATCATCTCGGCCGCGGCCGTCACGAGGCCGCCGTCTGAAATGTCGTGGCACGCCACGGCAAGCCCCTCGCCGATGACGTCGGTGACAGCGTGATACATGCGCCGCTCCGCGTCGAAATCGGTCCGCGAGAAGGCGCCGTCTCCGGTCATCTCAGGGATCGCCTCGAGAAGCGCCGAACCACCGAGCGCCGCGCCCCGGACGCCGACGACGTAGAGCGCATCGCCCGGGCGCTTGAGCCCCTGCGTCACGACCTTCGACACATCATCAAGTCGCCCGACACAGCAGACGATGGGTGACGGATGGATGGCGTTGCCGGTCGATGACTGGTTGTAGAAGCTGACGTTACCCGAGACGATGGGGACCGGGCCGTCCGCGTCCTTGAGCCCGATGCCTCGCGCGGCGTCACCGACGCCACGAACGGCCTCGACGAAATCGTGGAAGACCTCGGGCACCTCGGGATTGCCGAAGTTGAGACAGTCGGTCAGAGCGATCGGAACGGCGCCTACCGCGGCGACGTTCCGGACCGACTCGGCCACGGCCCGCGCCCCGGCTTCGTACGCATCCACCGCGCCGTAGCGCGGGATGCCGTCGCACGACACCGCGACACCAAGCTGTGAGCCCGGGATCGGCGCGAGAACACCCGCGTCCGCCTCGCCCGGCCTGACGGCCGTCGAGCCCTTCACCTCGCTGTCGTAGTGCCGGAAGACGTGCTCGCGCGACGACACGTTCGGTGAACCGAGCACCGCCAGCAGCGCGTCGCCGAGATCCAGATCGGGCGGGATCCGGACGGGACGCACCGAGCGGTCCCGCGGCCGTGCCGGCCGGTCGTACGCGATACCGGTGGTGATCTGCTCGGTCGATGCGTCGCAGACAACACGTCCCTCATGCGTGAGCACGAATCTCGGTTCGTCGATGACCTTGCCGATGACCACGGCCTTCGAACCGTGACATATCTCCGGCAGCTCGAACCGTTCGTTGAAGATGGAGCAGACCTCCGCGGAGATCTCGCGCGGCACCACGAAGCTGTAGCGCTCCTGTGTCTCGGAGCAGGCGATGACCTCGGGAAGCATCCCTTCCTCCGCGACATGCACGCTGGAGAGATCGAGGCTCACGCCCAGCCCGGCCGCCGCGCCGAGTTCCGATGTGGCGCACGCGATGCCGCCCGCGCCGAGGTCCTTGAACCCGATGGGGATGCCGCGGTCCAGGGCGAATTGGAGAACCTCCTGTGTCGCGACCGCCAGCATCCGCTTGAGGAACGGGTCCGGAACCTGGACCGCGTACTTGTCGTCGAACGCCTTCTCCTCATCGAGGATCCGCGAGGCGAAGGTCGCGCCCCCGAACCCGGACGGGTCCGTCGGCTTCCCGACGAGAATGACGTCGTAGACCTTCCCTCGCGCTTCCTCCGGGATGCGGCTTCTGATGACGCGGTCCTCGCGGACGAGACCGAGCGCGACGACGTTGACGAGACAGTTGTCGTCAAAACACGGATCGAAGTAGACATCTCCACCAAGATTGGGCACACCGAGAGCGTTGCCGTACTGCCAGATGCCCTCGACCACGCCGTGGATGATCTCGCGCGTTCGCTCCGCGTGCTCGCCGGCGGGGTCGCCGAAGCGGAGTGGATCCATCACACCGATGACGTCGGCGCCCATGCAGTAGACGTCCCGTACGATGCCGCCGATACCGGTCGCGGCGCCTTCGTTCGGGACCACCTGCGAGGGATGATTGTGGCTCTCGTGCGCGATGACCACGCAGTAGCTCTCTCCATCGACCTCTCCGAGTCGAACGACGCCGGCGTCCTCGCCGGGCCCGAGCACGACATCGTCGCCCTCCGTCGGCAGGTGCTCGCCGAGCACGGCGCGACTGCTCTTGTACGAGCAGTGCTCGCTCCACATCGTGTTGAAGATGTTCGCCTCGACCACGGTGGGATCACGTCCGAGGAGATCCGCCACCTTGCGGGCCTCGGATACGGTGAAGGACAGACCGGCCTGCGCGGTCTCGCGCGCGAGCTCGTCGTCGGGTACGTCAATGATGGGGATCGTGCGGACTGCGGTGGAGCGGTGCTCCGTCACCGAGGGACCTCCTCGAGGATCATGTCGAACTCTCGCGCCCTGCCTCGGCGGACGGCGTCGATGGTGAGACGGTCGCCGACCCGCGCGCCGTAGAACGCCGCCCAGACCGCCTGCGCGTCCACCGTCGGCGTCCCGTTGACCGCCGTCACGACGTCGCCCGGCCTGAGCCCGGCGCGATCCGCCGGACTCTCCGGCTCGACCGTCGCGATGAAGGCTCCGTTGTCATCCGGCAGCGCCAGGGCGCGTGCCACCGACGACGTGAGGTTTCTCAGACCCATCCCGACCCAGATGTCGCGGACGCGACCGTACTGGATGAGTTCATCGACGAGGAACCGGGCCGTGTTGATCGGGATCGCGAAGCTCATCCCGAGGTAGGCCTGGTCTGACGAGAAGAGCGCGAACGAGTTGATCCCGATGACCTCGCCATGTCCGTTGACAAGTGGACCACCGGAGTTCCCCTCGTTGATCGAGGCATCCGTCTGGATCATGTTCTTGTAGATCGCGCCGGCGGCCTGCGGCTGCACGTCGCGGTGGAGTGCGCTCACCACACCCGCCGTGACCGTCGGCTCCGGGTCGTCGAGCAGATACCCGAACGGGTTGCCGATCGCCACGACCCACTCGCCGATCATCACATCATCCGAGTCGCCGAGCGTGGCGACCGGCAGGTCCTCACCATCCACCTTGATCACGGCCAGATCGTATCTCGGATCAGCACCGAGCACCTGCCCCGCGAACTCCCGCCCGTCACGCAGCACGACGACAACGTCGGTTCCGCCGCGGATGACGTGGTCGTTGGTGAGGATGTAGCCGTCGGGATCGATGATGAACCCCGACCCTGTCTCGAGACGATGCTCCTGCATGCGCTCGGGATAGTAGCCGCGGAGGAACAGATCGAAGAACTCGTTCCCCGACGCGCCGGAATCACCCGAGTCGGGACGGTTCACGCTGATCGAGACCGTCGCGCCACCGACGCGTTCCGCCGCCGTCACGATGGCGGACCGCCTCGACACGTCGATATCCGCGCCCGGCTCGAGCCGCGCACGGAGCGAGTTCACCGACACGACGAGTCCGGTCGTCACGCCGGCCAGTATGAACACGAGGGCGAGTATGACGGTTCTCGACAACCTGGAGTCCAGTCCGTCCTCCTCACATCTTTGGCGCACTGCGGCGGACCCGCGTCAACGGGTCCGCATTCTATCGGGTCTTCATCCTAGCGGGACTTCACCTTCTCCCAGTCCGCCAGGAACGAGTCGATGCCCTTGTCCGTCAGCGGATGCTTGAACATCTTCTCGAAGACGCCCGAGGGGATCGTCGCGATGTGCGCGCCGATCATCAGCGACTCCACCACGTGGAGAGGATGGCGGACGCTGGCCACAATGACCTCGGTGTCGAAGCCGTAGTTCTCGTAGATCTGCATGGTCTCGCGGATGAGGTCCATCCCGACCGCGCCGGCGTCGTCGAGACGACCGATGAAGGGACTGACGTACGACGCGCCCGCCTTCGCGGCGATGTAGGCCTGGTTCGCCGAGAACACGAGCGTGCAGTTCGTCCGGATCCCGAGCGTCTTCAGCTCACGGATCGCGCGAGCGCCATCCTTCGTCATCGGGATCTTGATGACGACGTTCTTGTGGATGGCGGCCAGCTTCTTCGCCTCCTCGACCATGCCGGCCGCATCGAGGCTGACGACCTCAGCGCTGACGGGACCATCGACCGTCTCGCAGATCTCACGGATAATGTCCTCGAACTTGCCCTCGACGCGCGACACGAGCGTCGGGTTCGTCGTCACACCGTCGACCAGGCCGATCGCAGCTGCCTCCCGGATCTGGTTGATGTCCGCGGTGTCCAGGAATATCTTCACGTCATACCTCCCCGCTGTATTCGACCTTCTCGAGGTAGAGGCCGCAGGCTGGCGCCGTGGCACCGGCTTTGCTCCGGTCACGCGCCTCAAGGATATCGCGGAACTCGGAAACCGTTGTCCGTCCGCGACCGACCTCGGCGAGCGTCCCGACGATCGAGCGCACCATGCCCCGCAGGAAACGGTTGGCGCTCACTCTCAGGACCATCATCCCACCAAGCTCCGGAAGCCATTCTATCGAAATCGAGTCCAGACGGCAACGATGATGCGAAGGCGCGCTTCCTGTCAGACAGAACGACGAGAAGTCGTGTTCGCCGACGAGCAGCCCCGCCGCCTCGCGCATGGCGTCCATGTCGAACCGCCTTCCGACGACCCATCGCCGGTTTCGCCAGAGCGGGCTCTCCTCGACCGCCATCACATAGGTGTACGAGCGTCGGGTCGCCGAGAATCTTGCGTTGAAGCCCTCAGGCGCCTCCTCGACCGAGCGGACGCGGACGTCGTCGGGCAGACGCGCGTTCAGCGCCCCGGCGATGCGGTCCGCCGGAAGCGCAAGTCCCGTCTCGACGTGCGCGACCTGTCCGGTCGCATGCACCCCCGAGTCGGTCCTCCCCGCACCGTGAACACCCACGGGGACACCCTCGAGCCTGGCGAAAGCCTCTTCGAGGACTCCCTGGACCGTCCGCATCCCCGGCTGAACCTGCCAGCCCGCGAACCCGGTCCCGTCATACTCGATGGTCAGTTTGAGGATGCGTCCGCTCATGACCCGACTCCCGCCGCGCCGGGCAGCACACGGGACACGACGACCACGACCGCGAACGTCAGAACGATGAGCGCGAGCGCTGCCGCGTCTCGACCGTCCAGACGCAGCTCGACGTACTTCGTCCTCCCCGCCGCGCCACGGTAGCACCGCGCGTCCATTGCAAGTGCGAGTTCGTCGGCACGGCGGAACGCGCTCGCGAAGAGCGGCACGAGGATCGGGAGCGCGCTCCGCGACTTGGCGATGAGTCCGCCCTCGAAGCTCGCGCCACGCCCCTGCTGAGCCTTCATGATCCGGCGCGCCTCCTCGAGGAGCGTTGGGACGAACCGGAGCGCGATGACGGCGATCATGGCGAGTTCGTGCACGGGAAGCTTCAGCCACGCCAACGGCCGGAGCAGTCGTTCGAGCGCGTCACCCAGGTCGACCGGTGAGGTGGTGGCCGTCAGAAGCCCGGCCCCGGTCACCATGAGCGCGACGCGCCACGCGAAGAACCCGCCGGTGGCAAGCCCTTCCAGCGTGATCCAGGGAAGCCAGGGCGCGATGCTCTTCCCGGTCCCCAGGAGCCCATGCATCAGGAAGACGACCACAAGCAGCCACTTGAGCGAGAGCACGTTCCGGAAGACGAATGCGGGACCGAGTCGCGCCGCTCCCGCCGCGGCCAGGAGCAGGACGCTCACCAGCGCGTACGCCGGCCAGCTCTCGAGCGCGATGGCGAGCGCCAGTACGACGGCCGCGCCTGCCATCTTCACGCGCGGGTCAAGTCGATGGATGGGTGAATCGGCCACGATATAGCGACCGAGCGTCAGGTCAGCGAGCATCTGCATCGATCAAGCGCTCCGCTATCTGAACTGCGTTGAGCGCCGCCCCCTTCCTGAGATTGTCGGAAACGACCCAGAGCCATATTCCGTGCTGGACCGAGTCGTCACGCCTGATCCGCCCCACCCAGGTCTCATCCGTCCGCTCGGTCTCTGCCTGCGTCGGGTAGATCCCCTCGGTCGGATCATCGATGACCCGAATGCCGGGCTCGCCGGAGAGCAGCGCGCGCGCTTCGTCCGGTCCGAGTTCCCGTTCCGTCTCGACGTTGACGGCGATGGCATGTGAGCGGAACACTGGAACCCTGACACACGTCACGGCGATCGGGAGACCGGGAAGCTCGAGGATCTTCCTCGTCTCCCCGATCATCTTGAGTTCTTCGCGCGTGTCGCCCATCTCATCGAAGACGTCGATCTGAGGAAGGCAGTTAAAGGCTATCTGCTTCGGATAGACGTCCGGCGATGCGTCACCGCCGCTGAGAACGGCGGTCGACTGCTCCTCGAGTTCCTCGATCGCCGCAAGCCCCGTCCCCGAGACGGACTGATACGTCGCAGCCACGACGCGCTTGAGACCAGCGCGCTCGGCGAGCGGTCTGAGGGCCTGGACCATCTGGATCGTCGAGCAGTTCGGGTTGGCGATGATGCCCCGGTGTTCCTTGAGGGCGTGAGCGTTGACCTCCGGCACGATGAGGGGAACGGCGAGCACCATCCTGAACTCCCGACTGTTGTCGACGGCGATGCCGCCCCGGCGGACGACCTCGGGGACGTATCTCCGGGAGAGCTCGGCGGAGGTTGCGAAGAGGACGATGTCGAGTCCGTCGAGAGCGTCCGCCGTCAGCGGTTCGACGAGGAGGTCGTGCTGCCGGAACCTGAGCCTGCGTTCCTCCCCGCGGTCCGACGCGAACACCCGGACCGTCTCGGCAGGGAAGCTCCGCTGTTCGAGCACCCGCAGCATCTCGAGACCGACCGCTCCCGTCGCTCCCGCGATACCGACATTGGGCTTCGCCTGAAGTTCCATGTCCATCCTCCGTGGCGCTGGACGCGCCCGAGCGTGACTTCAGATTCGTTCGAGACCGTCGTTCCTGACCCAGCCAACGAGGTCCGTACCTCGCAGCGTGACGCGCGCCCACTCGCCACGAACCTCCTGGACCGCGACCGTCGTCCCTTCGTGGAGCTGGAACTCGAGCACGAACTCCGTGCCGGGTCCGGTCCTCGCCGCGAGTTCGGTCGCAAGGACCACGGCGTCGTTGGCCACGGCCATCTCGTGGATCTTGACCGCGGCGACCGTCGTCACGACCACGAACGCGACCAGGAGAGCGACGGCCGTTCGGAGCGGCCAGCCGGCGACTCGCCGCCTGAGCACTCCGAGAATGAGCACGCCGAACAGACAGAAGAGCAGCGCGCTCGCGACGACCTCGAGCATCGAGATATCAGCGGCCGCGAGGAGCCCGCGCACGAAGGACGTCAGAGGACCGTCCTCGAGGGGCGCCTGACGGTCGGCGAGCTGCTCACGCACGTAGCCCAGGTTCGCACGGGCGTCATCGTGACCTGGCTCGATGCGCAGCGCACGCTCGTAGGCGAGCACCGCGCGACCGGGCTCCCGGAGCTTGTAGCGGGCGTTGCCGAGATTGTACTGAACGTCGGCGGCACCAAGACCAGCCTCAATGATCGCCTCGTAGATCGCCGCGGCCTCGTCGTATCGTTCCGCCGCGTACATCTCATTCGCTTCACGGAAGCGCGCACGAGCCTCCGCCGCGCCGCCTCCGGGCGCCGTCTGCGCGCGGCAGTCGGTCGGACCGGCCAGGCACATGCTGAGAGCCGCGACGATCGCGAGCGCGGATCCCGCCCGCTTCGCCGCCCCAACGCCCGCCGGACGCCTGCGCGTCAGCTGCTCGACGGAACGGATGCACTCGCGCGCATCACTGACGAGCCTCTCGGACTCCACCCCGCCGGACGCTCCGGCGAACCGCGCCGCGTCGCACACTCCAAGGACCCCGCGCACACGCCCGACGAGGTCTTCATCGGCTCCCGCCGCACGCAACGTGGACGCCAGTTCGTCGACCGTCATCCCGCGCGCCGCGACTCCGATGCGGTCACCGATGAACCCGGTCACCGCGCGCGCCACGGCGGAGCACCCTTCCTCGACACCGCCGGCCGCGAACGCTCCCGCGGCAGCCTTGAGCGCGTCACGCGAACGGGAGGAAGCCTCATGGTATCGCGCAAGCCGCACGTCACTGCCGAGCCTGTCCGCGCGCCTCCGGCGGGCCACGACGAACGCCAGCGCAAGTGGCGGCACCAGCTGGAGAAGCACGAACCACGCCCGCGAGTGAAGCGGACGGCCGGCCGGCGTCAGGGGCCCCGTCGCGTCCCTGATGTAGCGGATGTCGCCACCGAGCCGCTCGATGGCGGCGCGGGCGACCGTCTCCTCCCCGGCTTCACCGGTTCCGGGAGCAACCTGGATGGTCCGCGCGGGCGAACCGGTACTCTCGTAGCGCCCCGTGGACGGGTCGAAGCAGACCAGCTCGATGGGCGGCAGCGTCTTCTCGCCCTCCGTCAGGGGAACGAGAACGAACTCGTAGCGCTTGACGCCGCCGACGACCCCGTTCTTCCGCGTCACCTCCGTGGAACTGCCCGATTCATAGACGCGGAACTCCGCGAGTTCCGAGAGATCCGGCGTCGGCACGGTCCGGATGTTGCCGATGCCGCGCACCGTCACGGTGAGCGTCACCGGGTCCCCCACGGCAACGCTCGTCACGTCGACCGAGGAGCTCAGTCGGAACTGACCCACGGCTCCCGTGAACCCGACCGGGCGTCCCTCAGCGGGGAGCGGGCGGATGTCGACCTCGATGGGGTCGGTGGTCAGCGTCTGACGCTCCCCCTCGCGCTGGAAGAACGTGAACATCTGTCCTTCGGCGTAGTACACCAGCGTCGCCGGCCCGACGGTCGCGGGTCCCGACGCCGTCCCGAAGAGCGCCGTCTTCAGTTCCGTCACGCGGTACTGCTTGCCCTCAACGATCTCGATGTACTCCTCTCGCGCGTCGAGATCCTCAACCCAGAACCCCGTGAGGTCCGGAGGTTCGTACTGCGGCTGCCGGAACGGTTCGGACCGGCGGTAGTACTTGAATGAGAGCGTGATCTGCTCATCGACGTATGCCGAGGACTTGCTGACGGAGGTCGTCGCGAAGACATCTCGCCCGGACGACGTCTGCGTCCCCTCGCGAACCTCGGACCGGTTCTGCGCCGTCGGAGTCCCACCCTCGACAACCGTCACCTCGAACGTATTGCTGAGATACTCGGCCCCCTCCACCTCGACCCGGGCGGGTCCGATGGTGAAGGTCCCGGTCTCGCGAGGAAGGAGCATGTACGTGAAGCTCTTGGACTGCGTGATGCGGCCATTGATCATCGACATGTTCGTCGAGCTGCCCGCCGAGCGGACGGAGAAATGTTCCTCGATGGAGTCGAGATTCGGCGCGGGGGCACTGCGCGTCCCCTCGACCGAGACGGTGAGCGCGAAGCTCTCGTTCAGCGAGACGGTGGTCTGCCTCACCGACAGGGTAACGCTGACATCCGCCAACGCGATGGTCGGGAGGCCCGTCAGGAGCGCCGCGACGAGCACCGCGGTCACTGTCGCGATGCGCATGGCGGCTGTGGCTGTTCTACCAGTCCTTGTCAACCTTGTCCCTCTTCCGTGCCTTCGCGGCCAGGAGTTCGGCCTGCAGCTCCCGCTCGCCCTGTTCGATGGCGTCGAGCAGTCGCTCGGCTTCCTCCGGCGTCATGGCCGCGGCGTCCATCTCCCCGGTCTCTCCGCCGTCATCACCCGGCTGCTGCTCTTCACTCTGCTGCTCTTCACCCTGTTGCTCTTCATCCGACTCCTGCTCGCCCTGCTGCTCCTCGGAGTCCTGCTCCTGCTCGCCCTGCTCCCCCTCGGAGTCCTGCTCGCCGCTCTGCTGGTCTTCGCCGCTCTCGCCGTCCTGGTTCTCCTGCTCCCCGTCCTGCTGCTGTTCGCCGTCCTGGCTCTCCTGCTGCTCCTCGCCCTGCTCCCCCTCGCCGCCCTGCTGCTCCTGCTGTTCCTGTTGCTCGCGGGCGAGCTGCGCGACCTCGAGGTTGTACTTGGCGTCGACATCATCCGGATTCCTCAGGAGGCTCTGTCGAAAGGCCTGGATCGCGCCTTCCAGATCGCCGGCGGCAAGAAGCGCATCCCCGGCGTTGTAGAGCGCCGCCGCTGCGAGTTCGTCATCCCCTGCGGACGCCGCCTGCTGGTACTCCCTCAACGCCGCCTCGACGTCGCCGCTCTGGAACAGCGCGTTGCCGGCGTTGAAACCGAGCGCGGCGAGTTCGGGCGCGAGCACCTGCCCGCTCCGATACTCCGTCAGCGCTTCATTGTACCTTCCTTCGCGGTAGAGCCGGTTGCCCTTCCGGTTGTGACCGCCCGGCGTCTCGCCGAACCCGGTCAGGACCGGGAAGACAGCCGCAATCGCGAGAACCGACAATGTCCGAAGCAGCGGACGGACGCGACCGGGGCTCCGGGCCGGAACGAAGGTCGCCAGCAGAAGCAGCGCGAGCGCGACAAGCATAGGCACCTGGAAGCGCTCCTCGTAGAATGCGAGCATCCTGGATTCGAGTTCGCCCTGTTCCATCCGCGCCAGCTCCTCTTCGATCGCGCGAAGTTCCCTCTCACCGCTCGTCGCCCGATAGTAGCTCCCACCGGTCACCGATGCGATATCCATCAGCGTCCCCTCGTCGAGCCGCGACATGACGATGTTTCCTGAGCGGTCCCTCTTGTACCCGCCGCCCTCGGAGGCCGAGAGCGGGATCGGCTCGCCGGCCGTTGACCCGAGGCCGATGGTGTAGATCCTCACACCCGCCTCGGCCGCCTCTCTCGCCGCCTCGAGCGGGTCTTCCTCGTGCCCCTCGCCATCGGTGAAGATGACGAGCGCCTTGGAGCGGTCGGGCTGCGTCGTCAAGGCGGCGGTCGCCTTCCGGATGGCCGCCGCGAGATTGGTCCCCGGACGCGAGATGGTACCCGGTTCCACGGCCGAAAGCAGCATCGAGGCCGCGCCGTAGTCCAACGTCAACGGGCACTGCACGAACGCAGCGCCCGCGAACGTGATCACACCGACGCGGTCCCCATCGAGAAGCTCGATCAACGTCAGCGCCTCGCGTCTCGCCTTCTCCAGACGATCCGGTCGAAGATCCTCCGCCCGCATCGAGTCCGAGACGTCGAGCGCCAGCATCAGGTCGATGCCGTGTCGCGTTGCCACGCCGAGCCTCGTCCCGGTCTGCGGACGCCCCGCCGCGAGCCCCAGCGCAAGAACCACCAACACGGCGAGCCACACTCTCGCCCGGTGCACGCTCTCGGCCGTCGCCGGAGCGATCCGCGTATAGAGCGCGGGCTCCGCCATCGCCTGTTTCGAGGCCCGGCGGCGTCCGAGCGCAAACCAGCCGAGCAGCACGGCGACCAGCAGCGGCACGCCGAGATACCAGAGAAGCAGGAGTTCGGTGTCGACCGCGAATCTCACGCTACGGAATCCTCCTGAGCACCGTGGCCCCAAGCACGAGTTCGATCAGGGCGATGACGAGCGCCGCCATCGCGAACCTCGGACCAAGCTCCGTATACGACGTGAAGTGCTTCACCTCGACCTTCGTCTTCTCGAGTGCGTCGATCGTGGAGTACACGTCCGCGAGCATCCCCTCGGTCTTCGCGCGGAAGTATCTACCACCCGTGATCCTGGAGATCTCGCGGAGCACATCCTCATCGATATCGGTGGGCACGTTGACGTACCGCCGTCCCCAGACCGGGTCGTCGACCGGGATCGGACCGCCCTCGGCCGTCCCGGCGGCAACCGTGTACACCTTGATGCCGAGCGCGGCGGCCGCCTGCGCCGCCGTCACCGGATCGATCTGACCCGCGTTGTTCCGACCGTCCGTGAGGAGCACGACGATCTTGCTCTCGGCCTCGCTCTCACGCAGGCGATTGGCGGCCGTCGCCAGCGCAAGCCCGATGGCCGTGCTCTGCTCGTCGATCATCCCCAGCTCGATCGAGTCGAGCAGCTCGAGCAGCACATCGTAGTCGAGCGTCAGCGGGCACTGCGTGTAGGCCTCGCTCGCGAACACGACCATTCCGATGCGGTCGGAGACACGTCCCTCGATGAAGTCGGCAACGACCGACTTCGCCACGCCCAGCCGGTTCTGCGGCTTGAAGTCCTCGGCGCGCATGCTGCCGGAGACATCGAGCACCAGAAGGATGTCGATCCCCTCGGAGAGCACGGTCTCCGTGCCGCGCCCCGCCTGCGGGCGAGCCAGCCCCAGGACGACGAGCGCGATGAGGATGCAGCGCACCGCGAGCGTCGCGGCGCGCTTCCAGGCGGCGCGGCTTCCGGCCTGCTCACGCGCCATGCGCGTCAGCGGGAACGAGACAGCCGGCTCAAGAGCGCGCCTGAACCGCAGCGCCACCGTGATGTAGATCGGGATGAGCAGCAGGAGCCAGAGGAAGACAGGATCAGCGAACCGGAACATCGTCGCCCTCCTCCTCGCTCGCTCGCAGACGCGTCCGCTCCACGAACCCCTCGACGTCATCCAGATCGCCACGGGCCCGCTCGACGGTCGGTGCGCTCCTCGCGAACTTCGAAAGGTCCGCGCGCTCGAGCAGTCCGGTCAGCCACGAGATCTGTTCATCCGGAAGCGCCGCTTCGCTCAACTCCGGCGCCAGTTCGGCCGTGGTCCGGTCGATGGCCGGAACGCTGAACCGGTCCCCGATGTATCGTCGCGCAATATCGGTCAGCTCGACGTAGAACGTCTCGATGTCGCCTCGGTCCAGCTCGTCACCCGACCGAAGCGCGCGCAGCCGCGACAGCGCGCTGACGTGTGCCGCGCGTCGTCGCTCCTCACGAGTCGGCCCGGTCTCCTCCCCGGGTTCCGGACGCGACTCCCGCCATCTGATCCAGAGCCTCCACGCGGCAACGAGCGCCGCGACGACCAGCGCGGCGACGATCCAGGGCCAGACGGCTCTCGGGAGGTCCACGGGCGGCTTGATGGCGCGCGGCTCGATCTGCCCCTCGAGATCCTCGGGTGGAATGACGCTCCTGACCACGATTTCGAGACTCGGCGAGTGGACGACGGCCGTGTCCCCACCGGACATCACCGCGTGGAACGCGAGTTCGGGGATAACGTGCTCGCCCGTTTCGAACACCGTGATGACGACGTCGCGTCGCTCGATGACGCCGTCCGGACTCTCGTCCGACGGATAGATGACCACATCGATCACCTCGAACGGCGCGATCTCTCCAACGACGCGTGGGAATGCCAGCGCGGTATCGAAGTCATGGACCGCGGTCAGTGTCAGGACAAGGCGGTCTCCCACCGTGGCCGTATCCGGCACAACGCTCGCGCCGACCATCAGCAGCGAATCGGAGGGAGCGCGGAGCGTGTCGCGCATGCGCGCGATCCGCGCCGTGTCCATTCCGTCACCGCGCAACGACGAGGGATCCCCCTGTGCACGCGCGGCGTCGGCGTTCAGGCCCGCGATCAGAGCGATGAACGCGCAGATGGCGACAATGCCGAGACGATCTGTGAGCTTCGCTCTCCTCACGACCGAACCCCTCCCACGCGCGTCGTCGCGCCTCCGCCGGCACGTCTCGCGCGCAGCCTGAAGAACTTCTCGAGCGGATCGACGTACGGCTCGCCGACACGCACCGCGATCGAATCCACACCAAGTCGCCCGAACAAGCGTTCCCGTTCCTCAGCGAGGCGCGCGCTCTCCGCGGCGAAGCGCTCACGGAACCGTCTGTCACTCGTGTCCACCAGAAGCCGTTCCCCTGTCTCCGGATCGCTCAGATCCACGAGCCCCGCGTTCGGCAGCTCGAACTCGCACGGGTCGTTCACCTCGACCGCGACCAGGTCGAAGCGTTTCGCGGCGGTCGCCAGCGACCGTTCGTAGCCGTCCGCCACGAAGTCGCTCACGAGGAAGACCACGGCGTGACGCCGAACGACCTTCGAGAGGTAGTCGATGGCGGTCGGGATGTCGGTCCCCGTCCCCTCGGGCTCCGAGTAGAGGATCTCGCGGATGACTCGAAGCACGTGCCGGCGCCCCTTCTGGGGCGGCACGACCTTCTCGATGCGGTCCGTGAAGATGATCAGTCCGACGCGGTCGTTGTTCCTGGTGGCCGAGAACGCGAGGATCGCGCACAGCTCCGCGGCCAGGTCCGACTTGAACCGTTCGGTCGTCCCAAACCGGCCGGAGCCGCTGGCGTCCACGACGAACATCACCGTGAGTTCGCGCTCCTCCTCGAACTTCTTGATGTAGGGGTGACCCATGCGCGCCGTGACGTTCCAGTCGATCGAGCGAACGTCGTCGCCGGGAAGATATTCGCGCACCTCCGCGAACTCCATCCCACGGCCCTTGAACACGCTCTGGTACTCACCCGAGAACACGTCATCGACGAGCCGCTTCGTGCGGATCTCGATGTGCCTGATCTTCTTGAGTATCTCTTTCGGAAGCATGGCGTTCTACACGTCCTCCGCACGACGCCGTGAGTCGGCGACGCGTGGACGTTCGGGTTGTCAGCTGGCTGCTAGGGGACTTCGACGTTGTCGAGGATCCGCTGGACGACGTCCTCCGACGTCATCTCTTCAGCCTCGGCCTCGTACGTGATGATCACCCGGTGACGGAGTACGTCCATCGCGATCGCTTTGACATCCTCCGGGGTCACATACCCTCTTCCCTGAAGGAACGCATGCGCCCGCGCGGCCACGCTCAGGAAGATCGAGGCCCGCGGTGAGGCGCCGTACGCGATGAGGTCGCCGAGATCCAGCCCGGCCTCCGTCGGCTCGCGCGTCGCGAAGACGATGTCGAGAATGTACTGCTTCACCTTCTCGTCGACGTAGATCTCCGAGACCAGCTTGCGCGCCGCCAGGATCGTGTCCGGCGAGACGACCGCCGACACCTCGGGCTCCGAGCCGCCCGCCATCCGGTCCATGATCCTGAGTTCCTCCTCGCGGGTCGGATACCCCACGCGGAGCTTCAGCATAAACCGGTCGACCTGTGCCTCCGGCAGCGGATAGGTTCCTTCCTGCTCGATGGGGTTCTGCGTCGCGAGGACGAGGAATGGATCGTCGAGCGGAAAGGTCTCGTCACCGATGGTGATCTGGCGCTCCTGCATGGCCTCGAGAAGCGCGCTCTGCACCTTGGCCGGAGCGCGGTTGATCTCGTCCGCCAGGATGAGGTTGGAGAAGATGGGACCCTTCTTCGTCGTGAAGGTCCCGGTACTTGGCGAGTAGACGAGCGTTCCGATGAGATCCGCCGGGAGAAGATCCGGCGTGAACTGGATGCGCTGGAAGCTCGTGTCGATGCACCGCGAGAGCGTGCGCACGGCGAGCGTCTTGGCGAGACCCGGTACGCCCTCGATAAGGACGTGTCCGTTCGCCAGAAGCCCGATCATCAGTCGCTCTATCATATAGCGCTGGCCGACGATGACTTTGTCGATCTCTGCAAGCAGCGTCGGGACGAAGGCGCTCTCGCGCTCGATCCTCTCGCCGATCGCTTTGATATCCCCGTACACCTGTTCCTCCTGTTATCCCAGGCTCCGCAGTTGTCGTTCTGTGTGCCAACACCAACATATGATGCAGGCGGGCCCGATTTGGTTGCAGGATCGGGCCCGCAAATCTCTGCTAGAACTCCGTCGCTCCCGTGAACTTGAACGCGCGGACGAGCATGGTGGGCGTCGTGACCGACCCGACTGCGCCCCAGGAGGCGCCGATCGTCTCACGTTCCTTCGTCATCGCCGCCACCTCGGAGAAGAACCTCATCATGCTGTCGGTCCACCGCATGTTCTTCACGGCCTTCGATATCCGACCGTCTTCGATGAGATAGGTCCCGGCGCGAGTCATCCCCGTGAAGAGAGCGCGTCGCGTGTCGAGGAGTCCGTTGACGTAGTGGAAGTTGGAGACGAAGATGCCCCGGTCGACCATCCCGATGAGCTCGTCGCGCGTCTTGTCACCGGGTGTGATGAACAGGTTCCTCGGCGCCGGTCCTCCGCGGAACGCGGCAGAGCCCGCATGCCCGGTATTCGCGACGCCGTCCTTGGCGGCGGTGAGCGAATCGTAGACCGGCGAACGCGCGACGCCCTTCTCGATAAGCGTCACCGGTCTCTTCGTCACCCCCTCGTAATCGAACGGCACCGGGATGCCGGCCGTGTCGAAGGCGTCATCAACGAGTGTGATGTTCTCCCCCATCACCTTCTCGCCGAAGCGACCCGCCATGAACGACATGTTCTCGTGGACCTGCTTGGCGCCGAACGCCGTGAAGTTGAGCCAGCTGATCACCTCCGCGACCGCGCGGGGCTCCACAACGATGTCCATCGGCGCGTAGTCGACACTGACCGGGTTCGCGGCCGCAACGCACTTGTCCACCGCGCGCTGAGCCGTGCCGGCGACATCGATCCCCTCGATCCCCTTCGCGTAGGCCGACGTGGCTCCGTTGACCTTGTTCGGGTCGGTCGCGAAGACGGACAGAGCCGCATCGGTTCCGTCGTAACTCTGGTCGGTCCCGCTCGTGTTGGCCACGGCGAACCGGAAGGCGCTGATCCGGTACGCGCCCGAGAGCGTCGTGTTCTTCCGCGCGGCGATGTCCACGGCTTCTGACACGGCCTCGGCTCTCTGCGTCGGGGTCATCGCGGCCGTCGCGTCGGAGAACGTGTCCGCCGCCGGCGCCGCGTCCGACTTCGGGAACCCCGGGAAGTCCGGGTCCTCGGGACTCGCCTTTGCGATCTCTGTCGCTCGCGCCAGAGCGGACTGAAGCTCCGCGGGCTCGAGCTGGTTCGTCATCGTCACGCCGGTCCTCTTGCCGACAGCCACCCGCGCCGTGACGTAGGTATTCTCCTCGTACACGTTCTGATGGATCCGCGACTCGGCGAACCGGGTCAACGCGTTGGTGCCGCTCCACACGACGAGTTCCGTCTCATCGGCGGGAGATGCCTGAAGCGCCTCCTTGAGAAGCGCGCTGAGCTTGGTCTTCTCGATCATCGCTTCCCTCCCACCTCGACGTTCTTGAACCGCGCGGGCGCCACGCCGTGACCGACATGCGCCGTCTGTCCCGGCTCACCCTTGCCACAGCTCGGGATCCCGAAGATGTGCCACTCCTCCTCACCGCAGATGGCGTCGCAGCCGCCCCAGAACTCCGGGGTGATCCCGGTGTAGACCGGGTTCTTGAGCATGCGCGTGCGCTTGCCGTTCTTGATCTCCCAGGCGATCTCGCAACCGAACTGGAAGTTGATGCGGCGCTGGTCGATACTCCAGCTCTTGTTCGAGTCGACGAAGATGCCGTCGTCCGTATCGGCGATGAGATCCTCGAGCGTCCCCGCCCCCGGCAGGAGGTTGATGTTCGTCATGCGGACAAGTGGGATCCGGTTCCACCCGTCGGCCCGCATCGTGCCACTGCTCTTCTGACCGATCTTCGGCGCAGACTCACGGCTCGAGAGGTAACCCGTGAAGAGTCCCTCCGTCACGATCTCGGTCCGCTGCGCCGGCACGCCCTCGTCGTCGTAGCCGAACGAGCCGAGCCCGCCTTCGCACGTCGCGTCCGCGACGATATTGACGATGTCGGATCCGTACTGGAACGAACCGAGTTTGTCAGTCGTCAGGAAGCTCGTCCCCGCGTAGGACGCCTCGGTCCCGAACACGCGGTCGAGCTCGATCGGATGACCGCACGACTCGTGGACCTGGAGCGCGAGCTGCGTCCCTCCGATGATGAGGTCCGTGTGAACGGCCGGGCACTCGTCCGCATTGAGCAGTTCGAGCGCCTCCGCGCCCACCTGGTCGGCGTGCCCCGCCAGGTCGAGCGAGCGCGTGAACTCAAACCCTCGTGTCGCGTAGTCGCCGCGGAAGCTCGCGGGGTACGAGCGCGTCTGCCTCTCACCCGCGTCGTTCATCGCGGTCGCCGCGATCCCGCCGCCGGTCTCGACGATGAACTGCTCGATCTCGCTCCCGTCGGTGCTGACGAACAGCTTGTCGTTCTTGAAGCTCATCATGGATGCGGTCGAGAGCTTGACGCCGTCGGTCCTGCTCATGCCAGCGCAGCACTCCGCGAGGATCGAGAGCTTGTCCGAAAGCTGTACCTCGAACGGATCCTCATCGAATCCGCTCTCGTAGCGGTCGATGACGGCATCCCGCTCGTCGAGCACGACTCCGCCGCCGCCGACCGTGGCGCTCGCCTTCGCGATCGCCAGCGCCTGCGCCGCGACCTCTCTGACCGCCTCCGCTGTCTGAAGCGAACTCGATGAGAAGCCCCAGGCTCCCCCGGCCAGAACCCGAATACCGAAGCCCCTCGATTCCATGACCGAGGCGGTCTCGAGCTTCCCGTTCTTCATCACGAGGATCTCGCTCGTGCCGATCACGCGGCGCGCGTCGGCGTAATCGACGCCCTGGCGTTTGAGCTCGTCCATCGCCTGTTTCAGAAGGTCCTTCAACGCCCACCTCCGTTCTGAACAGCTCTCCGCTCTCACCACTCCCCGTCATCGAGGTAGCGCTCTATCGCGAACACTGCCGTTGCCCCGTCCCCCACGGCCGTCGCGATCTGCCTGAGAGGCTTCTCCCGGCAATCGCCGGCGGCACAGATACCGGGGACGTTCGTCCTCGTATCCTCTCCCGCCGTGATGAAACCCCACTCGTTCGTCTCAATGAGATCACCCAGGAACTCCGTCTTCGGCTTGAGCCCGACGAACAGGAAGACGCCGGGTACCTCAAGCACGCGTTTCTCTCCCTCACCGACCGGCTTGAGATTGAGGCGTTCGACGCCCGCCCCGCTGCCCTCGATGCTCTCGACGGTGTGACTGCAGATGCACTCGATCTTCTCGTGCGCGCGTACCCGCTCCGCGAGGACCGGATGCGCGCGGAACTCGTCGCGCCGGTGTATCAGGTAGACCTTCGTCACGAGACCCGTCAGGTAGAGCGCCTCCTGGAGCGCGCTGTTGCCTCCTCCGACGACCGCAACCTCCTGATCGCGGTAGAACGGCCCGTCGCAGGTTGCGCAGTACGATACACCGCGTCCCACGAACTCCTTCTCGCCCGGAATGCCCAGCTCTCGATAGCCGGTCCCGCTTGCGATAACCACGGCTCGCGCCGTCGTTGGCCCGCTCCCACGCATCACCGTGAAGTGGTCACCGGTCCGTTCGATCCCGGTCACCGTGTCACTCACGAGCACGGCCCCGAAACTCTCCATCTGCTCCTGCATGCGGCTCGCGAGCTCGGCTCCGGAGAGCGGGCTCACGCCGGGGTAGTTCTCAATGAGGTGGGTGATCGCCGCCTGACCGCCGGGCATCATCATCTCGATGACGAGCGTCGAGAGACGCATGCGTCCGGCGTAAATCCCGGCCGTGAGACCGGCCGGCCCGGCTCCGATGACGATAACATCATGGTCCGTCATGCCAGCTCCCGGTTCAGATCCGCGCATTGGAGCGCTCTTCCGGTGGAAACATCCCGAAACCGGAGTATAGGACATGATGGACGGGGATTACAGCCTCAAACGAAGCGAGGGGCCCCTTCCGGGACCCCTACGTGTCTTCTAACGAAGCGAGGGGCCCCTTCCGGGACCCCTACGTTTCTCGAGGGCGTGCAGCTCATGCTTTGTGCCCTCGTCAAGGGACGGTCACGAGGACCGCCCCTCGAGTCGATGGTCCTGGCGTCGGCGCCTGACCCCCCACGCGCCCCGCCATCGCCCATCTATGAGACGATACGCGGCGTGATCTTGATGATCAGGTCCGTCGTCGTCGTTGTGTCCTTCACATGCTTGAACAGGTATCCGAGAACGGGGATGTCGCCCAGAATCGGCACCTTGGACTCCTCGGAGCTCGTGTCCTCGTTGAGAAGCCCTGCGATCATGAAGGTCTCGCCGTCGCGAACGCGAACCTGTGTCGACGCCCGACGCTCCTTCGTCCACGGGATCTCCTCGTTCGGACCCTTCCATCCGACGATGCTCGAGACATTCGGCTCCACGAGCGCAGTGATGTGCCCGTCGCCGGCGGCCCGAGGCGTCACACTCACGGTGACACCGACGTTCTCACGCTCGACGGTGACTTCGACGGCACCAGCGGAGCTCACACCGGACACCGTGTAGGGAATCACATCGCCGATGTGGATCTCGGCCATCCGGTTGTTCAGCGTCGCCAGCGTGGACCGGCTCAGCAGCCTCGCGTGTCCCTCGGTCTGGAGGAAGTCGAGAGCGACTTCAAGAGCCTGAGCCTGCCGGATCACACCATCCATGTCGAGCTTGGTCGTGCCGAGCCATTCCATCTCCGACGGAAGAGCGTCCGGGCTCGAAGGCTCCGGCTCGCCCTCAGCGAAGATCACAGTCTGGCTTGTGAGTTTCGCCCAGTCGATACCGTACTCATAGAGATTGTCCGTCGTCACCTCGACGACCTCGGTCTCGAGGAGGATCTGCACCGGCGGAACATCCAGGAGTTCGATGACCGAACGTACGTCCTCGATGCTTCCCGGAGACGCCACGACCACAAGACGGTTTCCACCCGGGTCGGTCGTGACCTCGTCGGCGATCTTGGCGACGAGGGGCTCAAGCTCATACGCGTCAGCGAACTGCAGGTTGATGACGTACGACTCCAGTCCCGTCTCAGCCTTGAGTTCCTCGGGCTCACCAACGAGGATCGAATTGCCGATCCGCTCGTATCCAAGCCCCGCGGCGCGTACGACCAGATCCAGCGCTTCCTCGATGGGAGTATGCACGAAGTGCACGGACACGACCTGACCCTCGGCCGCCGGACTCGTCACGATATTGAGCCCGCTCTTGTTGGCGAGGATCGCCAGAACATCCGTGAGCTGGGTCGCCTTGGCGCTCACGGAGACAGTGATTCCGCTGTCCTGGGCCAACACCGCTGTGGCGAAGGCAAGGACCAGCAGAAGTGCGCTTATCGCGAGTGCGACATGCTTCATCTGTGGTTCCTCCTCGTTACTTGCCGGATGGGTATGGATAGGTGCGCGACTTGTCCTCGTACTTGATGACCACGCCATCGCCCCTGATCTCCACCACCAGGCCGCCATTAACAGTGTCGCCCTCCTCAACGGTGATACTGCGGCCCCCGGTCGTCAATACTGCCATGGGATTCTCGTCAATGATCACAGCCGTGACGGCAACGGATGGCACGGCTGGCTGCACCGGCTCCGAAGGCGTCGTGCTGCTCGCTGTTGTCGTCCTCCGCTGCGTGCTCTTCGGAACCATCGGATTCCGCTCGAGCGCAGCGGCCTCCTCCTCCACCTGCTCCTCCGCCTGCGCCGCTTCCAGGTCGCTGAGAAGCTGCGAGAGATCGTCCTCGCTCTGCGGAGCCTCCGCGCTCGCCTTGTCCACCAGCCGCCCGATCCGCCCCGCGACGCCCGCGCTCCGCGTGATCACTCCTGTTCCGATGTAGATGGTCGCGACAGTGGCCAGGACCATCACGACGATATGCTGAGTCTTCATGACTGAACCGTCCCGTTCCGGGCCACGCGGCCCGTTCATCCTGCCCCTGCGCTAGTAGCCGGTCACCTTGAACGTCAGAAGCGTTCGGTGCCCGTTTCCGGATATCACCTTGTTCGAACGAAGGTCCATGCTGCCGACCTCGACGACCTCGGGAAGCCCCTCCAGGTACTCCAGGAACTCCAGGATCGTCTCGTATCCACCCTCGAGCTCGACCATGTACGTGCTCGTGAAGTAGTTCTCGCTGACGCGCTCGCGGTCCCTCGGCTCGAGTTCGCGAAGATAGAGCCCCAGTCTCGCGATCTCAGCGCTCACGCTGGTGAGGAACTGCTGGTCTGCCGAACCGTGCTTCTCGCTCCGCTGCGGAAGGAAGTCCTTCGCTACAGCGAACTCACCCTGATGTTCCAGAGCCTCGCCCAGCACCTGCTCCGCGTGAGCGACCTCGCTGACGAGGTCCATCAGCTGTCTCCACTTCGGTCGGTGGACTCCGACCGTCACTACGATCACCACGACGAGCACGGCGATCGGTATCGCGATGCCGATTCTGTCACGCATCGTCATACCCACCTCCCACTGCCGGAACAAGAAGCGGCAGATCCACCTCAAAGTGAAGACCCTTGAGATACTCCTGTTCGCTCTCCTCGGTCCACCGCATCGTCACGAGCTTCGCGCTTCCGAAAGCCCGTATGAGTTCGGCGTCCGCCCGGAGCGTATCGACGTACTGCATCAGCTGATTGACGCTCTCATCGCGGTCCTTGGCCTTGACCTGACCATAGATGCGAAGCGACTGGTCGCCCACGGCGGACCCCACAAGGGGCTTCGCGTAGCTGACGCGCATGTACCAGATGTTGTCGGGAGTCAGCTCGCCGAGGCGCTCAATATGTATGTGGCGCATCTGATTGCCCCTTCTTGCACCCCAAGGCTCCGCGGTTCGCGCACCGGCGGACCGCTCTGGGGACCAATTAGCGCAATTCCCATGCCACACTATGGAAGCGGTGAGGGTGGACAAAGGGCCATGGAATGGCCCTTTTCAAGGGGATTTCAGCGGACTGCGCCAGGACTGAGCGCTGCTCAGTCCTGGGCTTCCGGGGCTTGCGGAATGCGAGACTTCGGAAGGCGCGAGCGGCAGGAATCCGGTGGTCCGGGAAGGACCTCCGGAACCGGTCCGGCTATCGACGCCGGCGTCGCCTGAATGCCGCGACGACGAGGCCGGCGCCCGAGAATGCCAGAGCCAGCCATCCCGGGTAGTCGCCGACGCGCGTGTAGAACGTCCTCTCACCGCCGACCGGGAGGTCGGCAACGAGGTACGTCTCGGTGAAGATGTCGGTGCGCGCGATGACGCGACCGAACGGGTCGACCAGCATGGAGATCCCGCTGTTGGCGCTTCTCGCGAGGCTCCGCCGGTTCTCGATCGAACGCATGAGCGCCATCGAGGCGTGCTGGAACGGCATCGACGTCCGCCCGTACCAGACGTCGTTCGTGATCGTGACGAGAAGACCGGCGCCCGCATCCACGAACTCCCGCACGAGCCCGGGGAAGATCACCTCGTAGCAGATATGGGTCGACAGCGCGGTCCCGCGCCACTCGAACACCGTCCGCTCGGTCCCCGCCCGGAAGTCCGCCTCTCCGAAATCGACGCGCTCGAGGATCGGAAATGTCGACTCGAACGGGATCGCTTCACCGAACGGCACGAGGTGGATCTTGTCATAGCGCGTGACCTCGGGCGAGTCCGGTCGGACCAGGAGCGCCGAGTTGTAGAACCGCGGCTTCTCCCCCGGAGCGGCCTCGAAGTCGGGACTCCCCGTCAGGATCGCCGCGTCGACATCCGCCGCGAGCCGCCTCGCCCAGCCGAGCTGGACCGCGTCCGTCCGGAGATAGGTCGGCACTGCGGTCTCCGGCCAGATGATCAGATCGGGCCCCTCCCGACCGGCCTCCAGCGTCAGCCTCTCGAGACGCTCGTAGCTCAGGTACCGGAACTCCGGATCCCACTTCTTCTTGCCCTCGATGTTCGGCTGAATGACCGCGACACGGACGGTATCCAGCCCGAGCGGTCTCGACATGACAACGAGCCCATGAACCAGCGGAAGCGTGAGCACCAGAAATAGCGAGGCGAGCGCGATCGTCCGAACGCGCGGGTCGCGCCTCCCCTCGATGAGTTCGAGCACGATGGCGTTGACCAGAGCGAACCAGAAGGTCACACCGAAGAGACCCGTGAGCGACGCGAACTGGATGACCGCCGGAATCGCCGTCCCCACGTACCCGATGTTGCCCCACGGGAACCCGATCACCGTGAGCGACCGCAGATACTCGAACGCGGTCCAGACGACCGGGAGCACGAGAACGCGCGGAAGCCCGCCGCGCCGGATGAGCAACCTCGACACACCGGCCGCCAGCCCCCAGTAGAGCGACTGGAGCAGCACGAGCAACACGAGCGGGCCGCTCATGAGGACCGGGTTGTCCACTTCGTTCGAGGAGAGCTTGACCAGCCAGTAGACAAGAGGCAGGAAGAACGCGATGCCGCCAAGGAAGCCGGTGCGGAAAGCGGACCGGTGACGGGCGCGTGCCGGGTCCGGCACGGCGCGTCCCTCGGCGCCGGAGTCACGGTCGCCGCCGGCCCCTGAGCCTCGCCCTGTCAGATGGAAGAGCGGGACAAGCCCGACCAGCCCGAGAGGCCACAGGTCGGCGGGTGGGAACGCAAGCGCGAGCGCACCACACCCGAGCAGAAGCAGAAGTGTCTCGTGAGACCTCCGCACGCGCCCCCCTACGCCCCGAACTTCGCGAGTCGACCAGCGTGTGAGAGCATCAGCGGCATGAGGTCGACGGCCCTCATTCTCCCGAGGGAACCCGTCAGACACGCGGTCTCTCCGAAGGTCGTGTTTGCGTCACGACGGATCGCCGCGCTCAGGATCGCCACAGGCACCGGGTGCCAGCTGTGCGACGCCAGCGCCGACGGCGTGGAGTGGTCACCGGTCACAAGAAGAACATCGGGGTTCACGGCGCGCACGCCGGGGACGACCGTGTCGAACTCCTCGGTCGCCTTGACCTTCGCGTCGAAGTTCCCGTCCTCACCCGTCGAGTCGGTGTACTTGTAGTGCATGAAGAAGAAGTTGTAGTCGTTCCAGTTCTCCTTGAGCATCGTCGCCATCGCCTCGGGCGTTGAAGCGATCGGGAGCACATCCATCCCGACGAGACCGGCCACGCCGCGGTACATCGGGTATCCGGCGATCGCCGCGGCGCGCAGCTTGAACCGCTCACCGAATGTCGGGATTCTCGTCCGCTCGGCGATGCCGCGCAGCGTGATGGCGTTCGCCTTCGGCTGGTCGGTCAGCATCTCACGCGCCTTCGCAACGAAGGTATTGAGAAGCTCCGCCGTCCGCTCCTCCTCGGGACACTGCGCCGTCACCGGCAGCGGCGGCACACCGGTCGCCTGAGGGTCGGTGTCGTTGAGATCACCCGCGAGTCCGTCGCCCCGGAGCACGAGCGCCGCCCGGTGCTCCTTGACCGGGCGGAAGAACAGCTCGACGCCCGGAAGCTCGATTGTGTCGAGGCGAGCCGAGAGCTCCTCGCAGACTTCGTTCGGAATGCGGCCCGCGCGCCGGTCGGTGATGTTGCCGTCGGCGTCGACGGTGGCGAAGTTGATGCGAACCGCGACGTCACCTTCGCGGAGATCGAATCCGATACCCAGCGCCTCGAGCACGCCGCGACCAATGAGGTACTCCACCGGATCGTACCCGAACAGCCCCATGTGGGCCGGGCCGCTTCCCGGGGTCAGGCCGGGAGCGATGGGAACGTGCAGTCCGGTGGACCCTTCGGTGACAAGCGCGTCGAGGTTCGGGGTCTTCGCCGTCTCGAGTTCAGTCAGTCCGGTTTCCGGGTGCGGCAGTCCTCCCAGACCGTCGGCCACGAGCAGGATGATCTTCCCCCCAGTCTCCGAGGTCAGCGCATCCGGCAGCTGTCCTGTCCATCCCATTGTGATACCTCCTCGAAGTCGAATACGTCAGCCGTACCCCGCACCCCGCCGCCAGCCGCGCGTCGCGCAGGCGACCGCGGGTCGCTATGCGTCGCCGGTCTCGGCGGTCTCCGTCTCGCCCCAGCCCGCGTCGTACTTCTCGTGGAACTCGCGTCGCCACGCAACGAAGCGCCCGTCGATGATGGCAGCGCGCATCTCGCGCATCGTGTTGAGATAGAACGCCAGACTGTGGATGCTCGCGAGTCTCGGCCCCAGCGCCTCATCGGACCGGAACAGGTGGCGGATGTAGCGCCGCGAGAAGTTCCGGCACGCGTAGCAGTCGCAGTCCGGGTCGATCGGTCTGTCGTCCCGCGCGTACTTCGCGTTCTTCACGACAAGCCGGCCGCGCGACGTGAACAGCGAGCCCTTCCTCGCGTTCCTCGTCGGCATGACACAGTCGAACATGTCAACACCCTGGGCCACGGAACCAACGATATCCTCCGGGAATCCCTGCCCCATGAAGTAGCGGGGCCGTTCCCTCGGCAGAAGCGAGATCGTGGCGTCGATCATCTCCCGCATCACCGGCTTCGGCTCGCCGACGGCCAGACCGCCGATGGCGTAGCCGGGGAAGTCCATCTCCACGAGCGCGCGGGCGCACGAGTCCCGCAGGTCCGCGTAGGTCGCCCCCTGCACGATCCCAAACAGCAGCTGCTCTCGCGGGTCCGCGGACCAGGCGCGACGACACCGCTCGGCCCACCGGAGCGTGAGCTCGGTCGAGACCTTCGCCTGCTCGTGTGTCGCAGGATACGCCACGCATTCATCGAATGCCATGATGATATCCGCGCCGAGGTCGCGCTGGAGCTTCATGTTGTCCTCGGGCGTCATGAAGAACGTGAGGCCGTCCAGGTGCGACTTGAACTCGAGACCGTCCTCCTTCACCCGATTCATGTGACCCAGACTGAAGATCTGAAACCCGCCGCTGTCGGTCAGAATGGCCCGGTCCCATCCCATGAAGCCGTGGAGTCCCCCGGCCTCGCGGACGACATCCGCGCCCGGACGGAGGAAGAGGTGATACGCGTTGGAGAGTATGATGCGCGCGTCGAGTTCGATCAGATCGGAGGGCGCGAGCGTCTTGACGGTCGCCTGGGTCCCGACGGGCATGAAGACGGGTGTCTCGATGACGCCGTGCGGCGTAACGAGCTCCCCGGCGCGCGCTCCGGTCTCCTGGTCCTCCGCGATGATGCGAAAGTCGATCAACGCTGCCTCCATCAGGTCGTGCAGTGTGACTCACGGATGGTGCCCGCGCGTCTCGCGCCGGGTTCACTGCTAGCCTCACAGGATGAGCATCGCATCGCCGTAGCTGTAGAACCC
>JAPEKQ010000011.1:0-83265 GCA_029990205.1 bacterium
GTCACCGTACAGGCTCCGAAGCACGGTGCAGGCCTGGACCTGAAGGGCATGGTCGAGGACATCGAGCGGCGTGTGATGGCTGCAACTTCCCGATGGTCGGTGGAGCGACGGTCATGGGCGTCGGATCGAAGGACGACCTGATCGACCCGCGACAGGCCTCCGTCGGCGACCGGATCATCATCACCAAGGGACCGGCCATCGAGGCGACGGGTCTCATGGCGGTTCAGTTCCCCGAGTTCATCGATGAGCGCCACGGCGAGGAGTTCACGCGGAAGGCGCAGGACATGTTCTTCCAGATGTCGGTCGTGGAGGACGCGCGCATCTGCTCCGAGGTCGGTGGCATGACGGCCATGCACGACGCGACCGAGTGCGGCATCTGGGGCGCGCTCTTCGAGATCGCCCGGGCATCCGGCAAGGGCATGGTCATCAACAAGGCGGACATCGTTACGGACGATGTCGCGCTCAAGGTCTGCGACCTGTTCGGGATGGAACCGATGAGCTCGATCAGCGAGGGGACGCTCGTGGGTACCGTCCGGCCGGACCAGGCCACGGCCGTTCTTGCGGCGCTCGCTGATGCAGGGATCCCGGCGTCCGATGTCGGCGAACTCGTGCCGACCGAGAAGGGCGTGCGGGTCATCGAGAGCGGCGTGGAGACCGACCTCGCGCACCCCGGGACCGATCCGTTCTGGGGGACGTTCGAAGAGTATCTCGGGAAGCAGGCGGCGCGGAAGTAGCTGCGGCGGCCGGTGGAGGGAACCGGAGTGTTTGGACTGGATGGACACACGTTGCTGCTCGGGCTCGCGATCTTCCTCGTGAGGATCGTGGACGTCAGTCTCGGCACGATCAGAACGATCAGCACCGTGCAGGGGAGGAGAGCCGCCGCGTTCGTGCTCGGCCTGGTCGAGGTGAGCCTGTGGCTGAGCGTCATGGCGGCCATCGTCCCGCGCGTGGCGGCGCGACCCGTGCTCGGTATCTTCTTCGCGCTCGGCTTCTCGACAGGCAATGTCGTCGGCATCCTCATCGAGCAGCGCATCGCGCTCGGGCATGTCACCCTTCGCGTCCTGACGCGCATCAACCCGGAGAAGATCGCCAAGGAGATCCGGAACATGGGGTTCCCGGTCACCGAGTTCGTGGGGCACGGACGCTCCGGGCCGGTGAAGGAACTCGTGTTGATCTGCAAGCGGCGGGAACTCCGCCGAATCCTGGCCGTCGCGCGCAAGCACTCGCCGGAAGCCTTCTACGTCACGGAGCCCGCCGGGATCATCCGCACACCGCGGCGCCCCATCATGCAGCCGGCGACCGGATGGCGAGCCATCCTCAAGAAGAAGTAGCCTCAACCCCTGACCTGCCCGCCGTGTCGAATCTTGCGAGCCGTACTGTCCCCCCAGACGCTCGCAGGAGGTAGGCCGCGTGGAGCCGGAACCACGTGGTTCGCCGCACCACCTTCCAGGAGTTGAGATGAATCGGACTGCTCAAGCGCTGCTTGGGGCCGCGCTCGTCTGCGCCGCCCTGTTCATGCTGCCGATAACCAGCGGAGCCATCGAGCGCGAGGAGAAGATCCCTCAGCGCGTGCCCCGTGTTGCGATCCCCTTTGTGATAGACGGCGTTCTCGACGAGGCTGAGTGGGACAACGCGCTCGTCATGGGCGTCAACAACGAGGTGCGACCGGGCTACAACATCGAGGCGCCCGTTCGGACCGATATGCTGCTCGCCTATGACGACAACTACTTCTATGTCGGCTGGCGGGCGTACGACCCCGACCCGTCGCAGATCGTGGCGCATCTCTGCGACCACGACGAGATGTGGAACGACGAGTGGATCGTCATCGGCATGGACACGTACAACGACCAGCGCGGCGGCTACGAGTTCGCATGCAATCCTCTTGGTATTCAGGGAGAGACCGCCAGCGGCGTTCACGGCGATGGAAACTCGTGGGACGCCATCTGGGACTCGGCAGGCAAGATCCACGACTGGGGTTACAGCGTGGAGATGGCCATCCCCTTCAACGCCATTCGTTTCCAGGACGTCGAGGGCGACCAGATCTGGGGCGTCGACGCGGTGCGGAGTTGGCCGCGCGACGTGAGATATCACATCAGTCTCTACCCGCGCAACCGCGATGACAACTGCTACCGGTGCCAGATGGACAAGCTCATCGGGTTCGAGGGAGCCACACCGGGGCGCGATATCGAGATCACGCCGACGGTGTCGGCCATCGGGACGCAGGTTCGAGAGGACTTCCCCGATGGCGACTTCGGGGACAGGGACGACGAATACGAGGCCGGCGTCACCGGCAGCTGGGGCATCTCGCCGAACCTGACCTTCTCGGCCGCCGTCAATCCGGACTTCTCGCAGATCGAGGCGGACGCGTTCCAGCTGGACGTCAACCGTCAGTACGCGCTCTACTATGAGGAGAAACGGCCGTTCTTTCTCGAGAGTTCGGGAACCTTCAGCGAGTTCTACTCTCGCGCGATCGCGTCTCCGAACTGGGGTGTGAAGCTGACCGGCAAGACCGGGAGCGGCGCGTTCGGCGTACTCGTTGCGGAGGACGACATCACGAATCTGATCCTCTCGGGCGCGCAGCGTTCGCGGTCCGTGTCGCTCGACGAACGGTCGACGGCGACGGCGTTCACCTACCAGCAGGAGATCGGGGAGAGCTCGACCGTGGACGTCTACTACAACGGTCGTGAGGGAGACGAGTACCACAACCGCGTCGCCGGTATCGACCTGGACTTCTGGCCCATCAACAGCGTCAACCTCGATGTTGAGTTCGCGGCCTCGCAGACTGACTATCCGGATGCGATCGATCACCCGGAAGACGAGAATCTCGACTACGGGCAGTCGGAGGACGAGTTCGACGGCACGAGGTACGCGATCAATCTGGGTCGGTTCACCAGCGGTCTCGATGTCTACGCGAACCACTCCAAGACGGGCGAGGACTTCCGGACCGATCTGGGGTTCACTCCGCGGGTGGGATACACGCACTCGGAGGTAGGCGTTGGTCACACATGGCAGCAGGGGGCCGGAAGCTGGTGGACGATGCTGAACCTCGGTGGTTGCTACACGTACGAGGCCTACGAGGACGAGACCCCCAGGCGTCGTGGGTACAACATGTGGCTCAACTACGATGGGCCGAAGCAGTCGGACGTGAACATCAATGGCTGGCTCGGCAGGCAGGAGTTCGCCGGGGAGGATTTCGACACGTGGTGGGTCAGTACCGACGCGAGCTACTGGCCGACCGGGTCGCTCCTCGTTGCGATCCAGGGGGCCTACGGTGAGGCGATCGACTACGCGAACGTCCAGACGGGCACGTCGATCACTGTCGAGCCGACCGTCGAGTTCAAGTTCGGACGCGGTCTCTCCGCGCTGATAGGACACACCTACGAGAAGTTCGACGTCGATGACGGGAAGCTCTATTCGGCGAACCTCACGTTCCTGCGGACGGTCTACCAGTTCACGCCGCGGATGTTCGTGCGCGCGATCGTCCAGTACGAGGACTACTCATACGATCTCGACAACTATCCGGACGTCTACGAGAACTACTATCGCCCGGAGGAGAGCGGGATGGCGACGCAGCTGCTCTTCTCGTACAAGATCAACCCGCAGACCGTGTTCTTCCTCGGTTACTCGGACGGCCACTTCGGGACCGACGAGTTCGAGCTGACGCAGTCCGACCGTACGATCTTCGCGAAGGTCGGGTACGCGCTGGTTCTGTAGCGGCGGCCGAGCACGAGCCGTGCGGGCTTCGTCATGCGGTCAGACACGAAGGAAGCCGGACACGAAGCGGCTGGACATGAAGAAGCCCGGGGCCTCAATGAGGTCCCGGGCTTCGCAATGCGCATCGCGGAGTGGAGGCGGCGCGGGTGGTCCGGCCGACCCGAGGCGTCTAACGGTAGAGCGCCTTGATGCTGCCCCAGCTCGTCGTCTCGACCGGATCGTAGTAGTCGTCGTTGATCTCCATGATCACCGAGGGCACGTTCGAGTTATCAAGGAGCCAGAGGTTCCGGCTCTCTCGCGTGATGTGTCCAATCGCCAGCGACGTCAGACCGTAGCCACCGATGTACTGCTGGTGCGTGATGAACTCAGCGCCGCGCTCGAAGACAACGAGCGACTGGAATCCTCTGCTGAGATTGTAGAGCATGTTCGTCGGGGCGTCGAAGTCGAGTCCGCCGTCGCTGACTGCCCAGGGTACGACGTGGTCCTGGACGAGATTGAAGTCGGTGTCGCACTGCACGAGATCGGCGTAGCCGATGAGCCAGAAGTGCGTTCCGTCGAACGTGATGCCTGTGGCGCGGCCGATGATGTCGCTGACGTCCCATGTGTTGAGATGCGTGCCGCCGAGCGTGAACGACCGGATGATGGTGTAGTACGGAGCACCTCCGCGATCCGGCTCGACGATGTAGAGCGTGCCTGCCGGCTGATTGTCACCTTCTCCGACAAAGCAGATGGCGGCGGCGGTGTAGTTCCAATACGGCTCACCAATCGCGTCTGCGACATTGAAGAGCAGCGTTGCGGTCCCACCGGTCGTGATCGAGTAGACATCGCCCGTGTACCAGTCCGTGTGATAGAGAGTCCCGACACCGGCCGAGGTCTCGACATAGTCGAGGCCGTACGGGTTCGCGCCCGGCGGGCTGAATGAACGGATGACGTGGAACTCGCCAGGTCCGGCGGCCGCTCCACACGCGACGGCGATGACGAGGACAGCGGCCAGAACGGCCGGGCGAAGACGAAGCAGTCGCAGTGCTCTCATGCGGCGGACCCCCTTGTTCTCCGTGGACCCAGTTTGACATGCGTGCTGTGCGAAGTTCTATTGTACCCTGTCGACACGGTCGCGGACAACGACGCGGGCGGAGCATCTGTTGTCTTTCGCCGCGTCGCGCGCCGTGCTATCATCGCCGAAACTGATGAACCGCAGTCGGGTATCGTGTGCGGATGAGGGGTAACGCTTGACGTTTCGCGGTTTGGACAAGAACATCGCTGCGGTCATCTCGCTTGCCGCGAGCCCACCGGTGGCCACCATCGTCGCGATGGTCATCCAGGCGCGGCAGTCGTTCCAGCCGCGTGTGTGGAGCTGGGTCTGGCTTCACGCTGTCCTCGCCGTGATCATCCCCCTGGCATACATCGTGCAGCTTGTGCGGCGGGGCCGCGTGGGTGACATCGATATCGAAACGAGGGAGGAGAGGTTCAGCCCGCTCGGTGTGACCCTCGCCTGCACCGGCATCGCGTGGCTCGTCTTCTGCTTCGGAGGCGCCCCCGCTCCGATGACGGTTCTCGCGGGCGTGCTCTTCGCCCAGGCCGCCATCATCTTCGCCATCACGTTCTTCTGGAAGATCAGCGTCCATTGCGCCGCGGCCGGGCTTGTCGGCATCCTCGCCGGTGGACTGCTCGGTTCCGCCGTCCCCGCGGTCGTCATCGTCACGCTCATGAGCTGGTCCCGCTGGCGTCTGGAACAGCACACGCCCGCGCAGGCGGTCGCCGGGACGATGCTTGGCGTTGTCGCCGCGGTCGTGGTAGGTGCTCTGGCCTGATAGAGATGCTGCGGCGGGATGGTCTAGCGCTCCCTGTAGATCCCCTTCAATGCTCCCCAACTCAGACTTCTCACCGGCGAATCGCAATCGCCGCACCCGGCTTCGTGCGCGCCGACCGAGACGCCCCAGGGATTGTTCCCCTGGACGCACTGTGAGTTCGAGCAGAGGGTGAGATCGCCCGTCGCGAGTCCGCAGAGACGCGGGTCCTCGAACAGGTTGCTGGTATGGTTGCCGCACAGGCTGTCACCTCCGGCATTGCCGAAGGAAACACAGTGCGTGACGGTCGGGTTCCAGCCGGGGAGCGCACATGCGAACCCCGCGGCGGACCGGTCGAACGCGAAGATACAGCGTGAGAACGTCACCTCGGCCATGAGCGAGTAGGCGCCGCCGCCGTCGTTGGCCACGAAGGAGCACCTCGTGATCTCGGGGTAGTTGGAGTTGCTCGCGAGGTAGATGCCGCCGCCGAGCGTCGCCGTGTTGCCGAAGAACGTGCAGTCGTCGATCGACGTTTCCGTGTTGCGGTAGTAGACCGCACCTCCGATGTCCGCCGTGTTCCCTCTGAACAGACAGCCGAGCACGAGCGGGAGTTCTGCGGGGAAGTCCAGGCAGAGCGCGCCCCCGTTCGACGCGACGCAGTCCTCGAACGTGCATCCCGTGATGCTTCCTTCGTAGGAGAGGATCTTGAGCGCGCCGCCGTCACCGGCCGTGTTCGCGGTGAATGTGCAGTCCGTGATCGTCGGAGAGGCGGAGCCCGTCGCGTACAGGGCGCCGCCGTCGTCCGCCGAGCAGTCCTCGAACGTGCAATTGCGGATGGTGGGGGAGGCAGCCGAGATGTAGATGCCGCCGCCGAGCTGGTCCGTGCCGTTCCTGACCGTCAGCTGTTCGATGACGGCCGTCGTGTCGTTGGGGGATGTGAGTGAGAACGCTCGCCCGGCGAGTTCGCAGTCGATGATGGTCGTCGACGAGCCGGACCCCGTCACGGTGACCGAGAGCCCGCGCATGTCCACATCGATGTTCCCCGCGCCCGTGTAGGTGCCCGGCGCGATGATGACCGTTCCGTTCTGCCCCGCCGCGTCGATGCCGGCCTGGATGGTCGGTTGCCCGGAGGGAACGTGGACGGTGTCCGCCGACGTCGGTGTTGGGAGAGTGATGACGGACGTGAGCGCGACTCCCGCTGCCATGAGGAGTGACGCGCGTATGGACAGCCGCTGCGCAGCGAGCATGGTGGTCTCCCGGTCGAGCGTTCATCGATGGGACGGTGCCCCGTGAGCGTCGCAACCGCGTGCTATCGCAGAAGCACGACCGTGCTCTCGGTGGTCCGCCCGGCGACGCCGGCGCGAATGAAGTAGACGCCCGACGCGACGGCGCTGCCGTCCTCGCCGCGGCCGTTCCACACGGTCTCGTGCGCTCCCGGGGATGCGTCGGCGCCTATCGCCCGGATGAGCCGACCGGCGACATCGTAGATTCCGATCTCGAGACCGTTCGCGTCGACCGGGACATAGTACCGGATGCTCGTCGTTCCCGTGAAGGGATTCGGCGTGGCCGGGTAGAGCACAAACTGTGTCGGTACGGCCGGGTCGTCAACGCCGGTTCCGGGGCCGCACCCTCCGGCGCCGCGCGCGCCGACGAGTTCACCCCAGCCGTTGTTCGCGGCGAGGCACGGCGAATCATCGTGGAGCGTCAGGTCGCCTCCCGCGGCGTTACAGAAGAGCGGGTCCTCGAACATGTTGTCGTGGTAGCTTCCGCACAGACTGTCTCCCGCAGCATTGCCGAACGAGCACGAGTGCGTCGTCGTCGGTGTCGGCGAACCGCTGCAGACGAGAGCCGCACCGATCTCGGTGCCCGCGATGATCGTGTTGGCGATGTCGGGCGAGGCGTCCGTCGATGCGATGGCGCCGTCACCGGGGTTGGCGACGTTCCCCTGGAACGTGCACGATGTGATGCCTGGGCCCGTGCTCGCGGTGATCTCGATCGCTGCGCCGGTCTCCGCAGCGTTCCCGTGAAGGACGCACGACTCGATCGCCCCGCCGGAGCCTCCCTCGAGCGTGATGGCTCCGCCGGTCCAGCCGCTGACGTTGTCCGTGAACGTGCATTCCGTGATGCTCGGCATGACGAGGAAGTCGCCGAAGATGGCTCCTCCCCAGAACACCGCCTCGTTCTCCACGAACTCGACGTCTGAGATCCGCGGCAGCGCTGCAGCGGACACGTGAATGGCGCCTCCCGCGGCCGCGAAGTTGTTCCAGAACTTCCCTCCGGCTACGTCGATCTGCGACTCGTCCGCATGGATGCCGCCGCCTGAGAGATCCGCCCAGTTCGAGATGAAGTCGCAGTTCGTGAACTCCGGAGATCCGCCATAGAAGTAGAGCCCTGCACCGTTGCCACCGGCGTAGTTCTCTCTGAAGAGACAGTCCTCGAACGTCATGTCGCAGTTGGCGTAGAGCCCTCCGCCATCTGTCGTGTCGGCGTAGTTGCCGATGAAGCGGACGTCATAGAAGTAGCTCGGCGAGTCCTCGGCAAAGCACCCGGCTCCGTCGCCGCCCGAGCTGCAGTTCTGGATCGTGACGTCGCGGAACGTCGCGGAGCCACCGTCATACAGAAGCACGCCGCCCGCGATGAACCCCGCGGTGCAGCTGTCGATGAGACACGAGGCGATGACCGGTGTGGCGTTCTCCACCCAGATGGCGCCGCCGGAGACGAACACGTCGTTACCCAGGAACTCGCAGTTGCGGACGATCGCCTGCGATTCGTAGATGTGCATCGCTCCACCGTAGGCGACGCCGCAGTTCGTGAAGATGCAGTTCTCGATGATCGGCGAGGCGCCCGTGCAGTTGACGCCGCCGCCCTTCACCGAGACGCCGCCCGTGATGTGGAGTCCGTCAAGGACCATCGTCGTATCCTCGGCCGTGTGGAAGTAGAACCCGCGCCGGTAGGGGCTGCCGCCTGAGCAATCGACGATGGTGACGTCGGGTCCGCTCTCGGAGACGATGACGAGATTCTTCCCTGCGGGATCGACGTCGGTGTTCGACACCCCGGAGTAGGTCCCCGCCGCGATGAGCACCGTGTCACCGGAGGCCGCAGCGCTCACGGCGTCGTTGATGGTGGTGAAGTCGCCGCCGCCGCCCTGGTGGACGTAGTGGCTCACGCCGTGCGAGGCGACCGGGAGAAGAAGCGTCACGAGAAGACATGCGGTACGGGTGAGGGGTCCGGCGGCGCTCATCGAAGACCTCCACGCGGCCTCGTGGCCGCACTCAGGGATGTGTATGATGCGAGCGGGAGCCCGCGAATCTCCGAGCCTGCGAACTCTTATGGATATTATCAGCAATGCCTCATGTTGTCAAGTGAACGTCGCGTGCGCTTGAATGCCCGGCCCGCGTGGAGTATTCTGCAATCTGGTCACTGGTTCAGCCAACAAGGGGAACACGATGTCGACAATCAGAGAACTCATCCGGCCGGGTTCGCCCGAGGAAGCCGTGCGGGCTCACGCCGGCAGTCCGGGCACGGCCCTCTACATCTCGGGCGGCACCATCCTCGTTCATGCCGGCGCAACGATCGACACAGCGGTCGACCTCTGCGCCATCGGTGCCCGCGGCGTCTCGACGGAGCCGGACGGCACCATCGTCATCGGCGCCTGCACGCCCGTCGCCGAACTGGCGCGTTCGGGGGAGGCGGCCGTGGCGGCGGGAGGGATACTCAGCCGCGCGGCGCACGGAGTCGCAAACCACACCATCAGGAATCTTGCGACGGTCGGCGGCAATCTTGTCGCGTGGCACTTTCCGACCGACCTGCCGCCGGTGTTCCTCGCACTCGACGCCGTTATGCGCGTGCACACGAGCGACGGCGCGAAGGACGTGACGCTCGACGCATTCTACACCAGGCGGCGAGAGGTCTTCCGCCGCGGGGATCTCATCACCGGTGTGCGTGTGCCGTCCTCTTCAGCTCTCAGAGGCGCGTTCCACAAGGTCGGGAGGAAGCGTCTTGATGTGGCCATCGCGAGCGCGGCCGCTGTCGTGAATGCGAGCGACGGCGGGGCGCCCGATGTCCGGCTCGCGCTGGGCGGGCTTCGCGTCGCGCCGCTCCGGGCCCGTGACGCAGAGTCGTATCTGACCGAGAACGGTCTGGATGCCGCCACCATTCGGAAGGCTGCCGTGATCGCCGTGGACGCGGCGAGCCCGAGGGGTGATCGACGAGCTACTGCCGACTACCGACGAGCCGCCGCAGTCGCGGCCGCCGTACGCGTACTCACCGAGGCCGCCGGTCTCGAAGGATAGAGGGAGCCGATGAAGGTCACGTTCACAGTCAACGGGAACACGCTCGACCTCGACGTCGATCCAGGCGAGGTGTTGCTTGATACGCTTCGCCACCATGGATACATGGGCGTGAAGGCCGGATGCCGTTCCGGCAACTGCGGGACCTGCACGGTCCTGCTCGACGGCAAGCCCGTGCCGTCGTGTACGCTTCTCACCGCGCGGATCGACGGCAGGACCGTCACTACCATTGAAGGTCTTGGCGACGCCGCGCATCCGCATCCGGTTCAGGAGGAGTTCCTCGCGCGGGGGTCCGCGCAGTGCGCCTACTGCATGCAGGGCATGATGCTGTCCGCGAAGGCGCTTCTCGACGAGAACCCGCATCCGTCGGAGGAGGAGATTCGCGACGGGCTCTCCGGCAATCTCTGCCGGTGTACGGGATACGTCAAGGCGGTCGAGGCGGTCGAGGCGCTCGCGGCGGGCGACAGGATGTCGTGCGAGCCGTCGTCGACGGCGGGAGCGGCCGCGTCGGATACGGGTGATGTGGGGCAGGGCGACGAGGACAACACCGCGGTCGGTCGGCGTGTGACGAAGATCGAGGGACTCGGTCTGCTGTCGGGTCGCGCCCGGTACACCGACGACTTCGTTCGTCCCGGCATGCTCTACGGGCGCATCAAGGGAAGCCCCCACGCGCACGCGCGCATCATCTCCATCGACACGTCCAAGGCTGCCGCGCTCGACGGGGTCGAGTGTGTTCTGACACACGCCGACGTGCCTCGCGTGCCGTTCTCCACGGCCGGCCAGAACTGCCCGGAGCCGTCGCCGTACGACGCCGTCATGCTCGACACGAAGCTCCGCTACGTTGGCGACCGCGTGGCCGTTGTCGCGGCCACATCGCCCGAGCTTGCGAAGCGGGCCTGCGACCTCATCGAGGTCGAGTACGAAGTGCTCCCGGCGGTGCTCGACCCGGCCGACGCGATGAGGCCGGGCGCTCCGGTCATCCACGACCAGCCGGACGCGGAGGGCATTCAGGACGCCTCAAGGAATCTCGCCGGCGTCGTCGAGGCCGAGGTCGGGGATGTTGAGCAGGGACTCGCAGCAGCCGACCGTGTCTTCGACAACGAGTACGAGGTTCAGTACGTCCAGGGGAACCCAACCGAGCCGCACATCACGATGTGCTATCTCGACGAGAAGGACCGCCTCGTCGTGGTGACGAGCACGCAGGTCCCGTTCCACGCCCGGCGCATCGTCGCGCGCGTCAACGAGATACCGCTCCACACCGTGCGGGTCATCAAGCCCCGCATCGGTGGCGCGTTCGGGGCGAAGCAGGAGATCGTTCTCGAAGACATCTGCGCAGCGCTGACGCTCCGGACCCGGCGACCGGTCAAGATGCGGCTCGACCGCGACGAGGAGCTCGCGGCCAGCCGCACGCGACACCCGCAGCGGATCCGCATGAGGACGGGAGTCAAGGAGGACGGGACGCTCACGGCGATCGAGATGACGACGCTCGTCAACACCGGCGCCTACGGTTCCCACTCGACGACCGTGCCCTCGAACACGGGGAGCAAGAGCCTGCCGCTCTATCGCGCCCCGAACCTCCGCTTCCGGGCCGACGCCGTCTACACGAATCTGCCGATCGCCGGCGCCCTTCGCGGCTACGGCGCGCCGCAGGGTTTCTTCGCGCTCGAGACGCAGATCGAGGAGATTGCGCTGGCGCTCGGCCGCGACCCGATCGAGTTTCGCCTCTCGAACGCCATTCGCGAGGGCGATCCCGACCCGATCGCCGAGCACCTGGGTGAGGGAAAGGCCGGGTTCAAGCGGATCATCCGCACGAACGGTCTGCCCGAATGCTGGCGTCGCGTCAGCGAGGAGTCCGGGTGGGACGCCTGGCACGCGGCGCTTCCGGAGGGGCAGGCATGGTCGCAGGGGTCGAAGCCGTATCTCCGTCGAGCGATGGGAGCTTCTTTCGCGATGCACGGGAGCGGCATTCCCGGCGACGACATGGGCGCGGCAACGGTCCGCGCGAACGAGGACGGTTCGTTCCACCTGATGATCGGCGCGACAGACCTGGGTACCGGAAGCGACACGATCCTCTCGCAGATGGTCGCCGAGGTACTCGGGGTTACGACCGACAAGGTCGTCGTCTACTCGTCGGATACCGACAAGACGCCGTTCGACGTCGGAGCGTACGCGTCGAGCACCACGTACATCACAGGTCAGGCCGTCATCCGGGCGTCCGAGCAGGTGCGGGACCGGCTGCTCTATCACGCCGCTCGCATGATGGGCGTCGACGAATCGGAGCTGACGTGCGAGCGGGGCGAGGTGCGCGCCGCATCGGGCAAATCGTTGCCTCTTGCGGAGGTCTCATCGGAGGCCATGTACGGTGAGGAGAAGGAGCACATTGTCTGCTCGGCCTCGAGCATGACGTTCGACTGCCCGCCGCCGTTCGCCGCCGCGTGCGCGGATGTCGAGGTGGACATCGAGACGGGCCGGGTCGACGTGCTGGACTTCACTTGCGCCATCGATCTCGGTCATGCCATCAATCCGACGTTCTCCGAAGGTCAGATCCAGGGCGGCGTCGCGATGGGCCTTGGCTACGCGCTGTCCGAGGAGATGCTCTTCGATGAGAACGGGCACATGACCAACGACAGTCTTCTCGACTACAGGGTCTTCTCGGCAGTCGATACGCCGGCCATCAAGGCGATCCTCGTCAGAACCGATGAGCCGACCGGGCCCTTCGGCGCGAAGAGCGTCTCGGAGATCCCCGTCGACGTTGTGGCGCCGGCCATCGGCAACGCCATCTACTACGCGACCGGCGTGAGGTTCAGGAGGACGCCGTTCACGCCCGAGCGCGTTCTCGCGGGGATTCGTGCGCTGGATGACTAGTGTGCGTGTGTGTCAGGTCGCGCCCGATGGCGTGACCAGCCGAAAGGTACTCGTATGATTCTCTTCCGCGACATCTATCATCTCGCAACGATGAACGACGCCGGCGAGCGTCTCACGAACGTCAACGTGCTCATCGACGGACCGCGGATCGCCGACGTCGGCCCGGGCATCGCGGCGCCAGAGGGCTCGCGCATCGTTGACTGCTCGTCGATGCTCATGATTCCGGGAATGGTGAACCTTCACCATCACTTCTATCAGACGCTCCAGCGGAACATCCCCCCGGCGCAGAACCGCAAGCTGTTCGACTGGCTCACGACGCTCTACGACATCTGGGCCAATCTCTCACCGGACGCGATCCGCGCAAGCACGCGACTGGCGTGCGCGGAGCTCCTGCTGACCGGGTGTACGATGACGAGCGACCAGATGTACGTCTTCCCGAGCGAGGCGGGGACCGATCTCATCGATATCGAGGTCGAGGCGGCCGCCGGGCTCGGCATCCGCTTCCACCCGACGCGGGGGAGCATGTCGCGAGGGCGGTCGCAGGGCGGGCTTCCGCCCGATGTCGTCGTCCAGACCGCCGACGAGATCCTCCGCGACTCGGAGCGGCTCATCGACGCCTATCACGACCCCGAGCCGTTCGCGATGACCCGGATCGCGCTGTCGCCCTGCTCGCCGTTCTCGGTCGATGCCGATCTGATGCGCGACACGGCGGAGCTCGCACGCGACCGCGGTGTCCTGCTTCATACGCATCTCGCCGAGACAGAGGATGAGAACGAGTTCTGTCTGAAGGAGTACGGTGTGCGGCCGGTCGGACTGATGGAGAGCCTGGACTGGCTCGGCGACGACGTCTGGTTCGCGCACTGCGTTCATCTCGAGGAGAACGAACTCGACCTCCTGGCCGGGACCGGGACCGGGGTCTCGCACTGCCCGACCTCGAACATGCGTCTGTCCTCAGGCGTTGCCCGCGTTCCCGAGATGCTCGAACGCGGCGCGAAGGTCGGTCTGGGTGTCGACGGCAGCGCGAGCAACGACAGCTCGGACATGCTTGGCGAGTTGAGGATCTGTCTGCTGGCGCACCTGCTGACGTGGGGGCCGCGCGCCATCACTGCTGACGAGATCGCCCGCATGGCGACGCGTGGCGGAGCCGACGTGCTCGGCCGCCCCGAGATCGGGACGATCGCACCGGGGATGGCAGCCGATCTCGCGCTCTTCGACATGAGCCGCATCGGCTACGCCGGCGCGCTCACCGATCCCCTCGCGGCCATCATGTACGCGGGCTTCGATCACCGCGCGTCGTACACCGTCGTCAACGGTGAGATCGTCGTCGAGGAGGGGCGCCTCGTCCGCGCGTCCGAGGAGGAGATCGCCGCGGATGGGAATGAGGCGTCGCGGCGGATGCTTGAGGACGCCGGTGTCGATACGTCGTGGATGCGGTCCGCGTAGTGCGTCTGTACGCGGATGCGTCCACGCAGTTGACGCACAGAAACACCGACTTCATACGAATCATCACAAGGGGCCCGTTCTACGGGCCTCTTCTCGTTGCACGCGCCATTGGCCCGCTCCGTGCGACGGCTTCACGGTGCGAGGTCGTTCGAGGCGATGTGGGCGAGGGGTGGATGGGAGGTGACCGTGCGAACGGGGAGAGCATTGGCGGCGAGTGCGATCGTGGTCGCGGCGGTTCTCGCGGCATGTGTCGAGCAGACAGAAGCGCTCCAGACGTGGGACCGTGTTGTGTTCAGCGAGATCTACTACTACGTGCCGGGGTTTGACGCGCACAACGAGTACATCGAGATCGAGAACGCCGGAGGCACCGTCGCGTTCCTCGACGGAGCCGTCATCAGCGACGAGGGGGACGATGGGATGCCCGAGCCGATCTTCCGGTTTCCGGGCGTGCAGGGAGGGTACGACTATCCGATCTGGCCGGGGGAAAGGATGGTCCTTGCGCGCGACGCCGTCGTGGGTGAGCTGACGCCCGACCTCTCCGACGCGGATTGGGAGTTCGTCCATCCATCGGACGACAACGACAATCCGAACGTGCCGAACATCATGCATTGCGGCGGCTATGATCAGGACCTCGCTCTCGCCAACGGGGGAGACGGCATCCTCCTGGCGACGGGCGCCGATACGACCACGACCGTGGACTGCTGGACGGTCGTCGACGGCGTCAATTGGGACGGCGTGACAGACCCGGTTCCGATCGGGTACGCGGCGTGCTCCGACGCGGAGCCGGCGCCCGGTGTCCCGCAGGGGAACTGCCTCGGCAGATGCCCGGGAGGCATTGATCACAACGGGTCGAGCGCGGAGGATTGGTTCATGATGATCCCGAGTCCCGGGGAGGTGAACATCCCATCTCACCCGTCGGACTGCAGTTCTCCGGTGGAGTCCACCAGCTGGGGGAGGCTGAAGGCGCTCTACCGGGGGGAGTAGAGTCGCGGGCAGCGGCGGCCTGCGAGCGTCCGACAGTGTCTGAGCGGGACCGGGATGAGCCCCGCGGTGCGCAAGCGCTGCGGGGCTCTCCTCGTGATGGGGTGATTGACCGGGCGTCCGGGGCAGGGTAAAATCGGTGAGCCTACCGCAGCTGGACACACGGGGGGATCATTTGATCGTGGGGATCGGCGTCGGCGTCGTGGATGTGCCGCAGTTCCGGGAGGCCCTCTGTGGGGACGTGTACGATCTCTTTCTGATCGATGAGATCGACTACTGCGAAGGCCGGGCGAGACCGTGGGAGTGTCTCGCGGGAAGGGCGGCCGCGAAGCGGGCAGCCGCTCGGGCCCTCGGGATGAGCGGGACGTGCGGCCAGGAGGCGGAGCTGGTCCGACGGGCAGCCGGCGATGTCGAGTTGTCTCTATCCGGTGTCGCTCTGGAGACAGCGGAGGCCCTCGGAGCCACGCAGTGGTGGGTCTCGATCACACATACGAAGAACGCCGCGCTCGCGGTCGTCGTGCTGGAGTCCCCGGACGACCTCGACGTCTGAGAGAGAACCGACAGGGAACTCAGGAGAGAGGGAAGGACGATTCATGAGCAACATCCGGTCGTACGAGGAGCGCCTCAAGGGGTTTGACTGGTCCGTCTCGCGTGAGGTTCTCGGCTGGACCGAAGGCGAACTGCTGAACATCGGCCATATGTGCAGCGACCGCATATGCGCCAACGGCGGCGCCGACAGGACGGCGCTCATCTGGGAGGGGTTCGGTGGGAAGAAGCAGACGTACACGTTCGACGACCTCCGCGTCCACTCGAATGCGTTCGCGAAGCTCCTTCAGGACCAGGGGCTCGAGCCCGGCGACCGTATCTGCATCTTCATGGACAAGATCCCGAGTCTCTACTTCTCGTTCCTCGGCATCCTCAAGATGGGTGGCATAGCCCAGCCGCTGTTCTCCGCGTTCGGTGACGAATCGCTCGAAGTGCGGCTCGACAGCGCCGGGACCAGGGCCATCCTCACCACGCAGAAGCACGTGAAGAAGGTCCGCAAGATCCTCGATCGCCTCCCTGAGCTCAAGCACATCATCGTCGTCGAGGGGAACGAAGCGAAGCTCAAGGACGGCGAGGTGTTCTTCGACGTCGAAGCGGCGCCGCGCGTCGAGGAGTTCGATTCGTTCCGGGCCGAGCCGGAGTCTCCCTCGGTGCTCCACTACACATCCGGTACGACCGGTCAGCCGAAGGGCGCAATGCACGTCCACAGTTCGGTCTGGGGACAGGTGTTGACGGCGAGCTGGGTCCTCGACCTGAGACCCGACGACATCTACTGGTGCACGGCCGACCCCGGCTGGGTGACCGGCACGAGCTACGGGATCATCGGGCCGTGGGCGCTCGGCATCACTCAGTGCGTCCTCGACTCGGGCTTCACCTCCAAGCGCTGGTACGAGTTCATCCAGGACAATCGTGTGACCGTCTGGTATTCGGCGCCGACCGCGATTCGTTCGCTCATGCGGGACGGTGAGGATCTCGTGCGCGCGCACGACCTCTCAACGCTCAGGCACCTGGCGTCGGTCGGCGAGCCGCTCAACGCGGAGGCCGTCATCTGGAGTGAGAAGGCGTATGGGTTGCCGTTCCACGACACCTTCTGGCAGACCGAGACCGGCGCTATGATGATCGTCAACTACCCGGGCATGCCCATCAAGCCCGGTTCGATGGGGAAGCCGTTCCCGGGGATCGGCGCGGGGCTGCTCGATCTCGAGACACAGGAGCCGGTCGACGAGCCGGGGAAGGTCGGGCTGATCGCGTTCCGTCCGGGCTGGCCGTCGATGTTCCGCCGCTACTGGAAGAAGCCCGACATCTACCGGAGCAAGTTCGCGGGCGCCGCGGATGACGCGATGCCGGACGAGCTGAGGACCGACGAGAGCCTCTGGTACGTCTCGGGTGACAGGGCGAGTGTCGACAAGGACGGGTACTGGTGGTTCGTCGGACGCGACGACGACGTCATCAATACCGGCGGACACCTGGTCGGGCCGTTCGAGATCGAATCGGCCCTCGTCGAGCACGAGGCCATCGCCGAGGCCGCGGCCATCGGGAAGCCGGATGACGTCAATATGGAGGTCGTCAAGGCGGTCGTGACTCTCAACCCGGGTTTCGAGCCGTCCGGTGACCTCGAGCTCTCGATCATGAACTTCATCAGGAAGCGGCTCTCGCCGCTGGCGATGCCGCAGGAGATCGAGTACGTAGAGAAGCTTCCGAAGACCCGTTCGGGCAAGATCCTGAGGCGGTATCTCAGGGCGCTCGAGTGGGGCGAGGAGGTCGGGGACCTGTCCACGCTCGAAGACGACTAGCGCCGCGCGGCGGATGCGCGCACGACAAGGAAGGGACGACATGGCTGAGATGAAGGACGTAGTGCTGGAGTACATCATCGACGAGTATGTTGATGAGGATGATGACCTCGAAGTCGGCGTCGACTCGCCGCTGATCTCGTCCGGGATCGTCGACAGCTTCTCCATGGTCTCGCTCAAGATATTCCTCGAGAAGAAGTACGACATCAAGCTGCCCGACGATGAGGCCACGCCTGACGCATTCGACACCGTGACGAAGATTGTGGAACTCGTGAAGAAGCACCAGGGCTGATCCGGAGGCGTACATGGCATTCACAGACAAGACGCGACAGCTCTTCGCTGAGGAGATCGCGGCGATCAAGGAGAAGGGGCTCTTCAAGGAGAAGCGCTTCATCTGCTCGCCGCAGGGAGCGGCGATTCGGGTCGAGTACCCGGAGGGCGCCGCGCAGGAGGATGTTCTCAACTTCTGCGCCAACAACTACCTCGGTCTGTCGAGCCACCCGGACGTCATCGCGGCGGCGCACGAGGGGCTCGATTCGCGCGGATACGGGATGAGTTCGGTGCGCTTCATTTGCGGCACGCAGGATATCCATCGCGAACTCCAGGACAAGGTCTCCGCGTTCCTCGGGATGGAGGACACGCTTCTCTTCCCGTCGTGCATGGACGCCAACGGCGGCGTGTTCGAGGCGATCCTCGAACCGGAGGATGTCATCATCGCCGACCGGCTGATCCACGCGTCGCTGGTCGACGGCATCCGACTCTGCGCGGCGGAGTACGACACGTTCAAGCACATGAACATGAAGCACCTCGAGAAGAAGCTCGAGCTGCATCAGGACAAGCGGACGCGGCTGATCGTCACCGACGGTGTGTTCTCGATGGACGGCGACCTCTGCCCGCTCGATGAGATGTGCGCGCTCGCCGAGAAGTATGACGCGATGGTTCTCGTTGATGAATCGCACGCGTCCGGGTTCATCGGGAAGACCGGCCGAGGCACGCACGAGCACTTCGACGTGATCGACAAGGTCGATCTGATCACGACGACGTTCGGCAAGGGGCTCGGAGGGGCATCCGGCGGCTGCGTGTCGGGCAAGAGGGAGCTGATCGAACTCTGTCGCCAGAAGGCTCGACCGTATCTGTTCTCGAACTCGATGGCGCCGCCCATCGTCGCCGCGTCGATCAAGGTCATCGATCTGATCTCGGCTTCCACGGAGCGCCGGGACAAGCTCGAGGCCAACACGAAGCGATTCCGGGAGGGGATGGAGGCGGCCGGGCTCAACATCCGTCCCGGTGAGACGCCCATCGTTCCCGTGATGCTCTACAACGCGAAGCTCGCCAACGACATGTCCCGTGACATGTACGCCGAGGGCATCTACGTCATCGGTTTCTTCTTCCCGGTCGTGCCGGCGGGACAGGCCAGGATCCGCGTTCAGCTCTCGGCCGCGCACGAGGACGAGCACATCGACAAGTGCGTTGCCGCCTTCAAGAAGGTGGGGGAGAAGTACGGGATCCTCGGGCTCGACAAGAAGGGGATCATCGACAAGTACGGGATGTAGCGGGAAACGCAGGGACGCAAAGAGAACGGGGGCGCCTTCAGGCGCCCCCGCTTGTCGTCTGTTGCCGGTTTGCTCGCTAGCCGTAGAGCCTGCCCTCGGCGTGCCGCTTCGAGAGTTTCTCGAGCATGTCCGCCGTCATCGAATCGAGATCGAACGACGGTTCCCATCCCCATTCGGCGCGCGCGGCCGAATCGTCGAGCGACGCCGGCCACGAGTCCGCGATCGCCTGCCGTTCGTCCGGGGCATAGATCACCTCGAAGCCCGGAACGTGCCGGCGGATAGACGTCGCAAGCTCACCGACCGTGAAGCTCATCGAACCGATGTTGAAGTCGCCGTGGTGCTGGAGCTTGTGGAAGTCGGCCTCCAGCAGGTCGATCGTTCCCTTGATGCAGTCGGGCATGTACATCATCGGCAGACGCGTGTCTTCGCGGACGAAGCACGTGTAGCAGCCTTCCTCGATCGCCTTGTAGTAGATGTCGACGGCGTAGTCGGTCGTTCCGCCACCCGGGAGCGTCTCGGAGGAGATGATGCCGGGATACCTGAGCCCCCGGGCGTCGATCCCGAACCGGTGCACGTAGTAGTCGCACAGCAGCTCGCCGCAGACCTTGGTCACTCCGTACATCGTCGTCGGCTTGAGCGTTGTCTCCTGGGGCGTGTTCTCCCTCGGGCAGCCGGGGCCGAAGACCGCGATCGAGCTGGGGCAGAGCACCCGTGTCAGTTCGAGTTCGCGCGCGGTCTCGAGCGCGTTGATCAGGCCGTCGATGTTGACCTGCCACGCGAGCAGCGGGTTCTTCTCGCCCGTGGCCGAGAGGATGGCGGCCATGTGCACGACCGTGTCGATGTCGTGCTTCCGGCAGACCTCGCGCCACACGGCCGGATCGGCGACGTCCATGACCTCGTAGGGTCCGCCGAGCTCTCCCTGGGATGTCTTGGGGTCGGTCCGGATGTCGCTTGCCACGACATTCTCAGCGCCGTATCGCCTGCGAAGCTCGAGCGTGAGCTCGGAGCCTATCTGTCCCTCGGATCCTGTCACGAGAATCCTGGATATGGTTGTTCCGCTCACCGCGTTGCCCTTCCTGTCGAGGTTTCTGATGCATGCGTCCACCCGTCTGCGGTCCGACCAATGTATCAGATGTGCGGCGGAAAGGCGATATCGCATTCCTGAGATGGCACTCAGTCCGGGTTGGAACAGATGCCCCGAGGGAGTAGACTGGTATCTGTGATATCGTACTCGGAAGAGGAGTCGGGCACCCGGAGGACCCTCCGGGGAGAGTGGGACGAGAGAGAGGGACGGACATGAGCACGGCCTTGCGGGATGAGCTTCGAGGCGAGATCGACGAGATGCGGGAGGCGGGCCTCTACAAGAACGAGCGTGTCATCACAACACGTCAGGGCGCCGTCATACGCACGAACGACGGTCGAGAAGTCCTCAACTTCTGCGCGAACAACTACCTGGGTCTCACTTCGAACCCGCTGATCATCGATGCGGCGCGGTCAGCGCTCGACGAGTGGGGATACGGTCTGTCGTCGGTGCGGTTCATCTGCGGAACGCAGGAGATTCACAAGCAGGCCGAGCGGACGGTCGCGCGTTTCCTCGGGATGGATGACGCCATCCTCTTCTCGTCGTGTTTCGACGCCAACCTCGGTGTGTTCCAGACGCTTCTCACCGACGAGGACGCCATCATCGCCGACCAGCTCAACCACGCCTCCATCATTGACGGGGTCAGGCTCTCGAAGGCGTCGCGTCACGTCTACGCTCACTCGGACATGGACGACCTGGCCGCGAAGCTCCGTGACGCATCGGGCGCGCGACGCCGTCTCGTTGTCACGGACGGCGTCTTCAGCATGGACGGCGAGATCGCAAGACTGCCCGAAATCTGTGACCTGGTCTCCGAGCACGACGCGCTTCTGATGGTGGATGACTCGCACGCCACGGGAGTCATCGGCGCGACCGGGCGCGGAACGCCCGAGCACACCGGCTGCGAGGGCCGCATCGATCTCATCACGACCACCTTCGGCAAGGCCCTGGGGGGAGCATCCGGGGGGTGTGTGGTGGGGGATGCGGTAACGGTCGAGTACCTCAGGCAGCGTTCGAGACCGTACCTCTTCTCGAACACTGTGGCGCCGGCCGTGCTGGGCGCCACGATCGCGGCGCTCGACCAGCTCTCCAGTTCGACCGGGCTTCTCGACAGGCTCCGCGAGAACACCGACCTCTTCCGGAGGGAGATGGCGGCGGCCGGGTTCGACATCGTCCCCGGCTCGCATCCCATCGTGCCCGTGATGTTCGGGAGGTTCGAGGACGACGCGCGTCTGGCGGAGGAGTTCGCGTCGGAGCTGCTCGACGAGGGGATCTACGTGATCGGGTTCAGCTACCCGGTCGTGCCGAAGGGCACGGCGCGGATCCGGGTTCAGGTCTCAGCGGCTCACGACCGCGGCATGCTCGAGCGAGCCGTCGCGGCCTTCGTGGCCGTCGGACGGCGAAAGGGCGTGTTGGCACACAGCGCCTGAACGGGAGGCCGGATGTATCAGAAGAAATGGGACGAACTGCTCGACAAGATCGAGAAGCTGTTCGGTTTTGTCGACCACATGATCGAGGAGTTCCCGGAGCGGAGCATGACGCTGGAGACCGCCATCTTCGATGGCGCTTCCGGTCGCATGAAGCTCGAGAGGACCGTCAAGCCGTTGCTTCTCGAGAAGAAGGTGAGCTACTCGCACCGCGAGGGGTCCGAGAGCGAGGTGGAGTACATCTACTCCGAGGACGAAACCGTCGACATCGTCAAGTTCTTCAAGTGGGACCGCCTGCGTCACGAGTGGAAGCAGTTCGAGATGGATGAACTCGGTCGGTAGCGTGAGATCGGCCGAGACGGTGACCCTCACAGCCCGGGCGGGTTGCATCGCCCGCTCGTCCCATCCGGTACTGTTCATGTTGTGAGCAGTTCCCTCCGCAGTTCCGCAACGCAATACCTGCCACTTCGCATTCTGCCGACCCCAGGCGCTGGCTCACCGCCCCAAGCCGCTTGAATCATTGTTCATATTTCTTCACAGGCCCATTCTGCGGGTGTTTCGCTCGAATCCGGCCCGTTCCGTTGGAACGGGACTTGCTTGTTCGAGTGGGGCAAGCTGCGCACGCCGGAGTCGGGCAGGTCTGTGCCCAGCAGGGAGTCGACGTGGTCCGCCACCAGTCCGGGGGCGGTCAGGAAGGCTCCAGCCGGCGGATTCCCGGAGGGGGAGGGAGATTTGGAGGAAGAGCGCGGAAGGATTCTGGTCGTCGACGACGAGCCCAGCATCAGGGATCTCGTGGCGTTCAAGCTGAGCGATGACGGGTACGAGTGCGAGAAGGCCGGGAGCGCCGAGGAGGCGCTGACGATGGTGGCTCAGGGCCACTACGACGGCATTCTCTCTGACATCAACATGCCGGGAATCGACGGTGTGGAGATGCTCAGGCGTATCCGCATGAGCGACGCCGACGTCGCGGTCGTGATGATGACCGGTGCGCCCGATCTCTCGGTGGCGCTCGAGGCGATGCGTCTCGGCGCGTACGATTTCCTCTCGAAGCCCCTGAACCTCGACGTTCTGAGCCTCACGGTCGACCGGGCCGTCGAGAAGAAGGTGCTGGTCAAGCAGAACCGCGAGTACCAGCGCAATCTGGAGTCGATGGTCCAGGAGCGGACGCAGCAGCTCAACCAGGCCAACGACGACCTGAGGAATCTCTTCATCGGGAGCATCAAGGCGCTGGCCCAGGCGCTTGAAGCGAAGGACCGGTACACGCAGGGTCACTCGGCGCGGGTCGCCGAAGAGTCCGTGCGGATCGCCCGGTATCTGTCGTTGTCCGAGGATGAGATCCAGAACATCTGGATCGCCGGCTTCCTCCACGACATCGGGAAGATCGGGATCCAGGAGAGTGTTCTCAACAAGCCGGGACGTCTCGATCCGGATGAGTGGGAACTCGTCAAGCAGCACCCGGTGTTCGCCGCGCGCATCCTCGAGCCCATCGAGGAACTCGGCGACGTCATCGAGATGGTGCGGTATCACCACGAGCACTTCGACGGGAAGGGCTACCCGGAGGGACTCGCAGGAGCCGACATCCCACTCGGAGCACGCATCCTCGCCGTGGCCGACTGCTACGACGCTCTGACCTCGGAGCGGCCTTACCGAGGCGCGGTTCCCGAGGAGGAGGCGCTCAAGGTGTTCGAGGATTGCTCCGGCACGCAGTTCGATCCCGTCATTGCGAGCGCGTTCCTCAGCTGCAGGAGAGAGTGCTCGAACGGTCATCCTGAGCCTGCTCCATCATTTGGGACAACCCCCTTGCACGATGCGAGACCGGCGGCCGCTCCGGCCACGGATGCGTAGTCACCGTACCTGCTCGAATCGTGTAAGACCCCGCCACACAGTCGGTTATCCACCCTTGACGAAGGTAATACCCAGTCACCGCTGATTGGCATGCGGCTTGCTCTCTATTCGTGCCGGAGAGGGCCTTCAACGGCCCCCAACTAGGGCACTTGCAGGGATGGACTGGCGCAATGGACTACGCGGATACCTCACCAGAGGCCGTGCTGGATCTTTCCACGCTCGACGTGGACTCCCACGTCGTGCGCCTGATCCCCCGGGAGATGGCGCGGCGGTTCCGCCTTATCGCGGTGGCACGCGAGGGCGACACCCTCGTCGTCGCGATGGAGGATCCGCTCGACGTGATCGCGACGGACACGATCACCGCCAACACGGGGTGCGAGGTCCGGACGGCGAAAGCCGATCCCGCGATGATCGTTGCCGCCATCGACAAGTTCTACGGTGACGAGATCGACGTCGAGAAGTCGATCCAGAACATCGTCGACGTCGAGGTGGAGACGAGCGCGGCGGCGGAGGTCGACGCCGAGCAGCTGTCGATCGAGCCGAACGACGCGCCCGTCATCCGTCTGGTGAACCTCATCATGCTCCAGGCGATCCAGGAGGGGGCAAGCGATATCCACATCGAGCCGCGTGAGCGAGACATCTGCGTGCGGCTCCGTGTCGATGGTGTTCTCCGCGCGATCCTTCCGCCGCCGAAGAAGATGCAGTGGGCCATCACATCGCGAATCAAGATCCTGTCCGGTCTCAACATTGCCGAGCGTCGGCTTCCACAGGACGGCAGCTGCCGCGTTCGGATCATGGGGCGCGAGGTCGATATTCGTGTCTCGATCATCCCGACCATCTACGGCGAGAAGGTCGTCATGCGACTGCTCGACAAGATGAACCTGAAGACAGACATCGAGCAGCTCGGCTTCGACGAACGGTCGCTCGGGATCATCAAGAAGGCGATCCACGCGCCGCACGGAATGGTCCTTCTGACCGGCCCGACCGGTAGTGGTAAGACGACGACGCTCTACTCGGCGCTCTCGGAGATCAACTCGCCGGACAAGAACATCATGACGGTCGAGGATCCGGTGGAGTACGAGCTCGCGGGCGTCAACCAGGTCCACGCGCGTCCCGACATCGGACTGGACTTCGCCGCGGCGCTACGGTCATTCCTGCGGCAGGACCCGGACGTCATCCTCGTCGGTGAGATTCGTGACCTCGAGACCGTGTCGATCGCGATCAAGGCCGCGCAGACCGGACATCTCGTGTTCAGCACTCTGCATACGAACGACGCGACGTCGGCCGTGGACAGAATGCTCAACATGGGAGCGGAGCCGTATCTCATCTGCGCTTCGCTCAACCTGATCATCGCCCAGCGGCTCGTCCGACGCATCTGTGAGAACTGCAAGGAAGCGTACGAGCCGGATGCACACCTTGTGGAGCGCTTCAGAGAGGTGCTCCCCGAGGCCAAGGACATGACGTTCTACCGAGGCGCCGGCTGCTCCGAGTGCGGGAACATTGGCTACAAGGGCCGGATGGCTCTGTACGAGCTGTTCCCGATGAGTCGGCGCGCTCGCGAACTCGTGCTATCAGGCCAGGTCGGCGGAGCGGTGCGCGACCAGGCACTCGAAGACGGTATGGAGCCGCTCATCGCCAACGGGATGCAGCGGGTTCTCCAGGGCGCGACAACCATCGATGAAGTTCTCTCGGTCGCGACTGGTTAGACAAGCGCAGTCAAGGGGGAATCGAGAGATGCCAGACGGTATGGACAGAGAGATTGTCGATCTTCTTCGCGAAATGGTCGACAAGCGCGCATCGGACCTGCACCTGACGTCCGGTGTACCGCCCACCTTCCGGGTGGACGGCCGCCTGATTCCGGGAGAGCACGACCGGCTGACGCCGGAGGCCACGAGGCGCCTTTCGTTCGCGATGCTCGACGAACGCCGCGTCGAGCGCTTCGAGGCCGAGAAGGGACTCGATACCTCGTTCAGCATCGAGGACCTGGGTCGCTTCCGCCTGAACGTCTTCTACCAGCGCGGCAGTGTGGCCTCGGCGATCCGACATCTTCCGTGGACCGTGCCCTCGATGGAGGCGCTCGGGGTCCCGGCCGTCATGCGCGAGTTCTGCGAGAAGCTGCACGGTCTCGTGCTCGTCAGCGGGCCGACGGGGTCGGGTAAGTCGACGACGCTGGCATCCATGATCGACTACATCAACGCAACGAAGAACGTCCACATCCTCTCGGTGGAGGACCCGATCGAGTACCTGCACAAGCACAAGCTCTCGATCGTCAATCAGCGCGAGCTCGACCGCGATACGGTCTCGTTCTCCGACGCGGTCCGCCAGGTTCTGAGGCAGGACCCCGACGTGATCAGCATTGGTGAGATTCGTGACCTCGACACGGTCCGGACGGCGCTGACGCTGGCTGAGACCGGTCATCTGGTCCTCACAACGGTTCACACGAGTGAGGCGCCTCAGGCGATCAGTCGAATCGTGGATATCTTCCCGTCACACGAGCAGTCGGGTGTGAGAACGCAGCTCTCGCTGTGTCTCGAGGGCGTTCTGGTACAGCAGCTTCTGCCCGATGCGAGCGGAGCGGGCCGGAAGCTTGCTACGGAAATGATGGTTGCCACGCCGGCGGTCCGGAACCTGATCCGGGAGAACAACCTGCAGCAGCTCCGCTCCGCGATCGAGACGGGCGCGAAGGAGGGCATGCACAGCCTCAACGCGTCGCTCCTGTCGCTCGTACATGGCGGCAACATCACCTCGGAGATGGCGCTGATGAACTCGAACGACGTCAAGGGAATGATGCGCGAGCTCAGCCGGTGTGACTCCCGCGGGGGCGCCGGCGCCAGGGCATAGACGCGGACAGCTTTGAGAAGGACGAGAGAATGCCTCAGTTCATATACACAGCCAAGGACGCGAACGGGCGCACGGTCAAGGCGACGCGCGGAGCCGACACGGAGATGGGACTCGTCTCGCTTCTGCGCAAGGAAGGGCTCGTCGTTACGTCCGTAGAACCCGCTTCCGCCGTCACCAAGCCGAAGGCGTCGAAGAGGGGCAAGAAGGTCAAGACCAAGGATCTGGCCATCCTCTGCAGGCAGCTCGCGGCGATGCTCGATGCGGGACTTCCCGTGCTCGAGAGTCTCGACGGGATCAGCGACCAGGTCGAGAACCCGACCCTCGGGGCGGTTCTGATCGAGGTGTCGCACGACATCGAGGCCGGTTCGACGCTCTCACAGGCGATGGGCAAGCACGACCGCATCTTCTCGACGCTCTTCATCTCGATGGTGCGTTCCGGCGAGGAGTCGGGTGCGCTGCCGCCGGTGCTCGGCCGGCTGGCGAGCTACCTCGAGGCCCGCGACGCGCTGACGAGGAAGATCATCTCGGCGTCCACCTATCCGGCCTTCATCGCCGTGTTCTTCGCGGGCGCCATCGTGGCCGTGATGTTCTTCCTGATCCCCAGGTTCGAGGACATCTTCGCGGACTTCGACATGACGCTTCCGCCGATGACGCAGGTTCTCATCGCAACGTCGAGGTTCCTCGGCAACAACATCATCATTGAGCTTCTCATTCTCATTGGCGGTTCCTATTTCCTCTGGAGATGGTGGAAGACGCCTGGTGGGAAGAAGCGGATCGATGGACTGATGCTCAAGACCCCGTTGTTCGGAAAGCTGATCCGGAAGGCCGCCGTCGCCAGGTTCAGCCGAACTCTCGGTACGTTGCTCTCGAACGGCGTCACGGTCATCGCGGCGCTTGAGATCGTGGGTGAGACCGCGGGGAACACCGTTGTCCAGGAGGCGATCGACGGAGTCGGAATCGGCGTTGTGAACGGCGCTACCATCTCAGAGAAGCTGGCGGAGTCGCCGGTGTTCCCGAAGATGGTCGTGAGTATGGTCTCGGCCGGTGAGAGTTCCGGAAACCTTCCCGACATGCTCGAGAAGATCGCGGACTTCTACACGGACGATGTTGACGCGGCGATCAGTGGCCTCACGGCCATGATCGAGCCCGCGCTGATCGTCGGGCTCGGCGGGGTCGTCGCGGTGGTGGTCCTGGCCATCTATCTGCCCATCTTCTCGATGGCAACAGGGATTCAGTAGAAGGATGAGTGGAAGGATGAGTAGTGGGTCGAGTTGACAAGGTCTCCAAATAGCAGGGAAGGGGGTGATTTAGATGCTGCGCAGAAACCAGAGGGGTTTCACCCTCGTCGAGCTGATGATCGTGGTCATCATCGTCGGCATTCTGGCTGCCGTTGCGATCCCGATGTACCAGGGTGCGACCGAGCGTGCCAAGGCCTCAGAGGCCGTGGCGGCTCTCGGTACGATTCGCGGCGCCATGCGCGTGTACTTCGCTGAGCACGGTACGTACGTGATCGCCGGTGTTGATGCCGGTGACCAGGTAACGGATCCGGGCGTGCTCGACGTGACCGATACGGATCTTCTCGGTCGGTACTTCAGCACGGAGTGCTACACGTTCGACGCTGTTCCGACTGCGGCTGCGTTCGACATCGAGTGTGATGGCGCCAGCAGCACGGCCTCGCAGGCTAGCGAAGTCTCGAGTATCGTGCGGTCCATCAATCAGGACGGTAACATCACCAACTCGTAGCGCTGCATAGTCCCGCGGGGCGGCGCCAGCAGGCGTCGCCCCGCGGGGCCCCTATCACCCGGCATCGAGCCGATGCGCGAGAGGAGCAGAGCCAGGGGCTGATTGCGAGAGTTGTGCACGGAAGGTCATTTCAGGAGTGGTGCCCGGGTGGAGTGGGGGGCCCAGGTCCTGATCGAGGAGGTTCCATGCGGCGCAGAGAACAGGGATTCACGCTCGTCGAGCTCATGATCGTCGTCATCGTCGTCGGCGTGCTGGCCGCCGTCGCGATCCCGATGTACCAGGTCGTGCCCGAGCGTTCGATGGGGACGGAAGCAACAGCCGCGCTCGGACTCATCAAGGACGCGATGCGCACGTACTACGCGGAGCATCGCAGCTACGCGAACGCAAGCTTCGGAGACGGGTCTCTCGTCACGGCAGGCGGCGTGCTGGTCCTCAAACCGAACGACCTCGAGGGCAGGCACTTCAGCGAGGAGTGCTACACCTTCGACGGGGCGCCGACCGACAACACGTTCAGGATCAAGTGCGACGGCGACCAGAGTACGGCGGCCCACGGAAGTGATGTCGCTGGAGTCATCAAGACTATCGACCACACCGGAGATCTCGTCCACAACTAGGACGGGGTTCCGATCGACCGAGCAGGGGGTAGTGGCGGAAGTGTTCACCAACGAGACCAAGAGGCTTGTGGGGCTGGACATCGGATCGGCATCCGTGAAGCTCGTGGAGCTCTCCGGATGTCCCGGCGCATACCAGCTCGAGAACCTCGCGCTCGCCATCATCGAGTCGCCCGGCGACCCGGATGCCAGCGCGCGGGCTCTCTCATCTGTACGCGAGGCCTGCTCGCCGGACACGAGCCGCGTGGCCATCTCGGTCGCGGGGCCGCATGTCGCGGTCCGCAGCTTCCGCTTTCCGAAGATGGACTCCGCCGAGGTGAAGGGCGCGGTCTGGTACGAGGGGAGCCAGGTCATCGCGTTCGACCTCGCTGACTCGTACGTCGACTACACGGTCATGGAGAAGTCGAAGGACGAGGCGCGTACCGAGGTGCTGCTCGTTGCGGCCACGAAGCCTGAGATCGACCTCAAGACGAAGCTCGTGTCGGGGTCGGGCTTCGAGCCGCGCGTCGTGAGCGTTGACGCCCTGGTGCTCCTCGAAGCGCTTGTGAACCGCGCCAGCGTGACGGGCACCGTTGCGGTCGTGGATGTCGGCGCGAAGGTCACGAGCATCGGGATCGCGGCGCAGGGAACGGTTCCGTTCATGCGGGACATCGAGGTCGCGGGTGACGCATACACGAAGGCTGTCGGTGAGACGCTGGGTGTCGGTTTCCCCGAGGCCGAGAAGGCGAAGGTGACCGAGTCCGACTCCAACCCGACGGTCGTACGCGCGATGGAAGCCGTGAACAGGCGGCTCGTCGCTGAGATCTCACGGTCGTTGGACTACTACAAGAGCCGCGACAACGGGCGCGTCATAGATCACGTCTACCTGTGCGGCGGCGGGTCCGGGCTCCCACATCTGCGCGACGAGCTGGCGCGGAAGTCGGGGCTGGAGGTCTCGCTCTGGAGTCCGCTGGACGATGTCTATGTGGACGAGGGACGGTTCGACCGCACCACGGTCAGCGACCTCGCCCCGTTCGTAGCGCTCGCATCGGCGCTGGCCATGACAGAGGACATTCACTGAGATGTACGACATCAACCTCATACGAGAGCGAGTCGTCCCGGACCAGCGCAAGAACGTCATGTTCTCCGTGATCTCGGCGTCGGCCCTGGTATACGCGGTGACGATTCTGGCCGTTGTCTTCTTCTCCGCGGCGAACTTCAAGATGATCGACGTCTACGCGAAGGAGATCGACAAGATGCAGGGCGATCTCACCGAGCTCTATCCCGGCACGACGCCTTCGCACGAAGAGCTCGACGGCATCGTCCGGCGGATCAAGCCTGATCTCAAGGAGATCGGCGGATTGCTCGACGATCGCACGGAGTTCACGTACCTCTGGGAAGCCGTTGCCCGCGCCGTGCCCGATGGCGCCTGGCTGACCCGGGTCGATTTCAAGATCCCGGCCAAGGCCTCACGTAGCGGCAAGTCCAAGAGGGGGCTCTTCATTGAGGGAATGGCGCTCGCATCAGGTGACACCGGGGGAGACGAGGTCATCCGCGAGTTCGCCATCGCGCTCGAGAACGACGCCGAGCTTGCGGCGTACATCTCGGAAGCGAAGTTCGCAGAGACAGGAAGAAAGCGACTCGGAGGCGAGGACGTTACCGGCTTCGAGATCTCGTGTCCTTTCAAGTAGGGAGTGGGCTGGACGGCGCCGTGACCGGTGAGAGCATGGGGACCGATCGCAGTGCCAGTGGGGGTAGATCTTGAAACTGCCGTTTGGAACAGGCCAGGCAAAGAGCCCGCCGACCACGCCGCGTGGTGAACTCGTGGACGATCCGGCATCGCTGAACGGTGGCGAGTCGGTCGACGCGAGCGCGCCTGACGCTGAAGCGTGCGGCGAGGTGGCGGCCGGCACTTCGCAGATCTCGCGTCTCGTGCGCCTCGGCGGCGGGCCGCGACCGTGGACCGCGTGGCGGATAGCCGCCGTCGCGACCCTGATCTACGTTGCGGCCGCGAACCTGTCGTACTTCCTGGTCCTCAAGCCCGTCCGGGCAAGACTCGACGGGGTCAAGGGCCGCAAGACGATCATCGAGGACTTCTTCGTCGTCAGGGAGTCGAGCACGGCGGTGGCGGGGTTCCGGGACGGCTTGATGAAGGGCGACCAGCGCATGACCGTCATCACCTCGCTCGAGCAGCTCGCGAAGGATGCCGGCGCAAAGGTAACAGGGGAGCCGAATCTGCTGCCCGAGATCGAGACGTCGAAGCGGATGGTCGAGTATCCGTTCGAGCTCACACTTCGGGGCACGTATCACGAGATCGGAGAGTTCCTCGGACTCGTGGAGAGCAGCCGGCGCTTCCTTATCATCCGACGTGTGATCTTCGAGACCGGCGAGGACGGCAGGGGTGATCCGGAGGCAAAGATCGTCATCGGCGCCGTCTCGTGGGAGGACTAGCAGGTGAACGCTATCAAGGTCGATAAGAAGAGGATGATGATACTGGGCGGGCTCGTTCTCGTCCTCATCGTCGTCGTGGCCATGCGCATGATGCCCTCCGGTGACGGTACCGCTATCGCCGCAACGAGCGGAGATGGAGGCAGCATCGTCGACCGGGATCCTCAGCACCTTGCGTGCGTCGCGAAGATCGCCCGGGCGAGGCTGCAGAAACTGTACACGGGCGACGACGAGCGCGACCCGTTCGAGCCGCTCGTGCGGCTGACGACCAGGCCGAGCACGCCGGCGCGCGAGGAGACACCGGCGCAGCCCGCGCCAGTGACGCTGCCGTATATGACACTCTATGGAATCATCTGGGACCCCGAGACCCCGATCGCGATGATCGACGGGATAGACGTTCACGTCGGAGACCGCATCAAGGGAGCTCGCGTCACCGAGATCAGGATCGACAGGGTCATACTCGAGTACCGAGAGAAGCAGTTCGAACTCACCGTCGACTAGGAGGAGTGCAGTATGAACTCAAGCCGCAACCGATTGCTGCGACACTGGCTCATTGCCGCCATCGTCGTGGTACTCGCGTTTACGATGACGCTTCCAGTGCTGTCGCAGACCAGCGACGCCGGCGTCAGGAGCCAGCGGATCTCGCTGAACCTCCAGAACGTCACACTTGGGAGCGTCCTGAAGGTCATGACGCAGAAGTCCGGGATCAACTTCCTCATCGGCTCCGAGCTGGTGGGGCGGGAGATCAACGTGTATCTCGAGGACGTGCTCGTCGAGGACGCGCTCGCAGCCATCCTGCGTGCCAACGGCCTCTGGTACACGCGCCAGAAGGGCACGAACATCTACGTCATCATGGAGGCGCTTGAAGGTCCACCGGTCGCAACGACGACCGAGGTCTTCAACACCAACTACGCGGACGCCGTGGAGCTCAACGAGACGCTGACAGGCGTACTGACCGATCTCGGGAGCATCGTGGTGGACGCGCGGACAAGCGCGCTCGTCGTCTCCGACATCCCGGAGAACATGCCCACGCTCAGGTCATTGATCATGGAGCTGGACACGCCGACGGGTCAGGTGCTGATCGAGGCCAAGATCGTGGAGTTCTCCGATGATTCGTCGCATGAGCTCGGCATCTCGTGGGGTGCCATGAACCCGCTCAACGACGAAGGCGGCGAGGACGCGGTCTCCTACATCAGCAACTTCAACCACGGCGACGATGAGGGTCTGTTCGAACTCACATTCGGCAAGTTCGCTTCCTTCAGCGACATCAAGGACCTGACGGCTTCGATATCCGCCTTGCAGAAGGAGGGGAGGGCGGACGTCCTGGCAATGCCTCAGATCCTGACGGTCGACAACAGGGAAGCCACGATCGAGATCGTTCGCAACATGGCTCTCGCCAAGAAGACGACGTACCGCGAGGGCAGCAGTGAGTCCACGGTGGAACCCATCTTCGGGCAGGTCGGCGTCAGTCTCAAGGTCACGCCGCACATCAACAACGAGAACGTCGTGACCATGGAGATCGAGCCGATGGTGAGCTCGGCGCAGCGTTCGAGCTACTTCCCGGACGACGCGGTCGACACGAAGCATCGGACGGCGCACACGACCGTGATGGCCGGCGACGGTCAGACGATCGTGATCGGCGGTCTGCTCCGCAAGGACATCACCGATACCGATTTCAAGGTGCCGATCCTTGGCGACATCCCGCTCCTGGGTCAGCTGTTCCGCAAGAGCATCAGCACCGAGGCGGATACCGAGATCGTGCTGTTCCTGACGCCTCGGATTCTCACCGGCGAGGCGCTCGAGCGTTACAGTGAGCGCACCGAGAACGAGATCGACCTGCGGTGGGAGAACCAGTAGCGTGATCTACGCGGGACTCTTCGTCATAGGAGCCGTCTTCGGCAGTTTTCTCAACGTGCTGATCTACCGGCTGCCCCGAGGGCAGTCGGTAGTCAGCCCGCCTTCGTCCTGTCCCCAGTGCGGGGAGAGGATCCGGCCGTGGGAGAACATACCGATCCTGAGCTATCTGTTCCTCAGGGGCAGGTGCTCGCACTGCGGTGTCCATATCCCGGAGAGGTACCCCGTTGTCGAGTTCCTGGCCGGTGTCGCGCCCGTGCTTCTGTTCGCGCGGTACGGCTTCGGCCGGGAGCTCGCGTTGTTCTGGCCGCTCACCTGCGTGCTCATCGTCCTTTCATTCATCGATCTGGATCTGAGGATCATCCCCGATCGCGTCACACTGCCGGGTATCGTCGTAGGACTCGTTCTGGCTCCGCTGATGGGTGTCACGACGATCGCCGGCTCGCTGATCGGCGCGGTGGCGGGGGGAGGAGCCCTCTATCTGATCGCCATTCTCGGGGACGCGGTGTTCGGGAAGGAGAGTATGGGAGGCGGAGATATCAAGCTGGCTGCCATGCTCGGGGCGTTCATGGGGTGGCAGGCCGTGCTGCTCCTTCTGTTCGCGGCGTTTCTCTCCGGCGCCGTGGTCGGCGTCGCGACCCTGATGATCAAGGGGAGAGACTGGGACAGGAGCCTTCCGTTCGGTCCGTTCATCGCGGCGGGAGCCTTCCTCGCGGTGGTCTGGGGCGACACCATCCTCACCTGGTACTCAACCATCGGCGCCTGACCGAGCACTTCGCGGCAGGCGGTCCAGCCGCCCTGCGGAGTCTCCACACTGACAGACCGACGACGCTCGACGAAGCCCCGACGCGACAGCGGCGGGGCCGTTTGATTGATGCCGATGAGCGCTGGTGCGCCCGCGCACCGATGAGCGCTGGTGCGCCCGCGCACCGATGAGCGATGGTGCGCCCGCGCACCGATGAGCGCTGGAGCGCCCGCGCACCGACTCCCCGCTGGTCCCTGCAGAGCTGTCCGCCTGGCCGAACCCGCGGACGGCAAGCGAAACCCCGACGCGGGTGCGCCGGGGCTTCTCAGTTGTCTGCCTGTCGGTGCTGCCGGTGCGCCTACGCACCGATGAGCGTCGTGATCGACACGCTGTCACGCGGAGTCTGCGTGGGCCACACCAGCTTGACCTCGACCTGCTTCGCGTGGACCGTGTCGCCCGGGCTTGCCCATGAGAGGGGCTGGACGTCCCACGTGAGACTTCCGACGACATCGTTGAGCCCGGTCGTATCACCGCGAGTGTTGACGACGATACTCGGGTTCGTCGGGTGGGATCCCGCGCTGAGATCGATGCTCGTGACATCCGTTCCCGCGTCCATCGATCCGTAGCCCGCGTTGAGAAGCTGCTCGGTCTTTCGCGCGACAAGATGGTGCGCCATCCGTCGCTCGCCGCGCCGCGCTGTGAGCATCCTGCCTGCGACCAGGGTGTCAAAGATCGGGACGATGACGATCCCGAGGATGACGGTCGACATGAGGATCTCGATCAGGGCGGCGCCTGACGCCGATTTGAGCGGCCTCCTGAACAGGCGCATGATGCTACGTCTGCGTCTCATTGCTCAGCCCTTCCTGTGTCTCCGTGCGCCGCCGCAAGCTAGTTCCTGCAGGCGACCGTGGAGGACATGAGGACGAGTATGTCGTCGCCGGCTCCAGCCCGGCGCGTGTCCTCGACCAACACATCGATGTTGACGACTCGACCGTCCGCGGTCGAGAAGTCGAGCGAACTCACCTGTTCGGCGAGCGGCGTCCCATCGATATTGAGGACGCGGTTCTGTCCGTCCAGGTGATACATGGCTGCCAGACTGTCGAACGAGCCCGTGTAGTAGTAGACGTTCAGAGAGTCACCGCCGCCGCCGACGGTCACGGACGAGCCGGACCGTACGTCGCGGGCGATGATCTCGACCGCCGTCGAGGCCTCGCGCTGCAGGTCCGCAAGCGATGCCGTTCCATCGAACGACCTCAGCGTCCCTCCGTAGGCCGCAAATCCGGCCGCCAGGGCGCCGATCGCCAGCAGAGCTGCGAGGAGGACCTCGGGAAGTGTGAACCCGCCGTTGCCCGCCGCCGCGTGGATTCCGCTACGCACAGGGCACCTCCCGCCAAGAGAGCTTGTAGTACTTCCCGGTCAACAGATATCCAGGCGGCTGCACGGTGTCGAAGCGCATGTCGTAGTGATAGCTCTTCGCGTAGCCGCTGTAGATCGTGATCGTGTCACCGCTCAAACGCCCGGTCCCGACGCAGCCGCGGTAGCGCTGGACGATACCGCCGTGCACCGTCAGCGTCCCTCGGGGGCTGCCGTACCGGTAGTTCTCGACCTCGAATGAGGTTCCGAGCGCCATGAGGTGGGCGTGGATCGTACAGTCGCCCTGGTTCGCGTAGTTGTCCTCGACGACGATGTTGGACTCGGAGACGAGACCGAGGACGTCGTCGCAGCCGTCAAGCGGACCGTCGGCGTCACTCGCCGCGTATGTGACGTTGTCCATGATGGAGATGGTTCCCGAACTCGCGATCGTCAGGCTGCCGTCGAGTATGCCCTCGACCTGCACGGACCCATCGATATACATGACGCCGTTGAACGAGGAGATGTCGACGTCGGTCCAGCCGCCGCCGCTGATCGGCCGGTAGCTGAGCGTTCCGTACATCGGCCCGCTGCCGTCGTCACGTCCGATCTCGATGTCGTAGTTCCCCGTCAGGAGAACGCCGTCATCGGTGGCGAGCGTCACGAGGTCATCGATGTACGAGGGGAGTTCGATCTCGGATGCCCCGAGCTCGTAGCCGTCCATGAACACGGGCTGGTCGTACGGCGGGTTGCTCGGCGCCGGCGACTCGATGTGACCGTAGTAGCTGCCGTTGTAGTACATGAACGCGGGGTTGTTCCCCAGGTCCGGGTCGTCGGGGCCACCGTGTGCGCTGGTCACGTGACCACCGTACGTCGGGTTGCCGAAGATGTGGATCTGCCCGTTCGTGTGGAGGTCACCGTCGATATTGTCGGCGGAGCAGAACCAGACCGGGGTGTAGGTGCCCGGCGGTCTCTCGACCTCTGTGAAGTAGATGAACTGGGCGTACGACTGCGTCATGACGTCGCGCTCCAGTGTCCTCGTCCGGTTGCCGAAGGTGCCGACCGAGGTGATCGTGTAGTACTTCCGGGAACTGGCCGCGTTGCCGGCGTCGGGCGTGATCGTGACGGCGTACGAGCCGTAGTCGAGCGTCTCAGGAGACGCTCCGAACGGCTCGACCGCCAGAATGCCCGGAGGCGGATCATCCTGAGCCTCGAGCCATGTGTGGGCCCGGGCGAGCCCGGACTCCGCCATGTACAGGGCCTTCGAGTGGTCGATTCTCCGTGCCGCCAGGGAAGCGTCCTGCGAGCCGAACTGGAACACGGCCAGCGTGACGATGAGGATGAGGACGGACAGGAGGATCATCGCCACCAGTGTCGACCCCGACTGGTTCCCCGCGAGTCTGTGTTTGGAGCTCATAGTGACGCCTCCTCTGCTCAGCGCAGCGATGCGTCCCCCGGCCGCAACGTCGTGTCGCGGCGAGAGATAGGGGGGACGTGCAGACTATACGAATTGCACAGAGTGTGCCAGAGGGGTGGTGTAACGACGGATTAGTGTGCTAATTGGTGTGGAATCACAGGTATAGTGAGCTCTTGGAGTATTCTCCGCAGCGGGTGGTGACGATCAGCACTCGTGCAGGCACACCCGGGGAGGGTGTGCCTGAGGGCTCCGCGGTGAGCAGGCAGCGCCGGGTGGGCGCTGTCTCTGCTACCAGCCCTTCCTCGTGACGAATGCGGCGATAACGAGGCACTCGGAGCGCTCGTCGCCTATGTTCTCGCTGACGTACCCCTGGTCCATCGGAAACTGGAGCGCGTCACCCTCGCGGAGAACGACGCTGTCCTCGCCGACGGTGATCCGGACCATCCCGCGTTGGCAGAGCGCGACGACCTCGCCGAGGGAACCCTCTCGGTGGCAGCTGTCACCGGGTTCGGTGATGTGACGAGCGATGGTGCTCATGCCCCAGGGCACGTTCTTCGTCAGAAGTTCGGCCTCGATGACGCGGTCATCGGCATCACACGAGAAGGTCTTGATCCTGTCCTTGCGGGTCGTGAGAACGACGAGCGAGCGGACCTGCTCTTCGACGAAGTGCGCCGGTCGCTCCTCAAGCGCGCCGGCAATCCTCTCGAGCGCGCCTATGGTCGGGGATGTCTTGCCGCGTTCGATTTCGGAGATGTGTGTTGCCGACATTCCCGAACGGGCGGCGACCTCTTTGAGCGTCAGGTCCCGGCGGAAACGCGCCAGCCGTACTCTGCGTCCTACCTCTTCCTTCGTGGGCATCTTGCTGCTCCTCTGCGGCTATGTCGGAATGAGCACTGGTGCCGCGAGCGCAACGATCGCGTGGTGCTCTTCATCACCGAGTATCTCGATCTCGTATCCACCATCAAGACGGAACTGCAGTGTGTCACCTTCACGGAGGACGACGCTGTCACCCGGAGTCGTGATGCGGACCATGCCGGACAGGCAGATAACCACCGACTCCGCGATGCGCGGATCCCCCGTCGTCTTGGTACCAGGAGCTATCCTGTGCTCGGTGATCTGGAGGATCCCGTCGGGAAGCCCGCGGCTGAGGAGCTCGAAATGCGCGAGCCGTCCCTCGGCGTCCTTGAAGAAGGAGTCGGGTCCCTCGGACGCGGGTGTGAACAGGATGCGTGGGAACGACTCCTCACGCACGAAGTGCGCCGGGTTCTCCTCGAGCGCCTCCGAGATTCGCTGGAGAGCGCCGATGGTGGGGGAGGTCTTCCCCCGCTCGACCTCTGAGATGTGTGTGGCCGACATGCCGCACCGCGCGGCCACCTCCTTGAGCGTCAGACCCTTTTCGAATCGGGCCATTCTGAGCCTGCGGCCGAGCTCTTCCTTGTTCAGCATCTGTAGCTGTACCTCCGTCTGCTCGGTTCGGTCGCGTTGCCGCCGGCCGGAGTCGGGTTGGTTCCCGGTCTCCCGACAGGGCTAGGTGGCGTACAGACCGGGGGACGCGAAGAACGCGTACCCGGTCGCGGGTTCGTCTCCGAGCGTTTCCATGGTGAAGCCATCGTCCATGCGGAACTGGATTGAATCACCCCCTCTGACGAGGTGGACCTCGTCGCCAAGCGTCACGCGCGATGCCCCTCCGGTGCAGACGACCACCATCTCGCCGATCCGGGGAGGCCAGTCCACGACCGATCCCGGCGGGAAACTCCGATGGAATACCTGGGACATGCCTCCGGGGAGTCCGGCGCTGAGCACGCGGAACTCGCCGGGTCGTCCCGCGGCGTCCGTGTTGTAGTTCGTGCGAGCATCTGCCGCGCGCGTGAAGAGAACGCGAGGCAGGTTCTCCTCGCGGACGAAGTGCGCCGGGTTCTCGCCGAGAGCTCCTGTGATGCGCTGGAGAGCGCCGATGGTGGGTGAGGTCTTGCCTCGCTCGACCTCCGAAATGTGCGTGGCGGACATCCCCGACAGCTTCGCCACGTCCTTGAGCGTCAGCCCCTTCTCAAAGCGGGCCATGCGCAGACGGTGTCCGAGTTCCTTCTTCGTCAGCATGTGACCATCCAACGGTTGAGGGTTGCCAATTGCCCTCGTGTGCGGAAGTACGGTGGCTTGAGGGTTCGAATCTGAACGCGTTATCTTCAGTTACGATATCGGGTCTCGGGGAAACCCAAAAGTACCTTCACGAAAACCTAGCATGATATGGGAATGCGGTCAAGTCAAATGGAGCACCGGAATTCGAGGTGTCAGTTCCGGGAAACCCCCGCCAACGTACACTTGACCCCCGTCTTGAGCCCCTATACACTCTGATGTTGGCCCTTTGGCGGCGGCACACAGGTCGCCGATGTGATTCGACACGTGATGGCAGGGAGGCGAAATGGTCAACGATCTCGAAGGACTGTTTTCGACGAACGCGAAGCGAATGAAGAAGTCTGTGATCCGTGAACTGCTCAAGCTCACACGCAGGCCGGAGATCATCTCGTTCGCCGGCGGTCTGCCGGACCCGAATGCGTTCCCGATCGATGAGGTCAGTGAGATCGTCGATGTGGTGCTCAAGCGTGAGGGGAAGACCGCGCTTCAGTACAGCCCGACGGAAGGCGACCCGAAGCTCAAGGACGAGCTCATCGCGTACCACGAGCGCGAGAACGGCGTGAAGCTCACGCCGGACAACATCGTCGTGACCGTGGCGTCGCAGCAGGCGCTCGATCTCGTCGGCAAGTGCTTCATCGATCCCGGCTCTCCGGTCATCGTCGGTCGCCCGACGTACATCGGCGGGCTGTCTGCGTTCAACAACTACGGCGCGAACATGATCGGCGTGCCGCTCGACGAGGGCGGCATGCGGATGGACCTGCTCGAGGTGGAGCTGCGCAAGCTCCGCGACGCGGGGCAGCGTCCCAAGTTCATCTACGTCATTCCCGACTTCCAGAACCCGGCTGGTCTGACGATGGGTGAGGAGCGCCGCCTGGAGCTGATCGAGCTCGCGCGGAAGTACGACGTGCTCATCGTCGAGGACAGCCCGTATCGCGAGCTGCGGTACGCCGGCGAGTCCGTCAAGACCATCTACGCTCTGGAAGGAACGGGCCAGGTCGTCGGGCTTCACACCTTCTCGAAGATCCTGTTCCCGGGCATGAGGCTCGGGTGGGTCATCGGCGACGAGGCCGTCATCCAGAAGCTCGTTGTCGCGAAGCAGGCGACCGATCTCTGCACGCCCGCGTTCACGCAGGCGATCGTGGCCGAGTTCATGTCGCGCGGGCTTCTCGGGAAGGTCATCGAGAACGTGAAGGGCATCTACTCCGACAAGCGCGCCGTGATGCTCGACGCGCTCGACGAACACATGCCGAAGATGCCGGGTCTCGCGTGGACGAAGCCTGAGGGTGGTCTCTTTCTCTGGGTGACGCTGCCCGAGTCGATGAACGCGGACGAGCTCTTCTACGACGCCATCGAGCACAATGTGGCGTTCGTCATCGGATCGGCGTTCGACTGCACGGGCCTCCAGACGAACACGATGCGCCTCAACTTCTCCTTCCCGACGAAGGAGGAGATCGGCGAGGGCGTGAAGCGACTCGCGAGCGTCATCGAGGAGTACGCGAAGAAGAACGGCGGGCGGAAGGACATCGTCGCAACACCCTAGTTATCGGGCCGTTCCGGACAGCGCGGGGCGGAGCCTCCGGGTTCCGCCCCTTCGCATGCCCGGGCTTCGGGAGGTGGCAGCGAATCCATCTTGCCCGGAGCGACAGTGGGGTGATACCCTTGTGAGCTGTTGGTCATGAGCGATGGGCGGCGGGTCAGTTCTCCCGCCGGGACACTCGACACCGCAGCAGAAGGAGAGAGCGTCAATGGCGAACATGGACAAGAAGGCCGATCTCGCGGGTCCGGGTATCAGCACGTACGAAGAGGTCGCGAAGATTCTGCCGTCGGACTACAAGCCGACCCTTCCGCCGCTCAAGCGGATGGAGGCGCTGTACGAGATCAAGCGGTACATCGAAGACGGCATGGCCGAGGCGCTCAATCTGCAGATGGTGCAGGTTCCGCTCATCGTCTCGCAGGACAGCGGTGTGAACGACTATCTCGACCGTGACGGCTCGCGTACGCCGATCGACTTCCAGTGCGGTCTCGGTCTTCCGAAGAAGATCGACGCGCAGGTCGTTCAGGCTGCGACGAAGTGGAAGCGGATGGCGCTCGCGCAGTTCGACTGCGCCGTCGGCCAGGGCATCAACACCGACATGCGCGCGGTCCGCAAGGACTACTTCCTCGACCACGACCACAGCTCGTACGTCGATCAGTGGGACTGGGAGAAGGTCATCACGCCGCAGGACCGGAACCTCGACTACCTCATCGACACGGTCAAGAAGATCTGGAAGGTCATCTACGGGGCCGGTCAGCGCGCACAGGAGCTTTTCCCGGAGCTCAAGGGTCAGTACCCGGACTTCCCCGAGGAGCTTGAGTTCTTCCACGCCGAGGAGATCCTCGAGATGTACCCGGACCTCCCGCGGAAGCAGCGCGAGACGAAGCTCATCATGGAGCATCCCGCGGTCTTCATCATCGGCATCGGCTGGGTCCTCAAGGACGGCTACCCGCACGAGATGCGCGCGGCCGACTACGATGACTGGGTCACGCCGACGGTCGAGAAGAACGGTGAGATGATGCACGGTCTCAACGGCGACATCCTCGTCTGGAACCCGGTGACGAAGCGTCGTCACGAGTTGACCTCGATGGGCATCCGTGTGACGAAGGACACCCTCAAGCAGCAGCTCGAGATCACGGGGCAGGAGGACTTCCTCAAGCTTCCGTACCACCAGGCCATCCTCAACGACGAGATCCCGCTTTCCATCGGCGGCGGCATCGGACAGGCGCGTACGTACATGTACCTGCTCCGCGCCGCGCACCTCGGCGAGGTCACGGTCACGGTCTGGCCGAAGCAGCTCAAGGAGATCTGTGCCGAGCGGAATATCACCGTACTCGAGTAGAGCACGCGTGCTCGAGCGGATTCGCTGAGTCATCTTCCGGGCGCCCTGGTGCGCCCGGTGGAAGGAAACCACCTGTACGGCCATGAGCCCGCAGGTGGTTTCCTGCGTCTGGGGGCGTTGCCGCGAGTGTCGCCTCGGTCGCGCCGGGAAGACGGCTGTGCTTTGGGGGCGGGTGCGTTTGTGGTATCATCTGCAGGGTTTATCCGGGTTCGTACGATGAGGAGGAGTCTCTGATGGGTGGAAGTCCCAGGGTCCTGGCGGTCAACCCCGGCGGCATGACGACGAAGCTCGCCGTCTACGAGGGGGATGAGCGCGCGTTCGAGATGTCGGTCGATCACTCCCGCGAGGAGCTGGCGGCGTTTCCGACGATACCGGACCAGCTCGATCACCGGCTCGCGGCCATCCGGGAGGCGCTCGAGGGCGCGGGGTTCGCGGACAAGCCGTTCGACGCGGTCGTCGGGCGGGGCGGCCTCTTCCGCTCGATCCCGAGCGGGACCTACATCGTGAACGAGCAGATGATGGATGACGCCCGGACCGGATACGCGGGACAGCACGCGTCCAACCTCGGCGCGCTCCTGGCGGAGTCACTCAGGCGGACGCTCGGTGGGAACGCGTACGTCGTCGACCCGGTCTGCGTCGATGAGTTCGCCCCGGAAGCCCGTTTCTCGGGTCACCCGGATATCGAGCGCATCAGTCTTCTCCACGCGCTCAACATCAGGGCGACCGCGAAGAAGGCCGTGCGTACGCTCGACAAGCGGCTTGCCGACGTCAACATGATCGTCGCGCATCTCGGGAGCGGAATCTCGATCGCGCCGCTCCGCAAGGGGAGGATGATCGACGTCAACAACGCGCTCTCCGGCGGGCCGTTCTCGCCGGAGCGCACGGGCGCGCTTCCATTGATCGAGATGTTCGACTTCATGATCGAGAAGGAGATGGACCCGAAGAGGATGAAGCGCTTCATCGCCAAGGAGGGCGGGCTGCTCGCGTACCTCGGGACCAACGACTTCCGCGAGGTGGAGGAGCGGTTCGAGGCCGGCGACGAGCGGACGATCGAGGTGGTCCGCGCGATGGCCTATCAGGTTGGCAAGGAGATCGGCGCCATGGCGGCAGCGCTCGCGGGCGAGGTCGATCTGGTCGTTCTGACAGGGGCGCTCGCGAAGGCTCCCTTCTTCGTTGACCTCATCCGAAAGCGCGTTAGCTTCATAGCCGAGGTCCTGGTTCTCCCGGGTGAGAATGAACTCGAGTCACTGGCGTTCGGTGCCCTCGAGGTCCTGCGGGGAGAGGCGGAACCTCGCGTCTATCCGACCGGCTGCGCCGCGGGCGGCGAGGGTCAGGTCTGCTGGTAGGCGCATCGTCGGAGGCCCCTGAAGAGGCGGCCGCGACGCGAACTGACTGAACTGATACTGGACATTCCTGGGTTTCTGAGCATCGTTGAAAGGAGCGCGTATGTCCGGAGCACAGCCTCCGAAGACCTTCGAGGAGCTCAAAGAGACAGCGCTGGCGTACGGTGAGAAGCACGGACGCGCGAAGCTGGGAGTCGCAGCGGCGTGGGACAGTCACGTGCTCGAGGCGACGCATGATGCATGGCAGCTCGGACTCGTGGATCCGGTTCTCGTGGGAGTGCCGGACCTCATCGAGGCGGCGGCAGGGAAGGCCGGGATCGACATCTCGAGCTGGGAGATCGTACCGGTCCAGGCGGGCGACGCGTACACCGCGTCGGTCGTTGCCGGGAGACGCGCGGTGGAGCTGGTGCGCGAGGGACGCGTCGACTTCCTCATGAAGGGGAAGATGCAGACGGCCGACCTGATGCGCGCCGCGCTCAACAGAGAGACGGGCATCCGCGCCGGCGGTCTGATGAGCCATCTGGCCATCCTGTGGACGCCCGCGTACGGTCGGCTCCTCTGCATGTCGGACGGCGGCATCGTGCTCAAGCCGGACCTCGTGAAGAAGAAGCAGATGATCGAGAACGCGGTCGACGCGATGCACAAGCTCGGGTGGGAGTGCCCGAACGTCGCCGTCGTCGGCGCGCTCGAACTCGTCAACCCGGAGATGCCGCACACGCTCGACGCCGCGGCGCTGTCCAAGATGAACGAGCGCGGCCAGATCAATGGCTGCAAGATCGACGGACCGTTCGGGTTCGACAACGCCATCAGCGCGGAGGCCGCGCGAATGAAGGGCGTCGACAGTCCGATGGCGGGGAACACGGACTTCGTCATCTTCGCCGACATCGACGTCGGGAACGTCTTCTACAAGGCGCTCTGTTTCATGACCGAGGGCGTCCGTACGGCGGGCGTGCTCCTCGGCTCAAAGGTGCCGATCGTCATGGCGTCGAGGGCCGACGGTCCGGACACCAAGAGGAACTCCATCATCGTGGGCACGGTCATCGCCCACGGGACGAAGCTGTAGCCGGGTCCTCGCGAGAGTGGCGGAACTGGCAGACGCGCTGGATTTAGGATCCAGTAGGGCAACCTGTGGGGGTTCGAGTCCCCCCTCTCGCACCAGTCGGCGGGGTTGTCAAGGGTAGCGCCGGCAAGGCGTGGTTTATGCAAAGGAGTCACTGTTGCTGGTTCGTGTTGAGGAACTTGATGGGTGGAAGCGGAAGCTGCTGGTGGAGCTTTCGGAGGACGACGTCAAGACGAAGAGCGGGGAGCTTCTGAAGAAGGTCGCCGCGGATGTCGAGATGGATGGGTTCCGCAAGGGCAAGGCGCCGAAGGCGGTCATCGAACAGCGCTACGGCGCGGAGGCCATGCGGGAGGCTCTCGGGTCGCTGCTGAGCGAAGCGTATGTGGCGGCGGTGAAGGAGGCGGGCATCCATCCGGTCTGCGATCCTGACGTTCAGCTTCTCGAGGACCAGCCGACGGATGGCAAGTACACGTTCGCCGCGACCGTCGCCGTGAAGCCGGAGTTCGAGGTCGGCGATCTGTCCGCTCTCGAGTTCACCGAGCAGGTGCCGATCGTCAGCGACGATGATGTGGGGCGCGCGGTCGAGGAGCTTCGCGAGGCCAAGGCCGAGCTCGTTGCTCCGGGACGTCCTTCGGCGTCGGGCGACTTCGTCGTGATCGATTACGACAAGCTCGATGACGACGGGAAGCCGGAGCCGGAGACCGGCCAGAAGGACTTTCCCTGCGAACTCGGAACCGGCAGACTGCCGGCCGAGCTCGAGGAAGCGCTCGTAGGAGTCAGCGTCGGCGAGCAGAAGGACGTCACGATCAACTACCCGGACGACTACGGCCACGCCGAACTCGCCGGGAAGTCGATCTCGTTCGGTGTGACCATCAAGGACGTTCGCGCGAAGCGGCTCCCGGTCGTGGACGATGAGTTCGCCCGGTCGCTTGGTCCGTTCGAGACGCTCCTGGACCTTCGGGTGAAGGTCAGAGGCCAGCTCGAGGAGCAGGCGAAGGGTATGGCGCGGGAACGGCTGTACTCCGATATCGTCGGCCGCGTCGTCGAGCAGACCGAGTTCGAGTTGCCGGAGTGCATGACCGACGACCGGCTCGACCGGATGTTCGAGCGGATGAAGAAGGAAGCCGGTGACGGCGCGCCGGAACCCGACCGCGCGGAGTTCGACAAGACGTACCGCGAGATGACCGGTCAGCGGATCCGCGCCGAGCTCATCCTGAGCACGTTCGCGTCGGAGAACGGCGTCGAGGTGACCGAGGATGACGTCAAGAAACGGATAGCCGAGCTTGCAGAGCAGCAGGGGAGAGACCCCGCGGCCGCGTACGACGAGCTCAAGGGCACCGAGATGTTCGACGAGATGTACCGCGAGCTCGAGGACCGGCTCTGGCTGGAGAAGGTGCACGAGCAGCTCGTCGACAAGGTCAAGGTGACCACGGAGTCCATCGAACTGCCGGCGTCCGATCAGGAACAGCCGGATGCAGCTGAGACGACAAGCGGCGACTGACAACCGACACACGCCTAAGGGAGACGTGCATGGGACTCACACCGTTCGTCATCGAGCAGACGCGACTTGGGGAGCGCTCGTACGACATCTTCTCGAGGCTTCTCAAGGACAACATCGTATTCATCGGCACGCCGATCGACGACAAGGTTGCGAACATCGTGATCGCGCAGCTGTTGTTCCTCGAGGCGCAGGACCACGAGCGCGACATCTATCTGTACATCAACAGCCCGGGCGGCTACGTCGCGTCGGGACTCGCGATCTACGATACGATGCAGTACATCCGGTCGGATGTGCACACGATCTGCATGGGGCAGGCGGCCAGCATGGCGGCCGTCCTTCTGTGCGCGGGGACGAAGGGTAAGCGTTCGGCGCTTCCGCACTCGAGGGTGATGATCCATCAGCCGATGGGCGGCAGCGAGGGACAGGCGAGCGACATCGAGATCTACGCGAAGGAGATCATTCACATGCGCTCGCAGCTGGTCGATATCCTCGCCACCCACACGGGGCAGTCGCACGACCAGGTGCTCAAGGACTCCGACCGCAACTTCTTCATGTCGGCGGAGCAGGCGCTCGAGTACGGTGCGATCGATGAGGTTATCTCCCGGAAGGGTGAGATCACGGGCAAATAGCGGCAGGTTGCGGCGCACAACGGCCGCGGTTATGTTGTGCACAAAGCGGAGGGCATCTCCGCTTCGTGCCTGGAAGCGGGCTTCGCGGACCAACGCGGTTCGCGATCACACGAGTCAGGCGGACGCACAACAGGAGATATGATGCTTCGAATCACGCACGATGACGAGATCATCGAGTTCAGCGAGAAGCTGCCGATCGTTCCGCTCAGGGACCTTGTTCTGTTCCCGCGGATGATCGTGCCGTTGCTCGTTGGGCGTCCTCGTTCCGTCAGCGCGCTCGAAGAGGTCATGCACGGCGACAAGATGATGTTCGTCGTGACCCAGCGTGAGGCGGAGACGCAGGAGCCGACGTCGGACGACCTGTACAGGGTTGGCGCCGTCGTGCGCGTACTCCAGCTTCTGAGGCTCCCGGACGGGACGATGAAGGTCCTGGTCGAGGGACTCTCACGGGCCGTGGTCAAGCGCTTCATCCGTGGCGATACATACATGTCCGCGCGCGTCGAGCTCGTGGACGAGCAGGCCGAACGCTCCGTCGAGACGGAGGCGCTGATGCGAAGCGTCGCCGGTCAGTTCGAGGAGTACGTTCAGCTCTCGCGCAAGATCCCGCAGGAGGTTCTCGCCTCCGTGTTGAGCATGGACGACGTGTCGCGTTTCACCGACACCGTCGCCACGCATCTGTCGGGGAAGATCGAGGACAAGCAGCAGATACTCGAGACGCCGGACGTGACCGGTCGCCTGCGCATCCTTGCGCGCGCCCTGTCCGCGGAGCTCGAGATCCTCAGGCTCGAGCGCAAGATCGAGAACCAGGTGCGGGAGCAGCTCCAGAAGAGTCAGAAGGAGTTCTACCTGCACCAGCAGATGAAGGCGATCCAGGAGGAGCTGGGGCAGGAGGGCGACGGGGCGCCCGAGATCGTCGAACTCGAGAAGGCCATCAGTGAGGCGAACATGAGCGAGGAGGCCGAGAAGAAGGCGCTCTCCGAACTCGACCGTCTCAAGAAGATGTCGCCGATGTCCCCTGAGGCGACCGTTGTCCGCACGTACATCGAGTGGATGACGACCGTGCCGTGGGACGAGCGCACGACCGACCGTGAGTCCATCCAGGCGGTCGAGGACATTCTGGAAGAGGACCACTACGGTCTGAAGAAGCCGAAGGAGAGGATCCTCGAGTACCTGGCCGTCCTGAAGCTGACCTCGAAGGTGAAGGGTCCGATCATGTGTCTGGTCGGTCCTCCGGGCGTCGGCAAGACGTCGCTCGGCAAGTCGGTCGCCAGAGCTCTCGACAGGAAGTTCGTCCGGGTGTCGCTCGGCGGTGTCCGGGACGAGGCCGAGATCCGCGGTCACCGGCGCACGTACATCGGTTCGATGCCGGGGCGCATCATCCAGGGACTCAGGAAGGCCGGTTCGAAGAACCCGGTGTTCCTCCTCGATGAGATCGACAAGATGAGCTCGGACTTCCGGGGCGACCCGGCGGCCGCGCTTCTCGAGGTGCTCGATCCCGAGCAGAACTGCGCATTCAACGACCACTACCTCGACGTCGACTTCGACCTGTCCGAGGTGATGTTCATCACGACGGCGAACGTGCTGCACACGATCCCGCCGGCGCTCGAGGACCGGATGGAGGTCATCCGTCTCCCCGGGTATCTGATCCAGGAGAAGCTGCACATCGCCCGGAAGTTCCTGGTCCCCAAGCAGATCGAGGCGAACGGTCTCACCGACGTCGACGTGTCGTTCTCGAACGCCGCGCTCGTTCGCATCATCGAGGACTACACCCGCGAGTCGGGTGTGAGAAACCTCGAGCGCGAGATCGCCAACATCTGCCGGAAGATCGCGAAGGAGCACGCCGTCGGCAAGCGCGTGACCAAGCGCGTGTCGCCGCAGGCCGTGAAGCGGTTCCTCGGCATGGCTCGCTTCCTCTCGCAGGAAGTGGAGGTCGAGAACCGCGTGGGCGTCGCCACCGGGCTGGCATGGACCAGCGTGGGCGGCGAGATCCTCACGGTCGAGGTGCTCACGATGAAGGGCGACGGGCATCTGACGCTCACCGGCAAGCTCGGCGAGGTCATGCAGGAGTCGGCGAAGGCGGCGCTCTCGTACGCGAAGGCGCACGCGAGCGAACTCGGCATCGACGAGGACGCGCTCGCGACCACCGACATCCACATCCACGTTCCGGAGGGAGCGATCCCGAAGGACGGGCCGTCCGCCGGCATCGCCATGGCGACGGCGCTCGTTTCGGCGCTGACGAATCGGCCGACCGTGCCGGATGTCGCGATGACCGGTGAGATCACGCTCGGCGGCAAGGTGCTGCCGATCGGCGGGCTGAACGAGAAGGCGGTCGCCGCGCATCGCGCGCGCGTCAAGACGCTCGTCATCCCGAAGCGGAATGAGAAGGACGTCGCGGAGCTGCCCAAGGAGGTCAAGCGCGACCTCGATATCAGGCTCGTCGGCTGTCTCGACGAGGTGCTGGCTGTCGCGTTCGAGAACTGGGTTCCCGAGAACGTCAAATGCGCGGAGGTTCCGGAGGAACGCCGTCCCGAACCCCCGTTGACGCCGGCAGCGCCGAACTAGTCCAGAAGCAGATACGCCGGAAGAGGGGGTCTCGCGAAAGCGGGACCCCTTCTCATTTGCCCTCTCGTGGTATGATATGCGACGGGTCGAATCGCCGGACGGGTCCTGATCACAGGTGGAACGATGAAGATCAACAACGCGGAGTTCATGCTTGGCGCCGCGAGCATCAAGCAGCTGCCTCACGGTGGTCTGCCGGAGATCGCCCTCGCGGGGCGGTCGAACGTCGGGAAGTCGTCGCTCCTCAATAAGTCGATGGGGCGGAAGAGTCTTGCCAGGATCTCGCAGACGCCGGGGAAGACCCGCGAGCTCAATCTCTATCTCATTGAGAAGAAGCTGATCATCGTTGACCTGCCGGGCTACGGGTTCGCCAAGGTCCCGCTGAAGGTCAAGGAGAAGTGGGGGAGGCTCATCGAGGCCTACCTGCACGAGCGGGAGGAGCTTGCGGGCATCGTCCATCTCGTTGATATCCGGCACGCTCCGTCGAAGGAAGATGTCCAGATGCACGAGTGGATCAAGCACTTCGGTTTGCTGTCGTTGATTGCGGCGACGAAGGCTGATAAGATACCTAGAGGGCGGCGTCAGGCCGCCGTTTCAACGATACGGAAGGCTCTTGAGCCCGACGATGCGACACCGATCGTCCCGTTCTCGGCTGTTGCCGGTGACGGTGTGAAGGAAGTTCTCTCGTGGATGTGGGAGACGGCGGGGTCGCGCCAGACAGGGTAGTGCGGTTGCGTGGAGGGTGCCATGACGAAGAAGTCGACGAATTCCAAGCTGTTCACGCCCGGTCCGACGAAGATTCCGGGCGGCGTGCTCAATGCGGTGGGGAAGCAGGTGCTTCATCACCGGACTCCGCAGTTCTCCGAGAAGGTCCGGCACGTCCAGGACGAGATCGGTCGACTGCTGACGACGCACAATGACGTGTTGCTCTTCACGTGCTCGGGTACGGGTATGATGGAGGCCGCGGTTGCCAACCTGATGACCCGCGGCGGCAAAGCCGTCTGTCTGATGAACGGCGTGTTCGGCACGCGGTGGCGCGACATCTGCCAGGTGTACGGTGTCGAGGCCGTCGAGTACGAGGTCGAGTGGGGGAAGAGTCACGACCCCGCGAAGCTCGACGAGATCCTTGCGCAGCACCCCGACGCGAAGGCGGTCTTCGCCATTCACAGTGAGACATCGACCGGCGCGCTCAACGACATCCAGGCGCTCGCCCGTGTCACCGCCAAGCACGAGACGGCCATTGTTGTCGATGCGACGTCGAGCGTCGGCGTGCACGCGATCCGGATGGACGAGTGGGGCGTCGACGTGCTGGTTGCGGGAACGCAGAAGGCCATGATGACACCTCCGGGCATCGCGTTCGTCGCCATCAACGGGAACGGCTGGTCGCTCGTGAACCAGTCCGATCTCCCGAAGTTCTACTTCGACTTCACAACGACCTGGAAGCGGCTCCAGCAGAAGGGCCAGACCCCGTACACGCCCGCGGTCTCGCTTGTCTACGGTCTCGAGGTCGCACTCGAGATGATGGAGACCGAGGGATGGGACGAGGTGTACGCGCGCCATGCGCGGATGGGCGAGGCGACGCGGGCCGCCGTCACGGCTCTCGGATTCGGCGTGCTGCCCGAGCATCCGGCCAACGGTGTGACCGTGGCCGTCTGTCCGGAGCACATCGATGCGAATCAGATCGTTCGGACGCTCGACGACGACTTCGGTGTCCGTGTTGCCGGCGGCCAGCTGACGCTCTCGGGCCAGGTGTTCCGGATCGGTCACATGGGCGGCATCCGGGAGCGCGATCTGCCGATGGTCATCGGCGCGCTCGAGCGTGGTATGATCAAGCTCGGGCACAAGATCGAGCCCGGCACCGGCCTCGCCGCGCTCCAGCAGGTGCTGCTGAAAACGGACTAGCACATTGGATCGGGCCGTTAGCTCAGTCGGTAGAGCACCTGCCTTTTAAGCAGGGAGTCGCTGGTTCGAGACCAGCACGGCCCACCACCACCGCGGGCCGGGAAAGGGGTGACACGATGGAGATGCCGCAGTTCTGTCATTCGTGTGGAATGCCTCTGAACATGCCTGACGCGAAGGGTCTGTCGGAGACTCACTGCAAGCACTGCACCGACGACGAGGGGAACCTCAAGGCGCGTGAGGACATCCGGCAGGGCATGGCCCACTGGATCGCGCAGTGGCAGAAGGTCGATGAGGCCACTGCCCTCAAGCGTGCAGAGCACTACATGCGAGCGATGCCGGAGTGGGCTGACGACTAGTCGGGCGTACGCCGGACGCCGCTTGCGGTTCGGGCCGGCACGGCTAGATTGCATGACGAGCAGATACGTCCCCATCGTCTAGGGGTTAGGACACCGCCCTTTCACGGCGGCAACACGGGTTCGAATCCCGTTGGGGATGCCACAACAAGAAGCGGGCCGCTATGCGGCCCGCTTCTTGTTGTGCCCCGCGGGAATGGAGAACCCGTAGGGTTCGGGACCCTGCGCGCCGCACGGCGCGCATACCAGGAGACGCGGCGCAGCCGCGACACTGGGGTCCGCGAGTGGTCGGTGCGAAGCACCGGAGCGCGAGCAATCCCGTTGAGGCAGGCGGCGAAGCCGCCACATCAGGCAAAGGTGGCGCGGTCGCGAAGCGGCCGACGCCAGCCAATCCCGTTGGCGCCCCCACAAAGAGAGAGGCCGGCAATCGCCGGCCTCTCTCTATAAGTACTGCTGTGATCTCAGACAAGCTGGCTGCTACTTCACCAGCACCATCTTGCTCGTCGCTTCGAACTCGCCCGCGCGCAGTCTGGCGAGATAGACACCAGTCGCGACCTGACGGCCGTCGTTGTCTCGCCCATCCCACGTCATGCCCTGACGCCCGGCGGGAAGCTCACGAGCCTCCAGCGTCCTGACAACGCGCCCACTCACGTCGAGCACGTCGATCCGAACGTCGGCCTGGTTGGGCAGCGTGAAGGAGATCCGCGTCATCGGGTTGAACGGGTTGGGGAAGTTCCCCTCCAGCTTGAAGGCCATCGGGACATCGGAGACCGAGGTGTCGTCGTCAACCTCGAGGTCGACCGTCACGACCTCCGGACTGCCGGCGGCGTTGTGGCTGACCATGACGTAGGCCCGGTAGGTGCCATCGGCCATTCCTGTTGCATCGTAGTGGAGCGTCAGGATGTCAGTCTCACCCTGCGCACACTGACCCGACTCCGGCGTGACCGACAGCCAGTCCACCGGCTGGAAGATCGTGAAGACACCATCGCCGGTGTCCGTGACGGAATCGTCGAGACTGCTGACCCGCATCAGACAGACCGCGGAGCTCGGACCGGTGACGTCCCAGGTGAAGGAACCATCGTTCGCGGTCGAGGCGGCCAGCGACTCCCAGCTGGAACCGTTGTCGCGGCTGAGGTCGATCTTCACGTCGGCCAGGCTGCCGGAGTAGTCCCAGGTGATGGTCTCGGTGGATCCGATGGCCAGCATCTCGCCGCCGTTCGGGGCGGTGACGGTGACCGTCGGTCCGGAGACCGTCAGACTGATGGTCCCGCTCAGACTGTGCGGTGTTGAACCGTAGACGTCACCGTCCATGGTCCAGGCGATGTCCTGCGTGCCGCTGAGTCCCGAGCCGAAGGTGACGTTGACAGTCGCCGTGGCGGTCTCACCGCCGTAGATCACTCCCCAGCCGGATGAGCCTTCGCCATGCCAGGAGACGACGGCGCCAGCGCCGGTGCCGTTGTTGGTATCCATCGCGCCACCCGAGCCGCCGACGAAGTTGGTCGAGGAGTTGACCACCACGCCCGCCGGGAAGTCGAGACTCGCGTCCTGAATCCACTCGGAATCGGTGCTGCCGTTGTAGATGGTGAACGTCAGGTCGACGGTCGTGCCGGGCAGGTACTGAGTGGCATCACAGGTGAAGGTCGACCCGGCGATGCTCCTGTCAGACCTGGTCGGCTCCTCGGCCTGTATCGCGACGGTGTAGACCAGCACCGAGCCGGTCTCGCCGAGGTTGCTGACCTGCAGCTCGTCGGTTCCCGTCTCGTCGGGCGCGAGCGTCTTGCTGAACGCGGTGGAACTCAGGGCAACCTGCGGTGCGGCCAGCGCGATGTCCTCAACATGGGGGACGCGGTTCTGGGCCATCACCACCATGTGCAGGTCCACTCCCGGGGAGAGCGCGGTGAAGAAGCTGATCACCTCGGTACCGGATGCTCCGACCGTGCCGGCTCCTACGAGAGTGCCGTTCTGCGTGAGCCCGACGTAGCTGCCCGGGTCGGCTGAGACGGTGATCGAGGAGGACCCCAGGGCTGACGTGCTGACCGAGTTGGCCGAGGGCACGCCGAGGAACGTGCTCAGGGAGGGGTCTCCCATGAGGTTGTAGATGTTCCAGTAGTAGCTGGTCAAGCTGGAGCCGGCCTCGGTGACGGCCAGGTTCCCGCAGAAGATGATGGCGTCGTTGACCACGTACCACTGGGTCATGGCCTCGCCGTGGTCGTGGAACAGACCATCGTACGCGCCCATCCCGGTGCTCTCGTACGGATAGGCGGTCCCGTTGATCTGGGAGGAGGAGTGATACCCGACTCCCCACCAGTAGTCCTCGTCCCAGTAGGTGTTGTTGCTGCCGCCGATGTAGCCGATGGCGCCCTTGTCGGCCGCCCGCAGCCACGTCTCGGCGAAGCACTCGCTGTAGTCGTATGTGCTGGTCACGCAGCAGTTGCCGATGGCCAGGCAGTACTTCCCGCTGTTGCTCAGGCTGTTGACGTTGGACTGGGTGAAGCTTGGGTCGGCCCAGGAGGTCGTGCTGCCGTGAGCCGTGTAGTTGATGAAGCCAACGCCGTCGCTGACCGTCTGGATGATCGCCGAGCTGGCGCTTCCGGAGGCCGGGTAGAGATAGGTGTTGCTTGATATGCCGTGCGCGGCGTTGAAGTAGTGCGTCGTGCCGTAGTTGAGCTGGCCGTTGCCGTGAGTCGTGGCATAGCTGGCGTCGACGCCGGCGATCAGGGTGACCTCCCCGAGGTAGCTCGGGTCGGGCATCGTGTACTGGTCGTACATCATGGTCTTGTCGAGGATCGCCTGCAGCTGGGTGCTGTTGGTCGCTGAGAAGCGGCCGTAGTAGATGTCCGGGATCTCGTCACCGTCCACCGCGCAGTAGGGTCGGTCGGTGGCGTCTCCGCTGACCGAGAACGTCGGGCACTCCGCGACATCACCCACGAAGATCACGAAGCTCGGAGCCGGGAGCTCGAGAGTGGCGTTGTTGTAGAGGTCGTGGATGTAGCTCTGGATGGAGGCGGTGGTCGACCCCACCTCGGCGCTGCCGATGACACCGACCACGACATGGAACCCGCGCTCGGTCTTCCAGTCCACGAAGTCCTGCAGCTGTGTCTCGAACGAAGACGGGGTGATGATCACCATGGTCACGACGTCACCCACCAGGTCCGGGTAGTCGTCGTGCTCGCCTCTCTCAGCGAAACCGGCCACACGGTCGTAGACCGGCTTGAAGAAATGGCTGTTGGTCCTGGCCCACAGATCATCTCCCGCGGCCTCGTCGCCGCCCTCGAAGACGACTCGCACATCGAGCGACTCGAAGACGACAAGACGGTTCGTCTCGGGGTAGTACTCCACCGGCGAGATCTCGACACGGGCCAGATCCATGGCGCGCAGGCGGCCGAGCCCGGCGACCCCGGCGAGGTCCTGGGCCACCCTGTTCGCCTGGTAAGCGTTCCTGTCGTACACGAACGGCCAAGAGGCCGGATCGACGTTCTTCGGCATGCTCGGCTGCGCCGGCATGAGCGGGGTGTCGATCCCGAACTCGGCAAGGTCTATCTCGCGGCTGGTCGAGGAGAGAACCTCCACTCGGGCCCTGGCCCCGTGAGGAACCTCTATCAGCCGGTTCATCATCGGCAGCTCCGGTGAACCGACCGTCTGGGAGGAATGGAAACCCGGGATGAAGAGGCGGGTGAAGATTCCCTCACTGGTGTTGACGTCGAGGGCCTTCAGCTCACCGACCTCGATGTGGAATCGCAACTCGCTCGTGTCGTCAGCGAGAACGGTCATCCTCGATTCCGGGGCGGGCAGGGCGATGGTCCGCACGCTCGCCAGGGCTGGACCGAGACAAACAACAAGCAACAGCACGGACGCAACAGGCAGTCTCCAGCGCATGAGGGGAGTCCTCCCAAGAGTGAGTGAAGAGACGCGGCGGGTCGCCACTTGAGCGACCCGAATTACCATTACCTCATTATACCACAGATTGCCTAGCTAGGGAAGTACCGACCTTTCCCGAAGGGTGGGCCACAATCGGTGCGGGAGGCCCGGAGAGCCCCCGGGGTCTCCGGGCGGGGCAGACTGCTCAGCCTTCGAGGAGCGCCTGCAGGGCCTTTGTGAGAACGATGGAGTTGCTCATGGCGATGCTCAGGACGCAGACGACGAGGGCCACGGTCGTGTTCCGGCCGCGCGCCTCGAGTGCCGACACGGCGGCGCCCAGGAGCACGAGGAGTGACATATGCCAGTGCTGCGAGTAGAGGAACTGCTCGCCCCCCCAGAACCCGTGCAGGATCCAGTTGAACACGATGATCGCGAGCGACGCGCGCGCCAGGGATCTGAATGTGGGCTCGAGCCGTCCGTCCCTCAGCGCCACCCACGCCAGGGCAGCAAGGAGAGCGAAGCCGATGTAGTTGCGCACCGACCCCGGCACGTGCGTGCTGCGCAGTGACAGGCGGACGGAGATCAAGGGCTCCTGAACCGGGATTCCGCGCTTCGCGGCTGCCTTTCGTGCCTTCGCAGCGAAAAGGTTCCCGTCACACTTGGGCATCGGAGGGGCCAGCCCGTTGGTCACGGCCGTGGGGAAGGTGACGAGCTGGATCATCGGGTCGTCCACGAGGTACCGCGATATCCACCTCACCTCATTCGGGGTCGTGTCCTGCTGCGCATGGGGCAGCTGATCCAACACAGAGCCGCCGACCAGCGTGACGACAAGGATGATCACACCGACCACGGTCGTTCTGGCGGCGCCGCGCCAGAGACTCCGCCCGAGGGTCCGCTCGCGAACGAAGTAGAGGATCGCGACGGCCGCGGCGTTCGTGATCGTCACTCCCGCCGTCAGCACACCCAGTGCGACCCACGTGAGTTCCACGCGCGCTCCGCTCCTGTCGCGCGTCCTCAGGAACAGCATGTACGCAAGCGAGATGCAGAGAGCGCTCAGGCAGTACGACTCCGGCATGCTGCCCAGAAGCAGCCTGCTGAAGGACAACGCGGCAAGCACGACGAGCAGGAGCGCCGAGCGGAGAGTGAGCCCGAGCGTCCTGAGGATGCGGAGTGCCACGAATGTCTGCAGCGCGGTGGCGGCCGGCACGACGAGCAATCCAAGCGACACCCGCGTTGCCGCCTCGTCGATCGCCCCGGAACTGACGAACGATCCCAGTCTTGCCACAACGCCGATCGGGATGCTGAAGAGATGCTCGAGCAGCGGATGGGACAGATGGTTGCCGCCCCCGCCGCTGCTGATGGCCTCCAGGGTGAAGCCGGGATCCGCGTCGAAGAGCGTGTCGAGCAGCGCGAACGCGCCCATCGCTCTCAGCTTCTGCTCGAGGGCGTAGTGAAACGCGAACACGATCACTGCGAGAAGCAATCCAACGAGCAGCTCCCGCCGCGATCCACACGTCCCACGGTCGTGTCCAGCGTTCGATTGTCCGTCGACAGTGTTCTTCGAGCCGATTCGCGCGTCCGGCATGTTCGCGTCCCGATGGTCGTTCAGGAGGAGCTGGTTTTGTCCCTGAGTATCGTTCTCCCTCGCGCGCGGAGTCAAGCACTCGTGGCGGGACAAGGTGACGCCGCCTTGCGAACGACTTGACCACCCCACGCCTCACCCTATACTGTTGGTAGTGGGTGCGGACGTAACGCGTGTCAGTGTCTCGGAGGCGCATTGTGAACTGGAAGCTCAATCTGCTCGTTCCGGGAGTGCTCGCCCTCGCGCTGGCCGTTGTCGGCCTGTCCGGCGGAAGCGACAGGCTCGGGGCGGCGACGGTATCCGGGGGAGACGCGCGAGACGTTCCATGGAACATCGTGGTCATCGTGATGGACACGGCGCGCCAGGACCGCCTGTCGTGCTACGGCTACGAGCTTGAGACGTCCCCCAGGCTGACGGAGCTGGCGGAGTCCGCGACCCTCTACACGAATGCGTACTCCACGAGTTCGTGGACAGGGCCGAGCCACGCCTCTCTCTTCACGGGACTGCACTCCGTCACTCACGGGGCGACCCAGGAGAACTGGGACATGGATGAGGATCTCACGACGTTCGCGGAGATCCTGTCGGAGCGAGGCTACCGGACCTTCGGCATCGTGGAGAACCCGATGCTGGCGATCGACCGCGGCTACTCCCAGGGGTTCGCGGACTACTACGAGTCATGGCGGGAGGAGTGGCGCCGCGGCAGCGGCCAGGCCGTGGTCGACTTCCGGAAGGCGCTTGACGCCGGCGCACCCGGGCAACCGTTTCTCGCGTTCGTCAATCTGATCGCGCCACACTCGCCCTACAGTCCGCCCAGGGAGTTCCGCAGCATCTTCGTGACGCGCCCCGAGATACAGCTCGACAGCAACATGTGGCGGGAGTACTACACCGGGCGGGTGACGTTCTCCGATGACGACGTGACGCACCTGAACGAGCGCTATGACGCCGAGATCCGCTACGCGGACCACCTCGTCGGCGAGATGATCGATGAGCTCGTCGAGCGCGACCTGTGGGACGATACTGTCTTCATCGTCACGTCAGACCACGGTGAGAACATCGGTGACCACGAACACATGGATCACGTCTTCACGCTGTTCGAGACCACGACGAAGATCCCCTTCGTAGTGCGCCAGCCCGAGCTCTTCGGTGCCGGAGTGGTCGAGGACGCACCCGTGCAGCTCACTGACGTCTTTCCCACGGTGCTCGCGATCGCGGGTGTGGGTGCCGATGACTTCGCGTCGCATGGTTATTCGCTCCTTGGGGACACGCCGCCGGAGGATCGTGAGGTCTTCATGGAGTACTACCATCCCATGCAGGTCCTGTCGGGGTACCGCAGAGCAGAGCACCGGGAGAGTCCCCTGCTCAGACCCTACCTGCGCAGGATCAGAAGCCTGACGCGCGGAGACATGAAGTTCATCTGGGGCAGCGACGGGAGACACGAGCTCTACGACCTTGCGAGCGACCCCGACGAACTCTCCAACCTCATCAACTCGGACTCGCACGCCGAGGTCGCGCGCGACATGGAGGCGCGACTCAGCGACCGACTCGGTACGATGGAGTCCAGCAGAAGCGCTGAGCCGCAGGCAGACGACCCGGGTGAGCTCGACGAGCAGACGAGGGAGGCGCTCCGGTCGCTCGGCTATCTCGAGTAACGTCTGCGGTGAAGCCCGCCTCATTCGCCGCGGCGTCGCTTGGCCCCCCATCACGCGGCGAGCCACTTGACGCCCTCCTGGATGGCTGGATCCACGACACCATGTTCAGAATCTGCATCACGTTCTACACGAACGATGACGGGTGCGGTCCTGGATCGGCCGGTGGAGCAGGCATCAACATCGACGACATGTGGCTCGAGGGTTACTATCACATAGCCGTGGAGCAGCAGAGCTGGGGTAGGATCAAGGCTCTCTACCGGTAGCGCAGAATCCGGACGCGGCCGTTCTCACGCCGACCCGGGCGCGATCCCATCCACCTGGCACAGTCACACGAGAAGACCCGCCGTTCGGCGGGTCTTCCTGCCATATGTGCCCCCAGCAGTGCGGGGGAGATTGTGAGGATTTACATTGTACGGCAGCCGAACAAAGTGTATAATGGGAGCTGCGAGATAGACAGGGCTGACAACCGTCAGCACTCTTGAGCGCGGACCCGCATACGGGGGTACACGAGCAATGACTTCCAGGAGCAGAGTGAGTCTCCTCAGTGGCTTGGCATTCAGCCTCATCATGGCGGCAGCTCTTGTCACGCCGGCGGCTGCAGACATGTCGCTGGTCTGGTCGGACGAGTTCGACGGCACCAGCTTCAACACCGCCAACTGGACGATCATCACCGGCGACGGGTGTCCGGACCTGTGCGGGTGGGGCAACAACGAGCTCGAGTACTACCGCGGCGAGAACGTCGATGTCGCCGACGGGTATCTCACCCTCACGGCACGTGAGGAGTACTACGGTGGTCGCTACTTCACATCGGGCAAGATCCAGTCGAGCGGGAAGCAGACGTTCGTGTACGGCAGGATCGAGATGCGCGCGAAGATCCCGACAGGCGGCGGCATGTGGCCGGCGTTCTGGATGATGCCTGAGGATGATGTCTACGGGGGATGGGCCGCGAGCGGTGAGATCGACATCATGGAGTCGGTGAACGACGCGGATCAGATAAGCGGCACGCTCCACTTCGGTGGGAGTTGGCCCGACAACGCGCAGACCGGCGGATCGTACGCCCCGGGTGGGGTCGACTTCTCCGATGATTTCCACATCTACGCGATCGAGTGGGAGGAAGAGGAGATCAGGTGGTACGTCGATGACGTGCACTACTCCACGAAGTACAGCTCGCAGTGGTACTCGACCGGCGCCCCCGGGAACGACCTCGCTCCGTTCGACCAGGAGTTCTTCCTCATCCTCAACGCCGCCGTCGGCGGCGACTACCCGGGATGCACGTATCCGGCATGCATCACGGCGGATCTGCCCCAGGAGTTCGTCATCGACTACGTGAGGGTGTACCAGGACATAGGGAACGTCGCGCCCGTCGTCGAGATCACGTATCCCACCGAGGGCGACAACCCGCCGGCCGGTGACATCACCTTCGAGGCGACCGCTTCCGACTCGGACGGGACCGTCACGACCGTGGAGTTCTATGACGACACGTCCTACCTCGGCGAGGACACGACGTCACCGTACACGTTCACGTGGACCTCGGTTCCCAGCGGCTGCTACTCGATCACGGCGAAGGCGATCGACGATGGCGGCGGATTCGCAGAGGATGTCACCGACATCACCGTCGGTACCGGGTGCGGTCAGATTCCGTACTACGGCGCGCCGCCCGTTCTGCCCGCTCTCATCGAGGCGGAGGACTTCGACAGCGGAGGGGAGGGGGTGGCATACCACGACCTGGACTCGGGTAACGACGGGAACCAGTACCGCACCTCAGAGGACGTGGACATCGAGACCTGCTCCGATACCGGCGGCGGATACAATCTTGGATGGATCCACGAGGGCGAGTGGACCGAGTACACGATCGCCGTGCCGATTCCCGGGGAGTACACGATCGACATCCGCGTGGCGTCGCAGTCGATAGGTGGCGCCTTCCGTCTCGAGTTCAATGGGGCAGACCTGACCGGCGACGTGAGCGTCCCCGTCACCGGCGGATGGCAGAGCTGGACGACCGTCTCGGCGACGGTGACACTCTCTGCCGGCATGCAGCTGATGCGGTTCGTGCCGACGGTCGAGGGGTTCAACATCAACTCCTTCGACTTCCAGACTGAGACGGGTGTGCAGGAGATCGTGCAGGGCAGGCCGGTCCTCTACCCGTGCTACCCGAATCCGTTCAACCCGACGACGATGATCAGCTACCACCTGTCAGAGCCCGCGACGGTCACCCTCAGCATCTTTGATCCGGCCGGCAAGTTGGTCAAGACGCTGGTGAACGAGAGAGCCGACGGTGCCGGCTCGCATGAGGTCGTGTGGAACGGCACGAATGAGACGGGCCGTGTCGCGGCGGCGGGCGTCTACTTCTACCGGCTGGATGCGGGGGAGTTCACGGAGAGCCGTCGGATGGTGCTCGTGAAATAGCGGGGAAGCGCAGTTCCCTGGGATGTGATATCCGGAAGGCCCGCCGAAAGGTGGGCCTTCTTGTTGTGGTGCCCGATCGGCAGACCCCGACGGATGCGCGAGAACCTGCTTGACCCGGCGTACCTAATTCGATAGAATGCTAATTAGATAGCTATCGAACTAGGAGGGTTCATGGGACAGCAAGACATTGAGGCAATGCTGCGCTTCTTCAAGGTGCTGGCGAACGAGAACCGGCTCAAGATCCTCGGCGTGCTGGCCGACCGCGAGTGCGGGGTCGAGGAGCTGGCGGCGCTTCTGCGACTGAAGGCGCCCACGGTGTCGCACCACCTGGACAAGCTCCGGGACCTCGGGTTCGTGGACATGCGCACCGACGGCAATGACCATCTCTACCGGCTGAGCGTGGACAGCCTTCAGGAGATGAGCAAGCGCGTGTTCTCCTCGTTCACCCCCGAGAGCGTCGTGTCACTCGCCGACGATGTCGAGTACGACGCCTGGGAGGCCAAGGTTCTGGGCGCATTCGTGGACGGGGAGCAGATCACGCGCGTCCCGGCCGGGTACAAGAAGCGACTCGTCATTCTCAAGTGGCTGGTGAACTACTTCGAGGAGGGGAGGAAGTACTCCGAGAAGGAGGTCAACGAGATCATCGAGCGGCACCACGAGGACTACTGCCTGTTCCGTAGGGAGTTCGTGATGAACGGGTTGATGGAGCGCCGCGACGGCGTCTACTGGCGTGTCGAGTGGCAACTGCCCGACCTGGCGTAGCCCGCTGCCGGGCGAACCTCCGCCAATGCCTGGGAATCTAAACAGACGTGTGCTTCATTGACCCAGGCAAGGAGCGAGCCGTGTTCAAACGAATGGCGGCCATCGTCATCCTGTTTGCCCTGGCACTTCCCTTCGCCACGGCATGCGGAGAGCAGGAGATGGACATGAGCAACAAGGAGTACCGCGAGCTGACTCCAGAGGAAGAGCGCGTTATCGTCCACAAGGGGACGGAACGTCCGTTCAGCGGTGAGTATAACGATCACTCCGAGGCGGGCACGTATCACTGCAGGCGCTGCGATGCGGCGCTCTATGAGTCGAGTGACAAGTTCAAGTCCGGCTGCGGATGGCCGAGCTTCGACGATGAAATCGATGGCGCCGTCCGACGCGAGACCGATGCGGACGGCAGGCGGACCGAGATCCTCTGCGCCAGCTGCGGCGCGCATCTGGGACACGTGTTCGAGGGAGAGCAGCTGACGGACAAGAACGTCCGGCACTGCGTGAACTCGATCTCGATGGTGTTCAAGCCCGCATCGGAGTCGGCGAGTGAACAGCCGGGTGAGACGGCGTTCGCGCACTTCGCGGGTGGCTGTTTCTGGGGCGTGGAGCACCAGTTCGCAGGCAAGGACGGCGTGGTCTCCGCGGTCTCCGGGTACATGGGCGGCACCAAGGAGAACCCGACGTACCAGGAAGTGCTCGGGGGCAGGACCGGACATCTTGAGGCCGTCCAGGTCGAGTACGATCCAGAGAAGGTCAGCTACGAAGAGCTCGCGCGGTTCTTCTTCGAGATCCACGACCCGACGCAGGACAACGGGCAGGGGCCGGATATCGGTGAGCAGTACTTCTCCGCGGTCTTCTACGGGAGCGATGAGGAGAAGGCGACGGCGGATCGGTTGATAGCCATCCTCGAGGACAAGGGGTACGACATCGCGACGATGGTCAAGCCCGCGGGTCCGTTCTGGCCCGCTGAGGACTATCACCAGGACTACTACGAGCGGAAGGGCAGCAGACCCTACTGCCACGCCTACACGAAGCGGTTCTAGCTGCTCGATACAGAGACACGAGAACGGGGGCCGAGCAACGGCCCCCGTTTGTCTTTGCTTGCGTGATTCCGTGACCACCCGCCGTGAAGGTCCTACCGGTACTCCGCCTTGATCGATGTCCAGGACCTGGGCTCGACGGGCGTGTCATCTCTGAGCCAGTTGTAGATCGGGCCGATGATGAGGTTGAAGTCCTCTGTCGCAGCACCCGCCAGTTCCACTCCGGACCAGACCGTCTTGAACGTTCCCGGCGAGTTGTAGATGAGAGCTCCTTCGCCCGTGGCGAACTGCCCCTCGTAGTCGAGCCCAACGCCGGCGGTCGCCGTCGGCGTGGCCCGGTCGGACATGAAGTAGCCCGTCCCTGGAAAGATGACTGTCGCGATCAACAGGATCGTGAGCGTCACGAGCACCCATCCGGCCCGGCCGAGGACCGTCACCTGCGTCGACCGCGGATCGATGCGCCCGGCGGCACGCGGCGGGGCGGGTGTGTCGAAGTTCTGATAGCAGAGGTCGAGTCCGAGATAGTCGCGCGGGAAACCGTAGCACGGAGTGGGTGCCATCATGTCGGGGTGTGCCCCGGTCATGTAGTCCTGGGCGACGAGCAGGAGGCTTCCGCCCGTGTCGAGATACGCCGCGAGGGCGGCCTCATCGGTGGGGTCGATCGTGTTGGGTCCCGAGAACCAGTTGTCGCTCCCGAGCACGACGACAACCGGGTAGTTCTCGGCGGTGAGGTCGGGTGGGAAGTTGATGCTCCCTCCGGAGACCTCGGTAGCCGCGGTGGCGACCGTTGCGGCGCCCGCCGCGATGAAGGCGTCGACGTAGACCTGGGAGATGTCGTGGAAGAATCCAGGGTTCGCGTCGATGTCGATGCAGACGAGCACGTCCGCGATCGCCCGGGCGTCGCCGTCCGGTGCCGTCTGCTGTCTCGCCAGACCCATGGGCGCGGCGACTACGATGCACATCCACACGACAACAAGCCTCTTCATGGCTCCTCCCTTCGTGCTCCGTGACCGGTTCGCACAGCGGGCTGCCGGGTTTCTCTTCAGAGTAGAGGAAGAGATTGCTGAGCGCCAGTCGTATTTCCGGGAGACCCAACTTCACAATTCACTCACTCGCAGGTAGACTCAGAGTTCACCCTGAGACCCTATTGAGGACAGGACGGACCCATGAACCCGAAGCATCACGATATCGATCGGCTCTGCGTCGACACGATCCGAACACTTTCGATGGATGCCGTCGAGGCGGCAGGCTCCGGGCACCCCGGGACGCCGATGGCGCTGGCACCGGTCGTCTACACCCTGTGGCAGCGGTTCATGCGATACGACCCCGCCGACCCGCTGTGGCCCGGCCGCGACAGGTTCGTGCTCTCGGCCGGACACGCCTCGATGCTGATCTACTCGGTACTGCACCTGGCCGCAGTGAAGGACGTTGCGTCCGACGGACGCGTGGGGGAGCGTCCTGCGGTGAGTCTGGATGACATCAAGCAGTTCCGGCAGCTCGAGAGTCGATGCGCCGGCCACCCCGAGTTCGGTCTCACGACCGGTGTCGAGACGACGACGGGTCCGCTCGGACAAGGTGTCGCGACCAGCGTCGGGATGGCCATCGCGGGTCGGTGGACCGCAGCGCAGTTCGATCGCCCCGGCTTCGAGATGTTCGGGTACGACGTCATCGCGCTCGCCGGTGACGGCGACGTGATGGAGGGCATCTCCTACGAGGCGGCGTCGCTGGCCGGCCACCTGAAGCTGTCGAACCTCTGCTGGATCTACGACAGCAACGACATCACGATCGAGGGCAACACGGACATCACGTTCACCGAGGATGTCACCGCGCGATTCGAGGCGTGCGGCTGGCGTGTCGGTCATGTCAGCGACGCGAACGACCTTGATGCCCTGGAGGCGGCGCTCGACGAGTTCCGCCGGACCGACGACCGCCCGACACTCATCATCGTCAAGAGTCACATCGCGTACGGTGCGCCCAACAAGCAGGATTCGAGCAGCGCCCACGGCGCGGCGCTCGGGGAGAAGGAGGTCAGACTCACGAAGCGCGCATACGGCTGGCCGGAGGACTCGCAGTTCCTCATTCCCGACGGCGTGATGGAGCACTTCGCGTCGGGTCCCGGTGCTCGCGGCCGAGAGCTCAGCGAGGACTGGCGCAGCCGCTTCAAGTCATATCGGGCCGAGCACTCCGATCTCGCCGACGCGTTCGTGCGGATGCGTGGACGGAAGCTCCCCGCGGGATGGGACCGGGATCTCAAGACGTATGAGCCTGGTTCGAAGGGTGTCGCGACGCGGACCGCCTCGAGCGACGTCCTCAATCAACTGGGCGAGCGCATCCCCTGGATCCTCGGGGGTTCGGCCGACCTCGCGCCTTCGAACAAGTCACTCCTGACCTTCGAGGGCGCCGGCGAGCTGACCGCGGAGACGCCTGGGGGACGGAACATCCGCTTCGGTGTCCGCGAGCATTCGATGTTCGCCATCGCCAACGGACTGACGCTCTCCGGACTCCGGGGATACGGTGCCACCTATCTCGTCTTCTCCGACTACGCGCGACCAGCCATCCGTCTGGCAGCGCTCATGGGACTTCCGACCATCCACATCTTCACGCACGACTCGATCAGCGTGGGGGAGGACGGTCCGACGCACCAGCCGATCGAGCAGCTCGCCTCGCTCCGGGCGATGCCGGATCTCATCGTGCTCCGACCGGCAGACGCCAATGAGACGGTCGATGCATGGCGCGTGGTGATGGCGCTGCGTGATGAGCCGGTGGCTCTCGTTCTCTCCAGACAGAACCTTCCGGTCATCGACTGCGACCGCTGCGCTGCGCCGCAGGTCGGTCGCGGCGCGTACATCCTCGCGGACTGCGTCGGGACGCCCGACGTCATCCTCATCGGTACCGGGAGCGAGGTCGCGCTCTGCGTGACGGCTCACGATCGTCTGGTCGACGACGGTGTGGCGTCCCGCGTTGTGAGCATGCCGAGCTGGGAACTCTTCGAGAGACAGGCTCCCGCGTATCGGGATGCCGTGCTGCCGCCCGAAGTGCGCGCCCGCGTGACCGTGGAGGCGGGAGCGGTGTTCGGATGGGAGCGCTACGCGGGTCCGACCGGTGAGATCATCGGGATGCGCGGGTTCGGGGAGTCCGCTCCGGCGGACGATCTGACGCAGAAGTTCGGGTTCACCGTCGAGGGCGTTCTCGCAGCGGCCCGCAGGCAGATCCGCCTCTAGGCGGGCCGCACACCTGCGGGTGTTGCTCGATCGGAGGAGAGGTTGGGGCTTGACCGGTGCCGGTTCATGAGCAACAATCATCCTGAACGAGCAGTTGATGGCTGCACCGTCACCGCTGTGCGGTGCGGCTGAGGCACACGTTCAGGAGGAGGCCCCATGCGACATCGCTCGAAGTGGCCGCCGCTCTTCCTCATCGCGCTCTTCCTTGCCGCCGGCGCCGCCACGCTGTTCGCCCCTGAGGCCGGCCCGCGTGGCGCGTGCGTCGCCTCCGCTGTCGGTGATGACAGGACCATTCCGGACATCGTCGGCACGTGGGAGGGCACGTGGGAGGACACGATCTACATGGTGTCCGGATCCATGAGCTGGACGATCTCGCCGGACAGATACGACTACATTGGTTCCGGGACGATCGATCTCACTGCTCTCGGCCTGGGCGCCCAGGAAGGCTCGGCCGGAGGCGGCATCACCCGGCAGGCGCTCGAGTTCACGTACGAGGCCAACTCGGTCGGGTCCGGTAACGGAGTCCTCACGGGGAACAGCCTCGTGGGGGACGGTCTGGTCACCGCTCCTCTGAACTTCGGCTACTTCACATTCCGAGGGACGGTCACGTCTGAGGCCGCCGAAGGCAGGTTCTTCTTCGTATCACCGACCGGCGGGGCCGGCCGCGTCACCATGACGAACACGACGCCGGTCGAGTCGACGAGCTGGGGAAGTATCAAGGCGGGTTATCGAAACGATGACGAGTAGAGAGCGAACCTCGCGACGCGTCGGATTCGGATTTCGGATCCTCTCCGGCGTCATCGACTTCATCTTCGCCGTGCTGCTCGCGCTCCCGTTGTCACGGACGCTCGGAGAGTGGTTCGCTGGGCGCGCAGTTGTCATGCTCTCCATCGGTTCCCCCGACACGCTCTGGACGGGTCCGATTCCGATGGCGCTCGGCGCGATCGGAGAACTCGTCTACGTCCTTCCGCTCGCCTGGCTGCTGATTCTCATGCCGGAGATCTTCTTCGGAGCGGCAGCGGGGAAGTGGATGCTCGGTATCCGTATCCTCCCCGCCACGAGCGTTCGACTCCGCTCGGATCGGACGCCTCTCGTCGCCGGGTTCGTCCGCTGGGTCGTCAAGTGCGCGGGTCTTCTCTCCATGACGCTCGCCCTCGTGCTCGGCAGCGGCGTCGCGGCCGTCGTGGCGTTCGGGGTCTCCGTCTCCGTGCTGGCCGGGTTCTTCGTGACCATCCAGCCGAAGTCCGATGCGCTTCACGACCGACTCGCGGGCACGACCGTCGTTCGCTGAGCGAGTGATTCGCGGATAGGCAACTGACGTGAACGCAAGAAGCCCCGCCTGCAGGCGGGGCTTCCGTGTTCTCCATCTCGGTCGCATCTTGGGACGCGTGACGGCGCACGGATCAACACACCGGTCCTACTGGTAGAGCGCCTTGATCGAACTCCACGTCATGGTCTCTACCGGTGCGGCGTTGTCGATCCAGATGTACATCCCGAAGTTCCACGCGTGCGCAGTCTCGGGGCAATCGACGGTGAAGGACCCGTGGTAGCTTCCGGTCCCGGCGTATCCGTCGTAGATTCCGGTCCCCTCGCGGATGATCACGATGCACCCACTGAAGCTGCCCTGGCAGAACTCGTCGTCGTCCAGCACGCCGTCGTTGTCATCGTCCGTCACCAGCATCTGGATCGTGCAGACTCCCGTCATCGTACCGCCGAACGTATCGTCGACGATGTCGAGCACGGGCTGCGACGGCAGGCCGTGGTTGACGTCGAGGTAGCCGATCCAGTAGCCGGGTGTGCCCGGGGTGTAGTTGCCCGCGAAGAACGTGTCCCAGAAGTACTGCGTCCTCGCCGCAGGAACCGAGGTATCGGGCCATGATGCATCCGGAACGGCAATGGACCATGAACCCTCGGTGATGTCACCGCCCGAACTCATCACACCTGTGAAAATGGGGGGGCTGTCCGCGATGAAGTCCCCGACACCGGCCCCATAGAACCAGACGAAGATCTCGGTGGCGGGGGCTGCCGCGGCCAGGAGCGCGACCATTGCAAGCACAAGCAGCATGCGCATCTGCGACTCTCCTCTCTGCGCCTCGTGACGCGTGAGGGTTCGTGTCTGCAGAACACCATAGCTGACTGGGCTCGCAACCTCAGCAGTAGTGCCACTATAGCAACGAGACTGTATATGTCAAGTCTTCAGGAGTGGCCGGTGTACGGTTGGCGGACGATCGGGCGGGGTCCGGGAGCCCCCGGTGGGGCTCCCTGGGCGGTGGTTCACCAGCCGTGGCTACATCACGACACGGCCGTCGCAGAGATGGACGGAGCGGTCGGCCGTGGCGCCGAGCTTCTCGTCGTGCGTCGTCGCGACGACCGTCAGACCATCGCGTTCATTGAGTTCGCGGAGGAGCGCGAAGACGTCCCGGGAGTTCTTCGAGTCGAGATTACCCGTGGGTTCATCCGCCAGCAGGAGATCGGTCGACATCGCCAGTGCGCGGGCGATGGCGACGCGCTGACGCTCACCGCCGGAGAGCTCCTTGGGGAGGTGCGATGCTCGGGTCTCGAGACCGACCCGGACGAGATGGGCCATCGCCGTACTTCTGTCGACCGGGCGGCGAGCGAAGGTCGCCGGGAGCGCCACGTTCTCAATGGCCGTCAGTTCGGGGAGCAGCAGGAAGTCCTGGAACACGAATCCGATCCTGCCGCGGCGGAGCGTTACCAGCTCGCTCTCTCTCGCTGACGAGATATCGCGACCGAGAACGATCAACTCTCCATCGGTGACCGTTTCGAGTCCGCCGAGGAGGTCGAGCAGCGTGGTCTTGCCCGAGCCGGACGGTCCCATCAGCGTCACGAACTCGCCGCGCGCGATCTCGAGATCGACACCATCGACCGCGTGGACGTCCTCGGCGGGAAGCGCGAACGTCTTCCTGAGGCCCCGTGCGATGATGGCCGGGCCGTTGTCGTGCGGGCGCCCATGGAGCGCGGTTTCGGAACCCGTGATGGTCATGCTCATGCGTCACTCTCCACTTCTGATGGCTTCGACGGGCTTCATCGAGGCGGCACGCGCCGCGGGGTAGAGACAGGCGACGAACCCGGTGATCACGGCGCCGGCAAGCGCGACGAGGATCAGCGGTGCCGAGACCGCGATCAGCTTCCCGCTCGGGGCGTAGGGGAGGATGTTCCGGACGATCTGCTCAGCGAAGCCTCCGCCCACGAACGCGAAGACGGCGCCCGCGATGCCACCGAACAGACAGACCAGTGTGGTCTCGGCCCACACGATCTTGAACACATCCAGCCTCGACGCGCCCATCGCCTTCATGACGCCGATCTGCTTCGTCCGCTCGAACACGGATACGAGGATGGTGTTCATCACACCGATGACGGCCACGACGATGGCGATCGCCGCGATCGAGCTGGCCAGGACGCGGGCGGACGCGATCAGGTTGAGGATGGTGCCCTTGACCTGCGCCATGCTCACGACCTGGATGCCGGGCTCGTCGTAGAGGTCCTCCTCGAACTGCGCGAGGTCGGTGATGTCGTGAAGTCGTATCCCGATGCCGCTGATCTTCCCGGGCAGGCCGAACGTCCGCTGCGCCGTTCCGAGCGGGAGGAAGACGGCTCCGTCGTCCTGCGTGCCGGTGCGCTCGAAGACGCCGACCACGGTCAACACGGCGTCCACGCCGGGGACGAAGACCCGGTCGCCGACCGTCCGCTGTTCGAGCTCCGCCGCCTCGTATCCGAGAATGACCTCGTCTGTCGCATCGCCGGTGAACCAGCCGCCCGACCGGTACTCGAGCCAGGGCTTGAGCTCGGCGTATGCGTCCGTGATCCCGATGAACATCATGACGCTGCCGTCGTTGAAGGTCGTCGTGACGAGCTGCGGCGCGATCTGACGGATGCGGGGGTCGAGAGTGATCCGGTCGTAGACGTCCTCCTCCATGTACCGAAGCCCGCCCCCGCCCTTGAGCATGAGGGTCGCGGCCTCGTACGGACAGCCCTTCGCCGTCACGAGGACCTGATAGCCCATCCGGTCGATGTCGGTCCGGAGAGCCTCCTGGTAGCCGGCATCAAAGGCCAACAGACTCACGAGGACGGCCACGGCGATCCCGACGCCGCCGATCGTGAGGACCGAACGGATCTTCCTGCGCCAGAGGACTCTGAGTGCGAGCTGGAAGACGTTCATCGCAGTTCGACCCCGCTTCCAAGGACCATCGTCCGCGACTCGGTCATCCGGACGGTGCCCTCGACGACCACGCCGCTTCCGACCCGCTGCGGGATCGCGATGCCATGCGGCGCCAGGTCGACCCAGATGACGGCTCCGTCGTCATCGAGCGTGAACCAGCACCCCGACGGGCACTCGCTCTGGATGACGCCCTCGATGCGCACGACCGCGCCGTCGAGCGAGTGCGGGTCGGAGAGAATGTCGGCGACCGGCGTGCGCTCGGCCACCGTGATCGCCTCGCCGTACTGCTCCGTGCCGCCGCCTCCGCACCCCGCGAGCGTCGCCAGGAACGCCAGCGCCGCGCCGGCGAGCAGCATGGTCTTGAGCGTCTTCATCGTGCACCTCCCTCAGTGTTGTTCGGTCTCTCGGTCTCTGTTCCGAAGAACTCGTGAAGCAGCAGCATGTTCTTGGCGATGCCACGGAGGGTGGCGCGGAAGTCGTCGGCGCTCTCGCCGCTCGGGTCGACGACGCGGGTGAGTGGCCCCGGGAGCGAGTCCGTCGTGTCGTCCCGGTGCGCCGCCCAGAGCGGGAGGACATCACCGAGAGTGAGTCCGACGAACGCCGACGTGAACGCCTCGTTCCGGAAGAGCTTCGACTCGGGCGACGACATCTTCTGGTAGTAGAAGCTTGTGATCGCTCCGGACAGGTCGGTCGCCAGGATGAGCTGCATGCCTCCGTACATGCCCTTCTGGTTGACTCCGTGGACGCGGCCGATCGTCTCGGTCCCGTCGAGGACCGTGTAGTACGTGTAGTCGACGTCGAGCGCTTCGAAGACAGGGTCCAGCTTGTCACCAAGCGCGTGCTCGACGCGCGCCGCCAGCGAGTCTCCGCCGCTGCCGGCGATGCTGATGTACTCGGTCCGGTAGCCCGTGGCGGCAGGGAAGAGCCGGATGACGTCGCGGTCGGGGTCGTTGAGCGAGCAGCCGACCGCTGCCTCTACCGGAGCGGCCGCGAGGAGCACGACCGTGAGCATCAGTGCCGCCGTCCCCAGCGGAACGAGCGCGTCGTTCATCCTGAGAGCCGTTTCGCGCGCCTTCACGTCATCATCCTCCGTAGTAGTAGAGCTGTATCGTTGTCTGCGTGTCGTCGAGGTCGTCGCGCGCGACCGCGGTGATCGCGCCGCGGAGCGTGAGCTCGTCCGTGAGCAGATACGACGCGCCGGCGTGGAACGTGGTGACCGCGCCGTGCGACGAGTCGAGGTCACGGTCCCACCCGCGCACCTGGAGCTCCATGGTCAGCTGCTGCATCGACGGCGGCGTGTAGTCGAGCTCCACCAGCAGGCCACCGACCGGCGCCGAGTCGTCGCTCCCGACGCTGCCCTCGGCGAGGAGCACGAACGACCCCGCGAGCCGCTCCAGCGCGGCACCGACCCGGGTCCTCGTCGTCGTGCCGTCCGTGTAGTCGGGGAGCGGGAGCGTCCGCATCTGTCCGCCCGTGCGGATCTCGCCGTGGAGGACGGAGAACGCGTACCGCGTCTCGCGGCCGGTCGGGCTCCAGGTCTGGGCGGAGAGGAGATAGGAGCCGTCACCGGGCGCCGGGGCCATCCCTGTCCCGGTCTGGAGCGCGACATCGAGATCGAGTGGACCGACGATGCCCGAGTATCCGACTCCCCAGTCCTTCTTGAACCCGATATCGAGAGGAGCCAGTGTCTGGACGAGCGTCCCGTGCGTGTCGCGGACGGGTTCGAGACCGTGCGCCTGCGCGAAGTGGCCGAACCGGAGCTTCCTGCCGAGCCCGAGACGGTACTCGAGCCATGCGTTGTGCACCTCGAACGTGAACGCCTCCGCACCGTCCAGCCGAGAGTCGCAGCTCAGTCTGAGCTGCACGTCGGTCGTCGCGAAGTCGCCGCGCTCCCCGGAGAGCCTGGCGAAGTACTCGAAGCCGACCGCGGTCTTCTGCGACCCCGGGAGCCCGAGGACCCACTCGTCGTGATCCGAGTACCCGGCGACCAGGCTCAGCTCGACGGCCGTTCTCGCGGCGACCCGTGCCCCCGCCCCGGTTGGGGAGAGGGCCGCCGCGAGCGCGACCACGGTGATCACTCCTATGAGAACTCGTGCGCTCATGCGTTCGCCTCGATCGACTATCGCTTGAAGTACCGTTCCATCACAGCCATCAGTTCGTCGGTCTTCGCCTGCGCCTCGTCCTCCGACCCTGAGCGGACGGCGTCGGTGACGCAGTGCTCGATGTGGTTCCTGAGGACGCGCAGTCCCACCGCGCCGAGAGCCGACTGCGCCGCCTGGACCTGCGTCACGATGTCGATGCAGTACTCGCCCTCTTCGACCATCCGCCGGATGCCGCGGATCTGCCCCTCCACCCTCGCCAGCCGTTTGAGATTGTCATCGTGTCTGGTCGTGTGTCCCTTCATGCGTCCTCCCGGAGCCGTTTCGATCTGATGCGTCTTCTGTCTCTCAGTATATACCCCTATGGGGTATATGGCAAGGTCAAAATGACGACCAATCACCGAGTGTCGTGAGGCGTTCGCTGCATCAGTGAGCTATCTCCAAGCGCCACCATGGCTTGACGATGAGCGAACCGGTCATCTACGATGGCGGGCACGAGATGACCACGCTGCGGACGACCGTCAGCGCGGCGACGAAGAAGGTATCCGAGCTGCTGCGTGGTGCGCGGCCGCGGGAGCCTACGAAGCGGACCGAGACGGGAGGTCGAGTGATGCGAGCACGTGCGGTGATCATCGGGATCATGCTCACGGCGGTGGCAGTCTCCATGCTGGTCGGGTGCAGCTCCACGACATCGCCCTCCGACATCCTCGCGTGGTTCGTCGGAGCGTCGTGGGTGAGCGGGGCGGACTTCACGTCCGGCAGCACGCGCGGCGCGTCGCTCGTCTGGGACGGCGACGACTCGCTCTTCACATGCAACGGCCACGTCTCCGGCGGCACCGACGAGCTCTGGCGCTACGACATCTCCACGGACACCTGGACGCAGCTCGGGACACCCAGCATCAGTGTGTTCTGGTCGACCTGTTTCGCGTGGACCGGCGGAGACGAGATGTACGTCGCGTACGGGAACGGGACGTCCGGCTTCTGGCGCTACACGATCTCGACCGACGATTGGACTCAGGTGGAGTCGTTCCCGGAGTCCGGAGTCCGACGGATGGGTCATTCGCTCGTCTGGCCGGGGTCGGGCGATTACGTCTATCTGGCGAAGGGTGACGACAGCGACATCTTCGCGCGGTACGACACCGGCGCGGATGCATGGGAGTACCTCGCCGCCATCCCGCAGACGATGGGCAACGGCACGCAGATCTCGTGGGGCGGAGGTGAGAGCATCTTCGCGGCGGCGGATCAGCAGGACTTCTTCGAGTATGACATCGCGACCGACACGTGGGAGACCCGGGCCGCCCTCCCGGAGACGCTCCATCACGGAGCGTGGATGTGCTACGACCACGACGAGTCGCTGTTCCTCGCGAGGGGCGACTCGACGGACACGCTCTGGCGATACGACATCCCCGGCGACAGCTGGGAGGAGATGACGGACATCCCGCTTGCGGTGCAGGCGGGCGGCACGATGGTCAGCGACGGCGGAGCGGTCTACCTCCTTCCCGGCGGCGCGTCGACCGACTTCTGGATCTTCAAGCCGTAGCCGCGTCCGCACGACGGATGAGCAACGGGGGGGACATGCGACCACGAGTGATCATTCTACTGGCGCTCGCAGCCGCGGCGGTGACGCTGGCGGTCTGCTCGTGCGCTCCCGCTCCGTCCGGTCCCCCGAACATCGTGCTCATCGTGATCGACACGCTGCGGCCGGACCACCTCCCGTTTCACGGCTACGACCGGAACACGACGCCGTTCCTCGCGACGATGGCGGAGGAGGGGGTCGTGTTCGAGCGTGCCCACTCGACGTCGTCGTGGACCGCGCCGGCGATGGCGTCGATGCTCACATCGCTCCACCCGGTCCAGCACGGCGTGCTGTCGGGGCTCGTGGCGGTCCGCACCCAGCAGCGGGATGATCCGACCGTGACGCTCAACCGCATCCCGGAGGGGGTCGCCACGGCGGCGGAGGTCCTTCGGGACGGCGGGTACAGCACGTGGGGCGTCGCCGACAACCTCAACATCTGCGCCGATCTCGGGTTCGAGCAGGGGTTCCAGCACTTCCGGATGACCAGCGACGAGGGCGCCGCGACTGTCAACGCGACCATCAGGGGCTGGGCTCACCGGCTCACCGATGAGACGCCGTACTTCCTCTACGTTCACTACATGGACCCGCACCGGCCGTACAGAAAGCGCGCGCCGTGGTACGCGCCGATGGAGGGAGAGCTGCTCGACTCGATCTCCGCGTACGACAGCGAGATCAGCTACGTCGATCAGAAGATCGAGGAGCTTCGCCAGCTGCTCGGTTGGGACGAGAACACGCTCGTCATCATCACCTCGGACCACGGCGAGGAGTTCCTCGACCACGGTGGCTGGGACCACGGCCGGACGCTCTACGCCGAGGTCGTCGACGTCCCGCTTCTCGTGTGGATGTCGCCGGACCTCGCGCCGGGCGACGGCGGGGAACCGGCGGCTCGGCTGGGACGCCGGATCGCGGAGCCCGTCTCGGTGCTCGACATCCTTCCGACGATGCGGGAGGCGGCCGGGCTCCCACGGGCCGACGCCGAGCAGGGGCTGAGCCTGCTGCCCACCGTCGACGGCCGGGGAGAGGCGCCGACCGGGCGCGTGTTCCGCGCCGACCTCCGCAGTCCGCCCTGGTTCGGGAGCCTCACGCTCCACTCCGTGACACGCGACGGGCAGAAGTACATCCTCACCCTCCCCGACGGGGAGGAGCTCTACGACCTGACACGTGACCCCGACGAACGGGAGTCTCTCGTCGGCACGAGGCGGGACGCCGTGCGCGAGTTCCGGGGCGAGGTCAGCGCGTTCCTGGCTGACGTCGAGCGGTACGGTGCCGGCTCGGTCGATATCGAACTCGACGAGGCGACGCGCGAGCAGCTCGAGTCACTCGGGTACATGCAGTAGGAGGACGCATGAGGGACCGATCGGGGAGAGCGCCGGACCGCCGGTCCGCGCGCGGAGGCGGGGCGGCGCCGCGCGCCGCGCGCTTCATCGTTTCGTGCGTTCTCGCGGGCGCCGTCTTCCTTCTGGCGACCTGCGCGTCTCCGCCTCCCGAGATCCGGGGGGCCTCGCACGTTGTCTTCATCTCGCTCGACACGGCCCGGGCCGATCACTTCGGGTTCATGGGGAGCGAGACCGTGCTCACCCCGCGTCTCGACGCGTTCGCCGCCGAATCGGTCGTGTTCGAGGACTACATGACCGTGGCGCCCACGACGCTCGCGTCGCACACCACGCTCATGACGGGCAAGTATCCACATCACCACGGCACGCCCCGCAACGGGTTCCTCGTCAACCAGAGGAACGAGATGCTCGCCGAGACGCTGCGCGAGGCAACGTTCCACACCACCGGGTTCGCCGGATCGTTCGCCCTCGACAGCCGGTTCGGTTTCTCGCAGGGGTTCGACCACTACGATGAGGACTGGGACATCCTCGTGACACCGGGCGGTGCCGACCAGAATCAGCGACTGGCCGCCCAGGTCACCGACGCGGCGCTCGCGTATCTCGATGAGGCCGGGATCCCGGAACACCTGTTCCTCTTCGCGCACTACTTCGACCCGCACGCGCCGTACACGGCGCCGCCACCGTACGACACGATGTACGACCCGGCCGGCTGGGGCGACATCCCCGCGATCCCGGCGGTGAAGCGGGACCCGCGGCTTTCCGATGCGGAGCGCGCCGAACTCGCGCGACGTCTCGAGCTCCAGTACGCGTCCGAGATCTCCTACACCGACGAGCACGTCGGCCGGCTGCTTGAGGGACTCGCCGCCCGCGGCATCCTTGACGACGCGATCGTCGTCGTGACCTCGGACCACGGCGAATGCATGTGGGAGCACGGGGAGGAGTTCGACCACGGCAGGACGGTCTACCAGGCAACGATGCACGCGCTCTGCGTCGTGCGTCTTCCCCGCGCGGAGCTTGGCGGGACACGGGTCGGCGCCGTTGTGGCGAGCATCGATGTGCTTCCCACCGTCCTCGGGTTCCTCGGCCTCGACGCTCCCGCGGACGTTGACGGCGAGGCGCTGGAGCTCAGGCGTGAAGCGCTGGCGTCGCTCGACTCGCTCGTCCGGTTCGGTGAGGCGACGAAGCCGGGCACTGATGTCGAGACCGATGAGAGATGGTACAATCTTCGGAAGTCCCGATGTGTCCGCGACGGCCGGCACAAGTACATCGAGACGCCGTACGTCTGGACGTCCGAGCTGTATGATCTCGAGAACGACGCTTCCGAGACCGACGATCTGCTCTCGGCGGAGAGGGCGGGCGTATCAGGGGACAGCGCCGGCGACTCCCCGAGGCTGTCGCGAGGCGAACTCGAGAGCCTCCATGTTCGACTCGGACGAGAGCTCACGGCGTGGACCGAATCGGCAGAGCCCCTTCCGTCGCACTTCGACTCGTCCCAGAAGGATGAGACCGTCGAGCGACTGAGGAGCCTCGGGTATCTCCAGTAGTCGCGTGGACATGCGCACGACGCGCGGGCAAGAGAGACGGGCGGCCGGGGTCCGGTCGACAGGCAAGGGACGGAGTACATGAGCGGCACCGGACATCTTGACGGCAACAGCCTGCGCGACCAGTACGCGGGTTTCCTGAGCGCGTGTCCTGACTACGCGGCGACGCTCCCGCTCGACACGGTGCGGGCCACCGAGTTCTCCCGTCTCGACCGCCTCGGCCACGTCTACCTCGACTACACCGGCGGCGGGCTCTACGCGGAGTCTCAGATCCGCGATCAGATGTCGTTTCTGCTCGGCACCGTTCTCGGCAACCCGCACTCGTCCAACCCGACGTCTTCGACGAGCGATGAGCTCGTCGAGCGCTGCCGCAGCCGCATCCTCCGGTTCTTCAACGCGCCGGAGAATGAGTACGTCGCGATCTTCACGGGCAACGCCAGTCAGGCGCTCAAGCTCGTGGGGGAGGCGTACCCGTTCTCACCCGACAGCCATCTGCTGCTGACATTCGACAACCACAACTCGGCGAACGGCCTGAGGGAGTACGCGCGCGAGAAGGGGACGACGACGTGCTACCTGCCGATCGTCCCTCCTGATCTTCGGATCGCCGAGGGCGCCATCACATCGTGCATGTGCCAGCGGGACGGCGACCACGACAAGCTGTTCGTCTATCCCGCGCAGTCGAACTTCTCGGGCGTTCAGCACCCGCTCGAGTGGGTCGACCTCGCGCACGAGCGCGGCTGGGATGTCGTGCTCGATGCGGCCGCGTTCGTGCCGACGAACCGGCTCGACATCGCGCGCTGGCGACCCGAGTACGTACCGGTCTCGTTCTACAAGATGTTCGGCTATCCGACGGGCATCGGCGCGCTCATCGCGCGCCGCGACGCGCTGGAGAAGCTCAGACGTCCATGGTTCGCGGGCGGCACGATCACCGTGGCCTCGGTCCAGGCCGACCAGTACTTCCTGCACACGGGACCGGCGGGGTTCGAGGACGGCACGCTCAACTACGCGTGCCTCCCCGCGGTCGAGCGCGGCCTCGACTTCCTGGACTCCGTGGGGATGGAGACGATCCACACCCGCGTGTCGTGTCTCTCCGGTTGGCTTCTCGATGAGATGACGGGTCTTGAGCATGGCAACGGCGCGCCGCTCGTCCGGATCTACGGTCCGGCGGACAACGGGTGTCGCGGCGGCACGATCGCGTTCAACGTCTACGATCCCGCCGGCGAAGCGGTCGATCACCTCGAGGTCGAGCGGCGGGCGAACACCTGGAACATCTCGCTGAGGACAGGGTGCTTCTGCAATCCCGGGGCGGGGGAGATGGCGCTCGGGATCACGAAGGATGAGATCGTCACGTGCTTCACGCAGGCCGACTCGCGCATGACCTTCAATGAGTTCCGGCAGTGCATCGACGAGAAGAGCACGGGAGCGGTCCGCATCTCGCTCGGCGTCGCGTCGAACTTCGCCGACGCGGCCGCCTTCATTCAGTTCATGAAGACGTTCCGGGAGACGTAGGGCCTCTCAGAACGTCGTTGGTTCGACCACCCATGTGTCGACGCCCGCCGGTCTCCCGGCGGGCGTCTCGTATCCAGGCTCCTGCCGGAGCCGGTTTCCACATGGACCGCGCTGAGGTCGACCTTCGCTCCGGCCGCCTGGAGGGCGGGTCCTCACTCGCGCTACTTGACCAGACTGATCTTCGCGGTCTCGCGCTCTCCGTCCGCCTCGAGCAGGAGGAAGTAGACACCGCTTCCGAGCGGCGTTCCGTCCTGACCGCGGCCGTCCCACGCGACCGTGTGACTGCCCGCGATGCGCCGTGAGTCCGTGAGCGTGCGAACCTCTCGTCCGGCGATGTCGTGGACCGTCAGTCGGACGGAGGCGGGGCGCGTCAGCGTGAAGTGAACGGCCGTGACCGGATTGAACGGGTTCGGGCTGCCGCCGAGGTCCGAGATGATCTTCCCGTGCATCGCCGGCTCCTCGACGCCCGTGACCAGGTCGAGGTCGATCGAGTGCATCGAGCGGCCGTGCGTCCCGGCGACCAGCATGCGGGTCGGCTGGTGGATCTTGATGTCGTGGACCGGCACCGGCGGGAGACCCGAGCCAAGGATGTCCCACGTCTGCCCCTCGTCACGCGAGTAGTAGCACCCGAGGTCGGTCCCCACGTAGAGGAACTCCGGCATGTCGGGGTCGATCGCGATCACCGTGACCGGCGCGTCCGGGAGTCCCGCGTCGATCGCCGTCCACGTGGCCCCCGCGTCGTCGGTCCGGTAGACGCGCGCGATCTGCTCGTCCCAGCGCATGCCCGAGAACGTGACGTAGGCGGTCGAGCTGTCCGTCGGGTGGATGGCCACGCGCGTCACCCACCGGTTCGGCAGACTGGCGCTGACGTCGGTCCAGCCGAGCGTCCCGCCGCTGCTGGTCATCCACACGTGCGAGTCGTCGGTCCCCGCCCAAATGACGTTCGGGTTCGACGGGGCCACCGCGATCGTCGTGACCGTCCCGTAGCTCGCGCCCGGCGAGCCGTCGGTGAGGTCGGGGCTGATCGGGTTCCACGAGTCCGCGCCGTTGGTCGTGCGGTAGAGACGGTAGGTTCCGAGGTAGAGCGTTTCGTTGTCGCTCGGGTCCATCACCACCGGCATGGACCAGTTCGTCCGTTCGTCCTCGACGCCGGAGAGACCCCAGTACCAGTTGTAGCCGAAGTCGGTGGACTTGTAGAGGTTGCCCCACTGGTATTCGGCGTAGATGACGTCCGAGTCGGTGGGGTCGACGATCGTGTAGAACCCGTCGCCGCCGAAGATGGCTTCCCAGTCGTCAATACCGCCGGTGGCCGTACGGAGCGTCCCATTGTCCTGGGTGCCGCCGTAGAGCCGCGACGGCTCGAGGTAGTCGATCCCGATGGCGTAGAACTGGTTCGTCGGCTGGTCATAGAGCTTCGTCCAGGTGGATCCGGAGCTGCTGGAGAAGTAGATGCCGCCGTCGTTCCCCTCGTAGATGTGCGTCGGGTTCGACGGGTCAAACACCATCGCGTGGTGATCGACGTGGTTCGACGAGCCCACCTCGGTCCAGCTCGCGCCGCCGTTGATCGACCGATAGAAGGGGACGCCCATCGCGAACACGCGGTCCGGATCGTTCGGGTCCACGCGGATCTGACCGAAGTACCAGCCGAACGAGCTGGTGAGGTTCGAGAGCGCGCCGTCGTTGGTCTGAGTCCAGCTCGCCCCGTAGTCCGTGCTCTTGTAGACCCCCATGAAATACCCGGGGTGGTCGCAGTACATCGCGTAGATCACGCCGGGGTCCGAGGCGCAGACGCTGACGCCGATCCTGCCGACATCGGCGCCGGACGGCAGACCGTTGGTCAGCTCGACCCAGGTATCACCGCCGTCCGTCGACTTGTGGATTCCGCTCGTCCAGCCGCCGGACCGCCTCGAGTTGAGGCGCCGCACGCGCTCCCACATCGCGGCGTAGAGCGTGTCGGGTCGCGCGGGGTCGTAGGCGAGGTCGATGGCGGACGTCGAGTCCGAGACCGAGAGCACCTGCTCCCAGGACGTTCCTCCGTCCTCCGTCCGGTAGACGCCGCGGTCCGGGCTGGTGCCGAACAGGACGCCGGCCGCCGCGACCCAGATGCGATCCGCGTCATGCGGGTCGACGAGCACGCGGCCGATGTACCGGGTCTCGTCCAGACCAAGGTGCTCCCAGGTCGAACCCGCGTCGGTCGACCGGAAGACGCCCATGCCCGACCAGCTGAAGCTGGAGGAGTTGGCCTCGCCCGTGCCGACGTAGATCGTGTTGGGGTCCTGCGGGTCGAGCGCGATGGCGCCGATCGACTGGACCGGCTGGTCATCGAAGATCGGGTCCCAGCTCGCGCCCGCGTCGGTGGACTTGAACACGCCGCCGCTGGCCATCGCCGCGTAGATGATGTTCGGGTTCGTCGGGTGAATGGCGAGGTCCGTGACCCTCGCGCCGATGTTCGAGGGGCCGCGCTTCTGCCACGAGGTCCTGCTCTCACCGCGCGCCCCGATCCGGCGCGCCTGGACGTCGAGCGTCGCCTCGCGGATCTCCTCGTGGTTGAGCCGGCCGTACGGGTACGCGCGCTGTGCGTGCGCCCAGTCGTTCGGGAGGCAGCCGGGCTCGTACGGCGTGCCGGCCGCGGCCATCTCGGCCTTGAGCTCCGCCTTCTCCGCCTTGATGCGCGTAGCGACCTCAGCGGCGGTGAACGTCTCCGCCTGCGGCGTGGCCGCGAGGAACTGCGTTACCCCGAAGACGACGGCCGCGAGTGCGAGCGTCGCGATGATGATGATCCTGGTTCCGGACATGAAACGGGCTCCCTTCGGCGAGTGCCGCAAGTCGGGACACCGGCGCGGGTCACCGCGCGGGTCCCCTCGTGTCACAAATCGCATATCATACTCATTCTAGCAGGATTCGTGCGCATGACGAGCACTGCCTCTGTATGAACCGGTCCCGCGAGTCGCCGCCTGCCCACCGTTTCCTTGAGATGACGCACACTCTGTGCTATAATCACAGGTCGTATACGGAGTTACGGCACCAAGTCCCGGTCACGAGCCGGGGAGCGGGAACCATGCGGATCCTCGCGCTGCGATGGCCGCGACGCCTACTTGATTATTCACACGAATTGTGGTATTCTGGAAGAAGAGAGCCACTGACGACAGGTCCGTGACGAGGGAAGGAGTCCATCGTGCGACGGAGAGGCGCATTCGTGCGACCCGTTCTGGCGGCAGCTATCGTACTGGCAACAGTCGCGACCGCTGCGGCGAACTACTACACGTACACAGACGACCTCACGACACTCGACTTCTGTGATGTGGAGAACACGACGGCCCATTGGGACACGGTGGCCGGGCAGATCATGATCCCCGACTTCACGACGCGTCTGGTCGGCGAAGTGCCGGTGGCGGGTAGTACGGTTGGTGTGGCGGTGGCCGGCGACATCGCGCTTCTCGCGAGCGACGTCACGGGTCTGGTCGTTGTGGACGTTTCCGACCTCTCGAACCCCGTCGCTGTCGGATACTGCAACACGCCCGGGAACGCGAGAAACGTCGTCTTCCACGGGGATCTGGCGCTCGTCGCCGACCGCATCGGCGGGTTTGTGATCGTGGACATCAGCCAGCCGGTCCTGCCTTACATCATCAGCTCGGTGACGCTGGCCGACCAGGCAACCGGTGTTGATGTATCCGGCGATCACGCATTTATCGCCGCCTCCGCCGCGGGTCTGGTGTCCGTCGACATCTCCGATCCGGCGAACCCCGTCGTCGTCACGGCACGAACGTTCTCCGGCGATGCCGTGAACGTGGACATCGAGGGGACCCTTGCGTACGTCGCGACCGAGGCCGGTGGTCTCAGGATCGTCGACATCAGCGATCCGAGCGATCTCGTCGAGGTCGGAGTCGCCTATCCCGGCGGGGACGTCAAGGACGTCGCCGTCAGCGGCAACCGCGCGTACTGCATCGGGTTCAAGGCGGACTGGCCGCCGCCGAACGAGGCCTTCTTCAGAGTCTATGATGTGACCGATCCCGCCGCTCCGGCGCTTGTCGGCAGCATGGTCGATTTCAGCCAGCCGTACGAGATCGAGGTCGATGGTGACAAAGCCTACGTGGCCGACGGGTACTACGGCTTGCGGGAGTTCGACATCTCCGAGCCGGCTTCGCCGACGGTCGTAGAGAACTTCGCGGTGTCCACGTGGGCGTGGGGCCTCGCAGTCGAAGGAAGCCATGTGTTCATCGCCGATCTCTGGGCTGGTCTCGATATCGTCCGGATCGGGTCGAGCATCCCTCCCGAGGATGCGGCCGGCGTGGCTCTCTCCGGGAGTTCATACGGCCTTGCGCTCTCCGGGAACTACATGTTCGTTGGGGCACAGCTCTCTGGCGTCCATGTCGTCGACGTCAAGGACCCGCTGAATCCCGTGGCCGTCGGAACCTTCGACACCTCGGGTCGGGCGTACGGGCTGAGGGTGGAAGGGAACCTGCTCTACGTGGCCGACGGAGGATACGGGCTTCGGATTCTCGATATCACCGACCCGGTGCTGCCGGTCGACATCGGGGGCTACAACACCCTGGGGTTCGCCTATGACGTCGCTGTCGCAGGGCCTGTCGCCTATGTCGCCGACGGGAACGCCGGGCTTCTCGCGATCGATGTCTCCGATCCGACGCTCCCGGTGCCCCTGGCGTCCGTTGACACACCCGGCACCACCTACAGCGTCGAGGTGTCCGGCGATCTGGCCTTCGCGGGCGACCGATACTCCGGTCTCCAGGTGTTCGACGTGAGCGTGCCCGAGAGCCTCGCCTTGATCGGCACGAGCACTGCCGCGGGCGACGCGCGTGGGATAGATGTCGCCGGGAGCATTGTCGCGGTCTCCGACGCGACGGGTGGGATCGCGCTCGTGGACGTGTCGGATCCGACCGCGCCACAGGAGCTTTCGAAGTGGCCGGGCGCGTCGCCAGCCTACGACGTGACGGTCTGTGGCAACTGGGCGTACGTCTCGCTCGGCGTGACGGGCTTCCAGGTCGTTGACATCTCGGACCCGACGATCATCACATACTTCGGCGGGGTCGACGTGGACGATTGGGCGTATCAGAGCATCCTTGCGGGTGACCACGTCTTCCTGGCCGACGACTCGGCCGGGCTCAAGGTCTACAAGATCCGACAGGAAGAGCTGGACATTCAGCTCAACACGGTCGTCTCGACAGCGGTCTGGGAGACGCAGGGGACGATCGAGACCATCGAGATCCTCACGGTGGAGCAGGGGACGGTGAGGTGGGAGGTCAGCGCGGACGATGGCCTGCACTGGGATCGCGTCATCCCTGACGACAGACCACACAGTTTCGGCACTCCTGGGCGCACGCTCCTGTGGCGCGCCGTGCTCGCCTACACGGAGACCGGCGAGTACCCGGTTGTGTCCGAGGTGTATCTTCGCTGGTACGTCGATGAGGTCGGCGTTGCGGACGATGAGACGATTCCGCTGAGCTTCGCGCTCCGTCAGAACGCGCCGAACCCGTTCGAGCGCGCGACGACCGTCCGATTCAACGTCCCTGCAACCGGGGGAGACGTCCTTGTCGCCGTCTACGATGTGGCGGGGAGACTCGTTCGGACGCTCGAGAGCGGTCGACAGTCGCCCGGCGTGAAGGACGTGACATGGGATGGGCGTGACGAACGCGGCGCTCCTGTGGCGGCCGGCGTGTACTTCTGCCGGCTCGTGGCGCCCGGGTACGACCAGTCGCGCAAGATGATCCTTCTGAAGTAGACCATGCGGAGCCGCCCGCGGACTCGGACGGCGAGACCGGTATCAGATAGGAGCGCGCCGGGGGGGGCCCCCCCCGCCCCGGCGGGGCTGGCGGGGGGGGGCGTGCGTCGGG
>JAPEKQ010000011.1:83275-84213 GCA_029990205.1 bacterium
GGCCGGGGGCGGCGAGCCCGGTAGCGGAGGGGGGCGCGCGGCGGGCCCCCCGCCGGGCGCTTGCTGTTCGGGCGTCGGACTCCATCAGCGATAGAGCGCTTTGATGCAGCCCCACGAGCTCTTCTCGACGGCGGTCTCGTCACCGACGATCACGTCGTCGACCTGGATGTAGTAGTCGTCGTGAACGGAGCCGGGTTCATCGTAGTAGTGGAACTCGATCTGGATCTCTCCGCCGCCCCAGGCGCTCACATCCAAGACGGCGCCGTCGCCGGGTGTTGACTCGAACGCGCCGTGGTCCTCGCTCCACGTGAGGAGATTGTAGTGGTTCGTGTCGGCGCGGGCCCAGACCTCGAAGTGATCCTCTCCCATGAAGTTCTGGTAGTTGGCGCGGAAGAAGAGCACGGCGTCCGGAGGCACGGAGAACGCGGGGGATCTGAGCCACACATCGTACTCCAGACCGGGCGAGTGGCTCGAGCTGACCTCGGCGCAGGCTCCGATGCCGCCGGTCCAGTTCGCGTCTTCCCAGGCTGTGTTGCGCTGCCACAGGACCCCCGACTGCGCCTCGTCGATGACCGTCCACCCGTAGGGCGGGAAGCTCCCGTTGAAGCGCTGCTCCAGTCCGACCGCGCACGCGACCCCGTGGGGCGTGAGCAGCACGCCGGCGGCGAGCAGCGCGCCTGCGACGAGCGGCAGGAGCATTCGTGATGAGTGTCTCATGGCACTGTCTCCCTCGGGTGTCCATCGCTCTGCGCCCGCACGACCGGCGGCAAGTGCGGCTGCTTGATCAGAGGTCGCATGATAGCATGCGCTTCTCCCGGCGACCAGCCACTCCGGACTTGAACGATTCCCGGCCCGGCGGTGTGACCTGACCCCCTAGAACTGATCCAGCTTGAGTGTGTAGACTTGGGCTGGACAGCGAGAGGGGGTTCTCCATGCCA
>JAPEKQ010000012.1 GCA_029990205.1 bacterium
TCAAGCTCCTCCGCCGCCTCCTCACGCTCCTCCGGCGACATCCAGTAGTCCTCGCGTGTCAGCCAGATGTACTTGAGCATGTACTGCCCGTCGTCGGTCCTTGAAGCGAACGTCAGGCGCTTGCCGTCGTCGGTCCAGCGCGGCTGGAAGTCGTCGTTCGGATGAAGCGTGACGTTGATCGGCTCGCCGCCGTCGGCTTCGAGAATGTAGATATCCTCTTTGTGGCCGAGGTTCGTGCGGGAGAGCGCGATCCACCTGCTGTCGGGCGACCAGTCCATGTGAAGGATGTCCGCATCGGGGAGCCTCTGACGCTGGCCCCCGCCGTCGGCATCCATGAGCCAGAGGACGTCGGGACCGCGCAGGAACGCGACGGTCTCGCCGTCGGGCGCGATGTACGGACTGTCATCGTCCTCATCCGACTCCGTCAGCCGGGTGACGGTACGCTTGAGCGCCTTGCCGAGAAGCGGCTCCCCGTCCTCGGCAGAGCGGACGGCGAAGAGATCGTAGTTCCCGTTCCGGTCGGATGAGAACAGCAGTGTCTCGCCGTCGGGCATCCACGCGGGGTCCTTCTCGCGGGCGGCCGTCGTGGTGATGCGCATCGAGCGCCCCGGGTCTCCATCCTCCAGCGGACAGACGAACAGCTCGCCACGCGCGATGTAGGCGAGCTGGTCCTCATCCGGGCTCAGCGCGTACTGCGAGACGTTGTTCGAGAGCGTGTAGCGAAGATCGACGTTCCACTTGTCGTCGCTCGGGGCGTCGATGACAACCTCGTACGGGTCGCCGCCGCCGGTGTCGACGGCCCAGATCCCGGCGTTCCACTCGTATGCGATGAGTGTCCCGTCCGCGGAGATCTCGGCCTTCTGCACGCCGTCTTCGGTGTGGAACGTCAGCTGGGTCGGGCCCGACACGACGCGGGGCTCGCCCGCGCCCGCCTCCGGGAGCTCGACCTCGGCCATCCAGATGTTCGGCACGCCGTCGTCCCGCTCGGACATGAAGTAGAGCGTCCGGCCGTCGGGGCTCCACATCGGGCGGTCGTCATCCATCGGCCAATCGATGAGGCGATAGCTCGGTCCGCCGTTGTAGGCGCGAACCCATATATTGCGTGATGCGCTCCCGCGGTAATGCTTCCGCCACCAGGAGGAACTCCCGGTGACGAACGTGATCCAGTCGCCGTCCGGGGTCACCGTCACATTGTACGCGTCGTCCGCCACGAGCCGCCGCGGCATCCCGCCACCAGCGGGGATCTCGTACGGCTCGTTCTCGGTCGTGTCACGACGCGACACGAAGAGCACGGACTCCCCATCGGGCGACCAGCACTGGACGGCATCCCATGCGTCGTGACACGTCAGCTGCGTCGCGGGACCGCCGGTTGCATCCATCAGGTAGACGTCATCGTTGCCCGTCCGGTCCGATGAGAACGCGATGGTCTTCCCGTCGGGCGACCAGGCCGGGAGGTCGTCGTACGACTCGTGGATCGTGAGCCTCATCGCCCTGCCACCCCCGGCGGGCACCCTCCAGATGTCACCCATGTAGCTGAACGCGATGGCGCTTCCGTCCGGCGATGGCGCCGGCTCACGACCGATGACGTGCTGCGCATCGGCGGCGGCAGCCGCCTGGCAGACCGTGACGGAGATGAGCAGGGCGAGCGCGAGTGCCGCGATGCCCCCGCCGGTCAACGTGCGTGCGGACATGGTCCCTCCAGAGAGCGGGTCGCCGCGGACGAGGCCGCGGCGTCTGTGAGATATCAGTAACGTTCGTAGACGGTGTCGGTCAGGTGGCAGTTCTCGTTCCACTGCACGATGACGTATCCGGCCCCGTTCTGTCTCAGAACGGAGAAGCCGGCGTTGTCCATGTAGAAGTGCCAGAAGTAGCCCGCGGTCATCCCGAGAACCGCGCCGGCAAGCACGCGGATGACGGAGCGGTGTGAGACAATGGCGATCCGCTCGCCGTCGTGCTTCGCCGCGAGTTCGTCGAGCCTCGGGAACGCCCGCGCGCGAACCTCCGCAAGTGTCTCGCCGCCCGGGATCCTCAGCAGTTCAGGCTCCGTGGTCCACTGCGCCCACGCCTCGGGCTGCTCGAGTCGGACGGCCTCCTTCTTGGCGCCCTGCCACTCGCCGAGGTTGATATTGTGGAAGGCCTCATCGACGACCGGCGTGATGCCGTGTCGCCCGGCTATCGGTGTGGCGGTGTCGAGCGCCCGCGAAAGCGGGCTCGAATAGACAGCCGCGATCGGCTCGCGAGCGAGCGCTGCCGCCGTCGCCGCGGCTTGCTCCCGTCCCGTGTCGTTGAGTCCCACGTCGTACCGCCCGCGGAACACACCTTCACGATTGAACTCGGTCTCCCCGTGTCGCACGAGCACGATGTCGGTCATGGGGTCTCCTAGCGCTTCGGGAAGAGGAAGGCAAGCGCGCGCGGGAACCGCGACGCCCACGCGTGTTCGTTGTGAACTGCGCCTTCGTCCTCGACGTACTTGAGATTCCTTCCGAGTTTCATGCCGTGGTCGACGAGCGCGTCGCGCACGGTGCGATGAAGTTCAATGGCGTCTGTGACTCCGTCCCGGTTCCGATCTCCTCCCTCCGCGGTCCCCATATCGATCCAGAGACGCGTGCCGGACGCCGGGCCGCGCGCCTTGATGCGGCGAACCATGTCCTGGTTCGCGAAGCCGTACGATGTCGACATCGCGCCGATCCTGGAGAACACGTCGCGGTGTTCCCATCCGAGGTAGAGCGAACAGACGCCGCCGAACGAAGACCCCATCACGCCGGTATTGGCGCGATCCGGCTTGGTACGGTAGTTCTCGTCGATGAACGGCTTGAGGTCGTTGATGATGAAGTCGGCGTAGAGTTCGGCTCCACCGCCCTCGCCTCTCGATGAGTCGACGGCCGGCGTGTACTCGTACGCGCGGTTGCTCGTGTTGTAGATGCCGACGATGATGAGCGGCTCGACCTGTCCTTCCTCGATGAGACGGTTCGCCGCCTCATCGACGCCCCACTCGACACCGATGAACGAGGTCGAGGCGTCGAACAGGTTCTGCCCGTCGTGCATGTAGAGCACCGGGTAGCGGCGTTCCGTCTCTTCGCGATAGCCCGGCGGGAGAAGCACGATGATCGGACGGCTGTTCCCGAGACGGGTGGCCGCGAAGTCGTTGAGGATCTCCACGTCCCCCGTGATGGTGTCGCGCGCGGGGCCGGCCGAGAAGTCCATCCAGTTGTCCACCTCGACGTGGACCGTCTCGTCACCGACCACGACGTGCGTCCGGTCGGCGATCTCCTCGAAGCGAGGCCCCTTCTCCACGGACTCCCACGTCCCCCGCGTGAACTTGAATCTCAGCTCGGAACCCACAGGAAGCACGAGCGTGATGGCGTAGACACCTTCGTCGATCCGCCCGAGTTCCACCTTCCCCGGATCCCAGGGACCGAGCGCCGGGAGATTGCCGGCTATGTAGAGCTTCGCGTCCGGCGGTGTGTACTCCGGCACGTGGACCCGGAACGTCAGCATGGCAGGCCTCTCCTGTGACACGGCGTCGACCGCCGGCAGAGCGAGAATGAGAGACAGTGACAGCAGCGCGCAGAGCGCAAATCTATTCCGCATGATATTCCCCCCCGGAAAGAGTACCGCCGCCACGCGCGGGCCGCAAGACCGCTGGCGCTGGCGCGGACGTACGTCCGGTCTGATGTCAGTCCTCGACCGACAGCGAGATGAAGGCGTATGTCAGAACCGCGCCCAGCAGGGCGCCCCAACCGAAGTACGCGCTCGTGGCAACCCGGACCTCATCCACTCGCGAGAACGGATGCCGCTCGCGAACGAGAACATCGAACTCCCGAATCTCGACCGCGGTCCCCACGGCGAGTCGGCCGACGAGGACGACGGGTTCGCCTCCACGCTCGACGACCATCAGCGACTCGGTCTTCGGATACGACCGGTCAAACACGATCTGGCCGTCCTCGGTCCCGATGAGAGTCGCCGGGAAGCTCCTCCCCTCCGTCGTGATGACCGTGGCGGACACGCCCGGCTCATCGAAGTACTGAGAGGTCTCGAGCGACGCGCAGCCGGTCAGCGTCGCGACCAGCGCGACGACTCCGATGGTGGCGAATCCCCGAGTGAGAAGTGGTCGTCTCATGGGCCCACCCCCTTGACGACCGCGGCGATGAGCACGCCTCCGGCCACACCGACGACTGTGCTGATGACGGGACCCCACGTTGATTCGCTCTTCGTCTTGTGGACCGTCGCGGAAGCAACCTCCTCCATCGGGAAGCGCCGGTCGCTCTCCTGCCCGGTCGCGCGCCTCGTGACCCGGACGACGATCTCTTCGCCATCGAGCGAAAGCAGGCGGCCGGAGACGACCTCGCCGGTGACGGTGACGATGCGCACACCAACATTCCCGCCCTGCTCACCGACGGCTGAGACCGGCATGTGCCGGGCGCAGCCCGAACCGACCGCGAGGAGAAGCACGACCGGCAACGCGACGAGGCTCCGTATCGTTCGAAACATCGTCATTGCGAACCTTCCTTTGCCTCGAGCATCGCGTTGAGCTCCCCCACGATGCGGTCGACGTCCTCGATGCCGCGCCTGCGGGCCAGGTCCCCGATCGAGCCCCAGAACGGCTCACCACAGACGAGACACGGGAGGCCCTGCTCGATCAGATACCCGTTTGCCTCGGGGAGCAGCTCGAGCAGATCGTCGATGCTCGTGGAGCCGGTGATTCGCGGCATCTCTCTCCTCGCTCCGCGTCCGCCCGTTAGAAGACGCTTGCGGCTCCTGTGGGTGAACGGGTAGATTGGGTGCGTCTCACCATTGGAATGGAGGGCGAAGTGGCCGACGCAACACCGAAGCAGTTCAAGGGCTGGAGGATGATGACCCTCCTGGGCGCCATTCTCGCTCCCGTGTTCGCCGTGCTCTGGCTCGGTCTTGCGCTCAACGCTAACTCTACTTCCTTCGCTCTCGCGTTGGCAAAGATCATCTTCGCGATGATCGCCGTCGGCGCCGGGATCCTCGGGATGCGCTGGTCGACGACCGGAGGCGCCGTGCTGGCGCTTCAGACCCTCGTCGCGCTTGCCTGGGTCCTCCTCCGTCTCGAGGTCTACCCGCCCCACGGGTTGATTCGCACCGTCCTGCTGCTCATCGTCCCGCTGGCGGTCTCGAGCGTCCTGCTCATCTTCGCCGGCGGTCTGCGCGCGGGGACGTGGCCTCCCGGCCGGTTTCACGCTTCATCCTGATCCCGTCCCGCAGGATCGACTCCAGTTCCGAGATCATCCTGTCCATGCTGAAGCTGGCCGCCGCGCGTGCCGCGGCCGCCGCGCCCACCCGAAGCGCCAGCTCCGGGTTCTCCAGCAGACGCATCAGCGCTCCAGCCAGAGCGTCGACGTCGGCCGGAGGCACCACGAGCGCCTCCACCCCGTCGCTGACCGCCTCCGCGGTTCCGGACACCTCGGTCGCCACGATCGATGCGCCGACCGACATGGCCTCGAGAAGCGTGTTCGCCATTCCCTCGTTCACGGATGAGAGCGCGTAGACATCGGCGGCCGCGATGATATCCCGGACATCCCCGCGATGACCGACAAGATGGATACGGCCATCGACGCCCGTGCCTGCGGCGCGCGCCTCGAGCTCCTCCCGCTTTCCGCCCTCGCCGAGGATGACGAGGTGCGCGTCCTCGTGCGCGGCTGCCACGTGTGCGAACGCGTCGATCAGGTGGTCGAATCCCTTCTGATTCGTCAGTCTCCCGGCGCCGCAGATGACACGCGCGCCGTCGGGCACGCCGAGTTCGCGAAGCGCTCTCCGACCCGCCTCGGGGTCCGCGGGAGCGGACGACACGCCGTTGTGGAGCACGCGCACCTTCGAAACGTCGAACCACGGCGTCAGCGCCAGTTCGTCACGAATGACACCCGAGTTCACGATCACGACATCAGACAACGGTCCAAAGACCTTGCGGCGCTTGTTGTCGTCGAGAAGTCTCCGGCGTAGACCGAGACGGAGCGCGACAAGCGGATGGCCCGCGCGGCGCGCGGCGATGCCGCCCATCCAGTACTCGCGCTGCTTCGTGAGGATGACGGCATCCGGCCGCTTCCGCCGGAGCAGCCGGATGAGTGCATTGAAGCCGAAGGGATTGAGGTCCCCCCAGAGTCGGACGCGCTCGTGCGGGATGCCGCGTCGCTCGAGTTCCGCGCGAACCGGCTCGTGCGTGTAGAACACGCTGACGTGGTGACCTCTTCGCGCCAGGCCGGCGGCTGCCTCGGAGGCCCACTTCTCGTTGCCGCCCCAGGATGTCGAGGTGATCCCGACGATGACTGTCAGCGCGTCGCTCACGGGAGGTCATCCTCCGGCGGCGGCTCCGGAGACCGCAGGTCGGGTGGCGGCTCCGTCGGCGACGCCGACGCGCGTCGCTTCGCGGCGCGCTCGATGAGCGTGCTCATGGCGTCGGCTATGGTCTCGACGAGATCCTCCCGGTTGAACTCGGTGACCGTGATGACGCGGATGTCGTCGCGGCCGCGGACGGCGTCGAGGAAGGTGTTGCGGCGGTCCTGAATGGTCCCGAGAACAGGGACAGGGGAATCGAGCGCGGCGCGAACCGCGTGCATGAAGCGGTCGGAGCAGAGCTCCATCCGGCCGATCTCGTCCATCACGACGAGCTCGCTCGCCGTGACCGCGCGCTCGATGGCCGGAATGCCGATGCTCTCGAGATCGTCCTTGTTGACGCCGTACCGCGAGACGCGGTACGGGCTCACCAGGTCCTTGCGCGCGAGCACGCCTCGCGCCCCATCTACGGCAACGATGTCGAAACCGATACGCTGTCCGCCTTTGCGGACCTCAACCGTGGTGAACCCGCCGGCGTTCACGTCGAGCTCGGTGAGGACCGAGCGGATGAGCGTCGTCTTCCCGACGCCCGGCTGTCCAGTTACGAAGAGGTTCTTGCGCAGGTGGTACCTCGCGTTCGATGAGCCACGCGCGGGTCAGCGTCGCGCGGCAAGGATCTCGCGGTAGAGTTTCACGTGCTCCTCGACCATCCGATCGATGGTGAGGTTCTCGCGGACGAAGCGCGCGCCGGTCGACGCCAGTCTGCCGGCGAACTCAGGATCGGCCAGGAACCGCTCGATCGCCGCGGCCAGCGCCGCCGGGTCTTCAGATGGGACCAGCAGGCCGGTCTCCCCGTCGCGGACGAGCTCGCGGTTGCCGCCGACGTCGGTCGCGACGACCGGCCGGCCGACAGCGAGCGACTCGCGGACCGCGCCCGAGAGCCCCTCTCCCGCGCGCGGTGAGTTCACGGAGACATCGAGCGCTGCGAGAATGGTCGGCACGTCCGTCCGATAGCCGAGCGCATGCACGGAACCCTCGAGCCCGAAGCTCTCGATGAGCGCACGCATCTTCTCCTCATCGGTCCGATGCCCCGCCAGGACGAACCGGACGTCCGGACGCGTCTTCACGATCTCCGCGGCGGCCCCGAGGAAGATGTCGTGCCCCTTCCACCCGTGATAGAAGTTCGCGACCTTGCCGACGAGCACCACGTCCTCACCCAACCCGAGTTCGCGGCGGAGTTCCATCCGGTCACACGCCGCCGTGTACCGCGCCGGGTCGGAGCCGCTGTAGATGACGGTCACGCGTTCCTCGGGAACACCGTACTCGACCAGCACGTCCTTCACGCCTTCCGAGACCGCGACGATCCGGGCGACGCGCCCCGAGGTGTACTTGAGCCGGCTCCCGGCGTTGTCCTTCGGCTTGAAGGACACACGGCGGGAGACGACGAACGGCCTGCCGGTTGCAGCGGCCGTGAGCAGTCCGAGCGAGTGAGCGTGCGCGCGGTGCGCGTGGACGATCTGCGCCCCGCGGGTGCGAACCATGTGCGAGAGCTTCGCGATGGTCACAGGATTGAGTTCGGAGCGCATCTCCATCCCGACCACATCGACTCCCGCCGCCTCGGCGCGTTCGAAGAGGATGCTCCCGGGCGTACAGGCAAGCGCGACCGTATGACCCCGTTTCTTGAGACCGGCGACGAGCTCAAAGGTCTGGGACATCGCCCCCGTCCACGAGGGAGCCTCAATGAGATGGAGCACGGAGAGGCGGTCGTCAGGCATCGGCACTTCCCTTCGGCTGTGCTGCGGATGTCGCGCGGTCGAGCACGCGCATGAGCGCATCATACACCCGGTCGACCGTTACCGCCTCCATGCACAGCAGGCTGTCCATCCGGCACCGGGGCGAATCGCACGGACGGCAGTCGACATCGCCGTAGACGGCCGCGTTGCCCGGATACGGCGGATGCCAGCGGTCCACGGGCGTCGGCCCGTGGATGAAGACACCGGGGACACGGACGGCGGTCGCCACGTGCATCGGACCCGTATTGTTCGTCACGACCGCGGTCGCGTGCGCGAAGAGCGCTCCAAGCATCCGGACGCTCGGCGGCTCGATGATCAGCGGCGCCGGGAGCGCGTTCTCTTCGTACCACGCGCGCACCGCCGTGGCGAGGTCTTGTTCGCGTGGACCGAAGACATAGAAGGGAAGCGCGCGGCCGGACGTTCGAACGCGGCTTCCGAGTTCAGCGAACCGCTCGGCCGGCCAGCGCCGGATCTCGCGGCTCGCACCGGGATGGAGCCCGACCAGCGGCAGTGCTGCCCCGAACCGATCGCCGGTCACGTCGGCAGCAGCTGTCGCGGCATCGAGAAGCTCCTCCGCCTCAGCCCGCTCCTCATCCGTCAGGAAGAGGTCGAGCTCGCGTCCTGCCGGCTCGATGCCGAGGAGTCCCGCGACGCGCAGGTGCTCATCCACCTCGTACGCGGTCCGGTCGCGCGGAGTGCGGCGATTCAGCAGCCATCCACGGCCCTCGCACGAGAGACCGGCGCGGATGCGCCCACGGCCGAGCGCGGCGAGCATCGCGCTCCGGAACGACGTGTGGAGCACGAAGATGACATCGAACCGCTGCGAACGGACCCACGACGCCACGCGGAAGAGCCCCATCCCCGTCCGCTCCTCCTTCCTGAGCGGAAGCAGGCGTGAGACGGCCGGATTCCCGACGAGGATCGGCGCGGACCCCGGGCTCACCATCACGGTGATCGATGCGTCGGGATACGCGCGCTTGACCGCCCGGAGCGTCGGCGTCGTGACGAGGAGCTCACCGACGAGCCCCGTCTCCACCACGAGGATCTTCGGGTTCGCGGGCAGCACGCGTGTCGCGTCGGAACCGCCGGTCCCGCCCGCTCCGCTCGTCGTCGCGTCGTTCGACGCTCGGCTCACTCGGTCTCCTTGATGTCCGCGGCCACGCGGATCGCCGCGTTGTCGGTCTCGATGAACCCGTCACCGGGATCACCTTCACCATCCCAGAGCACGTGTTCGACGCCGTCGGCGCTCGACACGGCCGCAAGATCGGGCGACAGCGCCGAGAGCTTGTCCCAGGCATCCTGCGACGTCGCGACACGGAGCGTACCGAGCGGAGTCGCCACGGAGACCTTGCTCTCGGACTTGAGCTTGCGCATCCCCTCGATGACCGCCAGCGCGAGCTCGCCGGCCTCTTCGGCCGCCTCATCACGCCATTCGTCGCGCGCCACGGGCCAATCGGAGATGTGGATCGACTCGAGACCCTCGCGCTCGGCGAAGTAGAGCGAGAAGAGCTCCTCGGTGATGTGCGGAACGACCGGCGAGAACATCTTGAGCGCCGCAAGCAGGGCCTGGTAGAGCGCGTACTGCGCGCCACGGCGTCCCGCCTCGTCGCCGCCCTCGTCCGCGTAGAGCCTCTTCTTCGCGATCTCGATGTAGTTGTCACAGAGGTCGTGCCAGAAGAAGTGCTCGGCGGCCTGGAGCGCGCCGTTGTACTCGCAGCTCTCGAAGCTCCGGGTCGCGCGGTCGGCGGCGCCGGCGAGCTTCGCGAGCAGCCACCGGTCGATGACCGCGAGTTCGCGCGGGGCGTCCGGGTCGAAGTCCTCGAGTCGCATGATCGCGAACTTCGAGGCGTTCCAGAGCTTGGTGACCAGACGCTTGCCGGCGTCGAAGAGGTCGTACGAGAACGCGGTGTCGGTCCCGAGCCTGCTCGAGCACGCCCAGTAGCGCGTCGCGTCCGCCGACCGCTCCTCGATGATGGCCGACGGCGAGTGACCACCATCGCCCTTCGACTTCGAGATCTTCGCGCGGTCGGCCTGGAGCACGTGACCCGAGATCATGGCGGTCTTCCACGGCACCTTGCCCTCGTTGAGGATGCTCTTCACGACCGTGTAGAACGCCCACGTCCGGATGATGTCGTGCGCCTGCGGCCGCATGTCCATCATGTACTCGGTCCCGTCGTCGCCCGGCTTCTTGAAGCGCTCGACTCTGGAGTCGTCCTCGCCCCAGCCGAGGTTGAGGAACGGCGTGCACGACGAGGTCATCCAGGTGTCCATGATGTCGCCCTCGGGCTTGAGCGCTCCTCCGCATTCGGGACAGGCATCGACCGGCGGCTTCGCCGTGAGCGGATCGACCGGAAGCTGTGACTCCTCGGCGAGCACGACCTCGCCGCACGACTCGCAGAGCCACGCGGGGAACGGAACGCCGTAGTAGCGCTGGCGTGAGATACACCAATCCCACTTGAGGTTCTCGACCCAGTTACGGAATCGAACCTCCATGTAATCGGGATACCAATCGACCTTGGCCCCGGCGGCGATGATCTCGTCCTTCATGTCGAGCACGCGGATGAACCACTGCGCGGCCACAGAGAACTCGAGCTCGGTTCCGCACCGCTCGTGGACGTTGACGTCGTGCGTGATCGGCTCCTCGCCCTTCAGGAGTCCGGCCTCCGCCAGGTCGGCGACGATCTTCTTCCGCGCCTTCTTCATGTAGAGGCCTTCGTACCCCGGCGCGAGGGAGTTCATGTGGCCTTCGTCGTCGAACACCATCCTGGTCTCGAGCCCGTGCTCCTGCCACCACGCGATGTCGGTCGTGTCGCCGAACGTGCAGCACATCACCAGACCCGTCCCCTTCTCGGGATCGGCCTTCTCGTCGGCGAGGATGGGAACCTCGTGCCCGAAGATCGGCACAGTCGCCGTCTTCCCGATGAGGTCATTGTACCGGTCGTCATCGGGATGCGCGAACATCGCCACGCACGCCGGGAGCAGCTCCGGCCGCGTGGTCGCGATGATGATCTCGCGGTCGCCGTGCTTGAACGCCACGTCGTAGAACACTGACGGATGTTCGGCGTCCTCGACCTCGGCCTGCGCGATCGCCGTGTGGCACTCGGGGCACCAGAGCGTCGGCGCCTCCTTGCGATAGATGCGGCCCTTCTTGAAGAGGTCGATGAACGAACGCTGTGAGATCCGCTGCGAGCGCGGATCGATCGTCGAGTAGTCCTGCCCCCAGTCGACCGACAGCCCGACCGTCCGCCAGAACGCGCTGAACTCCTTCTCGTACTCCTTCGTGAGTTCGAGACACATCTCGACGAACTTCTCGCGCCCGACGTCGGTCGCCTTGACGCCCCGCTCCTTCTCGACAAGTCGCTCGCTCGGGAGTCCGTTGTCATCGTAGCCGAACGGGTAGTAGACGTTGTATCCCCTCATCCGCCAGAATCTGGCTACGACCTCCGTCTGGACGTAGCTGAACACGTGCCCGATGTGGATGCGACCCGAGACTGTCGGCGGCGGGGTGTCGATGCTGTAGATCGGCCGATCGGAGAAACGGTCGAACTTGAAGACGCCCTTCTCCTCCCAGTACTGCTGCCACTTGGGCTCGGCCTCGCGTGGCTTGTAGCGCTTCGGAAGTTTGCGCTCGGGCTTGTCCATCGGGTGTCCTTTCGTGTGCGTGCTGTCGTGCGCAGGTGATATCTCACGTGTGTGCTCTGCGAGACGGCCGCGTGCACCGTCCCGGAATACAAAGACCCTCTCGTTCCCACACAGGAACGAGAGGGTCTGGAGTTCCTCCCGCGGTACCATCCTGCTTCCGGCGTCGCGCGGCGGTTCAGGGACTGGTGAACCATCCGCTGTCCGCGCGCGAGCCGGCGCTCGGTTGGGGCTGTCACGGGCCCACCCGTCCGGGTCTACTGTTCTCGGTTCAACCCGGCGGCTCCGGAGCGACCTTCAGCCGACGCGACCCGGGACTCTCCCAGCCTCGGAGTCCCTCTCTCGTGAGCGCGTTCGACCTACTCCTCTCCCTCATCGCCTTTGGTCCGCTATTCAGCTGTCACTGACGCTGTCGCGTCAGCTACATCATACCACCCATGCCACCCATGCCGCCCATGCCGCCCATACCGCCGGCGCCCGGAGGCATCGGGGGCTCTTCCTCTGGGATCTCGCTGACGAGCGACTCGGTCGTGAGCAGAAGCGAGCTGATGCTCGACGCGTTCTGGAGCGCGGCGCGGACGACCTTCTTCGGGTCGACGACACCGGCCTTGACCATGTCAACGTACTCGCCGCTGTCGGCGTTGAAGCCCTCGTTCTTCTTCGCGTCCTTGACGCGCTGGACGATGAGCGAACCCTCGAACCCGGCGTTCTCCGCGATCTGGCGGAGCGGGGCCTCGATGGCGCGCTTGATGATGTCGATACCCATCTGCTCGTCCGGACCCGCAGCCTCGAGCTTGTCGAGCGCCGGGAGCGAACGGATCAGGGCGACACCGCCGCCCGGAACGATACCCTCTTCGGCCGCCGCGCGCGTCGCGTGGAGCGCGTCGTCGACCCGGGCCTTCTTCTCCTTCATCTCGAGCTCGGTCGAAGCGCCGATCTGCAGAACGGCAACGCCGCCAGCGAGCTTCGCCAGACGCTCCTGGAGCTTCTCGCGATCGTAGTCCGACGACGACTCGTCGATCTCACGCTTGATCTGCGCGATGCGCGACTGGATGTCGGCCTTCTTGCCGGCGCCCTCGACGATGGTCGTGTCGTCCTTCGTGATGATGATGCGCTTCGCCGTGCCGAGGTCGGTCAGCTGCAGGTTCTCGAGCTTGAGCCCGAGGTCCTTCGCGACGAACGTGCCGGCGGTCAGAACGGCGATATCGCCCATGATGGCCTTCCGGCGGTCGCCGTAACCCGGGGCCTTGACGGCCACGGCGGGCAGGACGCCGCGGAGCTTGTTGACGACGAGCGTGGCCAGGGCCTCGCCCTCGACGTTCTCGGAGATGACGACGAGCGGACGGCCCGACTGAGCGACCTTCTCGAGCATCGGAACGAGGTCCTTCATGTTCGAGAGCTTGTCCTCGAAGATAAGGATGTAAGCGTTCTCGAACACGGTCTCCATCGTCTGCGCGTCCGTCACGAAGTACGGCGAGATGTAGCCGCGGTCGAACTGCATACCCTCTACGACCTCGAGCGTGGTCTCGATGCTCTTCGCCTCTTCGATCGTGATGGTACCGTCGCGACCGACCTTGTCCATCGCGTCGGCGATCATGTCGCCAATCGTGCTGTCGTTGTTCGCCGAGATCCGCGCGACGTTCATGATCTCCTTGCGATCGCGAACCTTGCGCGTGAGCTTGTCGAGATGATCCACGACAACGGCCGTCGCCTTCTCGATGCCCCGCTTGACGTACATCGGGTTCGCACCGGCGGTCACGCTCTTGAGACCTTCACGGTAGATGGCCTCGGCGAGCACGGTCGCCGTGGTCGTTCCGTCGCCCGCGATGTCGCTCGTCTTCGAGGCGACCTCGCGAACCATCTGGGCGCCCATGTTCTCGAAGCGGTTGTCGAGCTCGACTTCCTTCGCGACCGTGACGCCGTCCTTCGTAATCCGGGGCCCGCCCCACTTACGATCCAGAACGACGTTGCGGCCCTTCGGGCCCAGGGTGACCTTCACAGCTCTGCTGAGCTGCTCCACGCCCTTCAGAATGGCGTGTCGGGCGTCCTCCCCGTACAGCAGATCCTTGGCCATGCCAGTGCTCCTTTCATGACGAAATGCCTGATACGTGGGTGTTCTCGCGTGTCACACATAGTGATTACGAACCTATATGATAGTCCGTCAGGGACGCCCGGGCAACCTCAATCAGGGGGGCCTGGAGAGGGCTGGAAGCCCTGAGGGTAGGCTAGAACGCCTGCCCGATACCGAAGTAGAAGTGGGTGTTTCCGGTCTCCGTGACCGGAGCCACAGCGTCGAGACGGAACACCCAGATACCGAGGTAGTAGCGGACGCCGAGGCCGGCGCCCACGGAGAGACTGTCGAGGCGGATGGCGGAGTAGTCGTCGAAGACCTGGCCGGCGTCGACGATGGCGACCGCCCGGAACGGACCGGGGGCCGGAACGCGGAGCTCGGTGCGGAGCTCGACCAGTCCGCGCCCGCCTTTCGCATCGCCGTCGTCATCAACCGGGCCGAGCGAGTTCCAGTCGTACCCACGGATCGAGCCCTGCCCGCCCGCGAAGAACCGCTCGTTGACCGGAACATCGGCGCCATCATCCTGCGGGCGGATCCACCCCGTGCGCGCGGAGAGCGCAAGGATGCGCCCCTCTCGCACCTCCTTGAACCCGCGCCAGATGAGCTCCGTGCGGGTGAAATCGTTCGTGCCGCCAAGCAGCGAACTGGCCAGACGGAACTCGGCGCGCGTCAGCATCCCGCTGGATGCGTTGAGCACGTCATCGCGCGTGTCGTGTGTCGCCGCGACCATCACCTCCGTCGTGTAGTTCGTGCCGGGGTCTTCGTCTTCATCACTCACTTCGAGCACGACATTCCGCTCGAACTCGTAGCCGCCCTCGACCGACAGGAACTGCGACAGGTCCTTCCTGAGGAACGCGGTGCCGCGCTCGCTCTCGGCGGTGTATGCGTCCTCGTCACTGTAGTCGTACCCGAGCGTCATCTCACCGGTGAGCGGAAGCCCGATGAGCCAGTTGTCGCCGATCGTGACTCCGACATCGCGCGTCCGGTAGCTCACGCCGCCGCCCAGGGTCATCCAGGTCGCATTGCCCTGAACGTTGCGGTTGGAGAACTCCGCGGTCGCTCCCGGACCATCGATGACCTCGTACCCCACGCTCGCCGAGAACTCGACGCTGCGCTGCTCGGAGACCCGGACGTCCATCGCGCGCTCGGTCCGACCGGTGTCCGTCCGCGCCGGCTCGATCCAGACCGCGTTGAAGAGCCCGGTGCTGTAGAGATTCGCCTGGCTCTCCCCCACCCGGTCAACATCGAACAGCTCCCCCGGCTCGAATGTCAGTTCACGCGCGATGACGAACTCACGTGTCTTGTCATCCCCGGAGATCCGGATCTCGGATATCGTCGCCTGTTCCCGCTCGACGATATCGTACCGGACGCTGACGGTCCGCTCGACGTCGTCGCGTTCGACGGTCTGCTCGACGCGGGCATCAAGATACGAGTGTCTCGCGTAGTGCCCCAGCAGCTCCGCCCGGTCCTCCGCGAGCCGCGTCGTTCTGAACGGCTTCCCGTCCGTGACCGACAGGAGCTCGCGGAGCTCCTCGGTCGTGAAGTCGCTGTTCCCCGCAATGGTCACATCGGTCACACGCCACCGCTCGCCCTCGTAGACCGACACGAGGATCGTCACGGACGTCGAGTCGGCGTGGAACGCCACATCCTCGACGGACAGATCGGCCTCGAGGAACCCCTGGGTCGTATAGAAGAGCTCGAGCGTCGAGAGATCCTGTTCGAAGACGTCAGGGTCGAATCGCGCCAGCCCGAACGTCGTACTCTCGGTCGTGGCCATGTACGGCTTGAGACGACCGGCCTCGAACGTCTCGTTGCCGACGAAGTTGATGGCGCGCAGCACCGGCCCGTCCCGCTCCGCCAGCGCGCGCCTGAGCGCGAGCATCTCCGCCGCACCGTAGTGCGCGACCGCCTGCGACGCGAGCAGCACGGTGAGCAGGAGCACGGCAGCCCAGACGGGTCGCCGCATCCTCGTGGAGATGCGCGCCATCCGGCCGGCATTGGCCGCGACACACGGGTTCGCGCGCCTATTCAAACCGGAACCGGAACGTGAGACCGATGGCATGATTGCCTTCCTGATTCGCCTTCGTTTCGACCGACATCGTGTCGGTCAGACGCCACGAGAGTCCGACGGTCTGACCGCTGAACCCTCCGAGGTCGGTTGTGTAATCGACGCTGAGGTTCCGCCCGAACCGCTTCCCGAGCGTGACCTGTGCGTCGTCGAGACTTCCCGCGTCCAGCGACTCCCCGCTGAGATCAACGGTGTCGAGCCTCAGCCAGCGCCTGGCCGTGGTCTCCGCAACGCCGAAGAGCCCGCCGACGAACGCAGACCGGGCGAGCGCGCCGAAGCTCTCTCCCGCCGACCCCGAGCTCCCGCCCGACGTCAGCGCACCCATCGTCTCTCCGAACGTCAACAGCGCCACGACATCCGGCTCAGAGAGCGGCGGGACGCTCGTCAGTTCGGGGACCGTCTCGCCGACGAACCCCTGATACCGCACGGTGACGACGTACTCCTCGCCTGATGTGCTCTCCACCGTCGCCGTCCCCGCCACGTCGATCGACGGCACGCGCCGCCGGGGATCGGTGTAGAGCACGGAGAACTGCTCGACGATGAACTCCTGCCCGAGGTACCAGAGACTGCCGCCGTCTGCGCTCACGCCGCCCGAGAGCGATGGCTCCGCAAGCGTCCCGCCGGCGCGGACACCGCCGGCGAGTTCCATCTCAGCGAGATTGCTCTCGACACTGACCGGCTCAACAATATCGGCGGTCACATCCAGATTGACACTCGCGAGCGGACCCGTCGTCGTCGGAACGACGACGACCTGCGGCCGCCGCTGGAGCAGATCGGAGAGCCCTGCTTCATAGGTCACGGTCGCCTCATCGATGGTAAGGTGACCCTCCAGGAGCGACGAGGAAGGCACACCGGCCCACACCAGCGTTCCGCTCACCTGCGCGTCCATTATCTCCTTCACCGCGATCTCGGCCGCGTCGATGGCCACGTCCGCGCGGAATCCGCGACCCCCATCGCTGGTCCCCATCGTGCCGGTCGCCGAGACCGTCCCCGATCCGATGCGGGCGAATGCCGTTTCGAGCGTCGCGGTGCCCTCGGAACCCGACAACCGCACTTCGATGTCACGGATCGCGTTCTCGAACGTTTCGAGATCGACCCGCGCGTCGTCGATGCTCACGACACCTTCGACATCGGGAGCCTCGGGTGCGCCTCTGAGATGCACGTCGGCATCGAGAACGCCCGTCAGCCGCTTGACCCCGGCCGGGAGTCCCTGTGTGCGATCGATGCGGAAACGGTCGGCCCGCACGGTGATGTCCATCTCGCTGATGCCCGCGTGCAGACCGGGATGGAATGCGGGACCCTGTGCGCGCTGGAGCGGGACGACGCCGCTTGCGGTCATCACGCTGCTTCCAAGCGTGAGCGAGGCTCCCGTGAGCTCGAGCACGTACGGATCGGCCGCGCCGGAGCCACTGAGACCGTCAAACTGCATCCCGACGAGTGTCGGTTCCATAAGGTCCCAGGAGAACGTCAGCCGCGGTGCGGTGACGGTGCCCCCGACCACGGCGTCCGCCTTGAGCAGGCCTGTCACCGGCGGCTGCGCGCCCGGGATGAACGCGCGGGCGACGTGCGCGACATCGAGGTCGGTCGTGTTCGCCGCGAGCGCGAGTCTTCCGTCGGCATCGACGCTCCCCGAGATGTTGATCCGGCCGCCATCCTCCATCCCGAGCGCACGCTGTCTCCGCACGGCGACACTCAGTTCGTCCATCTCGACCGCGCCGCCGTGGATGAAGAAGCCGAACGGATCGGTCAGCGCGAAGGACACGAAACCCCATGCCGCCTCGAGCCCCTCGAACCGCCCCGCGCCGTTGACCGACCCGAGTGAGTCAGCCCGCCCGGTGACAAGCGCCGAGCCACTGAGCGTGAAGAGCTTCCTCCCGCGAACCTGCGGCAGGAACGCGGGACCGGCCTCGAACACGTAGCTCGAGCAGAGCACGGTCGCCGCGAACTCCCGGTCGGTCTCGAGCGAGAACACGCTCGTTGTGTCGCTCGCGTAGGGAAGACTGCCGAGCGCGGTGATCCGCCCACCGGCCTCGCTCGTGCTGACGAGTTCGAAGATGAGGTCGGCATCGTCGCTCTCGGCATCGATGGCGATATCACCTATGCGAACCCCGTCGGCGACGAGACCGTCCGCGACCAGCGTCGCATCGAGTTCGATGGAGCCATCGCGCATCGCGAGATCACCGCTCCCGTGCACGATGCCGCGGATATCCGGACCCGCCGGACCCGTTCCCGCGACCGCGAGCACGGAGTCCAGTCTGAGACTCTCGAGCGACGCGCTGACGTGCGTCCAACCGCTCGGCGAGAACACGCCATCGATGCCGGCCACGCCCGGTGTCCCCGCGAACTCGAGACCACGGACGCGGACGGAGTCACGGGACGCCTCGATCACGGCCGGCGCAGTGAGATGGATACTCTCTCCGGCGGAGGCAAGCGAGAGCGCTGCCAGTTCCGCCGTCAGGTCGAACCCGCCGTCTGGCAGCGTCGCGAACGCAACCCTCCCGGTCGTGCTCCCGTCGAGTTCCACCGAACGCGTCGGAGAGACCGCGAAGTCGCCGGCGATGGCGAGCGAATCGAGCATCGCGTCGATCGCGAACGCGCCGTGCGCAAGAGCCCACGTCCCGGATGCGTCGCCCTCGAACATCGAGAACCGTCCGGCCAGATCGTCCGGATCACCGGCGGCGGTGACCGAAGCCGTTCCGATCGACACGGGACCGAACGCCAGGCTCTCCCCCTCGGCGCGCGCCGTGAGGACGAGCCCATCCATCGGAGCTGCGGACTCGACGACGGCGCGGAGGCTCCCCTCGATATCCGCCGTGACGATACCCGAGAGCGTGGTCGCGAGGTCGTCGATCTCCGCGACGGCGGACAGCGACTCCACGCCAGTTGTCGTCAACCCACCGCTGAAGACGGCGGTCGCATCGCGAGCCGCGAGGAATCCCGAGAACGTGCCGCCACCGGCATCCGCATGAACGCGAGCGTCTCCGATGGCGGTTTCGGGACCGCTGTCGGGTCGAACGATGAGACCGTGACCCTCAGCATCGACCACGGCGACCAGCGACGCGAGGTCCCCCGCGGCCATGTCGGCTTCGAACGTGACATCGACCGCACCGCGCACCGGTGTACCGGGCAGCGCGCCGATGTCGACACCCGTGGCACGGCCGCTGCCTCGGAGGACCGGAGCAGCGCCCGCGAGCACGACCGAGCCGCGCGCCTCGGCGCTCCCGCTGAGCGCGTCGAACGCGAGGTGATCGATGGTGATGGTGTCAGCGGTCCCCGCGGCGTGGAGCGCCACGGTCCCAGCGGAGATCTCCGCGACCGTGACAGATGGCGAGGTGACGACGGTCGTCCACTCGAGGTCCGTCCAGCTGCCCTCGAGCGACCCGGACACGTCGAGCAGCCCTGATGACGCCGGAACCGCCGCTGCGGCCGCGACCAGAGGGATCACCTCCCCCGCATCGACCCGTCCGTCGAGAATGAGTCGTAGCTCAGCTTCGGGTGAGATGGCCAGCGACCCGCCGGCATGGAGCTCGAGGGCCTCGCCGGCAGCTCGCACCTGCGGCGCCACGCTACCGTCGCCCGGTCCCGCCGCGAGCGTCAGGCTCTCCAGCTCCACGACATCAGCGAGCAGAAGCCCCGCCGCGGTCAGCCGCGCGTGGACCGTGTCGGTCAGTGTCGGATGTGTGACGGCGCCGGCGGCGGACAGACGGATATCGAGCTCGTCCTGATCGCCCGACGCCTCGACCTCGGAGAAGAGCACGTCCGTGTGCGTGCCGATCGCGTCGTTCGAGTAGCGAACCGTGACATCGGTGAGCCGCGCCTCCTCGAGCATCCACTCCATCGGCTCGCCTTCGTCGACGACCACCGTCGTGTCGCCCGACGCGAATCTCCCCCACCCGGCGAGCGCGCCATCGCCGCCAACGTCCAACGTGACGACCGCGCCGTCGACCGCCAGTTCGTGGATGACGGGAGCGCCGCGTCTGAGAGACAGGAGATCGTAGTGTACGGTGAGTGAAGAGGCAGAGAAGAGAGGACCGGCGTCAGGATCACCCTGCTCGGGATCATCGAGAGAGACGTCGGAGAGCACGAGTCGAGAGAGCGGTGAGCCGCTCATGGATGCGGCGCTGAGTTCGAGTCCCGTCCGCTGTCTTACGGCCCTCCGCGCCAGCGGCATGCCGACGCGCCAGCCGACCGGCGTCGCGATGACGAGCACCGCGAACACGACGATGGCGATGACGACGATCAGCGCGATCCTGGCACCGGTCCGCATCCACGCTCCATGAGAAGGACCGCCAGAGCCTCCTGGCAGGGCAGCAATCCCGATACGTTGAGTCTATCACATGGAAGGGGCGCCGTCAGGACGCCGGAAAGGATGCGGTCAGGGCGCCACAGAGACGGCCTGCTCGTCGATGTCGCCCGTGTCCAGATGGACGCGGAAGCGCACCGTGGAGGCCTCGGCCGGGATGGGCGTGAGTCCGGCGGCGTAGCCGATCTGGTTGGACATCACATCGCCCGCGGGAACGAGCGACGTCTTCTTCGAGTTCATCCAGTCGTCGGTGGTCCACTCGACCGTTCCGGCGCTGCCTGCCATGACGCGGAGGATCTGCCCGGCGCGAACCGACGCCGCCGGATCCTCGGCGCTCCAGATGACGATGTCATCGGCGATCGGCTCGTCGAGCTCCGCGGGCGGCTCCTCGCCGAGACCGCGGTAGACGTCCTTGAGGTGCGCGCGGAAGATGTGGTCGAACATCAGCTCACCACCGGTCGGCTGAACGAAGTCATCGCCGAACCACCAGAACCAGTCGCTCCCCTCGGCGCGGTAGATGGCCTCGTACGCCTCCGGGTGCGTCGTGGGTGTTGCTTCTGACGCGGCCAGATGCGCACGGACGCGACCAAGGAGCTCCCACGCCCGGTTCTCCTGCGGTGAGCCGACCCAGATATTGAGATCGTTCCCGTCGGCCGAGCCCATCTCGTCGATCCAGCTGGCGCAGAAGAGCGGACGGACGGCCTCGAGACCAGCCGTCGGGTGCGGCTTGACGCCGCGGCGCCTGTTTCCGTCGAGATACTCGGAGAAGGTGACCGCGACGAGGTCCGGATCGTCATTGAGCCGCGCGTAGATGCCGCGAAGGAACGCCGTCCCACGATTGCGGTACGACCCCCACGCGTTCTCACCATCGAGGATGATCGACAACACGCGTTCGCTGCGGTCCTCGACCGTGTCGGCGTATCCGTGCCGTACCCACATCAGGAAGTCGTCGGCGGCGCGATCGTAGTCGGCATAGCCCTGCATCGTGAACCCGATGTCATCGGAGAGCTTGGTGTGGCGGAAGAAGGCCGCCACCTCGCGCTCGTCCTCACCGATGCGATACGGCTGGGCGAGCACCTCGGGATCCTCGACCTGGTAGCCCCACTTCCCCGAACGTGCCAGCACACCCTGATCCGTGGCGACCCACGAGAGCCCAGCGTCCGCGAAGAGCCCCGCCACGTGCTGCCCGACGGACCCCTCGGACGGCCACATCCCCCTCGGTGCGCGGCCGAACTTCTCCTCGTAGAACGCAACGGCCTTCTGGATCTGCGCGGCCGCGTCCTCGGGATGACTGAACCGCTCAGGCAGCGAGCAGCCCGGCGCGTCGATCGTCGCGAAATCGGTGTCGGCGACGAGCGGAAGGATCGGATGGTAGAACGGCGTCACGGAGATCTCGAGCTGCCCCGCCTCCATCATCTGCCGATGAAGCGGCAGGACCGCGCGCATGATCTTGTACTGCTCGTCGAGCACGTGCTTCACATCGTCCTGCGAGAAGCGGACGGCCTTCTTCACGAGCCGCGAGATGTCGACGGTCTCGCCGGTGACGAGTTCCATCGGCTCGTGATGCGCGTCCGTCGGGAACCACGCGAGATTGAACCAGACCTTGAGGTCGGTGATGTCCTCATCCGTGAACGTCCCACGCGCGCGGCGGATGTTCAGCAGCCGCGAGTACGCCGGGTGGATCGTGATCTCATTCTCCCAGCTCGCGTCGAAGAACCGCGCGATGATGAAATCGCGCTCCGCATCCGTCAGCTCCGACGTCGGCTTGAGCGCGAGCTCCTGCCACGCGTCGGTCGCGCCGCGGTCGGTGTAGTCCTCGAGCTGGACGATGAGCGATGGCACGAGGTTGATCGTCACGTGGACGTTCGGGTAGTCCTGCACCATCGCCGCCATCGCGTAGTAGTCGCGGACGGCATGGAGCCTCACCCACGGCAGCATGTACGACCCTCGCGGGTCGCCGTCCTGGCGCGCGCGGTACATCGGCTGATGCTGGTGCCAGAGTATGGCGATGGGAAGGCGCGGCTTGCTCACAGAGGGTTGTCCTCGGCGTAGACACGGTAGTTGATGCCGGGGAAGATCTTGTCCCGCCACTCGACCTCCGAGAGCCACTTCTCGTCGATCGCGTTGTGCTTGATGTCCTCGTAGAGGCGCGTGAACCGCGAGATGTGGTCCCGCGTCCGCTTGTGCGCGTACTCGGTCATCGTCCCCGTCTTCATGATGAAGGCCCAGTCGCTCGACTGCGCGAGCAGGAGCTCACGCGCGGCCTGGTTGAGACCGCGGAGCCTCAGACCCTCAGCGTTCGGGTAGAGCTTCGCCAGCTCGGTCATCCGGATCGACGCGCGATGAAGATGCGGGTAGATATAGTCGTTGGTCTCGTTGATCCAGACCTCGCAGTACCCCTTGTGCCCCCAGCTCGACAGATGCGGCGTCGCCGTCTGCATCGGGATACCGGACGAGAGGATATCGGTCGGCGTCGCGGTCTTCACGGGTCCGTTCGTCTCGTGGATCTTTCTCAAGAGCGCCTCGAGCCACGCCGGCCCCTCGAACCACCAGTGTCCGAAGAGTTCCGCGTCGTACGGCGCGACGATCACCGGTTTCTGTCCGAGCACGTCGTTGAGGTACTCGAACTGGTGCTCCCGATTGAACATGAAGTTGGCCGCATGCTCGTCGAGCAACGCAGCCGCGACGTCCGGATCGTAGAGCTCCTTGTCGCCGAGTTCGACGCCCTTGCCCGTGATCTTGTGGTACTTGAGGCCGAGCATCTTGCGGAACCCGTCGGCGCCCAGATACGGACGGACGTAGTCGTAGTCGAGATCGTACGAGGCGTCGCGATAGAAGTCGCGGTAGTTGAAGTCGCCCGGGTAGCCCTCCTCGGCGCTCCAGACCTGCTTGGACGACTCGATGTCGCGGCCGAACACGCCCACACCCGACGGTGTGATGACGGGCGCGTACGTGCCGAACTTTGGGCGCGGCGTCGCGTGAAGCACTCCGTGCGAATCAACGAACGTGTAGCGGATGCCTTCCTCGGCCAGATACTTGTCGACGCCCGGGAAGTACCCGCACTCCGGAAGCCAGATACCCTCGGGCCTCCTGCCGAACGCGCGCTCGTGGTGCTCGGCGGCGATGCGGATCTGCCCGCGAACGGCTGCCGGGAACTGCTCCATGAGCGGGAGGAACCCATGCGTCGCGCCGCACGTGGTGATGTCGATCTTGCCGGCATCGCGGAACGCGCGGAAGGCTCGCGTGATATCGAGACCGTACTCGTCAGCGAAGGTATGCCGGCAGTCCGTGAAGAGCTTGTGATACATCTTCGCGAGCTTCAGCCGCGGCGGGTCCTTCTTGAGGCGGACGAGCTCCTTCTCGGCGAGCTCGGCGAGTCCGGTGATGTGCTTGAGATACCGCTCCTGAAGGAGCGGGTCCTGGAGCATCGAGACGAGCGGCGGGCTCATCGAGACCGTCAGACGGAAGTCGACACCGTCGTCGGTCAGACGCTGGAACCCGCGGATGAGCGGGATGTACGTCTCCGTGATCGCCTCGAAGAGCCAATACTCCTCGAGGAAACTCTTGTACTCCGGATGACGCACATACGGCAGGTGCGCATGCAGGACGAGGCTGAGATAGCCCTTCTCCATGGCTCCCTCTCGAAACTCAGTGAATGCTGTGGAAGGAGAGATGCACGGCAGGCTGGATCATCGGTTGCCTCCGCTGCCATGCCCCCAACCGCTTGACCCGGTGTCGGGGAGCTTCCCGGCGGACTGCTGGTAGACGTGCCCCAGCGCGTCAACGGTCACCCACTCCTCGTCGATGACCTCTGACGGTCCAACGGGCGGTAGCGCGACGCGGTTCGACCGAGCGAGCACGAGGAACGCGCCGTCCGGCGCGAGCACGCCGATCTCCACCGCATACTCCCGCTCAACGCGGGTCACATTGATGTACCAGTTGCGTGCACCGTGTGCGATGTCTATGTCTTCGAACCCCGCGGGGTCGTCGATATCGGTTCCGGTCACATCGTAGATCCGAAGAATGAACCGGCTCGACGCGAACTCCTGCTCGCTGAGCACGTCGGCCAGTTCACGGCCGACCTCGGGAGCCAGTTCCCAGTATGAGTAGAGCCAGTACGGATCGCGCACCATCAGCGTGATGATGTTCTCGCCGTAGCTCTCCGGGTAGGTGAAGTGCGCATCGAGCTCGGGCGACTTCTCCACGCCGAGGTAGTACTTCGCCGCCTTGACGCGCTGCTGCATCCCGTTGGTCTGCTTCATCGAGAAGGCGCGGATCGTGCGCGGCGAGATGGCGCCCTTTTCGCGCGCGCCCTTCTTCTTCCTTGCTGCCGAAGCCTTCGGCTTCGGCTTAGCCGCGCCCCGCGCGGCCGCCTTCTTCGGCTTGGCTGCTGCCTTCTTCGCAACGGTCTTCCTGGCAGCCGTCGCCTTCGCCTTCGGCTTTGCAGCCGCCTTCTTCGCGGCCGTCTTCTTCGGAGCCGCCTTCTTTGCAGCCGCCTTCTTCGCAACCGTCGCCTTCGCCGGCTTCTTCGACTTCCCGGCGACGCGCTTCTTCCGCTTCGGCGTCGTCGAACGCACGAGCAGGTCGACGAGTTCACCCTTCCTCATGGAGGAGTACCCCACGAGTCCGAGCGATCTCGCCTCGGCCTTGAGCTCGGCGACCGTCAATCCTTTGAGATCGGACTTCTTCATCATCTCCCTGCTGCTTCAGCGTCCGGGGAGTACCGGCGCGGCCGCCGGGTTTTCGTCCCCGTCGATGTAGTATGTTCCCGGTGGCGGCTCATGTCAACCACACCATGCCGATTCGCCGAGAATCGTCATGGATGACTATTCATCCGGCTCCAGATTGGTCCCGGCGATCGGCGAGACCTCCCCCATGAACGCCTGGACCCACCCGTTGATGAGACCGGCCTCAGCGTGCGCCGCGACCGCCTCATCCCACTCCGATGCGGTCAGCCGCCGGGCGATTCGGGGGTGCTCGTGCGCCCGGTGGGCCGGGTAGTACTGGGACATCAGGCTGACGTGGGTCTCGGAGTCCAGCTCGCTCGCCACGAACGCCAGGCACCCGGAGGTCCCGCTGACGCCATCGGGCAGAACCAGATGCCGCACGATGAGCCCACCGGTGGCGATGCCGCGCTCATCCACTCTGAGCGTCCCCACCTGCCGCTGCATCTCCCGGAGCGCCGCGCGCGAGACCGTCGCGTAGTCGGCCGCGCCGGAGTAGCGCGCCGCATTCGCATCCTCCGCGTATCGGATGTCGGCCAGGTAGACGTCGACGACGCCGTCGAGAAGCTGGAGCGTCTCCGGGGACTCGTAGCTCGACGTGTTCCAGACGAGCGGGATACGCAATCCCTCCCCGACCGCAACCTCGAGTGCCGCGAGGATCGCCGGCGTGTGATGCGTCGGCGTGACGATGTTGATGTTGTGACACCCCATCGCCTCGAGATCGAGCATCATCCTCGCGACATCGGCGATCGAGCGCTCGGCTCCCTCCCCGCCCTGGCTGAACCGCGCGTTCTGGCAGTAGACGCACGAGAGCGTGCACCCGCTCATGAAGATGGTCCCCGACCCCTGCGTTCCGGAGATCGGCGGCTCCTCGCCCGGGTGGGACATGTGACTGTAGACAGCGGGAAGCTCACCGGTGCGGCAGTAGCCGAGTTCCCCCGCCGTGCGGTCGACGCCGCACGCGCGCGGGCAGAGCGTACATGCCCGAAGACGTTCCGCCGCCGCAGCGGCGCGCCGTGAGAGCTCGCCCGACCGGGCGAGCTCGACGTATCGGGGTGTGAACTCCATCAGACCCTACAGAAGCTCCAGTACGACACAGGTCAGATAGCGCGTCTCGGGATGACCAAGAACGACGGGATGGTCGCGGCTCTGCCCCCGGACCTCGACGATCCGCGCGTGACGGTCCGCCTCTCGGGCCGCGGCGACGAGCATGTTCATGAACGCCTCCTGCTCCACCAGATGCGAGCAGGTGCAGGTCACCAGGTGACCGCCGGGGGCGGTCACGCTCATGGCCATCCGGTTGAGCGCCCGGTACCCCTTCAGGGCCTCGCGGATCTTCTTGCGTCCCTTCGCAAGCGCGGGAGGGTCGAGGATGACGAGTCCGAACTTCTTCGTCCCGCGTCCGACGGCGGCAAGCCGCTTGAACATATCGCCGTCGACGAACTGCATCGAATCCGCGACGCCGTTGAGCGCAGCGTTCCTCTCCGCGAGACGGAGCGCGGGCTTCGACGAGTCGATGCCGGAGACAGATGCGGCCCCGGCCGCGGCGGCCGTCACCGACCATGCGCCGGTGTAGCAGCAGCAGTCGAGCACGTGCCTGCCCTTCGCGAGCTCGCGCGTGCGGAGCCTGTTCTCGCGCTGGTCGAGGAAGAACCCGGTCTTCTGTCCGTCGAGGACGTCGACGAGGAACTTGAGACCGTCCTGCTCGATCTCGACCGGCGCGTCGGCGTTTCCGGTGACCACGCGCTTCTCGATCGGGAGATCCTCGAACTTGCGCATTCTGGAATCGTTCCTGAGCACGATAGTCGTCGGCGCGAGCAGCTCATCAAGAAGAGAGAGGATGTCCTCGAGACGGCGCTCGATGCCGGCGGTCAGCGATTGGACCGCGAGCGTATCCCCGTAGCGGTCGACGATGAGCCCCGGGAGCATATCGGACTCGCCGTAGATGAGACGGCCGACGGTCTCTCCCGGATAGAGCCTCTCGCGGTACTCGAGCGCGTGCCGGATGCGTCGGCCAAGGAAGCTCTTCGAGAGCTCAAGCCTGCGGCGCGCGAGCAGACGCACCGAGATGAGCGAATTGGGGTTCATGTAGCCCGTGCCGATGACGCGCTTGGCGGCGTCGACGACGATGACGCTGTCACCGGCGGTGACGGCTCCGTCGACGGACTCGATCTCGTTGCTGAAGACCCACAGGTGACCCGAGCGCAGGCGCTTCTCTCCGCCCTTCTTCAGATAGACCGTGAGCGCAGGCTCTTTCACTCGGTTCTCCCCTCGTCATACGGCGCCAGGCGCCGAAAACGCCCGTGGAACGGGGCGTACGGTACGCGACTTGCATATATCCGGACAACAGCGAGAGATACCACCCGATGGAGGGGAAAGCAACCGGGAACCGAGCGAAACGCACCGAAGAATGGGGCTTTTCGCGACGACCGGGCCTGCCCTCCCGTGAACCAGTGTGACGGCTTCCTGCCAAAGGAGACGAAATATGCAGAGAACAGCGCTGATTGCCCTGATGATCCTGGTCGCACTTGCCACCCCGCTCGCCGCCCGTGAGTCCGTCACCGACGTCGAGCTGATCACGACCAGCCTGGTCGGTTCGTACCCGCCGGCCGAGCGTGATCCGGGCGATCTCTGTGAGGCATGCAACAGCAGCTACTACTGGACCGTGGACAGCTGGCTGACCGGCAACGAGTCCTACAAGACGTACTGTGATCCCTCGAACTGCCCGTGCTGCGACGCCGGGTGGAAGCCCGTCAGTGTAACGATCTACCTCTACTGGGCCGAGGAGAATACGTGTCAGCTCACGCTGATGGCGGACATCGAGAACGTCGACCTGACGAACCCCGAGTGTCCGATGCCGGGCGACGTCGTCGCCACGTCGGATCCGGTCGTCGTCGGCCCGTTCAGCCCTGCCGGACTCTGGGCCGTCACGGTCCCGATCCCGATCGACTGCCCCATCATGGACGAGCCGTTCTTTGCGGCGATCACGTTCGCGGACGACTGCGAGGCACTGCCCGCGCTCGTCACCGACGAGGGACCGTGCGATCCGTGCATGAACTGGAACGACTGGGGCACCGGATGGGAAGACCTGTGCGACTACGGATTCCCCGGGAACCTGAGCATGTACACCACGCTCGAGTGCCAGGGACCGAGTCCCGTGCAGGCGGCGACGTGGACACACATCAAATCGCTCTACCGGTAAGACCAGAACGAGCCGCGCCGTGGCGCAACGGCAACGCTCGAGCCAATCCCCCAAGATGGCTGGTCTGAATGAAGAGAGGCAGGTCGCGTTCGACCTGCCTCTCTTTGCGTCTGTATCTTCCAGCCTCTACCGGTGCAGCACGAACGACAGTCGCCCCTCAGCGGAGACGATGATGGCGTCCTGCGCCTCGAGCTCGAACCCGTTCGCCGTGACGGAGAGCGGTCCCGTGAGGTGGTTGATGCCGTGGGATGGTGTGAACGGGATCCCGCCGACCTTGATCTCGTACGCCTCCGGCGCCTCGAACATCAGCTGGTGGAAATCGAACTCGTCCTCACCGATGACGACCGCCGTCTGGCGGCCCATCACGTAGACGTGCGTGCCGCCGGAGAACTCGATCTTGATGATGCGCTTGTGGACCTCGCGGTGCGGGTCGACCTTCGCGATGTACTCCCGGTCGTAGCTCACCGTCGTGCTCGCGAGCTGCTCGGTATTGACCAGGAAGAGCGGCGTGTCTCCGCGGGTGATGTCATCAAAGAGCTTCTCGGGACCGGACTTCGTGGCGTCAATGAAGGTGGTGGCCTCGGCCTCGCGCTCGGCGTAGCCGTACCGGTCGAGCAGCGGCTGGACATCCGACCTTCCGCCCATGTACTTCGTCCACAGCAGCGCGTACGGATCGACACAACGGTCGATGACCTGGTCGCGCCACTCGACCCCCGCCCTGTCGAGAAGGTAGCAGACCGCCGCGCCCATGCACGCGAAGCGCTCGTTACGGTACCAGTCCAGCCCGGTCGGCTTGCAGAGCCAGCTCTTGAGACAGAACGTGTCCTTCACCGAGGGCGTCAGCAGGCTCTTGTCCGCGGGATCGATATAGCCTTCCGCCAGCTCCCTCGCACGGAATCTCACGTAGGCGGCCATGCCGTCTCGGTACTCGCGTGCTCTCTCCCGGTTGACGAACCCGCCGGTCATTCCCGCTCTGCGGAAGCTGCGGATGCCGACGAACTCGCGGATCAATGCGTCGACCGAGTCCGGATGCGCGGAGATCGCATCGAGCGCTATCTCACGTTCGATGTCGGCAAGCGCGACATCCCGGGGCTGCGAGGGCGCGCCGACAAGCGGGTCATCGGGGGCGCCCAGCTCGGGGCAGCTCGTCTGGAGATGCGTCTTGAAGGCGGCCTCGAACGCGGCCGGGACGATGCAGGTAGACATCTGATCTGTGCTGATGAACGCCGCCGGCTCTCCCCCGACCGTCGCGTCGCGCCGCGAGATTCCCTCGCTGTCGAGCGCCGCGGAATGGACCGTGAGTTCGGGCGCCGCGAGGCGCTCGCGCGTGTAGTCGCCGAACTGGCTGGCGTCGCCGAGGAGCCAGCAGTCCGCCTCTTCGATGAGCACCATCGGCGTCCCGGAGATCGTCCACCCGGGCCAGAGTTCAGCGCTGAGTCGGTCGAGGTCGAGTGAGGAGTGAAGCTGAGTGAGGCATCGGGATACGTCCGGGCCGGGCGCTTCTGCGCCTGCACCGGACGGCGCCATCACGAGGAGGGCCATCACGGCGAGCAACACGCAGGTGCGCTTGAGCTCCCGTGTCATTATGAACATCCCCCGGCGCATATCTGCGCCAGTTCTCAGTCTAGAACTTCTGGTGGGTCGCATCAAGCCCGGCATGCCTGACGCTCACATCTTCTTTGACAACCGCGCGCCCTCTGAGGTTCCAGTCAATTTGGACAGAAACAGAGACCGGGGCCCCATGGGGCCCCGGTCTGTCGCCAGCCGCTCTGGTAAGAGCCATCGTACGGTACGCGGACCGCACGGTCGCCCATGCTGAGTGAGTGGACCTTCCGGCCCGGGGGGAGTCACTCCAGAAGCCTGGCCAGCTCCACTGTGAAATGCTCTGTTTGCCCGTCACGGATCACCTCGAGATCGAAACTCGTTCCCGGGTCGCTCTTCAGGAGCTCGCGGATGGCGGAGAGGCCCGCGAAGAACTCCGCCTCGATGCCGTTGATCGACACGATCACGTCACCATCCGCAAGCCCCGCGGCCGCCGCCGGTCCACCGGCCGCCGCGTGAAGCACCTCCACAACGCCCGGCTCTCCCCACCAGATCTGGAGCCCGGAGCGATCGAACGGGAAATGCGTCTCGAAATCCTCGCCGCGCTCGAAGATGACCTGCTGCCGTTCGTAGTCGAGATAGAGCACGAAGTGACGGAAGAGCGCGTTGCCGAGATTGCCCGAGACCTCGGCCGAACCGAACGCCCCGGCGAGTTCCTGCTGCGGCACGCCGATGACGGGACGGTCGACCGTGAACCCCGCCACATCGAACGAGTCGAACAGAACGGCCTTCTTCGCCATCCGCCCGCCGGCCCCGAACGCGACGCGGTCGAACCCCTCGCGCTCGAGCAGACCGTTCGCCTCGGCAAACGGATAGTGGAACGATTCGCCGCTCGCGCCGAGATCGACCGCCCAGCGGCCGACCGGTTCGCCGTCGACGCCCACGGGGACCGTGAATATGTTCCCGACGAGCGCCGCGTCGAGCGCCACGCCGTCGCCCGCGTACTCGAAGAGCTCCGGGTCGTAAAGCGTCAGCTCCTCCCGCGCGTAGTTGACGCGTGTGACGAAGCGCGACAGGAAGTCGTAGCCGAGAATCCCGGAGATCGCGAGATCACTTGTCTTTTCGAAGAGCGGAGCGATATCGAGACTCACGCACTTCTGAGGAGCGAACTCGATGCCGCTCACACGGTATGCGGGGAGCTCGACGAACGACACGGTCACGGTGCTTCCGGCGCCGGACCCCATGAGTTCGCCTTCCATCTCGAGCCCGAGGTCGCGCGCGAATCCTTCGTCGATGCAAGTTGTGCTCGCGCCGGAATCGAGGACCCAGAGCCCCTGATGGCCCGCCATCTCGACGAGGACGAAGATGTGGTTCTCATGGAACCTCATCGGCACGACCTCGAACGGCGCACCGGACGTGAAGCGGAAGTCGCGAACGTCGTCCTCCGGGAGCGCGAAGAGGGCGGGGTCGAACCCATCCGTGATCTCCACTTCGGTCAGGCGAAGCAGCTGCTCCTGACCGGGCGGCTCGACAAGGGTCGCCACCTCGAATGGATAGAGAACGCCGTCGACCTCGCGATAGTCGTCGAGATGTGTGGTTGCGACCATGTCGGGCTGGATGTCGCGCCGTCTGACGACCAGGTAGGAGGTCGCATCGATGCTCATCTCGATGACGTCACTATTGAGCGAGTTCGTGATGCGGACGATGTGGCACGGAGCACCGTCGACGTCATCACGACCCGCGTACTCGACCGAAAATACGTCGGAGTCCCGGTCGAATGCCTCGTAGGCGACAACACGCGCGTCCACCTCGCGGCGGATGATCGCGTTCTCGTCCTCGACGATCTGCACCTTCCCGTTGGCGTCCTGCTTCCACACGGTGGTCCCGTCGTCGCCGCTGGTCTCAACGAAGACCCCCAGATCGAGTTCCTGCCGGTTCAGTCGGCCCGGTCCCTGCCATGTCGCAACGGTGCCGGTGAGACCGGCGACCTCGAACGTCCCCACTGTGCGCATCCATCCGGACGCTCGGAGCATGTCCATCCCACCGATCGCATCGGCGTATCGCTCGAGAATGTCGTACGGGTCAACCATCTGAGCCCGCGACGAAACGACGAGGATGGACAGGATCAGCACGACCGTCAGCGCGAGAATGAGCGAGAGCCTGAGCGCGTGCCCGCGGACGTCCGAGGTGCGCTCATCGGAGCGGGGCGCTCGGTGGTAATAGCTGTCATCCGAACGTGAGCTTCGGTGCGGATAGGATCGGTGGTGCCTTCTCATCGCGTCTCCTCATGAGGCGGCGCAGTGCCGCCTGATCGTTTCGGAAGCGCCGGACTCTATCTCGCGCCGGCGCCCTGGAATCTGAACCGCGCCGCGGCCCGTGGTCCCGGCTCCGTGCGTGTGATGGTTCGAACGAAGTAGACGGCATCGTACGCGTCGCTCGGGACGCACACCATGTCGACTCCCTGTCCTCGCATCCGCCGCTCACGACCGAGCCAGCGCGACGCCGGGCTCCCCTGGGGAGCCGAGCGCAGGTCGAGGAGCATGAACTCCTCCCCCGCCTGCGCGATCGCTCCGCCAAGGTAGGTCGTATCGGTCGGCGCGACCGACGCCGGGTCAACACCATCACCCTCGACATACTCGCCCTGGTAGCAGAGGCCGGCGATGGAGACGAGGTCGTCACCGAGGCGGTCGCTCAGATGGTAGATCATGTCGACGAGCGTCCCGCCAAAGGCGTCGGGCATCGTGAACGGCGCCCGCGAGACGTGCGCGTTGTGCGCCCAGACAACGGCCTTGTGCCCGGGCAGGTGTTCGTCGAGAATCCACGTCAGATTGTCCGCCATCGCGAGGTCGCGAATGACGCCGCCTTCTTCCCTCGTCTGCGAGCTGTAGAGATCGTGGGCGGCCTGGCCGACGTGCACCTGGCGCATCGCCCACTCGAACTCGCTCACCGAGGAACGCCGCACGAACTCGCTCCGTCTCGACTGCATGTAGGCAGCGAGGTCTTCGTAGGCGCGGCCGATAGCCTCGCGCCGCTCGTCGGTCGCCGCGGCGTACCGTTCGAAGGTGGTCCACCAGTCGCCCTCCGCGTGGAGCGAGAGGCCGAGCGAGCCGGTCTCGAACCCGTCAGCAAAGGCGGGGTCGATGCCCTCGATGTAGGCCAGCGCGTTGACGAGTCCGAGCCTCGGCGCGGTACAGTCAACACCGAAGAACCTGAGCTCCGTCTCGTGCGACGGGTCGTCGTTGTATTCCCGCATCCACTCGACGAGTTCGAGCACCTCCCGGGTGTCCCACGCGAACCAGGCCGAGAGCTCTCCGAGGATAGCGGCGGGGTCACCCTCGCCTCCCCGGATGTAGTCGTCCACGGCCTTCGCCTGCGCCATGCCTTCCTCGAAGACGATGACGGAGAACCCCATCTCCTCCACGAGGTACTTGATCATGCGGTGCTTGAGCTGGAACTGCTCGCTCGCATCATGCCTGCTCTCGCCGAGACACACGACCCGGGCGTCATCGACGATCCCCCGAAGGGGGGCGAGGTCCGCCGTCCCAGCCTCGGGGTCGATCGTGTCGATGCGCGAGCCGTGCGCCGCGACCCACTCGGCGAACGCAGGTCCCGGACTCCCGACCGAGAGATCCGTACCGAAACCGAGTGCGACGGCGACGACGAACGTCATCAGGCAGATTGCGACGCGCTTTCTCATGCCACTCCTTCTATGGCCAATCCCACCGGTGCAGCCGTGGCGGGTCCTCCGAGGCGATCCGAGTCGGATGCGCCTTGCGCGGCAGAAGACCCGCCCATGGCCTCTCGGGGGGAGTCCGAGCTTGAGAATGCCTTCTCGTTGTTCTCACGGTTCGACGGCGCGTTCTCGTCAAACCGCTTCACGACGACCATCGTGAGATCGTCGGCCTGCGCCGCTCCCGCGGCGAAGTCACGAATCTCCGTGTAGACATGCTCCTCGATGTCGCGCGCGCTCTTGTGACGGTGCGCGACCAGGAGCTCCTCGAGACGCTCCTCACCAAACATCTCCTCGTCACCGTTCATCGCTTCGGTGACACCGTCGGTGTAGAGCACGAGATCGTCGCCGGTGCTGAGTCGTACCGTTCCCTGTTCGTAGTCGATCCCGGGCATGGCGCCGACGACGAGACCGCCCTTGTCGAGATACTCGCGCCGGCCGCCGGCCCTGAGTACGCACGGCGGGTTGTGACCCGCGTTGACGTAGGTCACTTCCTGGGTCCGCGTGTCCAGAACCGCGTAGAAGAACGTCACGAAGACGCTGTCCTCGGTGTAGCTGTGAACGAGCGTGTTGACGCGACCGACGAGCTGGCTCGCCGGGACGCCGCTCTCCGCGAGCGCGCGGACCGCCGCCTGCACATTCGCCATGAGGATGGCCGCCGGAGCGCCCTTTCCGGAGACGTCGCCGATGGTGATGGCGAGTCTCCCGTCATCCAGTTCGATGACGTCGTAGCAGTCACCGCCGACCTGCTTCGCCGGGACGCTGAACCCGAAGATGTCCCAGCCCGGAGGGTTCGGGAACTGCTTCGGGAGAAGCTCGGTCTGGATGCGGCGCGCGATGTTCATCTCGTGCTCGAGCATCGACCGCTCGGCGACCGCGTTCTCAACCTGTGTTCTCATTTGCTCGTACATGTATGTCATCAGTCCCACGACGAGGGCGACGGCGGCGTTGATCGTCGTCACCATGACGGCGTTCTCCATCTGGTAGAGCACGATGAGCGGGTTGACCAGGATCGCGACGCCGCTGCCGATCACACCGCCGGCGATCAGCATCACGATCGCGAGCGGGAACCGGATGTACCCGGGGAAGCCGCTGACCCTCGGGAGCACGAGCTTCACCGTGAGGACGGCCGTGAAGACAGCGATGTTCGCGAAGACGACGCTCATCAGCACCAGCGAGCGTGCCGCGCCTCCCTCGGCGCCCGAGAAGAGTCTGATCGCCAGACCGATCCCGAGCCCCGCGACGCTGGCAGCCAGCGCCCAGAGGAGGACTCCCTTGAGACTGAGTCTCCTTGATGTTCCCATGAACGAGGTGCCGCGCGTACCTGCGCTCATTGTCCTATCCTTCCGAGGTTCCGGGGAAGACACTGGGAAGTGCGTTGTCGTCGGCGGGTTCGACAGGCTCGAAGGCCTGCTCGAGACGCGTCTCCTTACGCTGCAGGAGCGCGCCGAGCCCGAAGAAGATGATCACGATGCCGATGAGCGTTCCGAGAACCGGGATCGCTGTCAGCAGGTAGACGATGACAAGACCCAGAAGCATCGGCGGGATCGGCGATGTCGTGAGGAGCCGGTCTCCGCGCCTGAGAAGCCAGCTGCCGAGCCAGATCGCGAAGTAGAACTTCGAGATGTACAGGACGATCAGGTACGCGAGAGCAAGCACGACGCTGAACGGGATCGTGATGATCAGCACGAGAGTGATCAGAACAATGATCGGGATGCAGATGTACGCCACGAAGCCGATGCCGAGACTCTTCAGAGGCCGCGTGCGGATCTTGTTGGCCGTGGTGCGCGCGTGGTCCTTCGTAAGCGCAATAATGATGACACCCGCGATGATCGCCGCGAAGAACTCGAAGATGTGCATGGCGAGGCTGAACATAGGACTGAAGTCGAGCTTCACATCGTCAGTGTCGACAATGGGCTCCCGGAACGTCACGCTGCCGAGAACGATCCCATCGGCGATCTCTATGCGAGCCGGCCCCTCGTAGACCAGGTCGCCGCCGATCTGCGCGCGGTCGGCCAGGGTCAGACCTCCGTCGGTGAAGAGCTCGGCGTTGCCGTCGATCTGCCCGGTCATGGTGACCTCGCCGGCTCCCACCCGGACGTTGCCCTTGACGTGGCCATGGATGGTCGCGGTCCCGGCGCCGACGAGGAGACTGCCCTCGATGACGGCTCCCTCTTCGATCACGACGTGCGCGCACCCGAGAAGCACGTCACCGCGCACGACACCCGAGATGCGAACATCCGATGCGAACGCGCGCATGTCGTCGCCGATCTCACCGGTGACGGTGAGCTTCTCGGCGAAGCACATCAGGTCCTCCGTCACAGTCCCGTCGATCGTGATCTTCTGACAACCGACGAAGACGTCACCGTCGATCGTCCCGAACACGCTCATGTACTGGGTCCAGAGGTACAGGTCGTACTCGTATACCTCGTCCGCCAGGACCTCGAAGTTGTGCGACTGTGCGAAGCTCATGGTGTGAGCGATCTGGACGCTGGTGCCGGTGGCGGGAGTGTTCGATTCGTCGATGACGGCCACAGCTCCGTCACCGAGGCCGATACCGTCCGCCGCGGCCGGGGCCACGAGCCCCACGAACATGGCAAGTGCGATGAGCGCCATGAACGCCGCGATGTTCCGATCCGCCTTCATGTTCCTTCCCCCTGATGTCGGCTCCCTCCGGAGCCGTGCTTGGTGACTCCCGGGTCCCTCACCGCCCGTCCGGGCGGGGGAACTCCTGTTGTATCTCACAATGCCTATGATATGGATAAACCGGTCCGACTCGAAGGTGACTCCCGCCAAGCGGCATCTGCCGCGGGCGAGATGACATGAGTCGGCGGTGAACTGCAGGGGGCGAAAAGCCCCTGTGGCGCCCCGGAAGGCCCCGGGGGCTGGCATGTTGCGGCGGGTCGAATCCTACCCTACCAGGGGAGTATCTCTCGAAGCCGAACCTGCGCTCTTACCAAGGCAAGATTTCGCGCAGGCGAAGCTCCGCTACCATGGAAGTATCTCGCGGAGCCGGCGGGCACGCGCTCGGGAGAGCACGACCTCGGTCTTCCCGTCATCCGCGACGATGACCTGGTACTTGCCGCCAAACCACGGCACGATCTCCACGACGTGGTCCAGGTTGACGATGCTCGACCGGTGGGTCCGGAAGAACGTCTTCGCGTCGAGCCGCTGCTCGAGCTCCGACATCGTCATGTTGATGAGATAGCGGTCGCTTTTCGTGTGAACGAATACGAGCTCGTCGGACGCCTCGACCCAGACGACGTCGGACGCATCCAGCAGGACGATGCGCTTGCCCTTCGTCACCGGCAGACGGTTGAGCCCGGTCGGCTGGACGAGCTCCGCGATGCGACCGATGGTCTGCTCGAGACCGCTCTCCTCGTGGAGCAGATCGCGCGCCCGGGTCAGCGCCTCGGCGAAGCGCTCCTTCGTGATCGGTTTGAGGAGATAGTCGATCGAGTTCACCTCGAATGCCTTGATCGCGTACTCGTCGAACGCGGTCGCGAAGACCACGAGCGGCACCTCGTCGAGCGCCTCGACCACCTCGAACCCGTTCATCCCCGGCATCTGGATGTCCAGAACAACGAGATCGGGCCTGAGTTCCTTGATGCTCTCAACGGCCGCGATGCCGTTGCTCGCCTCCCCGACGCAGTCGAACGCCTCGTGCTCGGAGAGCAGGTCCTTCACGCGAGCTCGTGCGAGCTCCTCGTCGTCGACCACCATGACTCTGATCCTGTCGTCGCTCACGAATCGCTCCGTTCCTCGCGCGCCATCGGGATAATGAGACGCGCCGTTGTGCCTTTGCCCTGTCTGCTCTCGACGACCAGCCACTCCCCCGCCCCGAAGCTCGTCCGGAGCCGGTCGCGGACGTTCCGGAGCCCGTAGCTCTCGGGCGAAAGCTCCGAGAGGTCGAGTTTCTCGGCGCCGACCCCATCATCTGAGATGAGCACGGTGAGCCGGCGGTTCTTCACGGACGCCGCGATGCGAATAAGCCCGCCCTCCACCTTGGGCGAGATGCCGTGGCGAACCGCGTTCTCGACGAGCGGCTGGAGGATGAGCGGCGGCACGGTGACGTCCCCGGCCCCCGGCCCGATCTCCTGCTCGACGCGGAGCCGGTCTCCGAACCGCGCGCGCTCGACGTCGAGGTACGCGTCGACCAGCTCGAGCTCGCTCGAGAGCGGCACGCTCCCCTTTTCGGAGGCGAGCAGCGTCTTGCGGAAGATGCTCGCCAGGCGCTCGAGGGTTCCCTGAGCGGCCTCCGGATCGATGGTCGTCAGAGCGGAGATCGAATTGAGCGCGTTGAACAGGAAGTGCGGGTTGATCTGCGCCTTGAGCGCCTTGAGCTCCGAACGCGCGGCGAGCTCGCGCAGCCGTTCCTCGCGGACGCGGTTGGCGGCAAGCTCGGCGTAGGTCTGTTCGATCTCGTCGCGCATGCGCTCGTAGTAGTACACGATGAGGCCGAGGACCACGGCGCAGAAGCTGTCGACCACGATAACGATGGCCGCCATCCTGCCCTGATACAGAATGAACACGGGATCCGCGAAGATCACGAGACCCGAGCCGAATGCGCCGCCGGCCAGCAACGTGAGCACCGCCAGCGGGATGTTGATGAACTTCGGGAACGCCGCGTAGCGTGGAAGAACGAACCGCGCCGAGAGCACCGTCGCGAAACCGACGGCGTTCGCGAAGAGGATGCTCAGACGGACCGAGTTGGGTATCGCCGTGAGGTTCCCCGAAAAGTAGCCGATGGCAAGGCCGATGATGGCGCCGGCTACCGTGAAGCCCAGGGCCCATCGCAGCAGCCCCACAACGGTGAGTCGTCCGGATTGAGTTCCTGTCGCTGTTCGCGGCATCGGTATCCTACAGGTTCTGGTGGACGTGCATCAGGATCGCATGCTCCACGTCGTGCACTTTCCATGCCTCGCACGTCGATCCGTTCGTGATGATCGAGAAGACGAGGCGCCTGCCCGACGTCGCTTCCATGATGCCCGAGATGGCCGTCACCCCATCGAGAAGGCCGGTCTTTGCCCGAATGACGCCCTCGAGACCGCCGTATCCCATCCGGTCGGAGAGCGTTCCATCGGTTCCGCTCACACTGAGAGACGCCAGAAACTCGGGGAAGGTTGCGAACTCATTCGCGGCGGTACGGATGACGGTCGCAATGGCCCGGGTCGTCAGACGGTTCCCCCGCGAGAGGCCTGAGCCATCCTTGATCCTCAGACCGGTCGTATCGACGCCGGTCGACGCGACGTGCACCTTGAGCGCTGCGCACCCGCTCGCCGTCGTCCCCGGCGCGCCGGCCGTCTCCGCACCGAGCGTCTTCACGAGCTGCTCGGCCACGAAGTTGTTGCTGTACTTGCCCATGTCGCGGACGACGAGCGACAGGGGCTTCGACTCGTGAATGAAGAGCTCGCGCGCTTCGGCTGGCGCCTCGCCGGGCCTGAGGCCGCCGGCGAACTCCACACCGGCTCTCGCCAGGAAGGACTCGATGGAGGCGACGAAGTTCCAGAGCGGGTCGTCGATGCTCCGGTAGACGACCTTGCCCTTGCTCCCCTCGGGGATGCGGCCGCTGACCGTGACGAGGTTGCGAGCTTCGGGCCACCCCCTGTCAGGCCCCGGAGCCCTCGTAGGCACCGAAATCCTCTGCACATCGATCGTCGACGACCGCTGCGACGAGCAGGTCGTCGCCTTGTTGTTGATCTCCACGAACCCGACGTCCGGCGAGACGATGACTCGTGCCGGCTCTCCGCGCGCATCGCCGGGAAGCACGTGCACGCGCACCGTGTTGAAGTTGGCGGAGAGAGCGCCCGTGCGCGCATGGTAGGCGCGGTCGCCGTCGGCGACATCCTTCGATGTGGTCCACTCGTCATCGAAGTAGGACCTGTCGAACACGAGGTCGCCCTCGATCCGCTCGATGCCGAGTGTGCGGAACCGCTCGGCGATCTGCCAGAGCTCCTCCGAAACGATGGCCGGATCGCCGCTCCCCTTGATGAACACATCACCCCGCAGAACCGGCCCGACCGTCGCGGCGTCGGTCGAGAACACGGTCGCGAACTGGTAGTCCGCCCCGAGCTGTGCGAGCGCCGCGGCCGACGTGATGACCTTCATGTTCGAGGCCGGCATCATCAGAGCGTCGGCGTTCCTCTCGTAGAGCGGGGCGTCGCCATCGAGGGGTGCGATCATGATGGAGACATCGGTTCCGCGCACGTCGGGCTTGACGAGCAGCGAATCGATGACCCAGTCGAGGCTCTCGAGTGACGCGGATGTCTCGGCGGCGCCGGACTCCGTCGCGACCGGCTCCTCCGCGTCCGCGTCCGCCGCGCGCGCCGGCCCGACAGGCGAGCACAGCGCGATGAGCAGTGCGAGCGCGCAGACGAGGCAGGTGTTCGCCCACCGGACTCTGTTCGTGTCGTGTCTCATACTCTCGGCAGCTCCCCTCAGGTCAGGCGTCCCGAACATCCGACCCATCGCTCCGCTCGAGGATGGCGGCCACGCGGTCGCGGAACTCGTCCATATCGACCGCGCGTCCCGGGCACTCCTTGCGCTGGACGCACTCGCCGTTCTCGATGACGTACCCGGTGCCCTCGAGCTCGCGGTGGCCGAGTACTCGATCGGGCGTGAGCCCGAGATCGCTGACGAGCCGCGCGCAGAGTTCGGCCGCTGCCGTCAGCTGTTCGCGGGGCGGCGGCTCCTCGCACGCGTCGTACGCCATGCAGACGCCGATCGACCGGTTGTTCCAAGGACCCACGTGCCACGAACGGATCCCCCGTGGAAGACAGCGGTACATGAGTCCGTCCGGCTCGATGAAGTACGCGTAGGCGATGGTCGGGCACCCGGCGTCGCTGATGTGGTTCGGCCCCGTGTGGTACCTGGCGGTCTCCCACACGTTCCACCCCGGCATCGCCGTACAGTGGAGCACGACGGTATCGATGCCGTCGGGATCCCGCGTCTCGGGTTCTCCTTTGACGGGCAGAACATCCTTGATGTCGTGGAGCCAGTGCATCTACTCGGTCTCCCCGCGCAGCTGCTTCTCCCAGCTCTCCACCAGCGGCGCCAGTTCGGCGAAGTAGTGGATCACGTGGTCGGCGCCGTCGAACTCGTTGCCCGCGGCAAACCCCCAATCACACCCGATCGACCAGGTCCCCGCGCTCTTCGCCGCGGCGATGTCCGAGCTCCGGTCGCCCACCATCACGGCGCGCTTGGGCCAGACGTCGAGGGTCGTGAGGATGCCGAGGATCAGATCGGCCTTGTTGAGGGTGCCGCGCTCGCCGGCGCACCATGTCTCTGAGAAGTACGACCTCAGATCGAATGTGTCCAGCACGAAGTGCATGTAGCCGGTCCCGGCGTTCGTCGCGATGCCCAGCAAGTAGCCCCCAGCGCGCAACCGCGCGAGCCCCTCGAGAACGCCCGGGAAGAGCGAGCCCTTTCCGCCCGCGATGAGCTCGTGCTCCCAGTGCCAGATGAGATCGCTCATCTCAGCGATGTGCTTCTCCGGAAGCGTCGGGAGAACGGTCGTCACGTAGTGCTCGCGCGTGTTCCCGACGCCACCCATGATCTGTTCGGGCGTCGGCCGCGGGATCTGAAGGTCGTGCCGGTCGTTGATGTCGCGCACGGCCATCTCGACCGCACCGACGGTCGTGGCGGTCGACGAGTAGATGGTGCCGTCGAGATCGAGGATGACGAGGTCGAGCGCGTGCGTGTTCTTGTCCAATGGTGGCTCCGATGTCTGAGTCTGCGATGTGGTGTGATCAGGGGCGCCCCTGCTCCCGCATGAGTGTCTCAATATCCTCCAGGCGGGCCGCTCCGCCGCGCGCGCCGACCGCCGTGCAGTTGAGCGCGGCCGCGGCGTTGCTGAAGTCGAGCGTCCGCTCGACCGTCCATCCCGCGAGCAGCCCGTAGACGAACGCTCCGTGGAAGATGTCGCCGGCGCCGGTCGTGTCAGCGACACTTACCTCGAACCCCGGCGACTCGACCCGCGTACCGTCCTTCGTCAGCGCAACCGCCCCGCGTTCACCCCTCGTCATCACCGCGAGCGACGGCCCCTGTTCGAGAATGCGCGAGAGCGCTTCCTCGTCGTCCGCGCACCCGGCGTAGAGGTTCGGGAACCTCGACGAGGCTACGAGGAGGTCGGTGTGTGCGACGCAGTCGTGGGTCCCTTCCTTCACGGTCTCTGCATCCATCACGACGGGGATACCATGCTCCTGCGCGATGCGTGCCGCCTTCGCAGCGGCCGGGGCGTCGTGTCCGTCGACGAGAAGAGCGCGTCCGACCGCGATCTTCTCGGGGGTGATCTCGTCAGGCTGGGTCGCAATGCCATCGGGACGGTCCCAGAAGATGGTCCTCTCCCCCGTCGTCTCGTCGACGATGATCATCGCGAGCTGGTTCGTCGCGCCCGGCACCGCCGGGACGTCGCTGACGTCCACGCCCTCGGAGCGAATGGTCTCGAGCGAGTAGTCGCCGATGGCGTCGCCGCCGACCTTCCCCACGTACTTCGTCCGGAGACCGAGCCGCGCGCACTGGACCATCGCGCTGGCGGCCTGGCCGCCCGGCGAACGCTGGAACCCGACGAGCCTGAGTTTCTCGCCGCGCTCCGCCTCGCGCGGAACGATGCACAGATGATCGACCGCGTTGAGGCCGAAGCCGACAACGTCGAACGGTGCGCTCTCGGGTATGGTCACATCGAACTTCACGATCCTCCCTGCGTTTCACGTCGCCGCGCGGATGGGCTGCGCCGGCGCGCGCTAGACCTTCCTGTCCTTCCACTTGCCGCGACGGAACCAGAAGTACGTCAGCATCACCTCGATGCTCGCGGCGATGAACATCGACCACCAGACTCCCAGCTCCGAGGTATGGAGCACGTGGATGGCACCCAGGATGAGCGGGATCTGGACGCCCCACTCGATGATGGCCGCGATGACGGTCGGCGGCCACGTGTTGCCCGAGCCGTAGAACGCCGAGGAGAGAACGATATGCATGGCGATCATGATCTGCGCGATGGCCATCAGTCTGATGAGCGGCACGCCAGCGGCCATGACTGCCGGATCGTCGGCGAAGACGCCCAGGATGTTCGGTGCGAACGCGACTTCGATGGCGCCCAGAATGCCGGTCAGCAGAAGCACGAGGAGCGTCGCCTTCACCACGGCGTCCTGCGCGCGGTCCTTCTGCGCGGCGCCCAGGTTCTGCCCGACGATGGCCCCGCAGCCGAGCTCCAGACCGACCGCGAACAGAATGCCTAGTTCCATGATGCGCATCCCGACGCCGTACGCGGCTACGACTATGGTCCCGAATGTGGCGACCAGGGTGGCGACGTACCAGTGCGCCACGCTCCTGAGGAGCCCGTTGATGCCGGCCGGGATGCCGATCCTGAGGATCTCGACCATCACTCGAACTCTCGGCTGGAACCGCGTCCAGATGGGCACCGTGATGTTGCCCTTGCCCGATCCGAGCAGCCAGATGCCGACGAAGACGGCCGCCGCGGCCGAGACCGCGGTAGCCCACGCAGCGCCCGCGATCCCCATGTCGAGTCCGAAGATGAAGAGAGGATCGAGCCCGACGTTGAGCGCGGTCGACATCAACATGATGTACATCGCCTTGGGAGCGTCACCAACGCCGCGGAACGCCGTGTAGATCGAGTACGAGGTGAACATGAACGGGAGGAACGCGAACCGAATCCTGCCGTACGACATCGCGAGACGGTGCACCTCGGGGTCGTCACTCATGATCTTGAGCACATGCGGCGCGATGAGCAGCCCGAGTGCGCCCATGATGATGGCGATGCCGAACTTGAGCAGCAGCGTCTGCCGGATGACGTCACGCGTGTCCTCGATGCGCTTCTCGCCGAAGCGCCGCGAGATAAGCGCGACCGAACCGGTGCCGATGATCTGATTCGCCGAGCCGAACACCCACGCGATGGCGGCGAAGAGTGTGATCGCCGCGACGGGCGCCGTGCCGAGCCTGCTGACCCAGTAGATGTCGGTCAGGCTGTAGATGGTCATCGCGCCGAACCCGATCATCGACGGGACACCCATGTACAGGACGTTCTTGAGCACGTTCCCCTTGGTGATGTCTACCGTGGGCGCCTGCTCGAGGACGGCCTCAGTGAGATCCGGGTCGAGCTCTGCGAGTTCGGGCGCCGCCCCGTCGTGGTCGATCACGGGGTCGTGCGTCCGCTCATCGCGCTTGATGTCATCGGGTGCCGGCAATGCTGCTCCTGACGGAAGACCGGCAACGCACAGCGCGCCACCGGGCGGAAGTCACTGAAGTGTGAGGATAGCCCGAATGGGCGGGCGGCTCAATCCCCGAAGAGGGCCCGCACACCGGCTATCTGCGCCGGCGGGGACCCGTCGTAGCAGCAGATCAGGGTGTCGGCGGCCTCGCAGAGCATCCCCGCCGTGTGGGGACCCGCGAAGAGCAGGACGGCCGCCTTCGGGACGGCCGCGAGGAGCTGGGCCGCCATGTCATGCGCCTCGGAGCCGGGACCCGCGTGCCCTTTCCACGCCGCCACCTCGTCGAAGAGCGCGAGAATGCAGCACTCGGCCTTCGCGATGTCGTCGAGCGGGAGCTTCCCTTCACCGGCCGTTGCGGTGACGAGACGAGCACCCGGGAGCCTCGATTCGAGCTCGCTCCTGAGCCACACGATGTTGTCGAGCTGCTTCGGGTCCCGAATGGCCACAAGCGCCATGGTCGCCGGATCACACGCGGCCAGTCCGGCGGCCGCAGTGGCCGGATCGCCCCTGAGCCAGGTGACGCCGCGCTTCGCGATCTCCGCGGCGACGCGGCTGCGGCTCTCGCCCCAGAGATCGTCCTCGGTCCCGTCAAGGTGACAGCGGAGCGTGTCGGCAAGCGCGCGCGAAAGCACGTCGTACGGAGGTTCGGGCATCGGACACGCGTCCGACCAATCGAGAAGCTCCTCGATGCGCGCGATGGATGCGTCGAGTCGTTCCACGGTGAGACGGCCGGATTCCACGGCGCCGACAACACCATCGATCGCCGCCTCGGCATCGGACGGCATCAGAAGCACGTCGACCCCCGCCTCGAGTGCGCGGACCGCGGCCTCACCCGGACCGTGGAGTTCGGCGATGCCACCCATCAGAAGCGCGTCGGTGACGACCAGTCCGCCGAAGCCGAGGTCCGTTCGGAGCAGGTCGGTCGTGATGACGCGCGACAGCGTTGCGGGGCCTTCATCAAGCGCCGGGTACTCCACGTGCGCGGTCATGACGGCCTTCACGCCTTCCTCAAACGCTGCGCGGAACGGAACGAGCTCGCGTGATTCGAGCATCGCGCGATCGACGTCGACCACGGGTAGCTCGATGTGCGAGTCGCGCTGCGTGTCTCCGTGACCCGGGAAGTGCTTGACGGTTCCGGCGACGCCTCCTCGCTCGAGCCCACGGACGAACGCCGTGACGAACGCCGCGACCATGTCCGGCTCGCTGCCGAACGCGCGGACGCCGATGATCGGGTTCGTGTCCTCGCTGTGCACATCGGCAACGGGTGCGAACACCAGATTGATCCCGGCAGCGCGCGCCTCAACGGCAGTCACACACCCCTGCGCGAACGCGAGATTCGGATCCCCCGTCGCCCCGCACATCATGAGCGACGGGAAGACGGTCGCGCCCTCGAGCTGCTGTCCGACCCCGCGCTCGAGATCGGACGCGACGAGAAGCCGGTGGTCGGCGAGATCCCGCATCGACTCGATGAGTCGCGGCGTGCGGTCCACGTTACCGCCAAAGAGACAGAAGCCACCGACGCCCAGCTCCTCGACATCGCGCTCGAGTCTCCGGCACTCGTCGCCGAAATCATCCCACGCGCGGTCGGAGATGTGCGTCAAGATCAGACGCGCGGCCTTCTGTCGGATAGTCACGGTCGTCTCCCTGTCTGTGCTGCCTCGCCGCGCCGGCGGGATGCCACCGCGCTAGAAGCCAATACTGATCTTGCCGAGTATGGCACCTGTCTTCGCGCCCGTGGCGGCCGGAACATTGCCGGGTCCGCCGCCAAGTGTCTCGTTGGCAAGGATGGCGAATCCCATCGCCTCCTTGGCGTCGGGATCGATGCCGATCTCCGCCAGACTCCGCACGGGCACCGGCGTGAAGAGTTCGGCGAGCATCGTCATCATCGCGTGATTCTTCACACCTCCCCCGCTGACGACCATCTCCGTCAGGTCCGGCGTTCGTGGCAGAAACCGCACGGCGTTGCGGATCGACCGGGCCGTGATCGCGACCGCTGTCGCCTGGAGGCTGTCGATGTCGCTGTCGGTGAGTGTATCGCCGCCGCTGAACCACTCGCGCCCCTTCTCACCGTGGACGAGTTCTGCGAGCTCTCGCGCCGCGTCACGGCCGAAGAGCTCCTTCCCCGTTGATTTTGGCGGCTGCGCCGCGAAGTACTGCTTCACGAGGAAGTGTGTCACGGCGTCCTCGTGCGCGGTGCCGCGTGCGGCACCGGCTCCATCGGCATCGTACGCCTCACGGCCGTGCGATGCGCGCCTCGCGATCTCATCGCAGAGCGCATTGCCGGGGCCGGTATCGAATGCGCGGACCCCGGCGAGGTCCTCCACCAGCCAGGTCACGTTCGCAATGCCACCGATGTTGAGCATGAGTCTCGCCGCACCGGGCTTCCGGAAGAGAAGCCAATCGACGAGCGGGATGAGCGGGGCGCCTGAGCCGCCGGCCGCCACATCCGCGGTCCGGAAGTCGGAGATAGTCACCACGCCGGTCTGCCGGGCGATGACGTCGCCCTCGCCGATCTGGAGCGTCGCGCCTCTACGATCACCCTCGGGCGGCTCGTGATAGATGGTCTGGCCGTGCGAGCCGATGAGGTGTACGTCGGTCGGGCGCTTCCCGGACTTCCTGAGCAGCGTCAGCGCAGCGGCTGCGAACGCCTCGCCGACATCGAAGTTGAGGCGCGCGAGCTCCGCGATGCCGGCATGCGCCGCGTGTCCGAGCCGCTCGGCAAGGGTGGGTTCGTACCGGACACAGGTGAAATCCACGAGCTCGGCCTCGAGCCAGTGCCCCCACCCGTGACACTTCACAAGCGCGGCATCGATCCCGTCGGCCGATGTGCCCGACATGAGTCCGACCACGAGCCGCTCGTCACGTGTCGCGAGACCCGTGAGCTTCCTGACGAGACGTCCGGCGGAACTCGGCTTTGCCATGGGACCTCCGTGGACAGCGCGGGCCGTCCTGCACCGCGCCTGTCAGCTCTAGGTGCTTCTCGGAATCGGGTGCGAGAGGAACGTCCTGAGGACACCATCCTCAAACGCAGCCCAGCTCATCGCCTGGGTCGAGTACCCGATGGCCACGTCGCCCGTGGCATCGATCCCGATCAGCCCGAACTCGAACGATTCGTCGCACGCCGTCCGCATGACACGCGCCATCGCCCCGGCAGCACCGACATCGGCGAATGCCTCGACGAGGGCTCGTCCCATCCCGTGGCGGATGACGGGTTCGCCGTGACCGGTCGCGGACACACCGCCGCGACAATCGCAGTACGTTCCGGCTCCGATGACGCCGGTGTCGCCGACGCGACCCGGAAGCTTGAGCATCATCCCGCCGGTCGACGAGGCGGCCGCGATCCGCCCACTCTCGTCCCGAACGACGATACCAACGGTGCCACTCTCGGGATCCCGTTCGCCATCCCAGTCAGGATCGTTCCGGAGCTCGTCGTAGAACGCGCGGAGCCGCGGCATGAAATGGATGTCCTCACCGCGCTCGAGCTTCGCGCGCGCCCTGCGGTAGCGCTCGATGCGAGCGGGACTCCTCTGGTCGCGCTCGACAAGCCCTGCGTGCCGCGCGAATGCGTCGGCGCCGCAGCCGACCAGGAGTACATGGTCGGTTCGCTCCATCACGTATCGCGCCGCAAGGATGGGATTGGCGAACCCATGAAGCGCCGCAACCGAGCCGCACGACATGTCGTCGAGCATGATCGCCGCGTCGTTCTCGACTTCGCCGTTGAGGTTGAGCGAGGAACCGTACCCGGCGTTGAGGACGGGCGCGTTCTCCATGAGGACGGTCGCCTCGACGGCCGCGTCGCAGGCGCTGCCGCCGGATGCGAGGACACGCGCGGCCGCTTCGCACGCCTGGGCGAGCGCCTTCTCGTGTTCGGCCCCCGGACTGTACGTCCCGGCGCCTCCATGAACGATGATCGAGGTCACGGTGCCGCGCGCTCCGTGGATGGTGGGATTAGCTGCTCGAATCGACCCCGGCCGCCGCCAGCGCCTCGCGGACGCGTCCGCCGCTCTCCTCGAGCAACCGCTCCGCGTCGGCTCGGTCCCGGCCCGTCCTCGCCATGACGATGGCGAGCTTGACGTGGCCGCCGGCCCTCTCCATGGTCTCCGCAGCCTCATTGTACGACAGTCCGGCGGTCTCTACGAGGATTCTGCAGGAGCGGTCGCGGAGCTTGTCACAGGTGGCATTGAGGTCGACCATCAGGTTGCCGAAGGTCTTCCCGAGAAGCACCCAGGCCGAGGTTGTGATGGTATTGAGCACGAGCTTCGTGGCGGTGCCCGCCTTCATCCGGGTCGAACCGGTGACGACCTCGGGACCCGTGAGCGGGTTGATGACGATGTCCACATCGACCGCACCGTCGGGAACCGGGCTGCACGAGAGGAAGATCGTCGCGGCCCCATCCTCCCGGGCAGCGATGAGCGCCCCGTGCACGTACGGGGTCACGCCGCTCGTCGCGATGCCGAGCACGACGTCCGCCTCGGTCACACCGAGCTCGCGGAGATCCGCTGCACCGCCCGACTCCTCGTCCTCCGCCCCCTCCTTCGCCCGCACGAGCGCGCCGTACCCACCCGCGATGATGCCGCGGATGACGTCCGGGTCGCTCCCGAAGGTCGGGGGACACTCGGCGGCGTCGAGCACGCCGAGCCGGCCGCTGGTACCGGCACCCACGTAGATGAGCCGACCACCTCTTCCGAGGCGGTCGGCCACGAGCTCAACGGCGGCGGCGATCGTCTCGCGTTCACGAGCGACCGCCGCGGCTACCGTGGAGTCTTCCGAATTGATGAGATCAACGAGCTCGAGGGAAGTCAGTCGGTCGAGCTCAGCTGAGTTCGGGTTCCGCTGCTCCGTGAGAAGCGACCCCATGTCACTCATGTCACGCTCAGGCCGCTTCCAGCCCACTAGACCTCCTGTGCGATGGCCTCCGGCTGCTGATGGAGGCTGTCGTAGTGATCACGAATGCGAATGTACGCGAGCGTCCAGAGCGAGTAGTCGTACGTGCCAAGCGCGCCCGAAATGATGATAACAAGCGCGATGCCGATGGGGATACCCACAACGAGCGCCGCGAAGACATTCAGCATACCGAGAAGGATGAACGGGACGGCCACGAGCAGCAGCCCGAAGATGATGCAGAACATGAACACGAGCCCGGACACGAGCGAGACGAGCCAGACCACCATCGAGTTCCAGAAGTACTGCTTCGTGAGCGCCCAGCCGAGGCTGAGGCTCTCGAAGATGCCTTGATTGCGCAGCACCGCCTCGCGCTCCGCGTACGTCACTGTGAAGGCCAGGAGGAACGCGAACGCGAGGAACGGGATGAACAGGAGCGCGGCGATCGCAATGGCGATGACGGCCCCGGCTTCGCCCGCGAGGAGCGGGAGCAGAATCGGAACGAGGAAGACGAAGCCACCGACGAAGAACGCGATCAGGCCGATGATCGCGATGCCGAGCATCTTGAGGAAGTTCTTGTAGCCAATCTCCCAGGCTCGGCCGAAGGTGATGTCGTGCTCTCGATCGGCGTGCGCGATGCTGCCGATCAGAGCGCCCTTGGAGAGCAGGCCCATCACGAAGAAGACGAACCACATGATGACCATGCCCATGACGATCATCGCAACGAGTTCGACATGCGTCGCGAGCCACTCGCGTGCCTGCGGTCCGGCATGCTCGCCCCAGGAGCTTGAGTTGCCCGAGCTCCCGCTGGTACCGGCCGCGAAGAATCCGAAGAACCACAGGAACTTGTACTTCCAGAGGATGTGGAACGACCGGGTCACGAGCCCCCAGTAGTCGATCGACAGCGACGCATTCATGACGCACTCCCTTTCGCATCCCGCTGATGCGGGCGGACTGCCTCCGGCGACCCTGTCGGGTCACCCCCCGCGCGGCACCGGACCCGCTGTGCATCTCCTCGCGACGGTCCGGCCGGCGCTCCGACTCACTCTGAGCCTACAGGATGCGTCCGTCCTGTGGAATCAACGCCCCGCGAGTGGCCGATTCCTCAATGTGAGGCGTCCTCACGCGGGGGTGAAACGCAACATCTGCAGCGTGTGCAACGGTGCCCGCATCGCCGAACCCCGCGGATCCCGGACTATGCTCCACTGCCGTGGACGAGCCAGAGCGCAATGAGATAGATGGGAAGGAGCGTGAGCGCCAGCACCCGCGCGCGCACCTTGCTCTCGCGGAACCAGCCGACCCTGAGGCCCGCGAGAACGGACAGCGTCAGGATGATGGCCGCACCGACGTTCACGAGGTTCCCGCCGGCGAGGTCGAACCATGCGGTCCTCGCGCCGGACGTCAGAAGCAGCGGTGCTCCGACCGCGAAGACGAGGATGTTGATGCTGTTGCTCCCGAGGAGCGTTCCGATCGCCATGTCGGGCGATCGCGCGCTCCGAACGGCCGCGGTGGCCACCGTCACCTCCGGCAGCGAGGTCGCGATGGCGACGAGGAGCGTTCCGACGAACGTGTGACCAAGCACCAGCCCTTCACCGAACTGGTGCTCTGCGATGGCGGCTGCACTCCTCGAGATCAGGACACCGGCGGCGATAACGAGCAGCGAGAGCACGGCGAAGCTGACGGCCGCGGCGGCAACACCCGGCTGCTCCGCTCCGCCTGCAGGGGACGCGGCGTCCGCGACGGGGATGCGGCCCGCGGGGACATCATCTGCTGCTCCGGCGTCCTCCGATTTCTTCCTCCGGTTCACGATCGAGTCGACGACGAACAGCATGACGACGGGCAGACTGAAGAGCGCCGCGGCGGCCAGTGGAGACGCCACACGGGAGCCGTAGGCAACGCCGGCCCCGACCACGGCCGTCATAGCGAGCAGAAGGAGGCAGGTCCTCGAGAACCGGCTTCCATCGGTCCGCGCGAGCAGCCCTCCCCCGACAAGCGCGAACTCGAGCGCGGCGATAGCAGTGATGTTGAAGTTGTTGCTCCCGAGGATGTTCCCGAGCGCGAGATCGGGGGCGTGCTCGACGAGCATCGCCGAGAGCGTGACGGAGAGCTCCGGGAGCGACGTGATGATTGCGAGCACGAAGAGCCCGACGGCGGTCGCCGAGATGCCGAGCCGGTCGGCAAGAACCTTCCCGTGCACGGGCAACCTGCCCCCGCTGAGGAAGATGACCCCTGTCGCTACGAAGAAGAGTATGAACTGAAGTGCCACGCGGCCCCCAATACAAGCGTTCGCCTCCGCCGCAGGGCGGGATCCGACCCACACGGCGGCATTCGGCTCTCACGGCAGTATAGGAACCCCCCACGCAGGGGTCAATTGAAAGGCGCCGGGCCCGCCAGAGCCCGACGCCCATCCCTCGTTGTGACTCACTGCCACACTCACAGCGGAACGCGCCTGAACTCCGCACAGACGATTCCGTGCAGCGCAGCTGGCGGCCCCTCACTCCCTATAGAGCGCTTTGATGCGGCCCCAGGTCCGCTCCTCGACGGGCGAGCCGACGTTCGACTCTCCGGGTGTCGGCACGAGCCCCGTCTCGGGCGGAGTGGTCGGGTTGAGACCGTCGTACAGCGCCCACTGGCTGCCCCCATCCGGCATCCGGCCGTACGAGCAGTCGTCGCGCACCACGGCGCTCCCGTACTCCACGCTCGCCGCGACCGACCCGTCAGGCCGCACGAGCTCGATGGTGTCCCCGCTGTTATTGAGCGACAGCCCATTGCGGGTGAAGCCGTTGACGTCCTCCCAGATATACGCCTCGTTCCCGTAGACAACGATGATGTCCCCGGAACCGAGAGTCCCTGAGAACCCGAACTTCCAGCTCGAGTCCGACACGGCATCACGGAGCCTCCACCCTGTCATGTCGACGGCCTCTCCCCCGGCGTTCATCAGCTCGATCCATTCGTCGTCGAGCGAATCGTACACGTCGTCGCCGTCCGACGGCGACCAGTCGCTCGCCGGGTCCGCCATGAACTCATTGATAACGACATCGGCACACGCCGGAGCGGCAGCGGATGCGAAGAACACGACCGCGAGAACCAACACCCTGACAGTCCGCACAGTGAACCTCCTCTATATAGATGAACCGCAGCGAGGGGTCGCAGGGGCTCGGGGAACGCTGACGCGGATGCGCCACGGGGACGCGGCGGGGCATGCCATGCGGGGTGCGGGACGCGCGCGGGATCGTGGGGATGCGGTCCGGGGTGCCAACACCATAGACAAAGGCCGGAGCAGGGAACGCTTTCAAGCAGAATGCGTTCCAGCCCCGGCCTTCATGTTCTTCGTCAACCGCCCGGGTACCGGCAGCTCAGGCCGCCGGCCCCGAAGCGGAGACTGACGGTGCTACTTGAGCAGCACCATCTTCCTGCTGAGCTGCTCCTCACCGGCGTTCATCCGGTAGAAGTAGATACCGCTCGCCACGCGCTGTCCAGCAGCGTCGCGACCGGTCCACTCCACGAAGTGCTGACCCGCGCCCAGGCTGTCATCAAGAAGCGTGACAACCTTGCGACCGGCGATGTCGTAGACGTCGATGGTGACGTCCTGCGGCACCGGAAGCGTGAAGGCGATGGTCGTCTTCGGGTTGAACGGGTTCGGCATGTTCTGCGCCAGACCGAGCTTCGACGCGACCGGGTTGTCGACACCGACCGGGTTCGCAGCGATGTCCTCATCGCCGCGCGGCTCGATCTTGTAGTTGCCGTAGAGGAACTCGACAACACCAAGGACGTACACGTTGTCGCCCTGGACCGGGTTGTAGGTGTAGTCGGCATCGTCGTCGACGCGGCAGGTGTCGCCGGCCGCACCGTTCGTGATGGCCCACTCGCCGAATCCGAGATCCTCGACCTCGACCGTGGCGTCCTCAGCGTACACGAGCACACCCTCGTAGCACTCGGCGGTGTCCTTCGCCTGCAGATCGACCGTGTTGATCGAGATGGGCTGCGGATCGGCGGCCTTGGAGCTCACGAGCACAGCCGCGTCCGCGAAGTGCAGGGCGATCTCAGTCTCGCCCCAGTTCTCCTGAACCTCGCCCGAGACGGTGATCTCGTCACCGCGCTCGAAGCTCACGGAGCCGGTACGGTCGTAGATCTTGATGCCGTCCCAGCAGCCGCCGCCGCTCGTCTCGATCATGAAGTAGTAGTCGCTGTAGACGCCCGGCTCCGCCGTCACGATACCCTGCGTGTTGACCGCGAGTGTGTCGTACGGCGACACATCGCTCACGAGCGGATCGACAACGTATTGGATGTCCTGGATCGTCAGCATACCAACGGCAACGCTGTACGAACCGACCGAGGGCTTCCTGGCGCTCATCGCGCCGTCGGAGGCCTCGATGTAGTACATCATCTCGTCACCATCAGCCCAGGGACCGACCTCGGCGCTGTACATGTCACGCGTCACCAGCGTCATCGGAGTCTGCGACCAGGTACCGCTCGCCCGCTCCTTGTAAACGAGGGTGGCGGAGGAGATGCCCTGGTTGTCAGTGATGTCGGCCGTGACCGTGATGTTGCCGGCTACCGGCGGGATCGGCGAGTAGCGGACGGTCTCGATCCGCGGGGGACCGATGATGTCATCGTCCGTTACCGGCTCGATCTTGTACTGGCTGTAGCTGTACATGAGCGGACCGCGCACCTCGTCGAGCACGTCGAAGAGCACCGGCACGTAGCTGTAGTAGCCGTAGTCGTCGACCTGCGCGCCACCGGTGCCGTCATCGATGTACCACTGACCGTAGCCGTCCATCTCGGCCGTCACCGTGACGTTGGTCACGCTGACAAGCTGGCCCTCGTACGGCTCCGCCAGGTACTCGGGGGTACCGGTCGGCTCGGGATAGATGTCGGCGGTGGTCACCGACGCGTAGCTCACCGCGTTGCCGGTCGAGTGCACGACCAGCGACTCGTCGAAGTGGAGGTAGACCTCGGTCTCGCCGTAGTACTCGGTGACCGTACCGCAAGCCGTGATCTCATCGCCGACGTTGACGTCGAACGGAACGTCGTACGTTCCGTAGATCTTGATGCCCTCGAACGGACCGTTGCCTTCCTGGAGCATGCAGAAGGCCGACGAGAAGTCGCCGATGCCGGCCGTGACGATACCGGTCACATTCGCGGCCTGGCCAATCTTCGGTGACTCGTCGAAGCCCTCGTCCACATACTGAATGTCGTAGATATCGGTGTAGCCGACCGAGAAATGGTACGGGCCGGTGAAGCCCTCGGCCGGGTAGTCCATCACGGCACCCATGTTGTCGATCGCGCGGACGAAGTAGCCAACCTGCTCACCGTCAGGCATGAGCGGGAGCTGCGCCGTGTAGAGCGTATCGACGCCGGTCGCCGCGACCATCATCCAACCGCCGCCCGTCGTCTCCATGTTGTAGTAGACATGGACGGAGTCGATGCTGCCGTTATCTGAGACGACCGCCGAGACCTCGACGTTGTCAAGCGACGTCGGCGGGATCGGCGAGTAACGCACGGTCCTGACCCACGGCGGGGTGTTGAGAACGTTCACCGCGCCCGGCGTCGGAGCCTGCATGGTCCAGTCGACGTTCGAGTTGTCGGTGTCCGTGCTCATCGTATCGCGACCAAGCGTGTTGCCAACGAACGGGATGCCTTCGAACGCGTTGTCGGTCAGGCCGTCGTCGCCGAAGCACGGGTCGCCCGTGCAGTAGTCCGGGTCCATGTACTCGACGAGGTCGACAAGCGTCGTCAGCGAGGCAGTCGTGTAGAGGTAGACGACGTCTGCGTTGCTCGTGCTGCCGCAGATGACGCCGTAGCCGTTGCCGCCGACCAGACCGATCTCGTCTCCGTAGGTGCTCGGATCCAGAAGGATCATGTTCTCGACGAACAGGTAGTCGTGATCAACATGGCTGGCCGCATCATCGTACATCTCGTAGTCAGCCTCGATCCCGAACTCCTCATAGAAACCATCGTCGCCGTCGTGCGCGTCCTTGGTGACGATGATGTAGCCGTTCGCGGGAATCTCGGCGCCGACCGGGAACTGCCAGCGGTCCTCACCGCCGCAGAGCTGGTCGTACTCCGGACCACAGAGAACGTATCCGCTGATGTCGACGGCGACCGAGTCCGTGTTGTAGAGCTCGATGAACTCGGATCCGTCGTAGTAGCTACCCGGGTTCGGATAGATCTCGTTGATCACAATGTCTGCCGACGCAGCCCCGACGACGAGTGCCAGCGTCATCGCGACTGCAAGGGTGTATCTCAACATGGAAGGACCTCCTTCGGGGTACCCTGTCCTCTCTGTGAACGTCAGATGCCCGTGTGCTGCAGGGAAACGTCTCCCCCTAGCCTCCTTTTGGATAGAGGTATCCTGTGCTCTTCGCATGTCGTCAGCCCTGGCGACATGCGAGAGGTAGTTGTTGCCACACGAGAGATTATACCACACGGAGCATGACTTGTCCAGTGTTCACCGGACGCTCAGGCCCGGCGCAACCGCATGCACTATCGGATGTTAGGACACATCCGCCTCCAACTGAACACCCCGCCTGAGGTTAGCTCCCAGACGGGGTGTTCTCGTTCATCAGCCTGTGACAGGAATCTCACCGTAGGCGTCCGACGACCGACTCACAGCCGGTCAGGCCATGGCGCCCTCAGCGCATCGCTAGTACCCGCTCTCCTCTTCCTCAACCGGCGGGACCAGAGGCTCCATTCCCTCCATCGCCGCGACAAGAGCCGGGTCCTTCTCGGCCTCGTCGATCCGCGCCCACCGACCGTCCATCGTGTTCTCGATAGGCGTGTGGCGCTCGATGTAGTGAATGACCGCGTCCATGCAGGTCGTCGACGTCCGCATCGTCTGCTCGGCCGGGATGCCGGGGAGCATGTAGAGCCCCGCGTTGCCCGACGCAAGGAAGTCGGTCGTCACGATCCGGTAAGTCTTGTCCGGATCCCACGGCTCGCCGCCGATCTCGAAGGTCGTGATGCGGTCGTAGTCGGGCCGCGTCTTGCTGTAGACGATCTTGGCGCCCGACATGTACACGCCGTGATGGTTCGCGCTGACGCGGTACTCGATGATCTCCTTGACGAGTCTTCCGTCAACCTCGAAGACAACGAGGCTGTTGCCGAACGGAAGAACACGGAACACCTGGCGCGGCGTCACGGGCCCTGCGGGGATCTCGTCGCGGATACCACCGAGGTTCGTGAACGCGAAGTCCGCGGCCACCTCCTCGAGCATCGCGTTGGCGACCAGATTACCCATCCGCGTCTCGCCCTCGCCGCCGCGCGTGAGGTCCACATTGGCGACCCCGATAACCTTGTCCATCCCCTGCTCGGCCTCGGTGACCATCGCGGTGATGACCTCGGAGGTCTTCTCATCCGGCCACCACTGGTCCTCGAACAGCGTGATGAGATCACCACGATAGGACGGCAGCTCGTATCCTATGAGCGTCTTCGACTCGCGGTCGATCAGCAGATCGACGTGTCCGACACCGGAACCGCGACCGTAAGTCTGGAATAGGATCGTGTGAGTGTACGGATCCTCCCACGGCTCGTCGAATCCCTTGTGGATGTGCCCGCCGAAGAAGGCGTCGATACCCGGAACCGCGTGAGCGACCTCCATCGCGTTGGCGCCCCACTTGCGGTCCTCGAGAGGCTCACGCTCGCCTGCGTCCTCGCGCTGCTCATCCTCGATGAGTTCCTCGTACCCGGCCTCCGGGTCGTACGGAAGTCCCATGTGGCCGGAACAGATCACGATGTCGGCGCCCTTCGCCCGCACCTCAGCGACATACTTCTCCGCCGTATCAATGGACGGTAGGAAGTTGACGCCCGCAACGTGCTCGGGGAAGGCCATCTTCGGCGTGTCGGTCGTGGTCAGCCCGATGATGGCGACCTTGATACCGTCGTAGTCTTTGATGATGTACGGTTCCACATGTTCGACCGGTTCGCCCGTATCCTCCCACACGAGATTCGCGGAGAGCACCGGCATCTCCGACATCTCGATGAGATGCCAGAGGTTCTCGCCGCCCTCGTCGAAGTCGTGGTTCCCGACCGTCCACAGGTCGAACTCCGCGAGATTGAAGTAGTCGATCACCGCCTCACCGTTCCGGTAGTTGCCCACCGGAGTCCCCTGGAAGATATCGCCCTGGTCCATGAGCAGGACGTGACCCCCCTCGCTCTCCGCTTTCGCACGCAACTGCTCGATGTACGCCACGGCAGACGCGGCGCCGCCGAGCGGAGGGGGAAACTCGCGGTTCATGAACGTGGCACCCGAGCGGTCGATACCGCCGTGGATGTCGTTCGTGTAGACCACGGAGAGGCGCATGACATCAGCGCCGTCGGGCGCCGCGTTCGCTGCCAGCGACATCGCCAGCACGCTCGCGACGACCATCAGCGCAGTGAGTGCGCTCCTTCCTCCTGGTTTCATAACTAGCTCCTCACTTGGTGCGCAGCATCTTAGAACGTGTGCGAGACAGTTACCGTACCGATCGAGATCGTCTCCCTGAGACGCCCCTCCTCGATCCCATACTCGCGGACGCCCATCTGGCCGCCGATATCGACTCTCACGCCAACGACGTCGAGACCGAGACCGAAGCAGAAGGCCGTGCGCGTCGTATGCTCATCAAAATACGCCGGCTGGTAGACAAGTCCAAATCGCGCCTGCGTATTGTCGAAGAACTGGTGCTCGACTCCGGCGCGGTACTCAACCGTATCGTCGAAGTCGATGTCCTCGGCGAGGTCGCTCTCGAACTCCGACCAGCGCGTGTAGATGACGTCCAAGCTCACGCTCGTCATCAGCTCGTTGCGCGGATGGTACTCAAGACCGACCGCGATGGCGTCCGGGTACTTGTACTCGAAGTTCCCCTCGGTGACTTCGCCCTCCGCGTCTTCCATGCTGTAGTCACCGTCGAGCGTGAAGCTCGAGCGGTAGACGACACCGATGTCGACGCGGTGCAGCTGCTCAGAGAGCAGACCGACCGTGAACTGCGTGCCCGAAAGCTCATCGTAGCTCGACCAGAGTTCGACATCCTCTTCCTCGGAGTACACCGGGTAGACCGTCCGCTCCTCGGCGTCCGCGTCACCACGAAGGAAGTCGACGCCCACACCCAGGAACAGCTCGTCCATCACCTCCTGCGAGACGGCCACGGAGAGAGCGTTGACGCCGCCGTCGTTCTGGATCCAGTAGTCGTAGAGGATCTTGTCGAGCGGCTCGGCCTGTGTGTCGGAGTCCCTGTACTGAACGTGGTAGTTGTAGCTCATGTCCACCCTCGGACCGTACCCGACGGCGACGGCCGGCATCCACTCGAACTCTCCGGCCGGCTTCCAGGCCACGTTGCCGATGTACCGGTCGTAGAGGTTCATGTTCATTGCGTACGTGTTGTAGGCGATGATGCCCTCGAAACTGTCGTAGAGCGGCACCTCGCGCGACTCCTCAGCGCTGACGGCAGCGGCCGTGAAGACCACATCGATACCCTCGGCCTTCCCGACCAGCGCCGGGTTCAGCGCCATGCCTCTGGCTCCATCGGCCGACGCGATGCCCGCGCCGCCCATCGCCATCGAGCGGGCGTCCGACGCGTAGATCAGCGTGCCGTACTCACCCTCCGCGTACGTGTAGGCCGATGCCGCGCCCGCAAGCGCTGCGATGGCCAGGAGAGCGGCAACGACCGTCACTCCTCGTCGCATGGTAGTCCTCCCCGTGTCATCCCTGTGTCGTTTCGTCGTTCGTGCCATTGTCGGTCCTCCGCCCGCTACCATGAGTAGTCGAGCTGCACGCGGAAGTTGCTCGCGTCGCCCCGCACGTACGTGGCATCCGGCTCCGGATTATCCTGCGGGTTCTCGTTGTACTCGCGAGCGTCCACATACGTCAGCGGCCACGACTGGTTGTTCGTCCAACGGATCCTCAGCGAGAGATGGTCGGATATGCGGTCTGAGATCGAGATCCAGTAGCGGAACGCATGGTCGTCCATGACCGTGAAGGTGCCGTCCTCGAACATCCAGAGGAAGCCGTCGTAGTACATCACCGAACCGGTCACCTTGAGCCAGTCCGTGAAATTGTGCGTCACGGCCGCACCCAGTGCATAGGACGGGACGGCCGCCGAACCGACATCAGGATACTCGCCGTCCGCCTCGACGTTGCCGGAGAGGCGCGGTCTCGGAGGCCACTCGATCCACGACCGCGATGCGAGGAACTCGACCTCGTCGTACTTCGAGAGCCGGTACTCGATCCGGAATCGCGTCTCGACCTGCTCGTAGCTCTGCGGCGTCAGCCAATCGTCACCGAGTCTCCCCTGCCACTTCTGCCGCAGGTTCATCACGATATTGTAGATGGGCTGGAACCTGAGCTTGACCACGAGCCGCGAGTAGTCCGCGCCGTCGGTCTTCCGCTCCCAGACGTCGTACTCGATCGCAGGCGTCAGGCGGTGCGAGAAGCGATAGCGCGCGTTCACATAGAGACCACGCTCGGCCTGTGGTGTGACCGAGTTGTCGTAGAGCAGCCCGTAGAGCGGATCCGAGAGGTAGTACTCGTCCTCGAGGATCGACCCCTTGTACCGCTTGTACTCCGCGAATCCGCGGTTGTACGGGTTGTCGAAGTCGACGTCGTAGTCGCGGTAGACGGTGAGGAATGTGAGATTGCTGTACGACGCGAAGCCGCTGAAGGTCATGGCCTTCGGGTCGTCGCCGAACTCAAAGATCTCCCCGTCGCTGTCGAGACCGGCGTACTCACCGGCCAGCGAGATGTTGTCGATGACCCACTGGAACTCCGTCCCGTAGACCCGACGGAACTTCCCGGGACTCGAGTAGGTGCCGAAGAGCTCGCTGTCGGCCGCGACGATCTTGTCCTCGTTGCTTTCGGGGATGATCCAGCTGATGTCCATCGTCCCGTTTGGATCGTATGCGGGTCTCCAGTACTTGTTGTACCGGCTCTCGTACGCCGAGAATCCGATCCACGACCCCGGAGCGAACCCGTACTTCACGTTCGTCCCATACGTCTGCTCGTGCACGACGTCCTTCATGTCCCGCATGCCGGCGGCGGCCAGATCGTCATTATCGATCCGCGGGGCCATGATGATGTACTGGCAGACGGTGCCGTCCGGGTTGAGGACCGCGTCCTTCCAGTCGTCCGAGTAGAACAGGACGGTCTTGAAGTCCCCGACGGTCATCTCGGTGGCGACACCGGTCAGCTGGTACTCCTGACTCGGCGTGATGTCGCCCAGGACGCCCATGTAGCGCTTGTCCCAGTTGTACCCGGAGTTCCTCGACTTGAAGTAGTCGGTGTTCTGCATCACCAGGCCCTGACCGAAGGCCAGCGCGTAGTTGCCGAGGACGATGTTGTCGAACTGGACGGGCCCCCACGACTTGTCCTTGATGGTCGCGTGGAACTTGACCGACGTCAGTTCCTCGTCGCCGAAGCCCTGGTACGCCAGCGCGCCGGCCTTGATATCCTGACCCCAGCGAGCCCTGACCTTGTGCTGGAAGATCGGACCCGCGTTGTCGAGCTCCAGACGATTCCACCAGGAATCCTGCCCGCCGTCCGCGATGTTGCGGTCTTCCTTGAGCAGATCCTCTGTATCGAAGATCGCCGGCGAGTCGTAGGCACGGAACTGGTAGCTCCCGCGGAACTTGGTAGCATCGGAGGGTTCGTCGTACCGAACGAAGTTGCGCGTGTTGTAGTAGCCCCAGTACGTCAGACCCGGAACGTTCCGCAGCGCCGTTCGCCTGTCGATGCGGTTGCCGCGCGTGTAGCTGTAGATAGCCACGGCATCCGGCGGCGAGACGCTCTGCAGATTCGCGACCTGCTCGTAGGACGCCGTGTTGACGTTGAACGGATCCTTCGCCAGATCGATCCAGTAGTCCACCAGCGCTTCTCCACCACCCTCCTCCGACTCCCACTGCCTGAAGCGATAGTAGATGTCATTGATGCGCTGGAGCTCCTCGTCCTCCTCCAGGACCTGCTCGATCCGCACGAGCGGCTTGATCCGGAGGAAGTCCTCCACCGTCATCCCAGGAAGATCCAGCAGGTCGTAGATGCTCGTGTAGAAGGTCCGGTACTCCCGGTACCGCCAGATGGTCTCAGCCACCTCGGCAGATACCGGCAGCGCCTCGATCTCCGCGAGCGTCGCCCTGTTCAGATCAAGCATCTCCCCGGCATGAACGCATGGAGCCGCGACGGCCAGCACGAGGCCGACGAGTGCCGCGATGAACCCCATGGCCCTCAACCGTTTCATCGTACCTCCTGTTGGAGAGGCTCCCGGCCTCCCCCATCCGTCGCCTAGAATGTGATACCGAGCCCGTAGACGTGGCTGCCCGGCAGAGTCTCATGCGTCGTGTAGCTGTAGTCGAACCTGACCATCCTCCAGCCGGTCCCGACGCCGAACGACACGCGGTTCGGCTGATTCTGGATGCCGCCCCGGAGTGTCAGGTACTCGTTGATCTCCATCTCAAGACCGAAGATCGCCCGGATATCCTCGTGCGTCTGCTTCTGGACCTCGAGCAGTGTCTGCACACCGCCGTACGGGCTGTAGGCAACACCCGCGGTGAACCACTGCGGCAGGTCCTTCGCATCGGGGTCACCGAGCTTCGGGTTGTTGATATTCTTCGCGAAGAACCCGAAGCGCGTGCGGCCTCGAAGCGTGCCGATGACACCGATGTCCAGGCCGAACGTGTTGGCCGAACCAAGGTCCGTCCCACCGATGCTCTCAGTCGGGAACGAGAGCCCGAACAGGTTGAGCCCGTAGCCGACGGCAAGCGACGAATGGACGTCCTCCATCAGCATGATGCCGTGGCCGACCGTCACCGAGTACTCCTTCTCAAGCTCCGTTCCTTCGTACTCGGTCGCAAGGTATCTTGCGCCGACCGCGAAGGTCCCATGGTCGGTCGGCACCGTCACGGCGCCGGAACCGAGCGTGAGGAAGTCGTATCCGTAGAGGTCGACGTAGGACGAGTAGAAGCCGATCTCGTCCTGCATCGAAAGCGCGGCGGGGTTGGTGAAGACCGCCGTCTCGTCATCCGAGAGCGCCACGAACGCCCCACCCATGGCCCTGGCTCTCGGAGAGAGCACGAGGTTGTCGAACACGCCGGCGGCCCCGGCCACGCCCGGAACGAGCAGGCTGGCCAGTATCACCGCGGCGATGAGAAGCCTTATCCCTTTCACCCTGTCCTCCTTTGGGTCGCGTACGACCTTGGAAGATGTGCCGTTCTTCTCTCTATTCGAGTTTCATCCCGACAACGATCGGTGCGCCGGCCCTCGTGAGTTCGCCACCCACGCGCGGCCGCGACTCGACGTGACAGACGTAGACGCCCGGCGGGACCTTCCTCCCATCGTCGTCCCGTCCGTCCCACGTCGTGCGCTGCGGACCGAGACACCAGCCGTCGTACAGCGTCGCCACCGACCGTCCCTGCAGGTCGTACACGATGACGGCAACATGGCTCGCCTTCGCGCCGTTGTAGCGGATGCTGATCGTATCGTCCTCATCGACATCGAGGACCTTCGCCTCAACCTCGACCTGCGCCGCCTCCTCGAAGTGCGAGGTCAGCGTCACAAGATCACTCGGATAGCGCGGGGCGAGCTCGTAGCCACTGAAGTACGGCGCGGAGTAGTCGTACTGCAGCAGCACGCCGGTCACCTCGATGCTGTCGCCGAGCGCGTAGCCCGAGAAGTCAAGGTCCGTGAAGTTCTGATAGACCTGAATGGAACCGGAACCGTCATCGATGTAGATGGCGAAGCCCTCGAGGCTGATGATGACGCCCGAGGTCTTCATGAAGGTGCCCTCGAGCTCCTCCCTGCTCATGTCGCCGGTCCGCGTCACGGTCGGCTCAATGACATTGAAGCCGCGAGCATGTGTCACCAGCGAGAAGCCGACCGACCCGGCCGTGAGTTCGGTGCTTGCGCCGTTGCCGTCACCCGAGATGTACTCCTCAACCTCGGCCGTGATCTCGACGAGATCGCCCATGCCGGGCGGGCTTGCCAGCGGATCGCCGTCGTAGACGTTGATGCCGGCTCCACTGAGATCCTGAACGTAGATGTTCGTCCTGTCGGGCTGGAAGATACCCGGCGGAACGGTGATGAACCCGACGATGGTCACGGCCTCGCCGAGCAGCGGCGAGAGGCCCATCTCGTCGTACGCCTGAATCTCTGAGATCGGAGTCGATCCCTGGTAATGACCGCTGAAGCTCCCGCTCCCGGAAACGATCTCGTTCCCGGCAAGATCCTCCACGCCGGAGATCGTCATGGCGTAAGCGAAGTCAACGGTCTGCACCTCTGTCTGGAGAAGCACCGTCCTCATGTCCGTGGACAGCCACGCATCCAGCACATCCGTGTCACCGTTGAGTGAGTAGTTCGATTCGTTCTCGGCGCTGTCCGCATTGAGCGGCTCCGAGAACGTGAGCTTGGCGAACCGGTCTCCGGCCGACACAGCAACGAGCACGGTCGGTGCGTCGTCGTCCGCCACGTTGTTGGTCTCACCGGGCGTCGGATACGAGGAGAGCACAAGGTCGATCGAACAGTTATCGGTATCGGTCGACAGAGCATCGCGTCCGAGCGAGTAGTCGGACGGGATGTACCCCGGCGTCCACGCGTCCGCTGGGCCGCCGAGCCCGTCGCCGGTGCAGTAGTCGGTCGCGAGGTACGCGATGTTGCGATACTCCACGGCATCGACAAGCTCGCTCTTGATGCGGTCGGTGTAGAGGTAGACCGCCTCGTAGACACGCTCGGAGCCGACGAGATACCCGGTTCCGTCCAGACCGCCCATCAGGACGATCTCCTGACTCGTCCCGGTGTCATCATCCTCGGCCGATACGAGGAGAAGGTTCGGAACCTGCGGGTCGTCCGGATCCTGGCTGTAGTCGAAGTCCCGGAGTTCGTAGTCGGGATCCTCGCCGAAGCGCATGTAGAAACCCATGGCGTGGCGGGCCACCGTGATGGCCTCGCCCGCGGGGATCTCCGAGCCGACAGGGAACTCCCAGAGGTTGACGCCGCCGCAGACCCCACTGTCGTCCAGGTCCGTGAGCACCCATCCTGAGATGTCGATGGTCGTTGCGAGCGTGTTGGTGAGTTCGATGTACTCACCGACGTCGGCCACGACGTTGCTGTTGGCGTAGAGCTCATTGATGACGACCGAGCCTGGATCGCCCGTCGTCGCGACGTGCACCTCGGCTCCGGTCTCGAACGACACCAGCCCCTCGCCGGCTACCGCTGTCGCGAGGCCGAACTCGTAGTCGCCGGCCGTCATCGTGACGAGAACATCCTCAAGCGTCACGCTGCCGGGCGAGCCGTGCACGAGGTTCACGCCGGCGATGGTGACGATGTTGCCGTTCGTGCTGTCCTCGACGACCGAGGCCGTCGCGAACGCCGCGCCGTCGAGATCGACGTCCGACGAGTCGCCGGAGAACGTCCATCCCGCGGGAATCGTTACGGCCACACGAGTCAGCTGATCGGCCTCACCGACCAGACCGATCTCGACATCGGCCTCCTCGCCCGCGTAGTACCAGTCCACAACCGGTGTCGCGATACCGGCGCCGGAACCGAGCGAGCGGATGTCTCCGCGCGACGGCGGCATGATGCCGTGGTAGTCAGCGCGGTTCTGAGTCGGATCGGGGATCACGACACCGTAGACGTCGAAGCGCTCCAACGGCTCCGGTGAGCCGCACGCATCCGTGTACGGATGGAGCATGAGGTACGTCGTCGTGTCGTCGTCCGCGAGTGAGAGCTCCTTGTAGCCGTCACACTCCCCAGTCGGCCACTGTGTCGGGAACCTGAGGTACGCATCCCGCATGACGACATAGCTTCCTTCGTAGTCCTCACCCGAGACCGCAAGATCACGGGCCGTCACCTCGGCAGGCTCGGGCACGGGATTGCCGGTGCTCAGGAGAACGATCTCGGACCCGGGCGCGGCGGTGCCAACACTGAGCAGCGTCCGCTTGAAGTACGTGACGCCAACCTTGCCCGTGACCTGGACGCTGTCGCCGGGTGCGACGACCGGATTCGCCACGTTGGACTGCGTCACGAACACGCCGCCCGTGGCGTCCTGAATGAAGATGTCGTTCGTGGCGGCCAGAGATCCCGTTCCCACCGTCACCACACCCTCGACCGTCACCACCTCGCCATCGAGCACCGGGTTCCCGTTCGCGTCGTCGGCGTTCACGTCGGATATCGGAATCACATCCGCCCACGCCGTCGTCGCAACGAGCAGTCCCAGAGCCCCCAGCAGTATTGCCTGTTTCACGTTCATTCGCGTTTCCTTCCGCTCGGACATCGAGCGCCTATTCGAGCCTTGCGCCGACGACCATCGGTGCGGTCACTTCAGAGACCTCGCCGTCCAGCGTGGCCTCCAGTCTGCATATATACGTGCCGGCCGGAACGAGCCTGAGAAGATCGTCCCTGCCGTCCCACCCCCTGACACCGAGGCGGTACGGGAACAGCTGCTGGTAGTGAAGCGGCGCGTCCGAGTAGCCGTCGTACGTCGCGTCGATCAGCGTCCGCATGACGCGCCCCTGGAGATCGTAGACGACAAGCGTTGTCCTGCTCTCCTCGGGAGCCCGGTAGTAGATCGGAAGCACCTCGCCAACGTCCGGGTAGAACACCGGCGGGACCTCGTCGGCCACAACCGCCATGCCGGTCGTGTCTACGGCCGTGATCTCCCGGAACGAGATCTCGACATCCGAGTACCCGACGTACGGATCGGCGGGAGCAGAGAAGCTCGCCATGTCGCTCTGGAACCGCGGCACGATCTCGTAGCCGGTGAGATACGGCGCGGACGTGTCGTACTGAAGGACGAACCCGGTCACGTCGAGCGTATCGCCGACATCGTAGTAGTCGAAGTTCACGCTGTCATTGTAGCCCTGGTAGATGATCGGGTCGTCGAGCCCGTCCAGTTCCATCCGGAAGCCCTGATGGACAGTGATGACGCCGACGACACGCACGAGCGCGCCCTCGATGTCCTCCGTAATGACGTTCGCTGAGAGCGCCAGCTCGAGCGGTGAGGGCACCGCATTGCCGGTCGAGATGACCTCGATATCCCCCGCGCTCTCGCACGCGATCTCTGTGATCGCACCGGCGCCGGAGGAGCTGCTGATGTACTCCTCGATCGTCCCCGTCACCCGCACGCTGTCACCCAGGTCCGCCGAGACGAGCGCGGGCTCGTCGAAACAGAACACGTTGATGCCGCACGTGCCGCTCTGGATGTACATCGAGGTGTGCCCCGGCGGATCGCCCGGCACGATGTACCCCGGCGGGAGAGTCACGATGCCGCCGACCGTCACGGTCTCGCCGTTGAGAGGCGAGATGCCGTTGGCATCGTACTCCTGAACTTCACATATCGTGGTCGCCATGACCGGCGCTGCCGCCGCCATGAGCCCGACCGCGATCGTCAGAGCGAGTACCGCTCCGAACTGTCTCCTTCGCGTCATCGCTTCCCCCTTCAGACTGCCGTCGCCCCGCATGTTCCGGGCGCCGGCAAGAAGTGCGCTACTGCGCGAGCTCGGCGTTGACGGCCGCGGCCGCGGAGGCGATCGCCTCACGCGGGGACCGCTGCTGTCGAAGCGCGCTCTCGACGCCGATTTCTTCAAGGTGCTTCCGCCCCGCATACCACGCCGCGGAACGGGGTTCGTACGTGGCGAACTCAAGCTGCGCGATCACTTCGCGCAGACCTTCTATCTCGTCAAAGCGCTGGACCATGACCGGATCATCCATCGCGCTCCTGCGAACGGGCGCGTACCCGGTCCTCGCGGCCCAACGGGCCGTGATCTCAGGACTCGTGAACCACTTGATGAACTTCCACGCGGCGGCCTTCTTCGCGTCCGGCGAGTCGGCGAAGATGACGATGTTCGTCCCCGCAACGAGACACGCCTTCTGCTTCTGCTCGGGGAGCGGCGCGACGGCCAGGTCGAACGTGTACTTCCCTTCCATGAACGAGAGCGAGACCGTCGAGCCCTCGATCATGCCTATCTTGCCTGCCTGGAAATCGTTCTGGTACTCGTAGCCGGAGGTGACCTTGCCGTACTCGGTCATGAGCTCGACCATGAACTCAAGCGCCTCGAGACCCTCGCTGCTGTCGAACGCCGCCCGCGTTCCGTCCGCGGTCAGGATCTCGCCACCGTTCTGGATGAGGAGGTTCTCGAACATCCAGGCGCTGATCTGTCCGGCGGTCCCCCACTGGTCGGTGGCGCCGTCACCGTCCCGGTCCTTTGTCAGGCGACGAGAGAAGTCACGATACTCGTCCCAGTTCACCGGGGCGGTCTCAAGCCCCTCCTCGGCGAACAGGTCCTTGTTGATGTAGAGCGCGCGGACGCTCTTGTTGAACGGGAACGAGTAGATCTCATCGTTCCAGGTGTTGTTCTCGATCATGCCCTCAACGAAGTCCGCGATCTCCTCATCCGACAGACCGTCGGGACCCGCGATGTAGCCGGAGAGCGGCTCGGCGCTCTCGTTCTCGATGAGGTTCTCGGTCCAGGCCTCGTATGCCTGCGCAAGGTCCGGCGGCTGGCCCGCGGCGACCGCGGCCATGATCTTCTGCGAGAGCGCCTGGTAGCGGCCCATGCTGATCGACTGAACCTCGATGTCAGGATGCGTCTCATTGAACTCGACGACGAGTTCGTCGAGAGCGTCGCCAAGCGGCCCGCCCATCGCGTGCCAGAACTGGAGTTCGACGACGCCGTCAGTCGACTCCCCGCCTCCACCACCGCACCCGTGGAGCGTGAGCGCCGCGGCAGTCAGTGCGAGAAGCGCCAGCAGCATTCCTCTTCTCATGATCGCACCCCTCATCTCAGTGCCCATGTGTCATCAGCTCTTCATTCCGGATGTCGCGAGACTCTGAATGATCTGCTTCTGCAGGAAGAAGTACGCGACGATCAGCGGCGCCACCGAGAACGCGGCGGCCGCCATCATCAGTTCGTGACTCGTTCCCTGCTCCTGTGAGAACCGCGCGAGTCCGACCTGGAGCGGACGGACCTCAGGCGTGTTCGTCATCACGAGGGGCCAGAGGAACGAGTTCCATGTCCCCACGATCGTGAAGATGACGACGGCGACGAGCGTGGCCTTGGAGAGCGGCAGGATGATCCGCCAGAGGAACGAGAACCTGCTGCAGCCGTCGATGATGGCAGCGTCGTAGAGGTCGTTCGGGATCGTCTTGAAATGCTGGCGGAGCAGAAAGATGCTGAAGATATGCGCCAGCCACGGGATGATGAGCGCCTGATACGTGTCGATCCATCCGAGCTTCACAAGCACGATGTACGACGGCACGATGTAGACGGGCTGCGGCACCATCATCATCGAGAGAAAGACGAGGAAGATGTTGTCCCGTCCCCAGAACCGCATCCGCGCGAACGCGTAGGCGGCGAGCGACGAGGTGATGAGCACGCCGATAACGACAAAGATCGTCACGAAGATCGTATTGAAGTAGTAGCGCGCGAACGGCGCCTGGTTCCAGGCCTCGACGTAGTTCGAGAACCGCAGACGCGCCCGGCTCTGGACGGCGCCCTCGGGAAGGATCTGCTGGTCCCCGCCGGCGGCCGGACGGACCGTGACGCTCCCCGCGTCCGCATCCCGCGAGACGACGTAGACCTCGTCCCACTCCCCCGTGTCGGTCTGCACGAACTGACCGGTCGGGACCCAGGTCGGCGGGAACTCGAGGATCTCGATCGGCGACTTGAGGGACGTCGCGATCATCCACCAGAACGGGACGATCATGAGGATGACGCCGATGATGAGTCCGGCGTAGACGCCTCCGCGTCCCAGACCGCGCCTCACGCGATAGGCCGCGTTCATCTCACGATCGTGCAGTGATGACGTCTGCTCCACGTGTCGCTGTCCTCCGATACCGTGCTCCATTGCACCGACGTCCGCGTCGCCGACGCGCCGCCGGCGACGAGCGGGCGCTAGTAGTAGACGCGGCTCTCCACGACTCGTCGCTGGATGAGCGTGAGCGTGAGAATGATCCCGAAGAGAATGAGCGCGACCGCGCTCGCGTAGCCCATGTTCCCGCCCGCGTCGAATCCCTTCTCGAACAGGTAGTACACGATGACCTTGGTCGTCCCCATCGGTCCTCCGACCGGCGGGCCGGTCATGAGGTAGATCTGCGTGAAGACCTGGAACGAGACGATGGTCGTCGAGAGCATGACGTAGAAGGTCGTCGGCGAAAGGAGCGGCCAGGTCACTCGCCAGAACACGCCGCGCGTGTTGGCGCCGTCGATCCGGGCCGCCTCGTAGTACTGGTCGGGAATGTTCTGAAGCCCCGCCAGGAAGATGACGATGTTGTAGCCGATGCCTCGCCAGATGGCGACGATGACGACCGCGACGAGCGCGAGACTGGGACCCGAGAGCGCCTCGGGCCACCACTCCCACCCCAGTCCTCCTGCCGCCATCTCGAAGATCCCTCGCGGTTCCTCGAGCCAGAGCAGCGAGTTGCCGCCGAGCTTCTCGAACACGAAGTTCAGAAGACCGAGTCTCGGATGGAAGATCCACTTCCACACCATCGAGATCGCGACGAGCGACGTCACGACCGGAAGGAAGTAGATGGTCCGATAGAAACCGAGTCCTTTGATCTTCTGGTTGAGAAGAACGGCAAGGAAGAGCGAAAGGAAGAGACTCGCCGGAACCACACCGATGACGTAGTACGCCGTGGTGCCGAGCGAGTTGAAGAAGGTCGGGTCCTGGAACAGACGAACGTAGTGCGCCAGACCGATGAAGCCGCGAACGCGCCCCATCTTCACATCAAAGAACGACAGCACGAACGCCGATGCGATCGGGATCATGCGGAAGATGAGCACGATGATCCCGGCCGGCACGATGTAGAGCGCCGCCGTGATCGGGTCCATCGCCTTGTTGCGCCTGAGAGTCTCCAGCCAGTTCATGCAGGGTCTCCGTTAACGCCTGTCTGCTACCAGCTGTGCTGCTCGATCGTCACCTCGATCGTGGTCGAGCCGTCGGTCGTCGCGATCACGTTTCCGTAGTCCGGGTCCGCATCGCGGGCCGTGTTCGGGAAGACGCGGTCCGTGACGAAGTAGTCGGCGTCGACCGCGCGGATGCCCTGGAGAACTTCTTCCTTCTCGAGCGCGACCTCGATCATCGCGCAGGAGATGAAGGCAACGCGGGGCGAGACGTTCTCGAGCCAGAGTTCGGAGCTCGAGTCATCGGATCCGTGATGCGCGATCTGCAGGAGGTCCGCCTTGGAACCTTCCCTGCCGAACGCGCTGACGATGTTGTATTCGGTGTAGTGTTCGGCGTCGCCGGTCGTAATGAACGAGACGTCACCGAAGGTCATCCTCAGAACGACCGAGTCGTTGTTCGAGTTCATGCCCTCGGTGCCGGAGTCATCGTCCATATCGATCAGACCGCCCAGCCCCGCGGCCAGTACCTCGACCTTGAAGCCCGGCGTGTCGTCCCAGTCGAGACCGTCGGTGTTGTTGGAGGTATCGCCCTGCTTGACGTAGATGACGTCCGACCCGTTCTGCTCGGGGATCGAGATCATCAGCGGGGGGATCGAGTTGTAGAGAGTCGCCGTGTCGGGAAGCACGACCGTGTGAGCCCAGTGACTCTGGAGGACCCCGCCGTCCTCGGTGAAACCACCGTAGTGGTCGGCGTGGCTGTGCGTCATCACGGCGGCGCGGAGCGTCGTCACACCCTTGTCGCTGAGGAAATCGAGGACGTCGTCAACCTTCTCCCAGTAGCCGGCGTCGATGAGAATGTGCTCTCCGGCGGGAGTCGTCAGAAGCTCGGAGAGTCCCCACCCGACATCGATCATCGAGAGCGACATCGTCTCATCGCGGAACGCCCGGCCCGTGACCGTGGCCGGCAGCGCGGCGCTCGTGTCGTAGCCCTCGTTCCCGGCCCGGTCCATGCTGCGCACGCGGACGGTGTACTCGACGCCGTCCTCCATGCCGAGGAGCTTCACGGAGTGGTGTGTCGAATGGTACTTCGTCGCCTCGTAGGCGTAGTGTTCGAAGTCCCCCCCGACCTCACCGTACTCGAGCACGCAGAGCGCCTCTTCATCGGTCGACCAGCTCGCCTCACCACCCGAGTAGACGAAGCTCGTCACAACGGGCGAAGTCTGGTCCTGGGAAGCGTCGTAGGGATTGACCTCGCTCTGGCTGCAGCTGACGAGCGTCAGCGCAATGACGAGCAGGCCGCCGAGCAGGCAGATAGTGATACGTCTCATCGTGGCTCCCTCCTGGTTGCGCACGAAACGAAGTCGTCACTCTGTAACCAACTTGGATGTTGCGTTCGGCAGCAAGATTCTAGGGGCTTGGTGCGCGGAAGTCAATGAGAGATGCCGTCTTACGCGAGCGGAAGTGTCATCTCGGGCGCGCGTGCGACGAGTCGAATGACGCGCCTCTCATAACTTGAGTCCGTGTCATGAGCTAGGCCCGCCACACGTGAGGAATGGTGCGCGGTCGACGCGCCGGCGTACTAGTACGGCTTCCCGACTGCGGCCGGTCCGCGAGCGCGACCCATCACTCCGACGAGCGCGACCATCGTGAGCACGTAGGGAATCATCTGGACGAACTGGGTCGGCACGTGCTGTCCCTGAAGCCCCATCTGCACGGCCTCGGCGTATCCGAAGAGAAGACAGGCCGCCGCGGCCCCGACGGGATTCCAGCGCCCGAAGATCATCGCGGCGAGCGCGATGTACCCGCGCCCGGCGGACATGTTCTTCACGAACTGATGTGTGTTGAGCGCGAGGAACGCGCCACCGAGCCCGGCGAGCGCGCCGCTGAGAAGCACGCCGGAGTAGCGCATCCTCCGCACGTGAACGCCCAGCGTGTCGACGGCCTCCGGATGCTCGCCCGTGGCGCGGAGTCGCAGCCCGAACCGCGTCCGCCAGAGGGTCACGTGCGCGATCCCGATGATCGCGAGCGTGACGTAGACGAGCGGCGGGTAGTGACCGAGTACGGTGTTGAAGACGCGCGCGAACCCTCCCCACGATTCCGGGAGCGTCCAGTGAGCCATCCCGGCGACCGACGGCGAGTTCGAGGAGCTGTCCCAGATGACCCACATCAGGAACTGGGTGGCTCCGGCGGCGAGCAGATTGATCGCGACGCCGCTGACGATCTGGTCGGCCTTGAAGGTCACCGTGACGACGGCGTGGAGGAGCGCCACAAGCATCCCCGCGAGCACGCCGGCGAACGCGCCGGCCCACGGATCACCCGTGTACCACGTTGCGACGACGCTCGCGAAGGCCCCGGTCAGCAGGATGCCCTCGAGCGCGATGTTGACGACGCCGGAACGCTCGGAGAACATACCGCCGAGCGCCGCGAGGATCAGCGGGGTCGCCATTCGCAGGGCTGCGTCGAAGACGGCGATATCGAACACGGTCTAGCCTCCGTTCCGCGAGAATCCGAGGCGCGACTTGATGTCACGCATTCCCTGGCCCATCGCGGACAGTGTCGTTCTGAGTTCCGCTCTCGCGACGATCAGCGAAGCGAGCCAATAGAGCAGAACGCCTGACGCCCCCATACCCGCGAGCGCCGCGATCCTCAGGAGAAGCGAGTCGCACTGCTCGACCCCGAAACCCCCGCGCGCCACATAGAACAGCCCGACGCCCATGATCGCCGTGGCCACCGCCGTCGCGCCGAAGGACTTGAAGAGCCGCTTGTAGCGACCCTCCCGGAGCTCGCGTGGGAGCAGCATGAAGAAGAGGACGAGCTTGAAGATGTGCGACACGGAGGTCGCAAGCGCGACCCCGGCGTGCTCGAACACGCGGATCAGGACCCACGCCAGTCCGATCTTGACCCCGAGGCGGGCGAACCCCGCGATGACGGGCCGCCTCGTGTCCTTGAGCGAGACGAACGCCACCGTCATGATGCTCGAGATGCCGAGGGCCCAGATCGTCGGCGTGTACAACAGCAGCGCCGATGTCGTGAACGCCACCGAACGTTCGTCGAACGCGCCGCGCTGGAAGATCAGACGGACGAACGGCTCGCCGAGCAGCGCCATCCCGATCGAGACCGGAAGCAGAACGTAGAACGCGATGCGGATCGCGCGCATCAGTCTCGCGCCGAGTTCGTCGATCTCTCCTCTCGCCGCCATCGTCGCGAAGAACGGGAAGAGCACGGTCGAGAAGCCGACGATGAGAACCTCTCGCGGGAGCTCGATGAGTCTCAGCGCGTACGAGAGACCGGAGATGCTTCCCTCGCTGAGCATCGACGCGAAGATCCGGTCGATGACGTCGTCGAGCTTCGCGCCGGCCATTCCGATGAAGAGCGGCATCGCGAGCCGGACGACACCCAGGAACATCGGATCTCTGAAGTCGACACGGATCGCGAAGCCCTTCGCCCGGCTGATGACCGCCGGGAGCTGGACGAGGAACATGGCGACGCTGCCCGCGACCACACCGAACGCGAGACCGAGAATCCCGAAGCGCGCCGTGAGGAACATCGCGGCACCGATGAGCATCAGGTTGTTGAGCGGCCGCGCGAGGCCCGGCAGCGCGAAGTTCCGATAGCAGTGCAGGATGGCCGCGCACAGGTTCGCGCCGCTGGTGAACAGGACCGACACGAGCATCACACGCGTGAGCAGGGTCGCCAGCGCGAGTTGCTCCGGCCCGAATCCGGGCGCGATCGCGGAGACGATGGCCGGTGCAGCGGCGATCATGATGACCGACAGGGCGGCCACGATGATGAACAGGTTGGTGACGAGCACGCCGGCTCCTCGCCAGGCGCTCTCCTCCCCGTCCTTCTCGATGCTCTCGGTGAAGTGCGGGATGAAACCCGAACGCAGCGGCGAGCGAAGCCAGGCGATGAAGAGCGTCGGCACCGTGAACGCGACCAGATAGGCGTCCATGTCGAAGCTCGTCCCGAACCGCGCGGCGACGACGATGTCCTTGCCGAGCCCGAGCGCCTTGGCGATGAGCGACATCCCGACGACCCAGACGGTCGAGATCACGACGCCGACCGACGGATCGGCCACGACGTGCTTGCGGCCGTTCCCGGAGCGGCTCGCGCTCTGTGTGTCGTTGGCCCGGCTCACGCCGACCTCCTGGCGCCCAGTTTGCGCTGGAGCACCTCGTTGCCCACGACGACCAGGATGATGGTCACCGCCTGGACGACGAGGATGAGCTCCCGCGGAACGTCGGTGAAGACATCGATCTCCAGCGCCCCGGTGTTGAGCATTCCGAAGAGGAGGGCGGCGAAGAGCACGCCGAGAGGAGAGTTCCTCCCGAGCAGCGCGACCGCGATCCCCATGAACCCGATCCCGCTCGAGAAGTTATCGAGGAACCGGTGACGGAATCCCATGACCTCGTTCGTCGCAACGAGCCCGGCGAAGGCGCCGCTGATGACCATCGTCATGACAGTCGTCTTCCGGATGTTGATACCCGCGTACTCGGCCGCCTTCGGGTTGAACCCGACCGCGCGAATCTCGTACCCGAGCGTCGTACGATAGAGAATGAACCACGCCAGCCAGATCGCCGCGATGGCGACGAGGATAGATGCGTTGAGCGGGTTGGCGTCGGGAAGGGGGATGCCGATCGACTGGAGAGCGCCCGCAAGCCGCGGCAGCTGTCCGGCTGCCGGGATCTCGGCGGTCTGCGGCGTCATCTGCCCGGTCTCTTTGAGGACCTCTATGACGAAGTACCCGGTCAACCCGACCGCGATGAAGTTCATCATGATCGTGTTGATGACCTCGTGCGCGCCGAACCGCGCCTTGAGATAGCCGGGGAGCGCCGCCCAGAGCGCGCCGCCCGCGGCCGACATGAGAACGAGGAGCGGAATGAGAAGCGGCGCCGGCAGCCCGTGGAGCGTCAGCGCCACCCACGCGCAGACGAATGAACCGATGTAGAGCTGGCCCTCGCCGCCGATGTTGAACAGACCTCCTCGGAAGGCGAAGGCGACGGCGAGCCCTGCGAAAATGAGCGGTACCGCGTTGAACAGCACGTACCCGATGGCGTCGACGCTCCCAAACGCGCCGCGGAAGAGGATCGCATAGACCCTGAGCGGGCTCTCCCCGATGGCGGCCACGACGAGTCCTCCGACGAGGAACGACGCGAGAACCGCGACCACGGGCGCGATGACGTTCGCTATGGCAGTCCAGCGCTTCACGATGCGGCCCCCGTCATGTGCATCCCGAGTTCCTCCTCGGTCACAGTCCCCGCTTCGAACTCCGCGACGATGCGACCTCGGTACATCACGGCGATGCGATCGGACAGCGTCATGATCTCCGAGAGCTCGGCCGAGATGAGCAGAACGCCTGCCCCGGCGTCGCGCATCTCGATCAGGCTCTTGTGAACGAACTCGATCGCGCCGATATCGACGCCGCGCGTCGGCTGCGACGCGATGAGAAGCTTCGGCGACCCGTCGAACTCGCGCGCGACGATGACCTTCTGCTGGTTGCCGCCCGAGAGGCTCTCCGCCAGCTCCGCGGGATCCGCCGGGCGGATGTCGTGAGACGCGATGAGCTCTTCCGCGTGCGCGGACACGGCCTTGGTCGATACCATCCCTCCCGCTGAGAAGGGACGCTGATGGTGTCTGCCGAGCACGAGGTTCTCGGAGAGCGAGAACTCGAGCACGAGCCCGCGCTCCTGGCGGTCCTCGGGGACGTGAGCGACGCCGAGGTCACGGACGGCCCGCGGAGTCCGACCGCCGATCTCCTCGCCGCACAGTCTGACCGACCCGGCGCTCGGACGCCTGAGGCCCGTGAGGACCTCGACGAGTTCCGTCTGTCCGTTGCCCTGCACACCGGCGATGCCGAGCACCTCCCCCGCCCTGACGGAGAGGTCGATGGAATCGAGCGCGCGAATCCCCTTCCGCCGGGACGCGGAGAGCTCGGTGACTTCGAGAACGGGCTCGCCGGGCGTCGATTCGCCGCGGTCCACCTCGAGGAGTACGTCGCGCCCGACCATCATGCGGGCGAGTTCTTCCTTCGACGTCACCGAGGCCTTCACCTCGCCCGTGATCCGACCGGCGCGCATCACCGTGATGCGGTCGGCAAGTTCGAGCACCTCGTCGAGCTTGTGCGTGATAAAGATGATCGTGTGCCCGCTCTTCTTGAGCAGGCGGAGCGTCACGAACAGCTCCGCGACCTCATGAGGGGTCAGGACACCGGTGGGTTCGTCCAGGATGAGGATCTCGGCCCCGCGGAAGAGGACCTTGACGATCTCGACGCGCTGCTCGAGCCCGACGGAGAGATCCTCAATGCGAGCGTCGGGGTCGAGTTCAAGACCGTATCGATCGGAAAGGGCCTCGACCATCTCGCGCGCCGCCGACGTGTCCACGAAGAATCCGGCCCGGACAGGCTCGGATCCGAGCACGACATTCTCGGCAACCGTCAG
>JAPEKQ010000013.1:0-43411 GCA_029990205.1 bacterium
TGGCATGGAGAACCCCCTCTCGCTGTCCAGCCCAAGTCTACACACTCAAGCTGGATCAGTTCTAGGGGGTCAGGTCAGACCGGCAGAGCGGAGTGCGCATTGCCAAGGACACCGATCGTGTGTTTCGTGAACTCGAGCGTTCCGTCGTTCTCCCACCACACCGCGACTGAACCGCCCCACATCGCGCCGATCACATCGATATCGCCGTCGAAATCCAGGTCGATGGCCCTGCCCTGGATGGCTCCGAGGACCAATGTGTCAATGACGGTCGGCGCGGCGAACACTCCGCCCGCGCCGCGGATCCAGCAGATGTTGTCCGGGGTCGTATCCGCTGTGATGATGTCGGTCCACCCATCCTGGTCGACATCGCCGACCATGGCGAAGAGCGTCTGGCCGAAGTCGTCAGCGGTGATGCCGTGTTCGGTGAACCCTGCGTGTGCGGCGAGTGGTGTGAGTACGAGCGTCGCGAGAGATGCGAGCGCGGCGAGCGCGGTCAGACATGCTCGGTGGTGTGACATGGCCTCCTCCTCGTGATGTGCATGACTCGGGGGCGTGGCCGGTCTGCGTCATCGGATTGCGGCTTTGAGCTCTGTGCTGGAGTCCCCCCGGCATCCCGAGTGTTCGCTTCGGCGTGCGCTCCGCGGGCCCGGAGCTCCGCCCGGACACCGGGGGAATGTCTCGATTCTTGGTGGCCTGGAAGGCCGGGACCGAACTGCGCCGGCGGACGGGTCGCCCCCCTTAGACGCTCTCCGTCATGCTGACGCGTTCGAGCCCGGCCGATTCCAGAGCCACCGGTCCCGCGATGGATTCCGACGAAACCGGACTTCCCCCCATGTGCGTCGCCTTCTTGTCCAGCGCGTACAGGATCCGTCCGTCGGCCATCACGAGCACAAACCTCCTTCGCAGATATGCTCAGCGCGCAACTCCTCACTCCCTGCACTGCGCGCGTCACTTCTCTATCGGCTTCTTCGGAATCCCCCATCCGAATGTGTCATTCAGATCCCCGTAGCCCGGGAGCGTGTCCGCTCCGAACTTCTTGCTCAGGGAGCGCAAGTACTCACGGAGCTCGTCGGGCGGTATGTCGCGGTCCGCGAGCTGCTTCGTGAGACCGGCGAGGACGAGATCGGAGATGACGTAGATCCCGTACGCCCATGAGAACATCGCGCTGTCGCTCCAGAACGCATCGTGAACCCGACCGCCGCCACGCTCGAGAAACGCGATCATGTGCTGGCGGCCATCGACGAAGATGACCAGCACGTCGACCGGCCAGTCAGTCCACAGACTCGGGAGCTGTGCGCGATCGATGACGGTCACGCCCTCGATCTCCGTTGGCTCGTACACCTCGGCGAAGACGTTGATCCCTCGCTTCACGGCTTCCTCGATGGCGGGTCGCAGCTGCGAGAGAGGTCCCGGGTAGAGGTCGAGATAGACCGTCTGCTCGCACTCGCGGAGCATCCTCCTCGCCCGCTCGTACACCTGGTCGAGCGAGCTGATGCGGTAGATGCCGCCGCCACCGGCCTGCGGCCGGATGAGCGAGCGGACCTCGCTGAGCGCCAGGCTCTTCCGGTCCTTGAAACCACGCTCCATCTGGTCGAGGAGCTCCTCGGGCGACACCGCGGTGCAGAGTCTGAGCTCTCCCTCGGAGACGAGGATGGCACCCTTCGCGGCGAGACCCTCGACCGCCTGGTAGACGTTGGTCTTCGAACGACCGATGGCCTTCGCGATGCGGTAGCCGGTCGACGGCGGGTTCTCGAGCAGATAGACGTAGATCTCTGCCTCGAGCCGTGAGAGCCCGAGCTGCTCGAACGCATCGACCGCCAATGTGCGACTCATAGGACCCCCTCGGTGCGCTCCGGACTCTCCACGGTAGTGGTACTAAGAAGCACCACCATGTCCAGACCGCTTGAAAAACCCCCATTTTCGGGCATTCTGCCCTTCCTGCCGGGGGTTGCCGCCCTGCGCCCTTCCAGAGCCCAGGTCCTTCGGGGCGCAGCACCGGGCACATGCCCAGTGCGAGGCAGCATAGTATCTGACAACGGATTCACCCGGGGAGTTGAAACGGAAAGGAGGCAAGATTCACGAATAGAGATTCAGCCCGCGGCGGGGTTCACCTCTCCCGGTCCCACTCCTCCCGGGGTTCGCCTCTCCCGGGTCTCACCGCTCCCGGCGTTCACTCCTCCCCTTCGTCATCCTCCAGCCCCCCCGTGACCACCCAGCCGGGGACCTTCCCGGCGACGGCCATGATCTTCAGGAGCTCGGGGAAGCTGTCGAACTGCCTCATGCAGAGGTCGTACTCCTCCTTCGTCACGTCGCTGGTCTTCGGATGACAGTAGACGATCATCCCCGGACCGGACGCGAGGAGATGCCCGACCTTCTTGCACGGGAAATCATCACAGAGCGCGCAGCTCGCAACACCGCGCTCGATCGCGCAGGGTCGAGCCTCGCACGATGTGTCGGCCAGCTTCCCGTCGCCGCGGCAGCCGTCACACTTCACGTTCTCCGCCGTGTACGACTCGTGACCGAAGTACTTCCGCCAGCCGTCGACCAGACGCTGGCGCACCTCCGGATCATCCGACCGCGCGGCGCACAGGTGACACCGGTAACCGCAGTATCCGATCATCTTCTCCATGCGCACCTCTCCTCCGCAGCGAGCCCTCCGCCACGGGCGCCCGGCCGCGCGCCCCGGCGCGGACGCTACCAGTACCGCTCGGACATGAACGCCTGGATGCTCCCGTTCAGATCGAGCACGAACCCGTGCTCCGGATGATACGAGTAGTCCGGAGCCGCCGCATCGTCGGGCACGAGCGTTCCCTGGAATCCCTGCTCGTCGACAAAGAGCGAGAGGCTCGTCCCGCCGTGATAGCTGTTCCCGCCGGCGCGTCCGACTCCGGGCGGGTACACGTAGTCGTCGTCGCCGCCGCGGTCGATGAAGAAGCACACGCTGTTGTGCGCCGAGGCGCCGAGCGAGAAGAACCCGCCTCCATCGTACGAGTCGTCACCTGACTCGTCGAGAAACAGCGTGACCGACTCGTCCCATGCGAGCCCCTGCGCCACGCCCTGCCTCGTCGTGTAGCGGTCGTCCCCGCCGGACTCGAGGAACACGCCCACCGCCTGGTGCGCGCAGAAGCCCTGGTTGTACCGCGAGCCGATGTAGAGATCGTCCTCGGTCCCGCCCGCGGCGAGCACACCCATGCCGTAGTAGTAGCCGCCGCCCTGCGAGAAGTTGCCCGCCTCCATGCGGTCGGTCCCACCGGCGTCGAGCAGCAGACCCAGTCCGCCGGACGCGAGCGTGCGGAAGCCCATCCCGCACCCCTGCGACCACGCGTCGAAGATGCCGTCGTCCCCGTACCCGGTCGGGTACAGACCCTTCGCGTAGTACTCGTCGTCTCCGGCGCGGTCCGCAACAAGTCCGAAGCCGCCGGCGAGTCCGCACGCCTGGACGTGACAGTCACCCTCGTAGCGGTCGGAGCCCGAGACATCGAGCAGGATCCCGGCGCCGAACAGCCCGACCCCCTGGCAGAACGTCCGGCCGCGGTAGACGTCATCGCCGCCGGCATCCTGGAGCCAGCCGACCCCGAGATAGCCACACCCCTGGGCCCACTGGATGCCGATGTACTCGTCATCACCCGTGAGGTCGAGCAGCGCTCCGACACCGAGACACCCCGTCCCCTGGCAGCCGGTCGTGGTCGACTCGTATGCGTCATCACCAGCGACATCGATGAGGACGGAGACCGGAACGTCCCAGTCGGTCGCCCCGCCCGCGCTTCCCGTGTAGAAGTCGTCGCCACCCATGTCGAGCAGGAACGCCACCCCGTCTTCTCGATGCCAGGCCGGGCCTGTTCCCGCGATGATGATCCGACCGAACGCGGTCTCGCGTTCGGCGAGAAGCGCCTTGTCAAGCGAGTCGCCCATCGCTTCAGCGATGAGCGCGACGGCGTCCGCGGTCCACGCCTGGCTCGCAAGCGCTGTCACGACATCCGCGCACTCCATGAGGGCTCCGTGGTCGACGCGCCCGGCGAGATCGATGATGCGCTTGTTCCGCGCGAATCGCTCGCGGTCCTCATCGAAGTGGATGTAGGTCTCGCCCGCGAACGCATCCGAGAGATCCCACCGGTGCTCGACAAGGAACGCTCGGTCGTCATCCGAAAGCGCGGCGAATGCCATCGCGTGATACCCGGCGGCGCGTTCGAGCGCGGCCTCGATGCCGTCGAGCAGGCGCTCGACGGCGGCCGGACCGTCTGACACGCTCACGTCTCCGCCGGCGTTCGGGATCCTCCCGGCCATGGAGTCCGGCAGCGCGCGCGCCGGCTCGAACATCGGAACCAGCACCCCGGTCGCGACGTCGAGCAGCCCAGCAACCTCCTCCAGTGCCCCGGCGACACCCTCATCCCCGGAACGCTCCGGCGCGGCGCAGTCCGAGACCAGGGCGCGCGTGACGCCCTCGAGCCGGAACGGGTCGCGATGGACGTAGATCATCGTCTCGAGTCGGTGTGGGTCACTCCCCGCGTGGCATCTCGCCAGCCGCTCGAGCAGGTCCTCCGTATCGCGGCGAACGTCGAACTCGCCGACGAGCGACCAGAGAGCCCCCGCCTGCTCCGCGATCGGGTAGTGTGTTCCCCGTTCGATCTCGCGGTTCGTCCGCGGAGCGGGCCATCGCGCCTCGGGTCGGAGCCCGAGCACGACGGGGACCAGCTTGACCACGCGCTCGGTCGATGCCGCCGCGGTCAGCCCCTCACCCGGCTCGAGCGCACCGACGACGCGGTCCGGTTCCGTCCAGAACAGCCGGTCGGTCTCGATCTCGTCGATCGCGGCGGAGCCGGTCGTGGCGAAGGAACGCTCGATGGCGTCGCGGATGACGAGGAGCGGGAACGGTGAGCCGGCCTTCTTCCCGTCGAGCCTCGACGAGAACACGGCACGCGCGCTGTCTGCCACGCAGTGGAACGGCCGCCCTGACGCGGCGACGATGACGTCGCCCTCCAGAAGCCCCGCGCGCTCCGCCGGCGAGCCCGGGAACACGACGGTCACACGGAGTCCCGACCGCGCTCCCTCGGTGAGTTCGATCCCCCACACACCCTCAGGTATGACAGGAAGCTCCTCGACCGCCTCGGTGTAGACGCCAAGCCATCCGCGGTCGTCGGCCGCGGGCGCCTCCTGCCCGATCGCAGGTATCGCCGCCAGCGACAGGACAAGAGCGGCCGCCGGGATGAGCGTCGCCGCCCTCACGATGCGTCCCACTCTCGGTTGTCGAACCGCTGGATCTCGAGCAGATACCCGTTGGGGTCTCTGAAGAAGCAATGGTAGATGCCGTACTCGGCGTTCGTTGCAGGCGGCTTCTCGAACGACACGCCAACCTCCTTGAGTTTCGCATACCAACCGTCGACATCATCCGTCACAAGCGTGAGGATCACACCGGCCGGTCGCTCCGCCTCGGCCCGGCCGCAGAACCCCAGGTACGCGTTCTCCGCCGTGCGGTAGATACGGCAGCCGCCCTGGTCGAGCGTGAGCGTCAGCCCGACCGTCTCCTCGTAGAATCGGGCGGTCGCCTCCAGGTCTCGCGTGTAGCAGAACGTGATCTGTGCGTCGAAGAGGTTCATTGCCTGTCTCCCTGTGGAGTCTCGACCGCGGCCCCGGCGCGGCTCACCCACCGGGCGGGCTAGCGGATCGAGAGCTCGAGCCCGTAGCGGTCCAGATCAAAGCAGATGCTCGCCCGGAAGTGAGCCGGGTCTCGCACCCACGGCAGGTACTCGACCATCTCATCGAGATGCCCCCGCGCGGTGGTGTCGTGCGCGATAATCCACGCGTCCGGCGCGAGCCTGTCGTAGTAGCGCTTGAGCAGCTCCAGATAGAGGAACTCGGAGCCGTCGTCCGGCTTGGCCTCGACATAGAGGAAGTCGATGGGGCCCTCGATCTGATCGATGACGTCCCGACCATCACCGGCGATGATCGTCACACCGTCGGTGTTCGGAAGCGTGGCGAAGTTCGCGCGCGCCTTCTCACACATCGCCTCGTTGATGTCGACCCCGTAGATGCGCTCGGCCCGGTACTCGGGCGACGGTCCGATGGCCGGACCCGCGAAGTAGGCGAGCGTGTATCCCCAAAAGCTCCCGAGCTCAAGCAGGACCTTCGGCTGCCTGGCCGCGGTGAGCGCGTAGATGAGCCGCTCCATCACATCGCTGAGCGAGGTCCACGCCCCGTCGAATCCCGCGATGCGCTTCCTCATGTCGAGGAAGACGTCGCGGTCGTACGCGCCGGCGTCCTTCGCGATCAGACCGTGCTCGCGAAGAAGGTCGAGCGCGCCCTCGACGGCGGGAGCCTCGTCAGGCGTGTGCCCGAGCATCAGCAGAAGGTCGTAATCGCGATACCCGATCTCGCCCCGCAGTCCGCCTTCGGCGTCGGGGTTGAACCGCGCGTCGCTCCGGACCCACTCCTTCTCCCGCAGATACCCGATGGCCTTGTCGATCGACTCCCGCGAGTGTGCGTATCGCAGTGTCTTCATAGCAGTCGCTCCTGGAACCGTTCGATGGTGAGGGGAGCCGACCCCTCGTAGTGGTTGTTCACGTTGACGAAGACGTTGACACCCCGCTTGAGCAGGTCCTTCGTCACACCGGCGATGGCCGACAGCTCGTCGTCCTTCGGCGCGACGATGCGGTCCCAGACCTTGCCCGTGTGCTTCTCGATGCCCTGGCGGTTCGGGCCGTGCAGCCGGATCACGACGGCGTCGTGCTTCGCCAGCTCGTCCCGCCACTTGATGTAGAGCTCGACGATCGACGGCATGTAGTAGCCCTGAAGCAGCACAGGGATGACCGAGCGCTGCTCGATGAGTTCGAAGAACGGCGCGTCAAGCCACTTCGGGTTCCGGAGCTCCACGCCGAACCGGTAGCCCTCGGGCAGACCGTCGAGAAACGGAGCGAGCACCTCGAGGAACGCCTTCTTCGATTTCATCTTCTGCCGGTTGAGGTACTCGAACTGGAACATCACCGGGCCGAGCGTGTCGCGCATCAGCTCGAGCGTCCCGAGGAACCGCTCCACGAGTTCGAGCGAGAGGAAGTGCGGGTTCGGCTCGAGCTCCTGCATCTTCGACTTGCGGTAGTGGTGCGTCAGCGTGATGCTGTTCGGCGCCTTGACCGTGAAACGGAACGTGTCCGGAACCGCGGCCCGATACGACGTGACGTCGGAGGCGTTCGGCATCCGCGCGGTGTCACCCTTCCCGAGCGACCAGAACCACTGATCGACCTCGACGGTGTCGTACTTCGCCGCGTACTCCGACAGGAAGTCGATACCATCGGGAGCCGAGTAGACCAGCCCGGTCCACGAGCGGTACTTCCAGCTGGAGGTCCCGATCCTGAGTTCGACCATCCGCCACCTCTTCGATCCGGTACTGTCACCTCAGCGGTGCGGTGCTGCCACCTCTTCGATCCGGTACTGTCACCTCAGCGGTTCGGTGCTGCCACCTCAGCGGTTCGGCCCCGGCACGTCGCCATCATCGGCTCGTCCCCGACGCCTCGTCATCCTCACGGTCGTCGTCGGGCCGGGCGTCGCCGGTCGGATGCGGCGCCTGCGCCAACGGGAACGCCTGCCGCCGACGCCACTTCCCCTCCTCGTGGGTCATCAGCGAGACCTCGCAGACCTCGACCTTGATGATCTCCTCACTCATGAGCGCCTCGACCTCCGCGCAGATCCGCTCGAGCTCCGCGGGATCCTCCGCGTGCGCGATCGTCAGGTGCGGGTCGGGCTCCTCGACAGCCCCGCCGTAGGGCGGGTACGCCGGATACCGCTCGCACGTCACCTCGATGAGATGGTCGAGGGACGCGGTCGGCTCCGGTGCGAGGAACAGGACGTCCGGGAACTGCCCGAGCCGCGGAAGCGTGAACGTGAACCGCGGTATCTTCGAGAAGTGCTCCCACAGATCCGCCAGCAGCTCTTCGCGGATCCCCTCGACGTCCACGAACGGGAAGAGCACGGTCACATGGGCGGGCATCCCGAGCGGAGCCACCGGATCGTATCGTTGGCGAAACGGACCGACCAGTTCCTCGGCCTGTGGGACCTCGATGACCAGCGCGGACGTTCCACGCGCCGGCGACGTTCCCTGCTTCGACGGTCCTGCCGCCGTCCGTGTCCTCTTCCCTCGCGCCGCGCCCGTCTCCCTCACTCGACCTCCGACTCGTCAAGCTCCCACTCGTACTCGTACGGCTCGAGACATCCGAACCCTGCGTCTTTGAGTGACTTCAGGATGGATTCGTTGAAGATGGGCATCATGTCGGCGCGGTAGTGAAGACCGAAGTACCGCTGGGCCATCGTGATGAAGCCGCGCTCGCCGATACCGACGAGCATCTCGGCGGCAGCGCCGTCTCCATGCACGCGCGTCATCACCTTCTCGAGCGTCGCGACACGCTCGGGAGCCGCTTCGATCTCGGCGTGGTTGTACTTCGCATTGTAGACGGCCCTGAGCTCGTCGTCGGGAAGCTCTGTGTATCGCTCGTTGTGGACGAACACGTTCGGCTGGAGCTTCTGCCGGGGCTTCGGGCGCGTCTTCGGATACCCGAGACTCAGAAGGACGACCGGGAAGACGCCCTTCGGCATCGCCAGCATCTCGCGAAGCTCCGGGAAGCTCGACATGATGCTCCCGACATAGACCGATCCGAGTCCGAGTGCGTCGGCTGCAGTGCAGATGTTCTGCGCCGCGATGATGGTGTCCTGGAACGCGATCCAGAACGACATGAACGCATCGCGCGCCGAGAACGGAGCCTCTTCGAGCTTCGCCCACCGCTCGAGCCGGTGGTAGTCGATGCAGAAGACGAGGTCCACCGGAGCGCGGGAGATGAAACGCTGCCCGCCGCACATCTCGGTGAGCCGGTCCTTCATCTCCTGGTCGCGCACGGCGATGATCGAGTACGGTTGCAGATTCCCGCCGGTCGGCGCGTGAGCCGCCGCGCGCATGACGTCGTTGAACACGTCGTCCGGGATCTCGCGGCTCTCGAAGTCGCGGATGCTCGCGCGTTCCAGAAGCAGCTGCATCGTGACGTTCTCGTGGCTCCCGCCGCTGCCGGCCGGGCCGTGATGGGACGGCATGCTGTCTCGTGTCATGACCGCGTCTCCGTTCTCTCTCTCACCTAAGACTTGTCTTGCTGCTCCGGTCCATCCGGTTCGTAGTGCACGACGACCTCGAGCACATCGCAGCCGCACGCCAGGATGCGACGCTTGACCCGCTCGGCGATCGCGTGCCCCTCGCGAACGGTGACCTCGGGATCGACGACCAGATGCACATCCACGGCAACGCTCCCACCCAGCAGCCGCGCCCTCAGGGCGTGGTGCGAGATCACACCCGGCGTTCCCTCAATGCACGACTCGATCCGCGCAAGCGTCTCGCCTGGCGGCGCGCTGTCGGCGAGCTCATGCAGGCTCTCGCGGATGATGCGCACGGCAACAACGGCCAGAAATGCCGCCAGCACGACGGCTACGACGTGATCAAGAAACGCCCACTCCGGTCCACCGATGAGAATACCTGCGAGACCGGCCGCCGCCGCGATCGACGTGAATGCGTCGGATCTGTGGTGCCACGCATTGGCTATCAGCGACATGTCGCGCTCGCGCTCTCCGACGCGACGCGTCACCCGGTAGAGGATCTCCTTGACCGGGATGGACACGAGCGCGGCGACGAGTGGGACGACGGCCCGAAGCTGGCCGTGAGGCTCGCGGTGCGTCGCGATCGCCGTCCATGCGATCCACAACGCCGCGATGAGGAGCGATAGCCCCACGAAGCTGGTCACGAGCGTCGTCATCCGCCGATGCCCGTAGCGGTGGTGCTCGTCAGCCGGTCTCCCCGAGACTCGAACGCCGGCGAGGACCGCCACGTCGGTGACGACGTCCGTGAGACTGTGAAGCCCGTCGGCCATGATGGTCTGGCTGTGAAAGAGAAGGCCCGACGCGACCTTGGCGGCCGCGAGCAGCACGTTCGCCCAGAGCCCCAGCCATGTGACGCCTTCCCTCGTCATCGAATCTCCTGTCCCAGGCCGCGCCGTCGTCTCTCGCATTGTGCCCTGCCGCGGCCCGGGATTCAACCCCCGCACTGCGCTCGATCCCGGATTCATGATATAATGAGAATATGAAGATGCACGCCCATGCGGTCGTTCTGGCCCTCCTCGTCACGGCACTCTGTCAGCCTGCCGCCGCCACGTCGCTCCGTGAGGCGTACGAAGCTGCGGCTCCCGGTGGCGGCTACGACCGGCTCATCACACTCCAGACCGGCCAGGTCTACACCGGCGGCCTGCTCATCGGTCCCGTCCTCACCCCCCGCGGCTGGTTGCTCGAGGGCGAACCGGGCGAGGACGTCAAGATCGTCGGCAACGGCGCCATCCTCGACCTGCGCGGCGAGCAGATCTGTATCTCCTACTGCGACAACCGTCTCGACATCGAGGACTGCGTCATCATCCACGGGGACGTCCGCTTCCGAGGCATCAGCAACTTCGACTACGTGGAGATCCCGACCGGCTCGGTCAGCTACTGCACGTTCTACGAACCGCACGACTACGGCGTCCGCCTGTACGGCGCCGGGACCGGGGTCACGCTCGAGCGCAACATCATCGTCGACGCGACGAACACCGGCCCCGACTTCCTCTACATCAACGGTTGGGCGAGCGACTGGCTCCCGACCGGCGGGAGCTTCTCGCCGAGCATCCAGACCGGGATCTTCGGGGTCCCCGTCATCCGCGACAACTGGACATACCACTCCGGCCACCACGCGAACTCCGACTCGCTCCGACACTTCGTCTTCCTCTGCGAGTACGGCTGAGCGGAGCCGACGCCCTGGCCGGAGGCCGGGCAATGGCCGAACAACAACGTCGTCGGCACCGATCCGCAGCTGTCCGATCCCGACAAGCTCGACTTCACGCTCAAGGCCGGCTCCCCCGCCGCCGGATACGGATGCCAGACCTTTGCGTCCTCGCGCTACGGAGCGCGGGAAGATGCGCGCGGCGATGCGTCGGCCTCAGCCCCCGCCTGGCGCACACGGAGCCTTCTCGATGTGTCCGGCGACATCACGGTCGACACGCTCTGGGACGCCGACACGGTCCGCGTGACCGGCGACGTCACAGTCGTCCACCCCGCGACGCTCACGGTCGCCGCGGGCGCGAACGTCGTCTTCGAGGACCACTACTCGCTCACGGTTCACGGACGCATTCTCGCCGTCGGCACGGCATGCGACCCGATCATGTTCACGACCGATGAGCCGGGAGCTTTCGCGCCCGACTCGACGACCGCCGGCTCGTGGGCCGGTATCCGATTCCCGTGGACGCCGGCCGCGGCGGGCGAGTCCAGGCTGGAGTGGTGCACGCTGGAGTACGCGAAATCGGTGGGTGATGACGGTCTCGGGGGCGCTCTCACGGTGGAAGGCTTCTCGAATCTGCTCGTGCGGAACTGCACTCTGAGATCGAACATCGCCGTCTACGGTGGCGCGATGGCCTGCACGCACCTCGCGGCGCCGTCGATCGTCAACTGCCTCTTCGAGGGGAACCGGACATTGTGGCACGGCTCGGCCGTCTACAACGAATACGGGTATCCGGACATCGTCTCCTGCACCTTCGCGGACAACCACGTCATCAACGGCAACCAGTATGAGCGCACCGGCGTCGTGCACAACCACATCAGCAAACCAACGATGACCGGCTCGGTCGTCTGGGGGAACATCTCCCCGTACTACCTGCCCGGCGAACTGGTGGAGTGCAAGCCGTTCTACACGACCCACTCGTGCATCGAGGAGGGCGGCGGCGGGACCGGATGCATCGACGCCGACCCGCTCTACACCGGATTCGGACTCGCGCCCTTCTCCCCCGCCCCGTGGTCGCCGTGCGTCAACACGGGCCCCGCGGATACGACCGCGCTCAGACTTCCGACGACCGATCTGGTTGACGGCGCGCGTATCCTTGAGGACCGCGTCGACATGGGATGCTACGAAACGCCGCCGTCCACGGCCGTCGATCCGGTCGCACCGGCGATCGCACTCTCCCCGCCGTTCCCCAACCCGACCCACGGCCGGTGCGAGCTCGGGTTCACGCTGGCGACCGACGCCGAGATCGCGCTGTCGCTCCACGACGTGACCGGCCGCCGCGTCGCGACGCTCCGCTCCGGGCGCGTGTCACCGGGGAAGCACATCGCCCGCTGGGATGGAACGAACAACGCCGGCGACCGTGTGGCCGCCGGCATCTATTTCGCCCGCCTCTCGGCGGAGGGTTCTGCGGATGTGACGCGGAAGATCGTGCTCGTCCGGTAGACTACCCTCCAACCACCTCTCGCACGAGCGCCGGCAACACCTCGCCGGCCTTCCCCTGCAGGAAGATATCCGTGTAGTCGTTCGTGTAGGTCGACGGGATCGTGTTGACCTCGATGATCGGCTTCCCGACACGCTTGGCCGCGAGCGGCACGTGCGCCGCCGGCAGCACCTCACCCATCGTCCCGATCACGAGCGCCAGCGAAGACGCCTCCGCGGCGTCGAACGACGCCTGGGCGACATCCTCCGGGATCGGCTCGCTGAAGAACACGAAGTCCGGCTTGAGAACCCCGCCGCAGGCTCCACACGTCGGGAGCGGCGCATCGAGGTCCGCGTACTTGCGCTCGAAGACGGCGCTGCACTTCATGCAATGGAGCGTCTCCGTCGTGCCGTGGAACTCGAGCACGTTCTGACTTCCCGCCGCCTGATGGAGCCCGTCGATGTTCTGCGTCACGACGGCCCGCACGAGTCCGGCCTTCTCGAGTTCGACGATAGCCGCGTGCGCCGGATTCGGCGCCGCTTCCAGGATCGCGTCAAAGAAGAGCTCCTTGACGATCGGCCAGCACACCTCGGGCTCGCGCGTGAACCGACCGAGCTCAATGAAGCTCGGGTCGTGCGACTCCCACAGACCATCGGGTCCCCTGAACGGCGGCACGCCGCTCTCGACGGAGATACCCGCGCCCGTGAAGACGAGGATGTTCCCCTTCTGCTTGATGAGTGCCGCCGCCTCCTTGAGGAGGGCCATGTCGAGCGTGTTGTCCTGCGTCATCGTCTAGCCCTTCTTCTGCGCCTTCTGGATCTTGCCCCAGGTATCCCTCAGCCCCACGGACCGGTTGAACACAAGCCCGTCGGGTCTCGAATCGATGGAGTCGGGAGTGAAGTACCCGTTCCGGAGGAACTGATACGGCACGCCGGTCGCAGCATCGCGGAGCCCGGGCTCGACCATGCATCCGGTCAGCACCGTCAGCGACGCCGGATTGAGAAGACTCGCGAAGTCGAACGTCCTCGACGGCGGCACGGCATCCGCGACGTCAGCCGCAGCATCGTCATCCGGTGTCGTCACCGGCTCGTCGTCAACGGTCTCCTCGCGGAAGAGGTAGTCGAACAAACGCACCTCCGCGGGGACAGCGTGCGCCGCCGACACCCAGTGGAGCGTCCCCTTGACCCGACGACCGTCGGGAGCATCGCCACCGCGGGACTCCGGGTCGTACGTGCATCGAAGCTCCGTGATCTCTCCCGCGTCGTTCTTCACGACGCCGGTGCAGGTGATGAGACAGGCGTGCTTGAGTCTCACCTCGCGACCGGGCGCGAGACGGAAGAACTTCTTCGGGGGATCCTCCATGAAGTCCGCGCGCTCGATGTAGACCGTGCGTGAGAACGGGAGCATCCGCGTTCCGGCCGACTCGTCCTCCGGGTTGTTGACCGCCTCGAACTCCTCCGTCTGATCCTCGGGGTAGTTCTCGATGACGACCTTGAGCGGATCGAGAACCGCCATCACGCGCACCGCCCGACGGTTCAGATCCTCGCGGAGACAGTGCTCAAGCAGTTCGACCTCGATGGTCGTCGGCGTCTTCGCCACCCCGACACGTCCCAGGAAGTCGCGAATGGCCTCCGGCGTGTAGCCGCGTCTCCGCATCCCCGACAGCGTCGGCATTCTCGGGTCATCCCACCCGGAGACGTGGCCGCCGTCGACAAGCGTCAGGAGCTTCCGCTTCGAGAGCACCGTCCGCGTGATGTTGAGCCGCGCGAACTCGAGCTGCTGCGAGTGAAAGACACCGAGCTCATCGAGAAACCAGTCGTACAGCGCGCGATGGTCCTCGAACTCGATCGAGCAGTTCGAATGCGTCACGCGTTCGATCGAATCGGACAGACAGTGCGTGAAATCGTACATCGGATAGATGCACCACGTGTCGCCGGTCCGGTGATGCGTCGCATGGAGGATCCGGTACATGACGGGATCGCGCATATTGATGTTCGGGCTGGTCATGTCGATCTTCGCACGGAGCGTGCGAGTCCCGTCGGGGAACTCGCCGGCGCGCATGCGCGCGAACAGATCGAGGCTCTCCTCGACCGCGCGGTCCCGGTACGGACTCTCGCGACCCGGCTCGGTCAGCGTTCCGCGATACTCGCGCATCTCGTCCTGCGTGAGATCGCAGACGTAGGCCTTGCCGAGCTTGATGAGCTGCACGGCGAAGTCGTGGAGCTGCTCGAAGTAGTCCGAGGCGTAGTACAGCCTGTCGTCCCAGTCGAAGCCGAGCCAGCGGATGTCGGCCTGGATCTGCTCGACATACTCCGTCTCTTCCGTGACCGGGTTCGTGTCATCGAACCTGAGGTTGCACAGCCCGCCGTACTCCTCGGCGATGGAGAAGTTCAGATTGAAGGCCTTCGCATGGCCGATGTGGAGATTGCCGTTCGGCTCCGGGGGAAACCGCGTCTGTACACGACCGTCATACCGGCCGGACGCGATGTCCTCCTCCACCTTCGCCCGCACGAAATCCAGGCCCTTCTTCTCCTCGGAATTCGTCACTCGGTCTGCCCCATGATGTAACCCTCCTTCGCTTCGGACAACTCCCTCGTCGGCTCGCTGCCGCAACTACGGCTCGAGACTGCCCACCGCCGCCTCGACCGCCTCGAGGATCTCGCACGACTTCACGAGAGCCTTCATCGTCGTGTGGTCCGGGTAGAGCGGACGGTCGATGTCGAGAAACTCAACATGCTTCCGAACGACGTCGTGCGCGACCGTCGTGCCCTTCCCCATCTCGAACTCACGGAAGTCCATCGCCTGCGCCGCCGCCATGAACTCGATACCCAGAACGCCGTAGGCGTTGTCGATGATCTGATGGTTCTTGATGGCCGTGTTCATGCCCATCGAGACGAAGTCCTCCTGATCCGCCGCGGCCGGGATCGACTGGATGCTCGCCGGGACCGACAGGATACGCTGCTCAACGATGAGGCTGTCGGCCGTGTACTGCGAGAGCATCATGCCCGACATCATCCCCGCGCCCTTCGTCAGGAACGACGGGAGACCGACCGAGAGCGCAGGGTTCGTCATCCGGTTCAGCCTGCGCTCTGAGAGCACGCAGATCATCGTGATGGCCGCGCCCGCCATGTCCATCGGCAGACAGACCGGCGATCCCTGGAAGTTGGCGCCCGTGAGCGTCAGCTTGAACTCAGGGAAGAAGATCGGATTGTCGCCGACGCCGTTGAGCTCGACCTCGACCTGGCTCTTGGCGTACGCCACCGCGTCGTGCGCGGCGCCGATGACCTGCGGGGTCGACCGCATCGAGTAGGCGTCCTGGACCTTCATCTTGAGACGGCCCTCGGCCACGTCGCCGCCCGCCATGCACTTCATCAGGGCGTTCGCCGTCCGCACCGCGCCCTTGAACCCGCGGATCTTGTGGAGCCGCTCGTCGTACGGCTTCGTGTTCGCCATGAGCGCTTCGAGCGACATCGAACACGCGATCTCGGCCTGCTTGAGAATGCGGTTCATGTCGTAAACGTGGATAGCGCTCATCGCGGTCAACAGGTTCGAGCCGTTGATCGTCGCGAGACCGTCGCGCGCCTGGAGACCCGGGACCGGGATGCCGGCCTTGTCGAGCGCCTCCTTGCCGGGAAGCAGCTCGCCCTCATAGTAGGCGTGCCCCTCACCCATCATCAGCAGCGCGATCTGGCTCATCGGGGCAAGATCGCCGCACGCGCCGACCGAACCCTTCTGGCAGACGAACGGCGTGACGCCCTTGTTGAGCATGTCGACGAGCGTCTGGGTGATCTCCGGACGACAGCCGGAGTTGCCGTGGCAATGGACGTTGATCCTGCCGACCATCGCGCCGCGAACGTACTCGATCGGAGCGGGATCGCCGATGCCGGCAGCGTGGTTGTAGATGAGGAACTTCTGGAACTGCTCGACCTGCTCGTCGTCGAGGACGACCTCGGAGAACTCGCCGATGCCCGTATTGACACCGTACATGATCTCGTGAGCCTTGATCTTCTCCTCGAGCATCGCGCGGCAGATGTTGATCCGCTCGATGGAGTCCTTCGAGATCTCGACCTTCTCGCCGTGACGAGCGACCGCAACCAGCTTCTCGACTGTGAGCCCGCTTCCATCCAGAACGATTGCCATAGTTCTGCTCCTGACATGCTTCGGCTGAAAAACCCCGCGTCCCCGAGACGGCGGAGCAGCGTGCTCCGGCCGGCGCGGGGTCCGTAGTGAATGCGTTCCAACGATTCTCTCAGGGCGTGCATGCGCGGGCAAGGGCTAACTCAGCGAAGCGAGCCCGAGCGGCGCTCAGATGCGGCCGAATACGTGGATGCTCGAGGACATCACGCCGGGTTTGAACTCGGAGCCGCGGAAGTTCCCGAAGCTCTCGACCAGCGCGAACCCCCGTTCGTCGTGGATGGTGATGCAGTCCTCGAAGGTCAGCGGGTGGAGGGTCACGGACCCCTCGAACAGCACGGTTTCCCCGCGTATGAGGCGGGTGGCGAACTCGACGCTCGCAGGCGAGATCTGGGGATATCGGCGCTCGAAGGTGACGGCGCCGCCCTCGATCGCGACATCGGGGAACCGATACGAGGTTCGGGTGAGCAGGTAGTCCCAGTTGACGAACTGGAGGACCCAGGAAGCCCCGGGTCCGGTCAGAGCGGCGAGATCGTCGACGAAGGTCTCGAGCGCGGGACGGTCGATGTGCGAGACGACGTTCCCGATACAGAACGCTCCCGCAAGTTCGCCCTCGATGCCGCCGACGTCCGTCATCCCCATCGCCCGGAGGTCGAGCCCCGGGTAGCGCTCGCGCGCCGTCTGGATCATCCGCGGGTCGAGGTCGATGCCGATCGGAGTGCGCCCGGTCGCGGCGAGACTGGCGCAGTAGTCACCGGTCCCGCATCCGACATCGAGCACGCGCCCGGTTGGAGGCATCCGCTCCTGAAGGAACGCGTCGACCGCAGCCTCAACAGGGAACACCTTGTCGTAGTACTCGGCGAAGTCGGAGTAGAAGGACACCACGTGCCTCCGGTGGTCAGGCTCGACTGCCCGTGGAGGGCCAGCCGGCAGCGCGACCGTTCAGATGTCGAGATCGATGATGACGGCCGGATTCGTCGGCTTGTACCGCTCGGTGACCGAGCTGGCGTTGACGAACCGCGTGCCACCCTCTTCGGTCACGCCGGCGCCCTCGTGGATGTGTCCGAAGATGTGAAGCCTCGGCTTGACGCGCAGGACGGCCTCCATCAGGTCGACGCATCCGACGCCGTCACCGCCCGTGGTCACGTCACCGTGCCCGGCCGGCGGACCGTGGGTCACGAGCACGTCGGTCCCGTCCGGGATCAGGTCCCACTTCTCACGGAGCTCTGCTCCCCGCTCGAGGTTGAAGGCCCAGTCCATGAACGCGGGCTGCCAGGGACTCCCGTAGAACGTGACTCCCTCGATGACGACAGCGCTGTCGCGAAGATAGATGCAGTTGGTCAGAAGTGGCTCCACCGCGGCGGGAGCGCGCTCGAACGGGAAGTCGTGGTTCCCGGCGATGACGACCTTATGCGGGTGCGGGAGCTCGCCGAGCCACGCGTTGAACTCCTGCACGTGCTCCGGCTCCCCGACACTCGTCATGTCTCCCGCATGCACGAGCACGTCGCCATCGGGGACGTCCGGGATCGCCCGGTGTCGGGCGTGTGTGTCGCTGATGGCCACGATCCTCACGTCGGAGCTCTCCCTCTCCCCTGACCGCCGCATCTACTTCGTCGCGACGATGCCGTCCTTCCGGAGACTGCCCGCGATCTCACGCGACACCGACTGCAGGAACGCCACACGACCTACCGACGCGTCACCCGATGTCTTCGCCAGCGCCCGCCAGACGATCTCGCCGCTCTCGCGGTCGAGAAGCTCCGCCTTGAAGTCGGCCCATGCGTTGACGTCCACACCACCGCCCGTCCAGCGTGTCGAGTGATGAACGCGACCCGTGTACGGGTTTCTGCGGGAGACGGTGTAGCGCGACGGCGGGATACGGTGTCGGGTCGCCCCCGCGTCCGTGAGCACGAGCGTGAGGACCGCGTCGATGCCCCGCTCGTTGAGCTCGCGCTTGCGGTCCTTGAACGAGTACTCCTTCTCCCCGAAGAAGACCGTGTACTGCGCGACCGCGTCGACACCGATGTCTTCGAGCTCCTCGACGAGGTAGTCCTCGGCGCTCTGAACGAGCATCGTGTCATCAAGGTCGATCCAGACGAGAACCCTCTCGTAGGGCTCGCCCGGAAAGTCGGGAGAGACCTGGGACCGCATGTTCGTCGAGGCGCACCCGCCCGCCGCGACAACAAGAGCCGCAATGGCAAGCACGAGAATCGCTGTGCGCATGCTTCTTCCGTTCATGTTCGTCCGCTCCTTTCGAACAGCACGATTCCCAGGCTCGAGACAGCTTCCAACGACAGCTCGGGGAGCTACTCCCCTATGATCTTCACGAGTACGCGTTTTCGCCGGCCGCCATCAAACTCACCGTAGAAGATCTGCTCCCACGGTCCGAAGTCGAGGGCTCCTTCGGTCACGGCCACCACCACCTCGCGCCCCATGACCTGGCGCTTGAGATGCGCGTCGCCGTTGTCCTCACCGGTCCGGTTGTGACGGTAGCGCGATGTCGGCTCGTGCGGAGCCAACCCCTCGAGCCACTCCTCGTAGTCCGCGTGAAGCCCTCGCTCGTCGTCGTTTATGAAGACCGAGGCGGTGATGTGCATCGCGTTGACGAGCACGAGCCCCTCGACGACGCCGGATTCCGCCAACGCGTCCTCGACATCCGGCGTTATGTTAATGAACGCGCGGCGGGACGGGACATCGAACCAGAGTTCCCTGCGATGGCTCTTCATCAGGACTGTGCCTCCGACGTCTTCATGAACTGGACGCGCTCGTACCCCGCCGGATTCATGCTCTCCTCCTGGCTCATCTTGCCCCGGAACTCTTCGATCGACGCGAACCCGTGTGCGTCCATCCACGACGAGATCTCCTCCAGAACCGAGCCGATGCGGGTCACGCCGTGCTGGTAGAGCACCGAGCACAGCTCGACCGCGGCGGCTCCGGCGAGAAGCATCTTCACAACGCTCTTGCCGTCATGCACGCCGGTGGTCGCGACGAAGTCACAGGAGATCTCGCCTGACAGCAGAGCGATCCATCGCAGCGGAATGAGCATCTCGGACGGCTCGCTCAGGTAGCTCGCCGGGACCATCTCCATCTCCTCGATGTCGAAGTCGAAGCGGGAGAACCGGTTGAACATGACGAGCGCATCGGCGCCTCCCTCAGCGAGCGCGTTCGCCGTGTGCGCGATGCTCGAGAAGCGCGAGCCGATCTTGAGCGCCACGGGAATCGTCACCTGCTGCTTCACCGCGGCCAGTACATCGAAGTAGACCTGCTCGTAGTACCGCCCATCGCGCTCGACGTCGGACGGCAGGACGAAGATGTTGAGTTCGAGCGCGTCCGCGCCGGCCTGCTCGACCCGCTTCGCGAAGTCGGTCCAGCCGCCGGCCGAGACGCAGTGGATGCTCGCGATGACCGGTATCGAGAGCTCCTTCTTCGCCTCGGAGATGAGCTCGATGAACCGCCGCACCGCGTTCTCGCGCCCGTAGTTCCGGATGTAGTCGGCCGCCTCGGCATGCGCGTACGGGGTCTCGCCGGCCGCGACGATCCCGTCGACCTCCGCGGTGATCTGCTCCTCGAAGATGGACTTCAACACGACCGCCCCCGCGCCCGCCTCTTCACACGCCTTAAGCCGTTCGAGCGAACTCGTCAATCCCGAGCTCGCGACGACGATCGGGTTCCTGAAGTCGAGTCCCATGAGCTTCGTTGAGAGGTTGGCCATCCGGCCCTCCTTCTGTCAGGTGAGATGCCCTGTATCCGCAGATTGTTCCCTGTCGCATGGTATCACATCTTGCCCAACCGTCGAGCATCGAGCGTGAGGTAGTGGTCGTGCACGGCCGCGGTGAGGCATGAGTGGACCGGTGAGACGAGCAGGACATCGCCGATGGAGACCCGTTCCATGACGTCCGACGGCGCCCGGATGACGCCGTGCTCCTGCGTCAGTCGGACCACGGGCGCATCGAGGCGGAGCTCCCCGAGCCCCTCATGAGCGGGCTCCACCACGCAGCCGAACGTCGGTCCCCCGTCCTCGCGGGACGCCGACGAGAGATGGACGGCGCCACCGTAGACGACGATCTCACCCCGCTCGGGATACCGCCCGATGACGGGGCACGCGACCGCGACGGCCAGGTCGCTCTCGGAGCAGGAGCCGAGGTCGAGCTGCATCAGGTCATAGAAGATGAAGTTCCCGGGGCGGATCTCGTCGACGCCGTCCATCATCTCCGCCAGACTCGCCGTCGGCGTGTCGCCGACCGAGACCTCGAGCGGAGCGCCGGCCGGTCGTGCCGACGCGATGACGCTCTTCGCGTGCGCCATGTGCGCGAGCGACTCCTCGTGCACACGGAGCACCTCCTCCGCGCCGGACGTCGCGTAGCTCCGTCCCGCGTGCGTGAGGATCCCGGCGAGCGTGACATCGTCCGCCGCGTCGACGGCCCTTGCGAGTTCGACCAGCGCCTCGCCATCGTCCCAGCGGACGCCCGTGCGCGAGTATCCGCAGTCGACCTCGATCCACACCGAAGCGCCGGGGAGCTCTCCGGCCGCCAGAGGCGCCACAGCGGCGCTCGAATCGACGAGCACGCTGACCCGCGCGAGCGACGAGAGAGCACGCAGCTCGGCCACCTCCCGGAGGTTCAACGGCACGGCGATCGTGAGATCATCCCAACCGTGCTTCGCGAAGTACGAACCCATCCGGACCGATGAGACCGTGCACGCGGTGATGCCGCGGCCACTGAAGAGCCTGGCGACGTCCGCTGACTGATGTGTCTTGAAGTGAGGCCGGAAGCGGACGCCCCAGCCATCCGCCCGGGCAAGCATGCGTTCCAGATTGGACTCCGCCCGGCGGACGTCGACGACCAGCGTTGGGACACTGATGCGCTCGAGCGTCTCGCGCGTCTGCGAAGTGGTCATGCTCCCTCCTCGCCGAGCCTATCGCAGCCCGAGACGGATGAGCAGATAGGCCACGATGAGTCCCGCGATGACCTTGATGATCGTCTGGAAGAGGCCTTCGCGGACGAACCGGAGAAGCGGCGAGCCGGCCGGCTGGTCTGTCTTCGCGCCGTACTTCGCCTCCGACTTCATCGCCTTGGCTTCGGCCTTCGCGCGCTTGACCTCGGCCTTTGCGCGCTTCTTCTCAAGCTTCGAGGAGTCACCGCTCACGATCTGTCCTCCATGTACTCGGGCCGCCCCCACGGCCTGCCGCGGTGGTAGAACACCCGGTCCGCCCAGACCATGAACGACTGGTGCGGCCCCGGGATTCCGGCGACGGTCGCCATCAGGCGATGGATCCACGTCGGCGGCTTCGTCCACGGGCAGTTGACCATGCAGAGCGAGCAGTCGGTCCCGACCGCCTGCCAGAACCGGTAGCACTTCTCCTCATCGAGCTTCCACTTCATGATGCCGTTGTACTCGGTCTTCTCCCCCTTCGGGATCGCCTCCGACGGGCACTTCTCCGCGCAGAGCTTGCACCGCTCGCAGAACGACTGGGCGCCGATGTCGACCGGTCCGTCGTGTTCGAGCGGCATGTCCGTCGTGACGGTCGCCAGACGGAGCCCGAGCCCGAGTTCCTTCGTGATGAGGAATCCCGCGCGCGACAGCTCTCCGAGCCCGCAGTCGACCGCGACCGGGACCGAGATGACATGGTAGTTGTACACGTGATGCGCCCGAGCGGAGTAGCCGTGACGCCGGATGTAGTCGGCCACGGTCACGGCGACCCACGCGCCTCTTCCATACCCCTCGGCGGTCGCCACGAGCGTCGGGAAGTCGGGCGCGCTCTGGATGAGACGGTAGTCCATCTGAAGACCGAACGAGATGGCGTTCGTGTGGTGACTGATATCGACCGGGGCGCCGCGTTCCGATTGGTCGCCGACGGGACCGATCGCGCGTCCGACATGTGAGTAGACCCACTCCTGGCGGAGCGGGCCGGTTCCAACAAGATTGGCGCCCATGAGCCGGGCGAACGCCTTGATCTTCGCGGTAGCACGCTCAGGCGTCAGCTCGACGCGCTCGGCCGCCGGCTCCCCGTCGACGAACGACTCCGCCGCGAGCCTTGCCGCCGTGGCGAACGACACCCGGTACATCGGCGCGTCGACCCCGGCTTTCGAGCCGAGGCCGTAGTCCGTCCCGATCTTCGTATCGTACTCGAGGTGCTCGGGGTGTCTCTCGTAATACTCGCACGCCTCTTCGCTGTCGATCCCGTAGCGGCGATGAAGATCCGTGCGCGAGAACAGCACGTCGCGCTCGTCCCAGCGCTCGGCGTCACCGACGCGGTCGCGCTCGTAGGTCGCCCTTTCCGGTCTCCTCTTCCAGTCCAGAAGCCGGCCGAGACCCATTGCTACTCCCGAGGCTCGCCACCGACCGCGTCGATCAGGAACGCGCCGATGTCCGTGTTGTCGATGATGCCGCCGATCGCGGCGCTGCCGGGACCGTACGAGAGAACGGGGACCATCGCGGCGGTGTGACTCTCGGAGCTCCAGTCAACGGGCCCAAGCCAGTCGTCCGGAACGGATCCCTGATCGACCGTGAGCCCGCCGGTCTCGTGGTCGGCCGTCATCACGACGAGCGTCCGTCCGTCACGCTCCGCGAAGTCGAGCGCGACACCGACGGCCTCGTCGAAGTCGGCCATCTCGTCGAGAAGCCACTGCTTGTCGTTCTCGTGTCCGGCCCAATCGATCTGGGACCCCTCGATCATCAGGAAGAAGCCATCACCGTCCCGTGAGAGGATCTCGATGGCGCGCTCGCTGAGTTCCGCGAGCGACACGGGGCGGTCGCCGGCCGTCCCCGGGTGCGCCTTCGCGTGCAGGAAGGCGGCCGCGTCGACCTCGCCCATCGCCCGGAACTCGTCGGCATCGCGCACGACCACCAGACGCTCTTCCATGTCGGAGAGAAGGTCCTGACCGTCGGTCCGCAGCCCGCCGGCCTCGGTCGGTGTGAAGTACCCGGCTCCTCCACCGAACAGAACGTCGACGCCGCTCACCGTGAGCTGCTCGGCGATCTCGTGGTTCTTGCCGCGGTCGTCGATGTGCGCGGCGAAGACGGCCGGCGTCGCGTGCGTGATCGAACACGTGACAACGAGACCCGTCGCCATCCCGTTCTCTTCGGCGTACTCGAGCGCCGTCTTGAGAACGGCGTCCTCGGGCGTCACCGAGATGGCCCCGTTGACGGTCTTGAAGCCCGTCGCCAGCGCGGTCCCGCTCGCGGCCGAATCGGTCACGAAGGAGCCGTCGGGGAACGTCCCGCAGATACCTCCGTACGGGAACCGCTCCATCTCAAGCTCACCGAAGGCAACCTTGGCTGCTGTCACATGCGCCACGCCCATCCCGTCCCCGATGAGGAAGATCACGTTCTTCGGCCGCTCGCCGCCGACGCATCCGGTCGCAACAAGCACGGCCGCCAGCAGGAGCACCGCGAGTCCGACCCGCGTCAGCGCTCGGCGCCCGGCAATCGGGCTGGGTGAGGCAACCGCGTGGGGCTGATCGATTCGCTTCGTTCTCATCGTGACACTCCTCATCATCGTGGTCTCAAGGCTGTGATGGGTTCGGTGCGTCTCCCCGGACCGCACGATCCAAGCATCACACCGAGGGTAAGCCCGTGGCGGACAGACGGCAAGCATCGAGTTCCGCCCGGACACGCGTGCACCCGGCGGAATCCGGCTCCCGCCGACTCTCTTCTTCTGATGAGGGGAAGTGGCGGACGGTTCCCGGGACCCCGGAGGCGCTTGGGACGGTCGTTTCCGGGGACCGGTGGGACTACGGGGCGCTGAGATCCAGTTCGAAGAACGCGGCGCCGGCAATGGGGTTCGGCCGGTACGGCGGGATCTGCACGAAGCCGAGTGATGTGTAGAGGGCGATTGCGACCGTCATCGTATCGATCGTGTCGAGCCGCATCCGCGCGTACCCGCGCTGCCGCGCCTCGTCGATGATGGCCACGCCCAGCATCCTTCCGATCCCGGCTCCGCGGTGCCCCGGACGGACGTACATCCGCTTGAGCTCGCAGCACCCCTCGCCCAGCGAGCGGAGGCCGATACAGCCGACCGGCTCGTCGTCGATCTCGGCCAGAAGAAGAGCGCCCCCGGGCGGCGCGTACGCGCCCGGGAGCGTGGCAAGCTCATCGTCGAAATCCTGGAAGTCCAGCTCGAAGTCGAGCGTCCCGGCGTACTCCTCGAACAGCTCGCGTACGACCCGCAGGTCGGACGCGCCGGCCGCTCTGATCGTGACGCCGCCGGCGCCCGCACGGTCTGACGACATCACGCCTCTCCCCATCTACTGCATGGACGCTTCGTAGTACCCGAGTGCCTCCGGCATGTGCCTGTTGATCTCGTCGATCCGCGTCTCCGGCTCCGGATGCGTGGACAGGAACTCCGGCGGCCGCGCGCCGCCGAGCTCGCCCATCCGTGTCCAGAACGGAACGGCGGCCCTCGGGTCGTAGCCGGCCTGGGCCATGAGGATGAGCCCGATGCGGTCGGCCTCCTTCTCGTGCGTTCTGCTGTACGGGAGGATGACGCCGAGCTGCGCGCCCATTCCGTACGCCAGCATCATCCAGCCCTGCGTCTCACGCGGCTTCTCCTGAATGGCCCGCGCGAGCGCCATCCCGCCGAGTTCCGCGAGGAGGATCTGACTCATCCGCTCGGAGGAGTGTCGGGCCAGCGCGTGCGCAACCTCGTGGCCGATGACGACCGCCAGCTGGTTCTCGTTCTCGGCCACGGGGATGATACCCGTGTAGACGACGATCTTCCCCCCGGGCATGCAGAACGCGTTGACGGTCTCATCGTCATCGACGACCGTGAACCGCCAGTCGTAGTACTGGAGGTCGGATGTCATGTCCAGGTCGGTCAGGAATCTCTCCGCGGAGGCTGCCACACGCTCGCCGATACGCCCGACCAGCGCGTTCGCGGCCGGGTCATCCGACACGGTGACTGTCCCGAGAAACTCATCGTAGTTCTGAGCCGCGGCCGTGACCATGTCCATCTCGGGAACGAGCGCGAGCTGTGTCCGTCCCGTCATCGGAACAGTGGCGCAGCCGACCGAGAGCAGGGCAACGAATGCAAGAGCGACGAACGCGCGAATCCTCATGGACTTCCTCCCTGTCCGTGACCCCGGGGGCCCACTTGCGCCGCCTCCCGCCCTCTCGCGATGACATACGCAATGAGCGCGAAGAGGAAGAAGATGAGGAGCATCCAAGCGACGCTCTGGAGCGTTTCGATGACGGTCCGGTAGATCTCGAGCGTCCAGCGCTCACCGGTGAGAACAACCGCATCGGCGTCGACGGTCCTCGGAGTGATGTACTTCTCGAGTTCCCAGATGCGCACGCCGCCGGAGACTCCGACGACGAAGATGGCGAACTTGAGGTAACGCGTCCAGGCCGACGCGATCTCATCGGCGACGATGCGGCTGAGGATGGTGTTGACGGAGTGATTGAAGATCCTGATGACGATGAAGGAGCAGCCGACGGCCACCCCGAACGTCACGAGAAGCAGCGATATGAACATCGCGGGCCCCCTTCCGGATTGCCCCGGTCGTCCGGACCGAGCAAGAACACGCTTCGGAAGAGGTGTACCGCAGATGAGGCGTTCTGCCAAGCCCGAACCGACATCCAGGCTGACACGAACCGACGCCCGGCGGCTATTCGGCCATCTCCCGGAAGAGGATCCAGCTGCCGGTCCGTTCCTTCCGGCCCTTGGGAGCCCGGTCGTAGTACAGCTCGAAGAGACGCCCGTCAGCGGTGCGAACGAGGTAGTAGTCGCGGCCGACGCCCCACGAGCCGCGGCTCGCCGCGGCCGCCGCGTGCGAAGGCCGCATGTTGTGCTCCATCTTCCCGCGACGTTCGTAGTCGTGCCACTCCCGCATCAGCTCCGCGATGCGATACTCCTCCCCTCGCCACACGAAGCCGTCCGGACACCCGAGACGCTTCTCCGGCCCGCGCCGTTCATCGTGGATAGCCTGGACCTGTTCGCTGATGAATCGGAGCGGCTTCACGTCTCTCCTCCGCTTCGGAGCGTCTGCTTCCTGCTTCGAACGGCCGCGCCTCCCGCGACGACCATGGCGTGTCGGCGCTTCGCTAGAACAGCGACGACTGCTCGACCCGCATGGGCTCATACCGTGGGATGCTCGTTGCGATGCCCCGTTTCGCGCACGCGTCGGTGAAGGCCCGGTCGAGCTCCCGCGCGTTCAGAGCCGAGCAGTAGTACTGGTCGCCGAACCGACGCTCGTACCGCTCACGCAGACCCGGGAAGCTCCCGTCGAGCTTCTCGTAGTAGTACGCGCGCTGCCGGTCGCGAAGGCTCATTCCGAACCACGGGACGACGTACGACGCGCCCGCGTCGCTGGCCCGCTCCACGATGTCGACGACGTTCTCGACTGAGTCCCCGATGAACGGGAGGATCGGCATCATGGTCACGCCCGTGAGGACGCCGGCGTCTGCAAGCTGTCGCATCGCGCGGAACCGCGACGACGGCGGGGGCGCTCCGGGCTCTGTCTTCGCCGCGGTCTCGTCGTCTGCGCTCGTGACAGTGAAGCTGACGGTCGCGTGCACGCGCGCGAGGCGTGTGAGCGCGTCCAGGTCGCGGAGGACGAGGTCGCTCTTCGTGAGGACGTGGACCGGGAATCGGAACTCACCGAGCACGGCAAGAGCGCGCCCCGTCAGCCCGACCTTCTCCTCGAGGGGCATGTAGGGATCGTGCATCGAACCGGTGCCGACGGTCCCCTTGACGCGTTTCGAGGCAAGCTCCCGCCGGAGCAGCTCGATCGCGTTCGTCTTCACCTGGATGTCGGTGAAGTCGTCGATGCGATAGCACTCGCTCCGCGAGTCGCAGTAGATGCACTGGTGCTGACACCCGCGGTACAGGTTCATGTTGTACATCAGCCCGAACCACTGGTCCGGCTGAGGCACACGCGACAGCAGCGTCTTCGCGCGGATTTCTCGCATGATGGTCCTTCATGATCGGCTGGTTGTGAGGTGACTCACGATGTCGGCCGGGCAGCCGTTGGAGCTGGCCACCCGCCCTCGGTCGCTCTCTACACACCATGAGACACGCAGACAGCCCCGTTCGTCTAGTCGCTGCGCCCGCGGGACGCGAAGAGCGCTGTCTCGACATTACCGCCCGACCGAGTAGGACACCACGCGGCCATCGTTGAAGGTCGGGATGACGACGGCGTGGTCGCGCTCGACGTACTCGAAGTCCGCGAGCTGGACGCCGGGCCCCGTCGTATCGAGGATCTTCTCGTACGTACCGTCGTCCGCCACCCGGTAGAGTCTCCCCTCCCAGTGTGACACGAGCAGCTCGTCGCCCGCCAGCTTGATGCCGTCGAAGATCCCCTCGGGGAACTCGGCCACGGTCGAGATCTCGGCGGTCTCGACATCGACCGCCTTGAGGCGCCGGTCAGCCGTGCAGCCGACAAGCAGCCGGCCGCCGTCCATGCAGAGCGCGTTCGGACGACCGATCTCGCCGCCCTCGAGCCAGAGCTCGAACTCGCCGTTCTCGAACCGGTAGATCGCGCTGCCTTCCGTGTCCGACACGTAGACCGGACCTGAATCCGCTCCAGTGACGTCGTTGAGGAAGAGCGACGTCGGAAGCTCGTGTCGTGCCGCGATCTCCGCCGTCTCGACATCGACCTCGACAAGCGCTCCGCGCTCCACGACGAACAGCCGGTCCCCTCTGAGAAGCATCCCGGTCGGCTGTCTGAGCCCGCCGACCCAGCGCGCGTCGAGGAGCGCGCCGTCCGCCGAGAGCGTCGAGATGGCCTGCCCGCCCAGGGCGTCCGAGCCCCGGAAGACGTCGTAGTTGGTGACATAGAAGACGTCGCGAGCCGCGTCGAAGACAACGGACTCGGGTGTGAGCAACACGTCATCGAGACTCCACCGCTCGGCCACTCCGTCGGCCTCGAACACAGCCTCCCGGTCGCGACAGAGGAACCCCCAGCCGCCGAACGACTCGGCGAGCAGGAGCACGAGTTCGTTCTCCCCCGCGCGGAGCGGAAGATAGATGACGTCACTCAGCCCAAGAATGCCGAGGAACGACGGGTCACGGCTCGTGTACGCGCTGTTCGCTAGGAACTCATGCTTCCCGTTGATGTAGACGCTCACGAGGTCGCTGTATCCGAGAGCGAGAGCCATCGTCCGTTCCTCATCGGCGACGACCGTCGTCCTGGCGATGATGCAGTCGGGTCCTCCCGGAGTCCGCGGAACAAGTCGGGCCACGTCGACCAGCCCGTTCGGCAGCGCCGTCACGCTCTGCCACTCGAGTTCTCCCAGGTCCTGTTCGTCGTATGGCGTCTCGAGGTCGATCGCGGCCATCTTGAAGCCCTGCGAGATCTCCCAGTCCATGAGCAGCCCGGCGCTCGAGTCCAGCAGCGGAGCCGACTCGAACACAAGGTCGTCGCCCGCCCGGTAGCTGAAGTTCGAGAAGTAGGCCGTCCCGTCGGCCGGCCCCCTGACGCCGATGAACCCGGGACCCGGCTCGTGCTGGAGTTCGTCGACGACCAGCGCCGGATCCGGGTCATCGCCCACGAACACGCGCGCCTGAGATCCCGCGAACTCAAGTCGGATGGTGATCCACTCGTCGGGCGTCACGTCGTAGAGCGCGGTGAAACCGTCACCCGAGTAGAGCTGCCAGCTCGAGACGTTCTTGAACACGGGCGTGTACTGGAGCGCATCGGGATAGAGCGGCGACCGGTGCGGACGGATGTAGAAGCTCTCGTAGTCCCCGCCGGCGCCCATCCGGAAGACGAGCCCCGGGTACGAGCGCCTCCGAGCCGCCATCGCGATGTCCACCTCGATGACGGCATCGGCGAGCTCGACGTCACTGATGTACGCGAATCCGGCGAAGGCCTCACGGTCGAGATGCTCGGTCGCACCGCCACCTGCGACCGTCCACCGTTCGGACGTGAACGGTACGGTCTCCATCCCGGCGGACTCCTGTGCGAAACACGCGCCGGGCGCGAGCATCGAGACAAGGACCATCAACAGTGCGGCGCGGGCAACATCGACGCATGTGACGTCGGCGCGCATACAGAGGAGGCGTGCGCACGAGCGCATGAAGGACTCCTTTCGGTCAGGGTGTTCCGGAGGAAGGTGATGCTTCCTGTCATGCAGTTGGACGGTATTCGGGCGCAACCGGTTGAAGGACTCGTACCCGGTTGTCTGGCCCGAAGACGGCGATGCGACCACGCCTGGGGCGCGCTCGCTCTCTGCGATCAGGAAATCAGTTCATGGTGTGCGGGGGTCAGGCGATCCGCACGACGTAGCGGTCCAGCCCCTCGATCTGCCCGAGCCGCTCGATCGGGAACCCGGACTTCTCGAGGAAAGCGAGGAAATGGCTGTTCCCCGGAAGGATGCGCCCCTCGAAGACTGAGATCCCCGACATCTTGGCGATGCGTGCCAGGTGCTTGAGAAGACCAGAACCGATGCCCCGTCCCTGATAGACGTCCTCGACCGCGAACGCGAGTTCCGCGCACGGCGGGTCGGCATCCGGAATTCGGCGATAGCGACCCACGCCGACGATCTTCTCGGCGTCACCGCTTCCGACCACGGCGACGAGCGCGACTCGCTCGTCGAAGTCCAACTGGGTGTAGAGCGTGAGTTCCTCAGACGAGAGCTCGGTCTTCGGCTCGTGGAAGCGGAAGTAGATCGTACGGCGGGTAAGGCGGTTGAACAGCCCGAGAATCCTCTCGCGATCATCGGCGCGTATGGCCCTGACCTGGATCGTCCCGACATCGGAAAGCTGGACGACGGCTGCGTAGTTTTTCGAGTCCATACTCGGTGGCTCCTTCGGTCAGGGAGAGGGTACTGCCGACGCCGCGCCGCTCAGACGGGGCGCATGGCGTCCATTCCATGAACCATGATACCCCATCAGAGCATAGAGCGCGAGCCGGAACCGCACCGACTCGCGCTCATTCACGCCTTCGCACCTCAGAGGTCCCCTGCCCTGCCATCCGAGCGCGGGGCCCCGCGCTAGTCGAACAGCTCCACGGTGTCGTCCTGCATCAGCACCCAGAAGGTGTACGCGCCAAGCGCGGTCCCGAGCGGGATATCCATGAGCCCGAGCCCACCGACGATCATCGCCAGGATGCGCGCCCAACCGCGCCGGCGGAGGAGCCAGATGCCGGCGATCACCCCGGGCGCGGAGAGCACGATGAGCAGAACGGCAACGAATGTACCTATGATGGGCAGTATCACCGCGGCGTCCGGATCTCCCGAGACGCAGCCTATCATCGAAAGCAGGGAGAATATCCCTATCCCGACGAAGAGCCCGAGGGCGTGATACACGATATGGAACACACCGAGGAGCGTGATGTGCTTCTTCATTCTGTGCTCAGCCGGAACGCGTACACGCCCCGCCGACGCGGCGCCGTCCTGTCCGGAAGCGGACGGGTTCGTATGTTCGGTCATGCTTCCCTCCATCGCAGACCGGCGTCCGGGCGCGCCGCGAGCGCACGGACGAACCGGCTAGGAAATCGTGTCGAGGAACGCCTCGAGCAGCATGTAGTAGGTCAGCAGGAAGTCCTCGACGCGGGCTCTCGTGACACCGCCCGCCAGATCGAGATCGCTCTCGAGCACGGGGTCGCCGTCGTCATCGATGGACGCCGTCGAGTAGCGCTTCGTGCGATTCCACTCGTTCATCATCCTGAGATTGGCGTCGGTGCCGGAGACCGCGAAGTTCATCTGGAGGCTGTTGTTCTCGTACGACCCGATGAGGATCAGCACGTGCCGAGCATCTGGACGATGATGTCGTCGTCCTCGTCGATCTCGACGCCCGTGAAACCCAGGTCCTGCAGAATGCTGCGCACCTGCAGCGCGTTGATGGTCTCGTAGATCTCGACCTCTTCCGCCTGGGCGGTCGTACATCCCAGCACCATCAGTGCCGTCACGACCAGAAGCAGCGTTCTCATCTCCCCCCCTTGTCTGAGAACTCCAGCCAGCTCTTGTCCGCCGGCCCCCGACCGCCGCGGACTCCGATTACCGCACGCACAAGTTATGCCAGATGAGACGCAATCACTGCAAGCGCCTTCACGCCACGCATTTCGGCCTCACGCGCCAGCACGAGATGGTCGACGGCTCTCTCGACGCGCTCAGCATCCCGGGAGTTCGCGTCTCTCTGCTCGTCGCTCGCGCCGACGAACGGGAACAGCTCGGCTACCGCCGCGAGGTTCTCTGCGACCACGGTGTACGCCTCGATCGCTTCACTGAATGAATCATCGGCCTTGCCCGGCAGCCGCTCCCCCGCCTCCTTGAGGAACTCGACGGCGTTCTGCCGACAGCTGGCCCACACGGACGCATTATAGGCGGCGCCCATCCCCGATGTGTTCCTGCCCTTGAGTCCGGCGATCCACGTATCGTACGCGGCAAGCCCCATCGTGTACCCGGGCAGCACCCAGTCCTTGCCGCCGGCGGCGGCGGCGCCCGCGAACTCGAGGGCGTTCTTCACGATCGTCGCGTCGTCACGCGGCTGCTCCGGATGCACGACGACCAGCTCAACGCAGCCTATACCCGTGTCGCCCAGCTCGCGCCACGGCTTCGGCCCGGCGCCCTCGTCGACGGTGCACCCCTGGTAGTAGTACCCGACCTCATCGTATCCGTTGATGACGTAGAACTCGGGAACGTCGAGCTCCCAGCCGTAGCACGGGATGCCGTCATCGATCGCGCGCCGCGCGGCCTCCCAGGCCCGATCCTGCGCCAGCTCGAGGTCGCCGTTCCCGCGAAAGCCGAAGATGACGATCGTGCGGTAGCCGACACTGCTCCCGAGCGTCAGGATCACGTTCGTCTTCCACGCCGTCGGGCCGCTCGGACAGATGTCGTCGGCGATATTGAGCACGAACGCGTGCCCGCTCGCGCCGAACAGCCACGCCGCGGTCATCGGGATCCCGAGGTAGTTGAGACACCCCTTCAGGCACCCGATGTGCGAGACCCAGAGAGGTTCCCAGCGAAAGCCATCGAGTCGCTTCATCACTACACCGCCCCTTCTCTAGTTCTGTCTCCCGCCGTCGGCGTGCGGCCCGAGCCCCGCGCAGATCGCGAAGTTCATCGGAGTCGGAATCCCGAGCTCGCGCCCGCGCCGGACGATCTCTCCGTTGAGCCACTCGAGTTCGAGTCTGCGGCCGGCAAGCAGGTCCTCCAGCATCGAACTCGTCGCGACCGGTTCGACGTGATCCCGCACGAAATCATATGCGTGCTTCGCGGCGTCGGCCGGAAGCGGGACGCCGCTCGCAGTCCCGACGGCATCCGCCTCCGCGATCACGGCCCTGACGAACTCGCGCCCTTCCTCACTCCTGAGGACCGGACCGAGCGGCGAGCGCGTGAGCGCCATCACTCCACCGGTCACACAGATAATGAGGAGCTTCTGCCAGAGCGCTGTCCGGATGTCATCCCGACGCCGCGCCTCCAGCCCCGCTGTCGACAGCAGCCTCGCGATCCGGTCGACGGCACTCGTGTCGCCGGCCGTCGAGTACGCGCCCAGTTCGAGCCCGCCGGACACGCCGCCGCTCGCGACGATGCCAGGGCTCTGGAGAAGCGTTCGAGTGTATGAGACACACGCGACCACCCGCTCCTCGCCGTAGAGTCCGGCGACGAGTTCGGGCGCGGCTACACCGTTCTGAATGGTCAGGAGTGTGGTGTCCGGCCCCACGAGAGGGGCCACGTCGCGCGCGGCCTCGACAAGATCGTACGTCTTGACCGCCAGAATGATGAGATCGGCTACACCGCCTGCTGCGATGGCGCCATCCGCGACGGGCACGCGCACGACGTCGGGCGACTCACCCGCGCGAGCGAGCGTGATACCGCTCGCGTCGAGCTCCGCTGCGCGTGCTCCCCGCGCAACGAGCATCACATCCTCGCCGGCCAGCGAGAGCAGTCCGGTGATGTAGCTGCCCTGGCTTCCGGCTCCTACGACGATAGTCCTCATCGGTCAGCTCCGTATCGGCCCGCTCGCGTGTGTCGTGCGTCCGCCCTGAATGAGCACACCACCCGACGCGGCCGCCTGCAGGACGCGTCCGCCTACAGACAGAGGCGCGCTCCGTAGTCGTCCTTCTGATGTCCGCGGTGGCAGCGGTACGCGCCCCGCGCCTCGTCGATCCGCCAGCTCCCGTCGGCCTTCCGGTCGAGAGTGAACTCGTGCCATGTGCCGCGGACCGAATCGTCAAGAAACCCGTCCTGCACGACCGTGATGGTCGTTCTCGGCATGGACTCGCCGGGAGGATCGATCCTGGTGATCTCGGTGACGGAAGTATTCGGATGACGAAGGTACTCCATGACGACCATGATGGGGTTGCGGACCCACTGCTCACCGGCCGCGGTCGCGTCGTCGACGAACGCATTGAACTCTGTCACATCCATGACGGTGCTCGACTCGACGACAGGTTCGCGCGGCGTCTCGTGAATCGCCGTGGTGTGAACGCTGATGGCGCAGGACGAACAGCAGAGCGCCGCGAATCCGGCGAGCAGACAGCCCGACAGGACGTTGAGCCCGGGACGAGTACGCATGGCTCCCTCCAGAGTGAATGATACTCGATGGTACGCCATGTGGAGAGCGGCGGCAAGGAGGGCGCCCGCCGGCGCTACTTCTTCTCGCACCCCACGCCCTCAAACATCACCTCGCGGAATATCTCGAACATCCCCTCATTGGTCGCTGACTCCCGGACGTAGAGCGTGGAGCACCCTGTCTCCGAGTGGCTCGGCACGCCCATCCTGGAGCCCTCGACGAACTCCGCAGCCACGGTCATGCGGAGGTCCTCGATGCGCCACGTGCCGGCATCCGTACCCTCGGCGACGGTGTATCCGTCCTCGAACGTCAGCGCGAGCGAGCTGACCTCCTTGTCATTGATCATGTTCTGCGAGGCATCGACGGCCGAGGCGCGGTCGATGAACTCAGCCTGAGGCGGGACGACGACCACCATCACGTAGTCCTCCGCGTAGAGCACGTCGATCAGTTCCGGGTCGCGGTCGTTGAAGGCCTGCGCGTAGTAGCCAAGCACGGAGACCGGGTCGGGCGCGTCGGCTGTGGCGTGGGCAGCCGGCGCTACGAGTGCGGCGATGAAGAACGCGCAGAGGAGCGCCGGGGCGAGGTTGCCGCTGGACGGACGCGTGAACATCTGTCACCTCCCAAGCTGGCCGATGAGCCACGTCCTGAGCGGCTCACCGATCTCAATGTCATCGACGGCTGAGGGATCAACGCTCCTTTCCTCGTAGATGGGGAGTGCAAGTTCGTTCATCGTCGCTGCCCGGCGGTCGGGCGGGACGTCACCATGAAGGTTGTAGGGATACCCGTAATCGGGCGGGAGGATGCGGATACGCGAAGCGTCGAGCCTCGCCGGAAGCACCGCGCAGAGCACGGCCTGGTGCAGGAAGATGCGGTGTGGATCGTCCGCGCAATGCGAGGCCATGTACTCCTCGTCCTGCGCGAGCGCCGCGAACCGGTCGCGCCACTCGGCCATCAGACCGGGCGACGGGTCCACTGTGAACGCTGCCGAGTTGAAGTACGCCCTCAGCGTCACCGAATCGATGAACGACTCGACGATGAGATCGACGTCCTCAAGACCGACAGCCTCGTACACGCCTCGCCAGAATCCATCGGGCGGCCCGTCGGCGCGCGACCCCACGTTGCTGATGTGGACGGGACGAACGGCGACGTCATGGTCGTCATCGAGAACAAGGAGCTCCGGAGGCCGGACGATGAGACACTCGGGTATCAGTAGGACGAGCGACCGCGTCTGCCCGGCCGCGAGCGCTTCCGCCGCCGCGCAAGCCTCGGCCTTCGCGCCGTACCAGACGCCTCGCAGGTCCTCCCCGACCTCAACACCGTGAACCGTCACGCCATCGGCCAGCCGGACGTCGTCCGGCGCGACGTCGTCGACGAGTTCCATCACAAGGATCGGGGACTGACTCAGCGCGCCGCCATGCTCGCGAATCGAGGCGATGAGCAGACGGAGTGCGCCGACCTGCTCGTCGGAGTGAACCCAGGTCGCGAAGATGGGCATCCCCATGTCAGATTCCCCTCATCCGGAATGGAGCTGGTACTCGATGACGTGCCCGGGGACGAACTTCTCTCCTTCGAACCGCTCGTAGACGTCCCGAACAGCCCCTCCCGGAAGAACGGTGAAGGTCAACCGGAACTCGACATCCTGGTCGGCCCACGTCTCGATGCCGGTGAGAACGACCGAACCATGCTCCTCGCGAACCGCGCCGCGGCTCATGATCCCGCGACTGCAGACCGTTACGAACACCACGCGTTCGTCTATCTTGTCCCAGTAGTAGAGCGTCTCTGCCGTGAAACCGACCTCCGGAACCGACTTGGTGAACCGGACCACGTGCCCGCTGTGCGCAACCTCCCACTGCACAGTCATCTCGAGCTCGCCCGGGGCCGAATCGATGTAGCTCCCGACACGCGGCGGGCCCAGCAGAGGTCTCAGGAACTCGAGCTCCGCAGCCAGAGCATCAGCCGGCGCGGCACCGTCCGCGCGCGCGACCGTCGCGCCGCTCGCGGAGAGCGCGACCGCGACCATCAGCGCAATCCACCACATCCGTCGATTCACACTGCTCTCCTTTCGGGAGGCTGTCTTCCGCGCATGCTCCGAAGCTACTTCCTCTTCTTCTTCCAGTACTCGAACTCGGGCTCGAAACAGGTCGTGTCGATGTCGGCGACCTGCCCGTGGATGAACGTCTGCGCGTCGTAGACCGCCTTGTTGTAGACGCTCGGAGCGAGCTCCTCGAGGAAGAAGTCGAGAAGCAGCTGCGCCTGCAGCACGCCAATCTCCTGCTCGAGCTGCTCGTCGAAGTAGGTGATGATCGAGTCCAGCGCGCGCTTGTGCGATTCCTCAGACAGCGTGATGGTCATGATGTCTCCTCTGGGGCTCTCGGTCAGGCCCGGGACGCGTAGAGGCAGTGGTCGGCGCCCAGCCGGGTCATGCGGAGCGCGTGAAACGCCGCGCTCCTGAGCAGTCCGCCGCGGGTATCGAACCGCCTGACGCCGCGGATGTACGTGCTCATGGTCTCGTATCCCGCCGTCCTGAGTCCACATCGTTCCGCAAGCGCCTCCAGCCCGGCGCGCGTGAAGATATTGAGGTGCTCGGGGTGATGGAGCATCGACCACGACTCGACACCCGTGATGCGCGCGTGGACGCACGATGGACTCGGCGTCGTCATCACCAGAAGACCACCCGGCCGCAGTCGTTCTGCAAGCGGTCGAAGGAACGCGCCCGGGTCTTCGATGTGCTCGATGACGTTGAACAGCGTGACCGCGTCGTACTCGCCATCCGCGGCGGTCGCGTCACCGTGGACCAGCTCCACACCGACCACGTCCCGGGCCAGTTCGACGGCCGGCCGCGACATCTCCACGCCGGTCGCCGAGTACCCGAACTCATCGCGCGCCAACTTGACGAAGTACCCGTTCCCTGCGCCGACGTCGAGCACCTGTGTACCCGGCGCGGACCGCCCGATCCTCGAGAGGATCCGACGCCACCGGAAGCCCCACTCCTCTTCGATCTCGCTGAGGGTGCTGAGATGGACCGAGTACGCGTTCTCGTTGTCGTAGTAGCCGGAAACGAAAACCCGGTCGGTCACGAGCGTGCCGCAGTCCGGACACACGTGAACCGCGACATCACCGACATTGAACGCGTGAGGCGCGAGCGCGTGCCGGGGATCGGCGGCGCACGATACGAGACCGAGTTCGCTCAGAACCTTGTCAGCCACCCATCAACCCCAGGAGATCGCGCATGGGCTGGAACATCTGGTGGACCCAGATGGACAGAACCGACGAGACGATGATGACGAGCACTCCGAGGATGAACGTCACGTTGCGGAAGGCAAGCAGCTTATGCGTCTTCGACCGCTTGATGGTGACGGCCGTCAGGACGGCCGCGGCCAGAAGGAACCAACCGAGGATGACGAGCCACGAGCCGTGGAAGGGCTCGAACCACTCGGTCGTGTAAGTGAGGATGAGGGTCGCGACAAGAAGCACCAGCGAGACGATCAGGATCGTCAGGTTCCGTCCCTGCGACTCAGCCATCGGGTCCTCCTCATGGTACGAGGTGTGCGGTCTCACTGCTCTCCAGTTCGTGCGGCCGGCTACTGATGATACAGGTGACACCAACAGGAACGAGCGCGGACCGGTACGAACAGGCCCGCGCTCGCGTGTTGATCATCGCTCGCGTCATGACGCATCCCGTCCTTCCCACGCTGCGAGGCGCCCGGAGGACGGGGATCCCGCCTACCGGTACATCGCCTTGATGGCTCCCCAGCTCCTCTGCTCAACAACGGTTCCGGAGCACCCGACGCCGAAGGCACCGATGAGGGAGCCCCCGGGACCTGCCGTCGCGCACGGCGACAGCTCGTACAAGTGAAAGTCGTTCGCCATCGTATCACAGAACAGCGGGTCGGCGCTGATGTTCCCGTAGTACCCAGTGACGTCGGGAATCGGATCAGCGTACAGCCCGCTGGACATCCCGTGTACGTCGCAGAACATGATCAACGGAACCGCCGCGACGTCCGATGCGTCGATGCCGTACCCCGTTCCGCTGCTGATGATGCACTCCTCGATGGCGGGAGCCATGTCTCCGGTGCAGTTGATCGCGCCCGACTCTACCGACGAGGAACCACCGAAGATCGTGCAGCCGCTGATCACTCCAGTGCAGTCATTGACTCTGATCGCCCCGCCCTTGTCACCGCTGGAATTGTCGACGAACAGACAGTGGTCGATGCGGATCTCGCACGCAGTCGGACCGTACGCCCTTACCGCCCCTCCGTCATTGCCGCAGTGGTTCTCGTAGAACTCGCAGGAGCTGTAGCTGACGTAGGCCACGTCGTGAGTCGACACCGCGCCGCCGAGCCCCGGAGTGGAATTGCTCCGGAATGTGCACCCGTTGAAAGCGGCGCTCTTGCTCCAGCGCAGGACGATGGCGCCCCCGTTCTCCGATGAGACGTTGTCCTCGAAGAGCGTATTCGTCACCGTCAACGGCGTGTCCGATGAGCCGTTGCCTTCGCAGTAGATCGCCGGTCCGAGACCATCGCTGTTTCCGAGAAACTCGCTGTCGTTGATCGCGACCGGCCCCGTCCCGTAGAGCGCCAGGGCGTGCTGCCCGTCGTATCCCCAGAAAGAGCAACCATCAACAGTCAGCGTCGAGTCACTGATTCGCGCGCCGGGGCCTCTCGGTCCGCTCCTGGCGAACGCCCCCGAGCCGCCGAACGAGCAATCCTCGAAGCGCACATCCGCCCCAGCGTCGACATCGACGCCATCCTCGAGGAAGCTGCAGCCGGAGAGCACGGGCGCGCCTCCTTCGATCTTCACGCCATGGTCGTAGTTGTAGTAGAACGAGCAGCCTTCGATCCTCGGCGAAGCGTACGTGCAGAGGACTCCCGGCCCCTGATTCTGTGTCAGCACCATGTCCTCAATGGTCGCCGACGTACCGCTCATGTAGGTGACACCGGCCGCGACAGCTCCCTGGACAGTGAATCCGCGAAGAACGGTTCCCTCATCAACGCTCCCATAGACGAGGAACCCCTGGGAGAAGGCGTGCGCGTCGATGATCGTCATCGTGGGACCATGGGAGGAGCGCAGTGTCATCGGCCCCGCGTAGAGAAGAACCGACTCGCTGTAGATGCCGGGCGCCACGATCACGGTGTCACCGGCGGCAGCCGCGTTGACGCCGAGCTGGATGGTCGGCTGCTCAAGCGGAACGTGGATGACGGCCGCAGTCGCCAACGATGAGACGGTCAGCAGACAGCCGATCGCCAGCAGTGTGAGCAATCTCTTCATCTCCACCCCCTGTGTGCGAGGGCCGCAGGCCCCCGGGATGAACCTGGGTGGGCCTGCGGCCACAGTGGATTCGGAATCGAGCTGCGCGCGAGCCCCCGCAGGCCGCACGCTAAGATGATAGCACATCGCTCATACTGGACACAAGCGGCTACTTCCGGTACGCCTCCTCACGGAGATTCCCGAAGAGTTCGGCCAGGAGCGGCGGCTGGTACCGCGCGTTGAGGCCGCTCGGGTTCGGAAGCACCCAGAGCCTGCTCCCGCCGACCGTCTCAGCCTGCGGTCCGAGTTCGGCCTTCGGCATCTCGAACGCCGTCCGGTACGCCCCGATTCCGAGCACCGCGACGAACCGGGGCTTGTACTTCCCCACCTTTCTCTTGAGGTTGCCCCGCCCGCGTCGGAGTTCGTCGGCGCTGATCTCGGCAGCCACTGCGGTCGCCCGCGCGACCAGATTCGTCAGGCCGCATCCGTACTCCGGAAGAACCGCCTGCTCGGACGGGTCGAGAATCCTGTCCGTGAACCCCGAGTCGAGGAGCGCCCGCCAGAAGCGGTTCCCCGGCCGCGCGAAGTGGAACCCGACGGCCCCGGAGTAGAGCCCGGGGTTGATGCCGCAGAAGAGCACGCGAAGGTCCGGCGCGATGACATCGCCGATCTTCTTCCCTCTCGCCTGCTTGACTTCCTCGACGGTCGGTCGCTTGCGCCTCATGGAACCTCCTCGGACGGACCTGGTGTCCGTCTGTCAGTCGCGCTTCTTCGCATCCCAGAGCTTGAGGATGTCCTCGCGGAGCACGTCGCTCGTCGGCGGGGGCTCGTTCGCCCTGTGCTCCTCTCCCTCGATGTAGATGCCGTTGGAGATGCCCCACTCACGATGCACCTCCGGGTCGGTGACGTCGATCTCGAGATAGTCCACGATGTCGTCGAGACCATCCACCGCCGCGCGGATGGCGACGCACAGATCGCACATCCCGGTGCACCAGCCATTCTGGAAGACGCGGACCGAGATCCTGTTCGGGTCACCGACCGGACGCCTGACCTGCTTGACGAGTCTCGGCGGGCTCGCGTCCTCGGTGAACGGCTTCCAGACCAAAACGGTCATTCCGTCCGTCTCGACCCGCTCGTACCCCATGTGCTCGAAGAACGATACAGGGTTCCAGTACGGGAAGTCCATCCCCCAGGCCGCGACGCCGTCAAGACCCGCATCACGGGCGTCCTCCTCGATGGCGTCGAGCATCATCCGTCCCATCCCGCCACCCTGCCGGTTGCCAATGTGATGATCGTACCCGTGCACCCAGAGACAGAGGACCGCCATCAACCGCTCACCCTCGATGAACGAGTGCTCGATGGGGGTGTACTGACAGAGCGCGGCCACCTCGTCCGCATCCGTCACAATGACCTTCGCGCGGAGCCCGCGCTCGCGCTGCATCCGGTACGCTGAGCGGCGAAGCTGTACGGTGCGCGGATCATCCGGCTTCTCATCATGCAGACACCTGAGGAACGTCGCTTCGGTCCGCTCGTCAACATCCAGCAGTCTCACGCAACCCTCCCGGCTTACGGTCCCTACTTCGTTGCGCCGCACTCTCCGGACCTCACGCACCGGCAGAACCCATGATAGATGGCGCAGATGCCTCCGAAGATCGAGATCATCCCCCAGAACAGAGGACGGAAGATGATGTGCTGCCAGACCGGCTGCGAGTGCGGCAACAGATAGATGCCCCACGTGAAGAGCATGCATCCCACGACTATGCAGGCGTGCCCGAAGACGATCAGAGCCGTCCGTCCGCCGCGGAAGCCGAGGTAGATGAGCGACGCCCCGATCAGGAACGGAATGCTCCCTCCGAGCCCGTCGCCCGCGATGAAGTTGAAAACTCCGAGGGCGACCAGCAGTACTCCCAACACAATGTTGATGATACCGCGCTTCATATTCCCTCCCCTGTAGGGCCCCGCTTGCGTCCACTCAGTCAATCCGACCTGCTCTCCTCCCGGATATCACTCACAGCGGAGACGTGAGCGCGCACGGTCCGGTCGCGCACTTCCCGCAGACCTCCGCCAGTCCCAGTTCCCGAAACCCGCCAGCGACCTCCTGGCACCTCGCCCAGCACCGCGCCCGGTCGAACTCATCACTCGCCGAGAGCGCTCCCTCCGGGCAGCGTCGCACGCAGACGAGACAGGATCCGTTCGCACGGTGGAGACACCGCTCCCGCGGTGCTTCGGATGACACCTCGAGCTTCACGTCCGTCACGAGACTCCCGAGACGTCCGGCGCACCCGGCATCGGTGATCAGCATGTGGTGGACGCCGAAGCTGCCGAGTCCCGCGATCGCGGCCGCGCTCTTGTGCGACCAGCTGCTCCTGAGCGTCCTGCGGTCGAAGACGCCGGTCGGCGGCACTGCGGCCGCACGGGCTCCGGCGCCCTCCATCACCTGGATGAGCTGGTGGGTGATCGATGAGATGAGCGCGTTCGTCTCGACGTAGGCGATGGCCCACTCGCGCGCCACCGCGCGAGGCTCGCGCGCGTTCGCTCTGACGAGTTCAGCGGTGAAAGGCAGGAAGAAGGCGACGACGGACACCGCGCCGGGGAGCATGTCGCCAGGCGCCATGTGCTCCGGTCCGACGATTCGCCTGAGCTCGGCGAAGCGAGGGTCTCCCGCGTCTGCCGCGCCGACAAGTGGCTCGCGGTAGCGTGTCACACCGGGTGCGTTGGAGGCAGCATCCCGGATCGTCTGTTGGATCGCATCAAGCGTGGTCGGCCTCCCGTGTGCGGGACCGAACCTCTCTCCGTTTCGAGCGGTGCCGGACGTCCGGCTACGCGCGCCTGCGCGCCACGGCCATGATCTCCATCTCATCGAGCTTCACGTCGCCACGGTTCCACGCGCCGGCGGTGCCGCCCCAGATGTGCTCAACATCGAATCCGGCGACCCGGAGCATCAGGTCGAGTTCGGGTGGGGTGAACGCCCGCTCCCGCACTCGAACCGGTGCCGCTCCTTCCGGCAGGTGCTCGTCGAGTTCCGACTGCTCGACGAGTGTCCGCGGGTCGAAACGTCCCGCCTCCACATCATCGTCATCGTACTGGCGGATCATGCGCGTGGCGTTGAGCGCGGTCAGAACAAGCCGTCCGCCGGGCGCAAGCGCTCCACGGATGTTCCTGAGGATCGCGAGGTCGTGATCTTCGGGGTCGTCGGCCTCCCCGAGCAGTCCGAACGCGCCTTCGCAGAGACAGATCACCGCGTCGAACGGTCCGGCCGGAAGCGCCTTGGAGACGTCCGATTTCACCCACTCTACGTCAACCCCCGCCTCCGCCGCCGCCGCGCGGGCCCGCTCGAGCATCCCGGCCGAGATGTCGACGCCGGTGACACGCATCCCGAGCGCGGCGAGAGGCACCGAGTGCCGCCCCGTTCCACACCCCACGTCCAGAACCCTCGCTCCGGGTGCCAGTGCGAGTTCCACCATCAGGAACTCGATCTCGGCCGCCGTGTTCGCGGTGAAGAGGTTCTCCATGTACACGGGCGCGTGCCCGTCGAAGAAGCGCTCCCAGTCGTTTCCACCCGTCATGTCACTCGCCTCCGGCATGCAGGAGTTCGCTGACCGCCCACTCCGCGTCGAGCCAGAGTCCGAGCACCCTCGTGCCCGGGTAGTTCGCGGCGATCAGCGCGACCGACGTCCTGAGCTGGTCACGCTGCGTCGCGTCATCCACGGAGTTTCCCGCGCAGTCGGCGTGCGCGATGACGGCGACAACTTTCGAATCGTGCTGACCGACGGAGACACCGACTCGACGAAGGATCGAAGCCGTCTCCGGCGACTCTGCATTCTCGGCCAACACACGGACCGGGCCGGCCTCCGTGACCGAATCCACGTAGGGCACGTCGAAACGTTCGCGGAGGTAGTTGATCACCGGGAGTTGAACCCGCCCGTCCATGCAGTTGACCGTCGTGACGAAGTGCAATTTGGTGCCTTCCTTCCGTTGCCTGGTCGTTCAGCGTTTCGGCGCCAGGATGTAGATGGTCCACGGGGCGATCTCGGTCTCGCTCACCCAGTCGACCCCCTCCTCGCCCGTCGCCAGCGGTCGTTCCGTGGCGAGGACCTCGAGGCCGGCCTCCTCATACAGCTTGAGGTAGTCCTCATGCTCCCACATGACATCTTCGACGGGACGTTTGTCGTCGACGTCGTGCATCACGATCCGCACGTGGTCCCCGGTGCGCGCGTCCTTGTTCTCCGGGTAGTCCTTCGTCGAGAACGAGGCCCATTCGTTGACGTAGATCTCTGGCGACGACACGAGATTGATGATGCGACCGTCCGCGTCGAGAACATCTCGCAGCTGTCCC
>JAPEKQ010000013.1:43420-71184 GCA_029990205.1 bacterium
TCGTTGACGTAGATCTCTGGCGACGACACGAGATTGATGATGCGACCGTCCGCGTCGAGAACATCTCGCAGCTGTCCCAGAAGAAGCTGCTTCTTCGCGGCGGTGGCGATATTGTCGAACGTGAACGTGGAGAGCACGAGATCGAACTTCGATCCGTCGAGCGAACTCAGGTCCCCGTCCGGGATGACGCGGTAGTCGCCGCTCGGATCGGCCGCGCGTGCCTCGGCGATCATCTCCTTCGAGACGTCGACACCGACCACCTCGAACCCGAGGTTCTCTATGTATCGGGTCGACCGTCCCGCCCCGCACCCGAAGTCGAGCCCGCGTGTCCCGGTCACGTGCTTCGCAACAAGTGCCCGCAGGTCACGGAACGCGAGGTGGTAGGTCCCTGGAAACTCCAGCGCAGCGTACGCCCGCGCGCGGATCGCATCCGCGTAGACGTTCTCAGTGAGCACGCGCTTCGCCGCGCGCCGCATCGACAACGCACCGAGCGTCGCCAGCGCCGCGGCGATCGGGAACAGGAACGCACCGATGAGTATGGGTATCGAGCGGTCTCCTGCGGCCAGCCGCCACATGTACATGATCGTCACCAGCCAGAACGCGCTCGCGGAGAACACCATCGGCTTCCAGGACTGCTTCTGCCGCTCCATCAGCTAGCCTTTCTTCGAAGTCTTCCACACCTCTTCAGTGGGCCACTTCCTCGCCCATTCGTAATCGAAGTACGGGTAGGTTGTCGTCGCGCCCTCCGGCGCCTGGATCTCTATCAGGTCCTCGATCTCGAAACCGCTCCGACGCAGGAGCCGGACCCACTCACCGTGCATCTGGTGGAACTCGACACCGGGATCATCCGGCCACTCCATCCGGTACATCCCGAACGCGGGGCGCAGAAGCCTCTCGCCTGACGGGAGACCGTCCTCGTCGGGGACGGTGAGGTCGAACAGGTGCGAGTTCATCAGGAACACGAGCCGGCCACCTGGACGAAGCAGCCGGGCCGCCTCGGGTACCCACTCCGCCGGGTCGGCCCAGATGCAGACGCCGTACTCCGAGATGGCGAAGTCGAAGCTCTCGTCGGGCAGCGGAACGGTCTCCGCGTTCCCATGGATGAGAGGAAACTCAATGCCGTGTTCCTTCTGAAGACGGCGCGCGGTGGCCAGCTGGACCTCCGAGTTATCGATCCCGACGACGCGGGCTCCTCGCCGCGCCATCCACGCGGACACATAGCCCGTACCGCACCCGAGCTCGATGGCGTCCTTCCCATCGAGATCGTCGGGCAGGAGCCGGAGTTCCGACTCCGGCACTCCCCACACACCCCAGTTCGGCTCGGCCGTCGCCCAGTTCCTCTCACCGGCCGCCTCGAAATCGGCGGCCATCACGCTCCACGCCTCCCGGTTGCGAAGAACGTAGTCGGGCAGCTCGCTCACAGCGTTTCTCCTCACACTCCGGAGCCGAGACGCAACGCACATGGTCAGTTGTCATCAAGTAGTGATTCTACAGGCGAGTGTGCATCCCGGCAAGCTCGGCACCGGAGCAGAAGCACGAGGGACTCCGCTATACCTCGATGGCCTCACTCTTCCATGCCGCGTGTGTCTGTTCCCGACCGGCGAGCACTCACTCCTCGAGGTAGGAATGCCACATGACGCGGGCGGCGACCGCGCGCCAGGGTCTCCACGCGTCACCGATGCGCTCGAGCTCGTCTGAGTCCGGACGCTCGTCGAGACCGAGGAGCTCGTGAACCGCCGCCGCGATCGCAAGATCTCCGCTCGGCCAGACGTCGGGACGCTTGAGCGCCATCAGAAGATAGATGCCGCTCGTCCAGGCGCCGATACCGGGAAGCCGGAGGAGCTCCGTCCTCGCGGCATCGTCATCGAGCGTCTTCAGACCGTCGAGATCGAACGAACCGTCATCGATGTCCGCCGCGGCGGTCCGGCAGTACCGGATCTTCTGCCGACTGAACCCGATGGCGCGAAGAGCCGCATCATCCAGCTTGAGGAACTCGGGCGGTGTGAGTTCGGGCACGGCGGCGCGCAACCGGTCGAATGTCGCCCGGGCCGACGCCAGCGAGACCTGCTGTTCGAGGATGATGTGGACGAGCGTCCCGAAGCCCGGCTCCCGAACCCACATGGGCGGAGGACCGAGTTCGTCGATCACGCTTCGAATGGCGGGATCACGTTCGGACAGCTCGGAGAGAGCGCGTGCAAACGTACGCTTCGTGAGAGGACGGGGCGTCACATGACCTTCCTAGACCCAACGGCGCACGCGTGCCGCGTAGCTCCTGTACTCATCACCGAACTGCTTCTCCATGTGACGCTCCTCCGGGATCGCGAAGCGCGCCACGAAGAGCCACACAGTCGCAACAGAGACGAGGAACGCGGCCGTCGTGCCGGCCAGCACCGCCGCACCAAGGAGAACAGCCGAGAAACCAACGTACATAGGGTGCCTGCTCACGGCGAAAGGACCCTCGTCGACGATCACGGTCGACGTCTGGAACGGTTTGACGGTCGTCCCCCGCCGCTTGAACACCGCGTCGGCCCAGATGGTGAACCACGATCCGAACGCGGCGATGGCAACACCAATCAGACGCCAAACGCCGGACACCAATCGCGGTCCCGGGAACAGGAAGTGAAGCGCTGCCATCGCGACGAGCGCCAGCATGAGATACGTCGGGGGAAGCATGAGACTACCTCTTTCGAAACACCGCCTCGACAAGCGCGTGGCGCTCCGGCGGTCCATCCCCATGCGAGTGCTCCGGACCGAGCCCCTCGCGATAGTGAACGACCTTGTAGCCATCGAAGAACGACTTGAGCTCGTCCGGCTCGAGATAGGTCCGGACATCGCCATCGGGACTCACGAACGAGTGCTGGCCAACCCGCGACCACTCGTGCTCGTGAAACGCGTAGCGGAAATCATCCACCGTGAACGCGGTCACGAAGACCAGACCGCGAGGCGCGGTCCATCCCTTGACACGCTCGAGCAGCGTCACGATCTTCTCGCGAGAGAGTACCTGCGTCATCCCGACGAGCATCACACCTGCGAACGCGCCCTCCGCAGCGTCGAACTCCTCGATTCCGTGTGCGTGAACTCTGATGGGGATGCCGCCGCGTTCGGTCTCGGCCAGGATCGCGGCCGCACCCGCCTCCGCCGGCTCAACGGCGTCCACGGTGAAGCCCCACCTGGCCAGATAGAAGGCGTTCCTCCCCTGCCCTGCGCCCACGTCGAGAACGGGGAGCGACGGGTTCATGAGAGCTGCGTACATCTCGATGATGCGGTCGGGGGCGGATCCGAAAACGTTCCTCGTCGTGCTGTACCGCTCATTGTATCCAAGTGTCATTGATAGAACCTCACAAGATCATTGTGGTCCCCGCTCGCGAGGACCCGCTCGGTCCAGCGCGGCGAGTAGACCCAGTCATCGAAGAACGGCCCCAGGTCGACGGGAGACAGCTCGGACGCGAGCAGGACGAAGTCGTCCGTCGACCCACCGGTCTCGAAGAACGTCCGGTAGTATTCGCCGACCGTCTTCCTGAACACCTCGGCGCCAACGAGCCGGTAGTAGACGTCGAACAGCAACCCACCAGCAGTGTAGGACATGTCCGTCAGGTTCTCTTCTCCGTACTCGCACATTGGTACTCTCCGCGCCGCATGCTCGGGGAGTCGCTCGGACAGGTGCGCGATGAGCTTGTCGGCGCGCTCGTCTACCGCGGTCCCACCGTCCACCTCGTCGCTCACGAGGTACTGGAGGAACATCGCGAGCCCCTCCTCCCACCTCGGTGATGGACGGTCGGTCGCCGTAACATTCCAGAGATGACTGACCTCATGATAGACCTCGCAGCTCTTCATCGTGTCCTTGAACGCGCCCGCGCTTTGGATGATGGTCCCCTCCGTGGTCTGCGAACCGTACCCGTCGGGGATCTCGATGAAGGCCAGCGAGTTCTCACCCCGGAGCGGGCCAAACCATGACGCATAGAGGTCGAGCGACCGCCGTGCCGCTCGAGCCACGTGTGCCGCCCCGCGCTCGTCTCCCGCCAGGTGGTGGATATGGACGGCCCCCTCGTGGAGCGTGGAGTAGTCAGCGATGGCGAAGTCCATCCTCACGGATCGCCTGACGCTCTCGTAGACGTAGGTCGCCAGCGCCCCCGACTCCTCTACGGCGATGAGCCGCCCGCCGTTGGCAACACTCAACTCTATTGGAACCGTAATCCGTGCGTGGTACGTGAACCTGGGTTCGGGGGTCCCTCGAAGGTCCGCTATCGAGGGATAACCGGGTTTCGGAAACGCCCACGTGTCGTCGCGAAGGATCGTGAACTCACGCGACACATGATCCCTGGTGTATAGCATCCCCGTCTCGACGTATCCCAGCAGATGGCCGGCGTAGTCGACACGAACGGTCGTCTCGGCGCCGGGCGGAAGCGTCTCTGTGAGTTCCACAATGATCTGATTGACCTGGAGCTCGCCGAAGTCGCTGAATGGAACAGCTGTCTGAGAGAAGCCGAGAGCGTGCCCATCGCCATCGGTCACCGCATCGACAGCCATCAGCCGGTAGAGCAGCAGCGACGCCGACGACGCCGGCGCGTCCGAGATATTCCTGAGCTGTACCGATGCCGATCCGGTGACGATCTCGGCGTCGCAATCCACTCGGATGGCCAGCTCGTAGTGCAGCGGCGTGAGCGTCGGCTGTCCAGCAGCTGCATGTCCTGTCTGCGCGAGGCAGCCGAACGCAAGCAGCAGCCCCGCGGTCGCGATTGCGTACCGCACTTCAAGGTCCTCCTGAAACAGATGGATGCGCCATCCACGCTAGGTCGCCAGACCGCTGGCGATGGCGGCAAGCGTAAAAACGAGCGTCAGCGTTCCGAAGGTTGAGCACGGTCCGTAGAGCGGTCCGACCTCGCCCGTCTCCTCGATCGTGACGCGACGGTAGACCGACATGTAGCGGAAGATCATGAAGCGGATCAACAGCGGGTGCGCGCTCAACCCCCGCGAGCGGAGCTCGTTGGCGATCCGCGCACCGTACGAGAACGTGCCGAAGAGACAGATGAGACCGAGCAGTGCGAAGACCGTGACGAGCATCATGCCTCTCCGAGTTTCCGCGCGAACTCCTCGGCCCACTTGCGGGCTAGGTCCGCGTCGGTCTTGTCCTCGAGGTTCCCGGGGCCGAGCGGGATCTTCCCGGGGAAGGCATCACACATCAGAGGCGACAGACCGTTCCGCTTCACCAGCGGGTCGAGAAACTTCTCTCTCGCCTCACCGGGCTTGTCGAGGGCCATCGCGCTCGACAGGAATACCCCCAGCGGCTTCCCCTTGAGGTCGCTTCTGGCGAGGAACGACTTGCCCTTCCGGTAGACCATGAACATGCGTACACCGGCCCCGAGCACGACGCTCGAGTATCCGGAGAGGTCGGCGACCTTCTCACGCTTCAGATCGACAACGTCGGCCTCGAGACCGCGCGACCGCAGGGTCTCAGCGATGACGTCCGCGTACATCCTGGTCGCACCGCCAGCCGTTATGTGTGCTATCAGCGTCCTGCCCTGCATTCCTTCCGCACCTCCTGGAACAACCCAGCCAACAACCACGCTCAGGGAGCTATCTCGCCTACGAAGCTGCATCGTCCATCGGACGCTCCGAGGATATCACATACTCCATATGGATGTCCTCGGGCTCCAGTTCGAAGAGCCCCGGATCGACCTCCTCGGCAAGACGGCACCCCAGACTCATGTAGTAGCCGACAGTCCGCTCGGACGGTGTCGAGGAGATGTAGAGCTTCCGCGCGCCGAGCGTCTTCGCCCTGGCCTCTGCCGCCCGGAACAACCGTGTGCCGAGACCTCGACTCCGGTACGAGCTGCTGACGTGGAGGAACTTGAGCTGGATCTGGTCGCGCTCGGAGCCGATCAGACGACTCTCAAGGACGGCCACACCCACGAGGCTGTCTCCATCGAACGCGCCGTAGAACGTGCCGCCCCGGTCGAAGCAGTCGACGAGGATCGGTCCGTAATGGTCAGCCTCGCCTGGCGGCCAGCCCCTCATATCGTACCGCTCCGGCTTGAGAACGAGTTGCCCGTTCTCCATGTAGTAGATGGCTTCGATGACCTCGCTTCGGTCGATCCGCCAGATGTCACCCAGTTCCGATCTCTCGAGTTGTCTGAACTCCAATCCGAACTCCAATCGTCTCTCCGCCGGCGGGCCCTGTGCGGCTCGGTCAGATGTCCTCGGATAGCGTGACCGCGAACTCGCAGGCGTCATCACCCTTGAGCACCGACCGCACGATCTCGATGCTGACGGGAAGTCCCGTCGCGACCTCCCACTGTCGCCGGAACCACCCCGACCCGCAGTAGCAGAACGTCGTCGACATGCCCTCATCGAGACGATCCCGCACGAGCGGACAGAAGCAGTACGCCTTCGCCCGCTCGGCGTCGGTCTCGGCCTTGTCATATGCCGCCTGGTCGCGCGGCTTCTTCGTCGAGTAGATGACGCGCCCCTCGCGCCGGGGCCTGTCGCCCCAGCCGGGATCGGCGTCCATGAAGTCGAGGACGGCGTCGACCGCGCGCAGCCCATCACCCGTCTCGGTCTTCGCCTGCTCGTAGACGGCCCTGAGTCTCCGGACCTGCGCCTCCGGGAACACGTGGGCGCAGCTCGAGAGGATGTCGTAGCGCTGCGCTTCGGTCGCCACCGCGTCGATCCGCTCGACGGCGGCCTTCACCCAGCGGAAGCGTTCGTCCACTGTCGCATCGATGCTGATCTCGCCCGCGCCCGCCATCACGTCCGCCGCGGACTCTTCGCCGAGAACGCGCGCCGCGTGCTTCCCGAGCAGCGCGTTCCACGAGTGGATCACGAACTGGAGCTCGACACCCTCTGCCACGTTCCAGTCCGCGTAGACCTCGCGACAGAACTCGTCCGAGATGATCCCGAGCTTCGACGCGTGACCGTAGAGCGCGCCGTAGCTCTCCCCGATCGTATCGGGCGGGCCGGCATGGGCCAGCGACAGGACCTCCATCGCGGGGAGCGACCGCGTCGTCACCACTCCGTCATCCACGTCGCGCGAGACGGGGACACCGACCTCGGCATCGTGTCCTTCCTTGATGCTCGTGACGAACTGGATAGTGCAGAACGGCGGACCGGAGATGTGCTCCGCGGGCACGCGCTCCCGGAGTTCGCGCAGCGCCTCTCCGATGCCGTCGCGCCCTTTCAGCACGCGCCGGAAGCCGGCGACACGCATGCCCTCGAGGCTCCGGTGCTCGATCCGCGGTGAGTTGTCCTCCATGAGGTCTCCTGTCGGTTCCGTCGAACGATGGTGGACTCTCCTGCTCATCAGACACGTCGGCCCCGCGGCGCGTTGGCTACGGCGCGACCCACTTCCCCGCTTCGAAGTCGTACCGGTATCCGAGGATGCCTCCCGACGGCCGCGCATTCGCGTCTCCCGCCGCGTACACGGGAAACGTCCTCAGCAGCGCACCGTCGACAACGCTGAACGCGTCGTGCCCCATGAAGCCGTCGACCTGCTCCTCGGTCAACGGCGCGAGCTCAACACGCGCGAACCCATCTCCGCCGCCCGAGTAGACGTGACACACTCCGTACGAACCACTTCCCGCGGACGTCATCGCGACGACGACATCGGAGTGACCGTCGTCCGTCAGGTCATCGACCCAGAGCCCGGTCACCGTCCCCTCGCGCTCGCCGGTGATCTGACTCCTCGCGTCATCTCCTGATGAAGAGTCGACGGTGAGCACATACGTCCCGATGGATGCCGCCTCATCGTCGGGAATGCTGACGCTCACGCGCAGCTCTCCGTCGCTCGCCTCGAGCGCGGGACCGCCGGTCGCTTCGTCCGAGGCACATCCGCCGAGGGCAGCCATCACGCAGACTGCGCAGATCAGGAGTCCGTCCCGCCAGGTACTCAGAGTCCGGCTCACGTTCCCTCCTTGTGTCGCGCCGCGAGGTGTTCGCGGACCAGTTCTGCGTGCCCTTCGTAGTGATCGAACGTGTTTCCCTCGAGAACCAGTGCGGGCGTCCACTCTTCGGGCATACCGGGGAACGCGGCGGGGTCGTAGAGCTCGTCGTCGGTCAGCCCCTCGAGCAGTTCGACCATCCGCTGGTGTGTCCCCCGCGCATCGGCAAGCACCTCGGCGTGATTCCGCCCGGCGTTCTCATTCCGAATGATCTCGTTGCGCTCATCCGTCGGCAGTTCCCAGAGATCCGACCCGACGAATCGCCGCGGCTCGAGAATGCCGATCATCTGCTTCTCGTACCACGTGACGTGGGCGATCACTTCGGTGAGCGTCCAGTCCTTGTGATACCCGCGCTCTGCCGCTCTCTCGTCCGTCAGACACGCGACGAGACCGTACCAGTCATCCCATGCGCTCCGCACCCGCGCGACGAACTCCTTCGTGGTCATCCGGTCCGACACCGCAGTACCCTCCTCCGTGCGATCGCTACTCCTCCGACGGCTTCTGATTCGCGAGTCCACGGTCAAGCGACCGGCCCATGATCCACGCGACGAGCCTCGGGTAGATGCTCTTGAGGAATCCGACGCGCGCGTGCTGCGTGAAGTACCGTGTCCGCGGCTCGAGCCAGCCCCGCTCACTCCAGTATGCGTGATCGGTCGGCGAGAAGCGCTCGAGCCGGCCGTACACGGCTCGCATGGCATGGAAGGTCAGGTGGTCGTTGACGGACACCCGTCGCGGCGGTCTGGACCGCATGAGACCGTGGAGCTTCTTCGCTACCTCGTCGACACGGTCCGTGGACTCCATGAACCGCGGCATGGTCGTGTTCCGCGGGGGGTCGGTGTACTTGAGTTCATCGATGTACTCGAACCCCCACGCGCCCGAGAACATCCGGATGTACCCGAGCGCCTCCTTGAGACCAACGCCTCCCGTCACAGCGAGCCCCACCGCATACTTCCCGAAGTACCGCGGACGGTGGAACGTGTAGGCGAGTCGATCGACGATCGTCTTCATGAGCGTCGAGACGTGCATCGAGTGCACGGGCGTCGCGAACACGACGCCATCCGCCCCGGCGATCTTCTCCTCGATGGCCGCGCGGTCGTCCTGTATCGGACACAATCCCTCGCCCCTCATGAAGCAGACAAAACAGCCGCGGCACGGCTGGATGTCCCGCTCGGCCAGCGCGATGTGCTCGAACTCGACATCGCCGAGCGCCGTCAGCGCTTCACCCAATCTCTCGACGCGGTCATACGTGTTGCCCCGGTGCGGACTCGCCTGGATCGCAACGACCTTCATTCACTTGCTCCCTCGTCTGTGAGGCCATCGAGCAACCTCTCCGCGCGCATGATGCCGAGGATCGTCTCCGGTCGATCGGGCACGGTCCGGGGATTGACGAACTCCCATACGATGTCGCCCGCCGACGTCACCTCGATGATCCGGCCGCGCTCCGACTCGGTGATGAGTGTGTTGCCGCCCGGGAGCCGCTGCTGCGCCCCGGCGCCCCGCGTGTAGAACCCGGGCGCGGTGTAGGACCAGACGGTCTCTCCGGTCGAGAGGTCGATCTCCAGCACCCTCGACTGCTCTCCGAGCCCGCTGTTGTCGAACAGAAGCAGGTGCCCGTTGATGAGCTGCGCCTCGTGCTGCATCCGCCATTCGCCGGTGCGGATCCACTCGACGGTGCCGGCGTGAAGGTCGAGCATCACGATCGCGCCGAGCGCGCGGGCCGATACGAGCGCCCGCCTTCCCCCGTCGACGATCTCGACCGAGTTGGTGTGGAAGATGTCGGGGCCCTCGGGCAACCGGGACTCCTCGACCCACGAACGGTGCTCCGGGGTCCGCTCGAATGCCTCGAGGATCGAGACGCGCCCAAGTTCACGGCCGCCCGCATCCACATGGACGAGCGCATCATCAAGCAGCCATGAGCCCCCGTGGATGGCGTCGCGCTTGACCGGCACTCTGACGAGCACCCACAGCGACCCGTCTTCCTGCATGTGAAAGTCGTGGTGGGCCTGGAGTTCCAGCGTCCACAGAAGCTCGGAGTCGGCGTTGATCTTGATGAGCCGGTACGGGTCGCAGGTGATGGCGATGAGGTCGCCGTTCGGGAAGGCGTGGGCGCGCGCCCAGTAGTCGGAGCCGGGCCGGTTCCACGAGTGCAGCGCCACTCCGTCCATCCCGATGAGGACGGCCTCGGGACCCTTGGCGAATGTGAACAGTGTCGGGCCCGCCGACGTGCGGGATGTGTCGTGTACGAGAACGCCGCTCGACTCGGGGGCGGGTCCGCGTCCGTCGATGTACCCCAGTGTCGCGAGCCGTTCGAGCTCACGCTGCTGGGAGATGGTCACGGTCGGTTCGTCATTGCTCGCGAGCGTGGGCGCCCCACGGTCTCCCAGAGTCCGCGCCGTGAAGAAGCCCGCGACCGCGATGAGACAGACCAGCGCCATCTTGATGGTGATGCGTCGCACGGCGTCTCCTCAGAGCGCGCAGGAGCCGAGCCACTCCCTGGCCGCCTGCTCGTTCATGAAGACCCGCACGCGGCCGGCCGCATCCACCCGCGCCTCGATGACGCGGCCGATGCCGAAATGCACGACCCTCGCCACGACGATCGCCATCTTCACGTCGGGTCCGCAGAGGACATCGTCGAGGAGGGTCTTGATCTTCCCCAGCTCCTCTCGCGTCGGGCTGAAAGCGGAGCCCTCATCGAGGATCAGCACACACTGCATCTCACTGTGCCAGGGCGCAGCGGTGATCTCGTTCAGCGCCTGGACACATTCGGCGGTCGCGGCCTCCGCGGAGACGTTCAGCGTCGCCAGACCATTATCGTATGTGATCTCGTACATCAGGGTGCCTCCGGCAGAACCTCAGCAGGTGCGGATCACCTTGCTACCTGGATGAGACGGCATCCGAACCCCGCTCCTGCGATGAGCGCCCGAGAGACGTCCGCGCTACGCGGGCTTCTTCACCTTCCCCGCGAGCCACGGATAGACAAGCCCCGCGAGGATCGCACCGACGATCGGCGCCACCCAGAACAGCCAGAGCTGCGAGATGGCCCAGCCGCCGACGAAGATGGCGGGACCGGTGCTCCGGGCGGGGTTGACGGACGTGTTCGTGATCGGGATGCTGATGAGATGGATCAGGGTCAGCGCCAGACCGATGGCGACGGGCGCCAGCCCCTTGGGCGCGCGTTCGTCGGTCGCTCCGAGGATGATGAAGACGAACATGAAGGTCAGCACGATCTCGGCGACGAGACCCGCCATGAGCGTGTACCCGCCGGGCGAGTGCGCGCCGTACCCGTTCGACGCGAGACCGCCGCTGATATCGAACCCGGCCTTGCCTGATGCGATGAGATAGAGAAGACCGGCGGCGACGATGCCACCGATGACCTGCGCGATGATGTACGGCAGCAGATCCCTGGCGGGGAACCGCTTGCCCGCCCAGAGACCGATCGAGACGGCAGGGTTCAAGTGACAGCCCGAGATGTGGCCGATCGCGTATGCCATCGTGAGGACAGTCAGACCGAACGCCAGCGAGACACCAAGAAAGCCGATGCCGACGTTCGGGACGCCGGCGGCGAGCACGGCGCTTCCGCATCCTCCGAAGACGAGCCAGAACGTGCCAAAGAACTCAGCGCCAACTCGTTTTGAGAGCGGCATCGTCAGTCCTCCCCCCGTTCGAGACACTGCTGTCCATGAACTTCGCGAACACGACATCATCGAACGTCAGACACTAGTCCGCCACGTAGACCTGCTCGAACACAACGGTGCTGTCGGGCCAGACGTACAAGGTCTCCTGCATCGCGCTCTGCATCGTATAGCCCGGCACTTGCTCCCAGGAGATCGTGTACTTCTCAGAGACCATCTCGGTGAACGTGTAGTCGCCGGTGCCCTCCCAGTGATTGAGCCACTCGGCCTCGACCAGACCCCACGGCGCATCGAGATGATCGGGAGTCGCGTCGATCACGATGGTCCCTGTTCCGTGGGCCCCAGGCGAACCGCCTCCCTTGTTCTTGCAGCCGAACCCGTACATGGTGACCGACGCAACGAGCAGCAGAGCGAGCAGCACGAACCGTGGCAGTGCCGTTCGGAGCTCACTTCGGATGCAGCGCTGTCTCATCTGACATCTCCTCTGGTCATGAGGCCTAGAGCCACGTGACTCTCGCCGGCTTCCTCTCCGGCCACTTCTTGAATGTCAGCTTCGGGTATCCGAGCGCGAGCCCACCGTAGATCTTGTGATGCTCCGGAAGCGAGAGGAACCTCGCGATGCTGTCGTCGCGGTCGCAGGCCGAGACGAGAAAGCCCGTGTAGTAGCACCCGAGTCCAACCGTCTCTGCGGCGAGCGCCGCATTCTGGAGTCCGAGGTTCGCGTCGGTCCCCGGAGACAGGCCGAGCGTGTCCGCATGGAAGAGCAGCAGCGCCGGCGCGCCGTTGAGCAGCACGTCGGTCCCTTCATCGTACAGCTTGGCGAGGTGCTCGAGTTCCGGGATGAACCCGGCTATCATATCGAACGTCCGCGCCCCCATCGCCCTCCGAATGAAGATGCGCGCGATCGGCGAGTGGAACGGCTTCGCCATCTTCCGGAGTCCCTCCGCGGTCAGCCTGCCGACCTCGCGGATGCGGTCCGGGTCCTGGACGACGACGTATCCTGTACCCTGCGCGTTGTGCCCGGTCGGCGCGAACCGCGCGGCCTCGATGATCTTCTCGATGTCGCCCCGCTCGACGGGCTTATCCCTGAACGCCCGCTTCGAACGGCGGCTCCGCATCAGCTGGAGTACCTGCTCGTAGGTTGACTCGTGCTCCGGTTTGACGTCTCCCACCGACCCATCAGGGAAATCACCGTGGACGACGGCATCGTGGGGACAGATGGCAACGCACTGGCCGCACAGGAAGCACGACTCCGGCCCGACGATCTCCGGAACGGTTCCCTTCTCGTTCTGCCTGAAGATGCCCTGCACGCACGCCACCGAGCAGAACCCGTCCTTCTTGCAGAGGTCAGTGTCTATCCTGATCTCGGCCATGCGGTCCTCCTAGAAATAGATCGAGAGCCCTGCTTCGACGCCCTGTGAGTCGAACTCGAAGCTATCGGCGATCTCGGATTCCACGCGTGTGTACTCGTTGCTCCCGCCGTCCCTGTCCGAGTAATGACGGTACTCCCCTCTCGTGTAGCCCGCGGCCGCACGATACTCCACATGCAGGGCGCACCACTCGACGGGAGCCCACTGGACACCGATGACTCCGCCCACGCCAATGCCGTACTCCGCGTTGCGGGTCTTGTAGTGCCTGACCGCGTCTTCGCCGTCGTCCGAGAAGTAGAAATCCGTGGACACGTATTGGCTGTGCGCAAAGCTGAGCTGCGGACCGCCTCCCGCATAGAATGACACTTCCGAGCCGCGATGCGCGATCCACTCGCACCTCAGCCTGACGTTGTTGTTCCACTCCTCGAGCGGCGCCGAATCCTCACCCGAGTTGGTGCCGGTTCCGGTGGCTGTCTCATCGCCACTCTGATACTCAAGGTCGACCGAGGCTCCCAGCCTCAGGTCCACGTTCGGGGACATGGAGCGTCGATACGCAAAGGTCGTCCCGTTGAAGCTCTCGAGTTTGAAACTCCCACCGACCCCGAACTGCAGGGCGCGCCCCATCGGTCGACCGACCGCTGAGGCCGGCGCCGAACTCACGCACAGAGCTATCAGCACCAGCGCTATCAGTGAGCACGTCCGTACCTCGCGCCATCTCGTCCCCATGTCTCCGCCTCCGGTACCTGCGTCCTGCCGGTGCATTAGAAGTAGATCGACAATCCGACACTGACATCGAGCGAGTCGAACTCGATGCCCTGCGTCGTTTGCACGTCATCGCGCGTGCCTTCGCCGTCGGGCCACACATCCTCGTGGAGCCTTCCGTCAACCTCCGAGACGTATCCGGCAACGACCCGGTACTCCGCGTGAAGCGAGCACCAGCTTGCCGGGGTCCACTGAACGCCAAGGACGCCGGTGATCCCAAGATGCAGTGACCGATCGTAGTACTCAGTGCGGTACACGCGGACGCCCTCATCCCAGAAGTCGAAGATCTCATAGGAATCAAGCGTGTTCGTGTACGCGGCTCGAGGTCCACCACCGTAGTAGAGAGCCACCTTCGACCCACGGTAGGTCAGCCACTCGCTGCAGAGGGAGATGGAGTAGTCCCACTCCTCGTCAGGCTCAGAGTATGCGTCGGTGAAGTCCGACTCGTACTCGCCCGTGAATGTCGTGTCGTCGCGGTCAAGACCGACCTCCAGAGTCAGTCTCCAGGCGAGGTCATCACGAAGGTACTGCTGATAGGCAACAGTCCCACCGTTGAAGCTGTTGATCGAGAAGCTGCTCCCCACGCCGAAGACAAGCGCCTTCCCTGTCGGGCGCTCGTGGGCGAATCCCGATGTCGGCTGGATGCACAGCGCGAGGACAGGCAGCAGGACCGCAACCGCTCTGATGATTGCCCTCAAGCGATGCCTCCTTGTCTGTCCACCAGACCGCGGAGCCAGTCCTCCCGAACGTAGTCCGGCGTGTAGTCCGCGACGCTCCTCTCTCGCGACCACTCCTGGATCGCCCGGTCCCTGGCGGCGGACGTGCAGAGGAATGCGTTCTGCGGAGTGACGGGAACGCGCCACAGGTCCAGTCGATCGGCGTCCCAGCAGGTCTGCACGGTGATGTCACCATCGACTGTGCCATCGGTGTGATGGGCACACGCGTAGACGAGCAGGTCGAAGTCGTGGTCGCTCAGATCGAGGTGCGCATCGCGAAGGCGGGATGCGAGTTCACCACCTCGAGCGCCGTGGCCCGGGTCGGTCCCGTCGTTCTCCCGGCGGGAGTCGTGGAACACGCCGAACAGAGCCACGACCTGCCGGTTCGCCCCGGTCGCTTCGGCCAGTCTGAGACCGTTCTCGAGCACGCGCGCCCAATGCCCGAGCCCGTGCCTCCCCAGAACCGGAAGCGCGTATTCTTTCATGATCGCGTGGACGAGCGCAGGTTTGACCATCCCGGTCATGGCATCCTCAGACTGTCAGTTGTTCGACTTCCTCGAGCTTCCTGGCGCACCCGGCGGACAGCACCGGGTCGCGCGGGATCAGTCTCGCGGGAACTCCTGTGGGCGGCGTCGGACCCGGAGGTGTCGGCCGTGGCGGTGACGGACTCGGCTGCGGCGGCGCGGAGTTCAGGAACGGACCAGGCGCGGCCGGCGGTCGCTCGGGCTTCGGCGGCGAGGTGCGACGGCCGAGCAGAGCCTTCCGCACGAGAACCGCGCAGACGAGAGCCACGATGGCCACGATCAGGAACTGCATCGTTCGACTCCTCGGTGGGCCGGACACCCGGTGCGTGCGCTCTAGTCTCTGAGAACGAAGGTCACCTTCATATTGACGCGGTACTCCGCGATCTTCCCGTCCTTCACGACGACCTTCTGCTCGTTGATCCACGCGCCCTGCACGTTCTCCAGCGTCTTGTTGGCGCGCGCGATGCCCTCTCGCACGGCGTCCTCAAAGCTGACCGAGGAAGAGGCGCTGATCTCTGTGATCCTGGCAATCGACATGGTCGACCTCCCTGGACGAGACATGCTCATACTGACGCTGTGAACACTCACTGCAACGGTCACTAGTCAATAATGCAGTCCACGCGCCCATAGCGCAATGCAATACCGCGGCTGGGAGAGCAGCCGGAAGGTATTTGTGGTCAGCGGCTCACTCCGAGGACCGTCAGGCAGGTGTGCCAGTCGAGCTCGAGGCCGTCCGTCGGCACTTCACATCACGAAGACTCCGCACCAGGTCGGCGGCCTCGCGCGGGCACCGCAGCTCGGTCAGCCGGACCCGAGCGCCCTCGCCGACGCTGAAGAACTCGCGGTACGAACGACTGCGGTGGCGGTGCGTCCGGATCACCCACCACAGGATCGAATCGCGGCTGAAGAACGAGATCTGGAACGTCTCCCGGTTTCCGCCGAACAGCTCCTCCCCCGACGCGGCGCGCCTCACTGTGCGAGAGAGGGCGCGCCGGAAGACAACCGGGAACGAGTAGTCGAGCCACACCGCGTCGGTCGCCCGCGACAACACGATGTCCCGTGCCTTCGCGTAGTTCCCGTCAACGACCCAGCGGTCGCCCGCGACATGTTGTCTGACGCGCTCGCGGAACTCGTCGGTCGGGCACTCACTCCAGTTCGGTCCCCAGTACAGAGCGTCGAGCTCCACGTGCGGCATGTCGAGGGTCTCAGCGATGCGTCGCGCGAGCGTGGTCTTCCCTGCGCAACTGGTCCCGACGACCATGATGCGCTTCATGGCCACGGGTCGCTCCATGGCCACGGGTCGCTCCACGGCCACGGGTCGCTCCGTGACCATGATACGCGCGTCGGCTGTGGCACCGCCGCGCGTGTCAGCTGCGGGGAGCATTGAGTTCCTTCGCCATGTGGATGTTCGTGATGGCGTATCCGAGGCTTTCGTACAGGGAGCGGGCCGGTGTGTTCTTGCCGAACACATGCAACGCGATCCTCGATATCCCCCGCTTCCTCAGCTCATCTTCGAAGTGAAGGAGCGACCGACGTCCGTAACCCTTCCGACGGTGCGCCTCGTCGATCCTGAAATCGCACAGGAATGCAGACCCGCCGCTCGGACGCATCTTGACGACGAACCAGATCATGCCGACCTTCGACCGGCTCTCGGCGTCGACGATCGTGAAGATACTGTTGTTCGCCGTGTCGACGCCGTCCGGGAGAAGCTCATCGTAGGTCTTGCGGGCCTTCTCCTCGGCCTCATCCGACCTCCAGTTCCCGGCCTCCACGTTCCCGGCGGCGTAGTCGGGTATCGCGAGGGCGAGGTACGCCTGGAACTCCGTCTCATCCATGGGAACGAACTCGAGCATGCAATGTCTCCTGCTAGCTGCGCGGGTCCCGCAGTGCGACGTATGCCCGCGCGCGAAGCCGCTTCGTCCTCTCATCGTCCATGTACGTCACGAACTCAAGCTCCCGAGCCACCGTGAGGGCGTGGTCGGCGAGCAGGCGGCGGACCTGCTCGGGGCTGTGCATGTAGATGGTCACGCTCTCGTCGGTTCCCGTGTGCTCCCGACCCGCCGTCAGCTCGTCCGGCTCGTCGGCATTGCGGTCGCCGACAGTGAACGCGAACAGCCCTCCGTCGCAGAGCATCCGCCCCGCCTCGTGGAACACAGGGGTGTGATCCTTGATGAAGTTGAGCACACCGACACAGATGACGTGGTCGAGCGAACCGTCGGCGTACGGGTACGGCGGCGATGTCAGATCGTGCTGCTGCAGGTCTTCGGCAAAGCCCTTCAGCCGAGTGCCCTCGAGCATGACCTCGGATGCATCCATACCGAGGACTCGCAATCCCGCCATGTGGAACGGGAGCGAGCCGAGCCCGGTGCCGATGCCAAGATCCAGAAGTGTGTCACCCGGCCGCACGTACTTGTAGGCGAGACCGAACACGACCTCGGGACCCAGCCACCCGGTCACCTCAGCCTGTTCGTCGTAGTAGTCGGTGTATGACATTGCTGGTCTACTCCTCCGCGGCAGCTACTTCTTCGCCATGTACGCGGTCGCGAAGAAGAACGCCGAGATGCCGAGAAGCAGCACGCCGACGCCGACAAAGAACTGACCCAGAACCACCAGGACTCCCATGTTGATCTCCCTTCTCATGTGATGACACCGGCGCGAACCGGCCAGCCGCGTCCGCGCGGGTCGTTACCGTGACCGTCCCTCCTGGCGAACGTGTCGTCCTTGTTCCGAATCACGTCTGTCGCCTTTCGCCCGCCTCTCGCCTTCCGGATCCGGCAACTCGTACCCGCTTCGCTCAAACCAGCGCCCGATCGCCGCCGACGTCACCAGGACAAGAGGCAGCGACACCGCGAACCTGACCGCCGTGAACCTCCAGCCCAGGAACGACGCTTCGAACAGGGTCATTGGGATTCTAGAGATTCCCGCGAAGGACAGGAAGGCGATGACAACCCCAAGCCTTGCCCGCTTCCTGTAGAGCGCGTCCGCAACCGGCAGTCCCACATGCAGCCCTCCGACCGTGCCTCCGGCCAGGAGAAACGCCCAGACATATGAGCGAAGACCCGATCCGTGCCCCATGTGCCTCTCGACGGTCTCCGTCTTCACCCACACCTCGAACAACCCGATGATGACGAAGACACACGGCAGAATCTTGAGCATCTGGATGAAGAACGACATGAAGTGCCCGCCGATCTCCTCTCCGGGCGCGAATCCGACGGCGAGAGAGACCAGAACGAAGATCGCGAAGAGCGTACCGAGGCCGATGGCCCACATGTGTTGTCGGAGCGCGTTCACAGGAGCTCTCCGAACACGAGCCCGGTCACCAGAGCGACCGCGAGCGCGACAAGAAGGCCTGCCACGTTTCTGACCAGTGACAGTCTTCCGCCGAGGTACTTCTTCTCCACCGGGAAGGTCACGACGCCGACCATCATGAGAGTCATGGAGAAGGCCGAGAGCACCATGTACAGCGCGCCCCTCTCGAGAAGCACGCCACAGAGCGGGAACGCGATGAACCCCGGCATGACGGAGATCGACCCGATACCGAGAGCGGCTCCCATCGCCACCCACCGGTTCTCCGGCGCCAGCGTGCGCAGCAAGACCTGCTCGGGCAGGAGGTAGAGAGCCACCGCGACGAGCACCAGCATCACGATGAAGGCCGGGGCGATCTTCATGAACCGCCCGAGCGCGATGCGGAGCGCGCGCACCGTCTTCTCTCTGTTCGCCAACAGCGAGAGCACCAGAAGGATCGCTGTCAGGATGTAGACCGCGTACATCGCCCCTCGCTCTCTACGAAGCAGATCGCCACAATGGTCAGGGCTGCGGCGATCCACCGGAGTATCCAGAACCTCACTCAGCCTTCGCGCTACTCGAAGCGGATGTCATCCAGATAGAACGTGACCGTGCGCCCGTGGCCGCCCAGCGTCCACACGAAGGGCGTCTTGATGCGACTCAGGTCCTCGCCGCGAAGGTCGATGCTGTAGCGCTTCCACTCTCGCTTCAGCTTCACGCCCTTGCGCTCGGCCTTCGCCGTGTCGTGGTACGGCTTGTCGCTACCCAGGATGCCCACGGCGAAGTCGACTATCTCCCCGCCGTCCTCACCCCGAGCCCAGAAGGTCAGCTTCTCGGCGCCCGTCAGGTCAAAGCCGCCAGGCAGATCACCCCAGTCATTGACCGGGTGCTGCCATGCGACACCGACCCACATACCGGGCTCGTCGTAGATGAACTTGAGACAGCGCTCGCCGCTGTGGGGCGAGTCGGTGCACTCGGCGTCCATGGTCAGCGCGTCGTGGGCACCCATCCACCCCGACGGGAACCACGGCGAGGACTTGCCGTCCGCATAGACCGCCAGCGGCAGCATGACGCGAACGGGTCCCGTCGGGCCGTCCACCTTGATGGGCACGTTCGCCGCGGCTCCGCCGCCCGTCCCGTCGCTCGCGGTCATATAGAGGCGGTAGATGCCGCCACCGGGCATGACGAGCGTGGCGCCCCCCGGTGATGACGCCGTGATGATGCCGTCCAGCTCGAGCGGCGCAGGCCCCGTGTCGCCACCAGTGTCGTACTCGGCAACTTCACCGGTGACCATCCATGCGACGTCGACCGCGGCGCCCTCCGGGTCAACGATGTCGAGGTCGACGTGGACCGTGTCCCCCGGCTGCACGACGTCCGGACCGCGCAGACCGAAGGACCGGATCTCCGGACAGAGGTCAGCCGGCGGCTTGCCGCTCCATACCTCGGTCATCGCGTCGACCGCCGCCAGCTTGTCGCCGTTCGGCAGGAACATGCCGTACCAGGTCGAGGTCGCCTCAACCTTGAAACCCCACGCGAACGCGAAGCCACCGAGACAGAGCCCGCCCGCATCGAGGCACCCGGCGGTGAAGGCGTCGCGGTAGACCGCGGCCTTCTCCGTGCTGGTCAGCTCGGGCGGCGCGCCGAACTCCGTCATCTCGATCTCCCATGTTCCCGGAGGACCGAACTCGGTGATAACGATGGGCTTGGTCCCCCCCAGACTCCGGTACCGCTCCGGAATCGAGGGAAGCCCGCCGTAGGAGTTGATGCCCATGATGTCGATGTCGGGACACAGAGTGTGAACGGCCTCGACGCGCCGGCCGCCGATGTCCGCGGTGACTGTCATGGTGGGGTGATTCGGATCGAGGTCCTTGATCATCGCCGCCACGGCCTGCACGTGCGACCAGACCGCCGCGTCGTCTCCCTCGGCGAACCCTTCCATCTCGTTGCCGACGGCCCACATGAGCAGAGCGGGATGGTCCCGATAGGTCAGGACATCCCGCCGCACGCGTTCGAACTGCTCGGTCACCATGTCGAGGTCGTTGTAGTCGAAGCCGTGTCGAGGATGACCCAGCCAGTGGCCGACTACGACGGTCAGACCCAACTCCTGCGCCTCGTCGAGCTCCTCACCCAGCCCGGTTCCTACCCCCCAGGTCCGGAACGTGTTGCCCCCGGCTGCGGCCAGCATGTCCCTCGACGCATCGCCGCCGGCGCCCTTGACGAAGTAGGGTTCGCCGTCCCGAAACAGCTGCCATCGTCCGTCGGCGGTCTCGATGACCTCCACCGGGACCGCCTGACTCCAGGCCTCCTGCAGCGGCAGCAGGACCGAAGCGATCGCCACTGCTGCCACGAAAGCAACGCGTCTATGCATGGACCCGGCTCCCCTCTCCTCTGGTCGCTCCGCCGGACGACCCGCGCGCCCGCGGACGAGCGCCGGCACATGAGTTCCTGTCAGGACGAGGGTAGCTCAACACGGCTATCTGAAGCACGCCTTGATTCGGCCCCAGGTCGACGGGCGCGCCGGGGTCTCCAGCCACGCGATCTCGAGATACGGCTCCAGACTCCCGGCGTCTTTCGCGTAGAGGTACACGGTCGGGATGTCGAACCACCCGAACGGCACCTCGTCGACGATCTGCCAGCCGTAGTTCGTTGCCGCGCCGGCGGCGAACGCCTCGACGTCCGCGGTCACATCCCACGACATCCAGCCATAATCCTGCGGGACGATCGAACCGGACGTCCGCGCGGCCGCGAGCGCCGGTCGCGTGTTCCACGTCACCGTGCTCTCATCCCAGTCACTCGCGATGCGGAAGCAACTGAGGTCGCGGCCCGTCGGGTCGTTGTCGAAACGCCAGAAGTAGTAGGCGTTGAGCGTCACCGACTCGAGCGCGCCCCCCGGGGGAATCGAGGAGAGGTCGAACCTCACGAGGCCGTCGGACTGCCAGTTCTCCGGATGTGATGGATGACCATATCGGTTTCGGATTCTCATCCGGTCGTCGAACTCGTAGTTGGTGTCCGGGTCCCGCATGTTGATCGGTGCGTCGTCCGTGGGCGGTCCGATGACGTCGGCCGGTCCCGCGGACGCCATCAGGAGAGCCAGCGCGACGGTCAGCACCGCGGTGCGCGTTCCTGTCTGCATCATCGTCTTCCCTGTTCTGTTCGCTGCTCTGTCTCAGCCGGTCAGAGAGATGGCTCCCCTACCGGTACAACGTCTTGATCTTCCCCCACGTCATCGGCGTGACCACGGTCGTGCACCCGCAGCCTACGCCGTATGCGCCCATGTCACCACCGTCATGCGCGGTTCCCACGCACGGCGAGCAGTCCTCGAGTGTGAAGTCACCCGCGGCCGGCCCGCACATCAGCGGGTCGACATGGATGTTGCTGTACACGGAGTCAGGCACGGCGGATCCGTGCGAGAGACCACCCACGAAGTCGTTGTGGGTGGCTATCACGTACCCGTACGAAGAGATGAACTCGAACATTGTCTCCCCGGCGACGATGTTCCCGCGCATGAAGTAGATCGGCGCGTCGATGTAGAGCCACTCATGAGCGAGATCACCCATGAATGTGTTGTGATACAGCTCGAGATACCCGAACGGATAGTCCTGCGCCTGGTTCTCGGCGTCGATCAGGAAATCTCCCAGCACGGTGCAATCCCGCATCTCCACCCAGAACTGATTGGTGTTGACGAAGAACACCGGCTGAAGGTCGATGTTCCCCTCCACCGTGCAGCCGTCCAGCTCGAGGCGGGCCCCTTTGGTCGTGCCGATGGAACCGAACGTCGACCCGCTCGCCCGGCACGATGACCAGGTCCCGATGCCCAAATGGCCGACCTCGTCGTCTCCCGAGTCGAGACCCGCGCAGCTCACGTGGACCGATGCGAACCGGCTCCTGTAGCTGTCGGCGCCGTGGGACTGGCAGGCCGTGCCGCCGCCGGGGGCCTGGTAGTAGACACCGGTGAACGTGGCGCTCCCGACGTCGCAGTCCTCGATGAGCGTGAAGCCGTAGCTGTGCATGTCGAGGTCGGTCAAGCTTGACTGCCGGAAGTCCCCGGAACCGTAGGGATCTCCCTCGGCCCCAACCGTCCCGGTGAGTTCGCACCTGAGGAACTCCACGTGGCCACCGCACCACGTCACGGCCGCATCGCCCGTGGCGGAGTGCTCGACCGTCATGTCCATGATGATCTGACGAGGTGTGTTCGGATCCGTGTTCGGAAGATGAAACGAGGGTGACGCGCTCACGCCGCGAAGGATGGTTGAGCCACTCCCTTCGCCGATCCAGGTCAGGAACGTGTCCGTGCTCACCACGTCCTCCAGATACGTGCCCGACCTGATGAGCAGGGTGTCACCCGTGACGGCGTGATCGACCGCCGACTGGATGGTCACGAAGTCGCCGGCACCGCTGCCGTCGACGACGTAGGTATCCGCGGCGACGGTGAAGGCAGGCACGAGAAGGAGCAGCGTCGCGGCAGCCGGAGTCCAGCGTCTCATGATCGCACCTCCTCACCGCAAGGGGCCCGCCCGGTCAATGTGTGGTCGACTCTCTGTCCGGGGCACTCAGCGGAAACACAAGACCCCGGAGCACTCGCAACTCAGAGTCTCTCCGGGGCATCCGTCCTCCTTCTATGTCACAGCTGCGTCAGCTCATCGGTCAAGCCTTACGTTTTGATACTAGCAGAAACACCATTCCGTGTCAACGGTCGAGACATCCGGTCTCGGTGCCCGTTCATCGCCTGTCCCCAGCGAACCAATCGGACGGAAGGTCGGCCGGCAGCCGCTCCGCGCGCATGATCACCGGAAGCATGTCCTGATCCCCCTCGACCGTGGCGGTGTTGATGTACTCCCACACGACTGCTCCCTCCGGAGAGACCTCGATTATTCTCCCACCCTCCGAATCGGTGATGAGCGTGTTGCCGTTGACGAGCCTCTGCTGCGCGCCCGCCCCCTTGGTGAAGAGCGCGGGCTCGGTGAAGGACCAGACCACCTCATGGCTGTCGAAGTCGAGCTCGAGCACGCGTGACTGGTCGAGCGGCGCATCCGTCTTCGTGAGCCCGAGGTTGTCGAAGAGGATGAGGTTGCCGTCTACCAGCTGGGCCTCGTGCTGCATGTGCCACGGTCCGGAGAGCGCCCACACGATCTCCCTCGAGACGATATCGAGAATCGCGACGGTGCTGATGGTCCGGATCGACAGCAGGAGCTGACGCCGGCCGTCTCTGGTCAGGATCTGCACCGAGTTCGTGTGGAAGATGTCCGGTTCGTCGGCGGGAAGCCACTCGACCAGCCGCTCCCCTCCCAGCTCCGAGCGCTCGAAGGCCTCCAGGAGTGATATGGCGAGTCCCGCGTTCCCCTCGGAATCCAGCCGAACGAGGTAGTCGTCAAGGACGGCCTCCCCGCTGTTGAGATAGGGTCGGGTGACCGGCAGCCGCACGGGCACCCAGACCGAACCGTTCGACATGGCAGCCATGTCATGGTGAATGTGACCCCCCGCCCGCCAGAGCAGTTCCGAGTCGCGGTCGAGGAACAGCAGCTGCGACGGGGCCGCGGTTATCGCCAGCAGGTCGCCGTTCTCGAACAGGTGGACTCGCGCCCAGTAGTGGGATCCGGGGTACTGCCACGAGTGCGCGACATTCCCATCCATATCAATGAGAACCGCATACGGAGCCTCGGCGCTCGTGTAGAGGGTGAAACCGGCGAGCGCCTGATCCGCGTCGTGTCTGAGAACTCCGCGTCGGGCAGGCAGAGGCTCCACGGCAGTGACGTAGCCGAGCGTCGCTATCCGCTCAAGCTCCTGTTCCTGGGCGGGCGTGATGTCCGCTCGCGCGCTCGCGGGACGTGGCGTCTCCGAGGATGCGCGCTCCGCATCCTGACATCCCGCGAGCAGGGCTCCTCCGATGAGAACGACAAGCGCCGGCACAAGGATCGTCTGCTTCATGGACATCCCGAAAGCTCCTTGAGAAGCTCCTCGGCCGCTTCGAGGCGAGACCGAGCGACTGCAGGACGCGCTCCCACCGCGGACACCGGCCGCGACTACTCCACCGCGAACGACACACAAGCGTAGTCGCTGCTCCAACATCCCGCGTTGTCCTTCGCGCGAACCCAGAACTCGTGCTGTCCCGGGACGGTGTCCTGGCAGACCAGCTGCGTGTCAGCCGTTGCGCTGAACGGATTCACTGCGGGATCGAGCGCGTACTGGTACTCCACGACCTGGCCGTCCGGATCGACACCGCTCCACAGGATCGTGAACGTGGACCCCACGACCTGGCCGGGCTGAGGGAACAGCACCTCGGTGCTCGGCGGGAAGTTGTACCAGAACTGGTACCGGGCAGCGTCCTGCTCGGATTCCCAGAGACCGCGGATGTCCTGTGCCCGCACGGAGAACTCGTGCTGGCGATTGCCTCCGGTCGGCTGATTCGTGCTTGAGATGTGGTGGCCGCCGGCGGTGTCAGCGCTCGAGCAGAACCACCACTCCCCCGTATCCGGCGGGCAGTCGAAGACGATAGGAGGCTCTGTGCCCAGCCGAATCTCGATGGCGGCAACGCCCCCGGTGCACCTGGACCACTCCTCCGGATCGACGGCTCGCCAGCGGAAGATGATCGAGTCGCCATCCGCGACCGTGACCGTGCCGCTCGGCTCGGTCGGATGCGTGATCTCGCTGGTCGGGGGCTGATTCGCGTCGGAGCTTCCCCCCACCGTATCGCACCCGACCAGTGCGACGAGCAGCAGAACCAGACAGATCGCCATTGATCTCGGTTTGAGACTGCGCATTCTCTGTAGGCCTCCGGGGGGACGATTCCGGCTGCGAACGTCTGCCAGGTGACGCTCCCAGATTCCACAATGTCCTTCGTCATGCGAGCGCTCTCAGTCGATCACATGCTGAAGAACCTGCCACACGGTCAGGGCGGCCCCGACGGACACCGCCGTCGAGAAGATCCCGAGCGCGCGGTTCCGGAGCCAACCGCTCAAGCCCAGCATCGCGAACAGAGACACGAGCCCGCACAGGAATGCGTACGAGAGAATCCTGTGCGCCGACGCAAGCCACGACAGGTCGAACTCCTGTGCCGTTGTACCGGCCTGAGGATCCGGGACTTGAGTCAGGAGTGAGGCGATGAGAGACCAGCCAAGCGCCGAGACCAGCAGGCTCGCCGCAGCAACGACCGTCACCGCAACCGAAGCACTCAGGCACTTGTTGCGTTCCCGGTGACCGAGAAGCAAGGCCAGGAACGTGATCGCGAACCCAGCCAGCACTGCACTCACGCTGGTGAGCTGACCGTAGAGTTCAATCATCAAGTCTCCTTCTTCCCACTGTGGTGTCAGCTCCGGTTGCCCAGGGTCATGCCGGCGGCGGCTGCAGACGCCAACTACACGATAACTACACGATAAGCCTCGCGAGGCAGTACACGGCCTCGACGATGCCGTACGCCGGGAAAATGGCCCAGACCACCCAGTACTCGACCGTAGGTCGCCGGTACTCCATGTCGCGGTCCCAGATGTACAGCGTGATCCCCGTGTAAACGAACGGCACCGACCCCATCAGCGCCAGGAGAAAGCCCCACTGCTGTCCGAGAAGCATGGCGACGCAACCGGCGATCTGGATCGGACACCAGAACGCGACGTCGGCCCACGCCAGACCCTGATTGAACGCGAAATAGGCGCGTGGATCCGTGGCGTCCGGATCCGAGTTGTAGACGTTCTTCAGTGTCCACTCGGACTTCGGCCGCAGAGTTGCGATGAGCTGGAACACGAAGAGCAGGCCCGTCAACAGCAGACCGGCGACTCCGATGATCCAGGTGAACAGCGTGACTTCCATCGTCTCGGACCTCCGCTCTCGGCCCATGGTGGATGAGTTGCCGCCTCACGGTTCGCGCGCTGTCGCGCACCTGTCAGCTGAACAGGCTCCGGTTCTTCGCCAGGTACCAGCTTCCCCACACCGCGACCAGCATCAGTACGGCCGGCAGGATGATGGCCGAGATGTCGGGAGGAGGAGCCATGATGCCGGCCCGTCCAAAGAGGTACCTGCTGCACCAGAACTCCGTCGGCCAGTACAGCGTCATGCCGAAGGCCAGCCAGGACGTCACGGCGCCGAAGAAACGCCTGCGAACGAGTCCGATCGCGGCGACCACGAACAGCGGCAGCATGACGATCGTGTCCGTCAGGCCGATAGCCCGATTGACCTCGACGATCACCGGATCCAGCGCGTCGCGAGATTCCTGGAGACCCCATGCGGCAACCGTGTCGTAGGACACGACGGCCCCGGTCTGGCCGAACAGCCAGAGCACGAGGCTCAACACATGAAACGCAACGATGACCCATACGCCCGCGGGCAACCCGCCGGTCCTTGTCATCCCCCGGACTCCTTTCTCCGACCCTAGCCGTTCGCCGCCGGCGCGTTCACGACGATCGGCAGCCTGCCCCTCCAGCGCACCCACGCGTCCGAGTCGGTGACCAGCTCGCACATGAAGTGCGCCACGTTGGCCATGTTGGTGCTGCCTGGTTTCACGAAGCTGTCCACGCGGGTCTCGTGGAGCTCGTACTCCGTCACGTCGCCCGGCAGGAGCGTATCAGGACGGACCGCGACCCACTGTATGTACGGACCCCCAGCGCCGATGTCATCGTGGAGCACATCGGCGGCTCCCTGGTTGTCCCTCATTGGCGGAAGGACGGCGTCGAGCGCGCATACGATCATCTTGTCGAGGATGCCCCGGGGCGGATCAAGGCCCTCGGGATGGTTGACGGTCACGCTGGACATGAGCACGAACCTGACCGGGTCTGGAGGCTTCGCTTCCTCGATCGCCCGGCACAGCCGCCTCGTCGCTTGCGCGACAAGATCGCGGGGCGGACCGAAGATGCCTCTCAGACTGGCGACGTGACCGAGACACGAGACGACCGCATCGCAGCCGCGGATGCGCTGGGCGAGATCGGCGACACTGAGAGAAAGGAGGTCTGCCTCGACCACCGTCAGCCTGCTGTCACCGTCGATGCCCGAGGGAAGCCTGTCGGCCGACCGGACGATGGCGCGAACAGACACTCCGCGGCTCAGGAGCTGCTCCAGGACGCGTCTGCCAGTTCGGCCGGTGCCGCCAACGAGAAGGACTGAACCGCCCCGGGTTCTCCGGAGACTCTGCTATGTGACTCCGGCCACCATGGCCGCACCTTCCTGCCTTCTGTAGTACCCCTGCTCCAACTCCACCGGTGGTACGTTCCCGATCGGCTCGAGCAGCCGACGGTTGTTGAACCAGTCCACCCACTCCAGCGTGGCGAACTCGACTGCATCGAGGTTCCTCCAGGGGCCGTGCCGCCGGATTACCTCCGTCTTGAACAGGCCGATCACCGACTCCGCGAGCGCATTGTCGTACGAGTCACCGACGCTGCCCACCGAAGGCTCGATGCCCGCCTCGGCCAGCCGCTCCGTGTACCGGATCGATAGGTACTGCACGCCGCGGTCACTGTGGTGCACCAGACCACCCATGAGCGGGCGAGCGTACAGCGCCTGCTCGAGAGCATCCAGAGCCAGGCCCGTCCGCAGTGATCCCGATGCCCGCCATCCCACG
>JAPEKQ010000014.1 GCA_029990205.1 bacterium
CCGGAGGCGGTGATGCCGAGACCATCTACAGCTGCACTCTGTCCATAGGGAGTGGTACAACTACTGGGGGCAGGTCACTACAACAATGGTCAGCGGCGCGGATTATCTCACAATACTGTGAATCCTGCAAGGAGAAAGTGACGGACAGCCGTTTTCCCTGGGACGTCCGCTCGAGGCCCGCTGATACCAGACGCCCGGATCGATAGTCATCGACCCGGGCGCGCGCTAGCCGAGTGGTTCGAAGGTGATCGGTTCACCCGCAGGCGGCCGGGCGACCCGTGTGTGGTGATCTAGTTCGTGCGCGGCGACTCGTCGGCGGGGCGGCCGCGGTAGTGTCCGATGAGCTTGGTCGGCTCACCGCTCTCGCCGACCACGACCTCCAGGCGGAAGTAATCGAGACCCTCGAAGTGGAAGAGCGTCTCGCCCATCGGGATGCAGATGCGCGTGGGTCCGTCCCCTCTGCTGTACAGGAGCTGACCGTTCTCGAAGCGAAGGTTCCTCTCGCCGTACTCGCCCGCGTACCGCTCGAGCGTGGCATCCTCAAGCGTGACGGGGTTGAGCCGCGCGTCGAGCCCGTCGGCCGCCCACTCGAGGTCGGCGAGATACTCCTCGTCGTCCGTGCTCTCGATGATGGCGCGGAGCGCTTCGCGGTGCGCCGTGTCGAGCGCCGTGTCCGCGGGAACATCGATGTCAGGCACAACGCCGGTGCCCTCCCAGTTGCCCTCGGTGATCGGGTTCTTTGCGTACGCGAACGGCACGCCGACGATGATGTTGAGTGACGGGAACTGCCGCCCGTTGACGGGGTGCGCGCCTCCTCCGGTGGTCTCACCGATGATGGTCGCGCGTCCGAGGCTCTGCAGCGAGTAGCTGATGTCCTCGGCGCCCGAGAACGTGTAGCCGCTTGTCAGGACATAGACGGGCACATCGCTGAGGCTCGGGCCAGGCACATACGAGAGCGACCAATGCTGGTCGCCGCACTCATCACCGACCTCGAGCCAGTTGTTGTAGTTCGTGGAGCCGTCGAAGAGATAGCCGAAGAGCAGCATGATGAGCGATGGAGACCCGCCGCCGTTGTACCTGAGGTCCATGATGAGGGCGTCGGAGTGTCCGAGGAAGTTCATCGCGGCGACCGCGGTGGGACCCGCGAAGGACGCGTCGGGCAACTGGTCCATGCGAAGGTAACCGACATTCCCGGGGAGGATTCTGACTTCCCTGAAGTAGAAGTTCTGACGCTCGAGCTCAAGTCTGCGCGCCGCACGACCGACCTCCGGGTCCTCGTTGCGCGTCACCAGCTCCTGCATCACCTCAGGTGGGAACGCGCGGACGCTGATGTGCCGGTCGCCGCTGACGTCGTGGAGATCCTGGGTGATGGCCTGAGCCAGCTCAGCGGGCGTGCCGAGATCGCTGTAGGCGCCGTCGTCCAGCCGGTCGCGGATGCGCTCCTCCATCTCAAGCGCGACGTCGGTGTAGACGTAGGCCTCGACGAGGGCGCTCGCGGTGGAGTCGACGACGGCGGCGATGTACTCGTCGGTCATGTCCTCCGGCGGCGTCTGCGCCGATGCCGCGACGGCGGGAAGGAGAACGGCGAGTGTCACCAGCGAGACCAGACGTGACAGTGCTGACATCAGGAGCTCCTTTCAGTTGGTCGTCCGGGGCGAGCCGGTTGCTTCCAGGCGGCATGACCGTGAGCATATGACGCACCCCCCGGGAGTGCCAGGGGGTGAGAGGCATTGTCTATCGCAGGCCTAGTGAAACATGAAGCGACCGAGCAACCTGCGGATCTTGACCATCCGTCTGGAGAATGCCATAGCTTCGACTCCTTCCCGAAGCCCGGGGGGCTTCCGGCGCGGCCGTCCGGTGGCCGCTCGCATTGTGGGACCCCGACTGCGGCAGAATGAACCCTTCTCATCCTGCACACAAGCTTGGACACGAGGGGAACCACAAGGGTTTCATGAACCCGGGGCGATATCCGCGAATCAGAACCCTTCGTGAATCGTGGCCGGTCCCGGGGTGTCCCGGCGGCCGCATGGTCCGCGGCCATTCGCTCTAACTTTCGTGAAGTGAGGCAGTTACGCGAATGGACACAAGGAGGATGACTTGAAGAGAGTGCAGACATTCGTGATCATCGTGGCCCTCGCCGCGCTGCTGGTTCCCCAGCTCGCCGCCGCCACCAACGGATACTTCTCCCACGGTATTGGCATCAAGTCGAAGGGGATGGGTGGCGCAGGCCTGGCCTTCCCGCAGGACGCGCTCGTCGGGGGCACGAATCCGGCCGGCTTCGCGTTCATAGACGACCGCTTCGACATCGGCGTTGACTACTTCCGTCCCGACCGAAGCAGTGAGATCAGCGGGAGCGGCGCGCCGGTCAACATGGTCTACGACGGCAACGGCGAGACGGGCTTCTTCATGCCGGACGCCGGTGTGAGAATGGGTCTGAACGACCAGATCGCAGTCGGTCTGACCGTGTTCGGCAACGGCGGAATGAACACCTCGTTTGACTCGCCGATCGGTCTGTTCGGTTCGACCGACGCCGGCGTCAATCTCATGCAGCTCTTCATCGTCCCGAGCGTTGCCGTGAAGGTCAACGAGAACCACGCCTTCGGCCTCGGCGTCAATGTCGCATGGCAGAGTTTCGAGGCGACCGGTCTTCAGAACTTCGACAACGGGACGTATTCCACCGAGCCCGGCTCCGTGACCGACAACGATGCCAGCACGTCGACCGGCTTCGGCGGTCGGGTCGGTTACCTCGGACGCTTCGGATGCGCCGTCAGTCTCGCGGCCTCATATCAGACCCGCACGTACATGGGCGAGTTCGATGAGTACGCCGGCCTCTTTGCTGAGAGCGGTGGCTTCGACGTTCCGTCATCGTTCAGCGGCGGCATCGCCATCACGCCGAACGACCAGCTCGTCGCCGCTCTCGACTTCTCGTACATCATGTACAGTGAGATCAACTCCATCGCGAACCCGCTTCTTCCGAACCTGGGCGAGGCTCCGCTCGGCGACGAGAACGGCGCCGGCTTCGGGTGGGAGGACGTGACGGTCGTGAAGGTCGGACTCGCCTACGACGTCAGCCAGGCGCTGACGCTCCGCGGCGGGTTCAACTACGGCGGCCAGCCTATCCCGGCTTCTGAGACCCTCTTCAACATGCTCGCTCCGGGCGTTGTTGAGACGCACGTCACGTTCGGTGGAACGTGGATGCTCAACGAGCAGATGGAGCTCTCCTTCGCGTACATGCACGCGTTCGAGAGCACCGTCGAGGGCGAGGACTCCATCCCCATGGACTTCGGCGGTGGCGAGGCCGACCTGACGATGTCGCAGGACTCGTTCGGTCTCGGTTTCGGAATGCTGTTCTAGGATCCGTCGGAACAGACGCGCACAAGACTGCGGGGCGGCCTCCTGTCGGAAGCCGCCCCGTTCTTCGTTTGCGCGAGTCGCGCTGCGTCACGCGCGTCCGGGACCTTCGTCCGCTGCCCGAGTCCGGCGCGCTAGAAGCGCAGCGTCACGCCCATCAGTGCGTAGTTAAGGAAGGTGAAGTTGTACACCTCATCGTTGTCGGCGCCGCCCTCGACGAATCGATAGCCGACGCGCAGCTCCGCCGTGTCCGTGAGATCGTAGTGCACCGCGAGCATCACGTCCTCCGCGCGGCCCTGCGGCGCGGCAAGCGCATCACCCTCAAGAGAGACGGCGAGGCGATCGGTGGCGTCGTAGCGGACGCGGAAGTTGAGCAGCGGGACGAACCCGACGTTCGTCTTCTCCGATGTCAGACCGTCGCTCTCGACCTTGATGGCCGCGTCGCGAATCTTGCCGGTGAAACCGAGTCCGTAGCTCCACCTGCCCGTCGGTGTGAACTCGTACCGATAGGTCAGCCGGTACGAATTGAAGGTGTATGTGCCCTCGAGATCGGAACCTTCTGTGAAAAGGTCACCGTTGTAGTCGAGATCGGCCGGTGCCGTGCCGCTTGCCGTGAGCGTCAGTGGCGCGTAGAGGCCGGAGACCGTGTGGCGGTCCCCGAACGTGTACGCGACCCGGACACGGTAGAAGGCGCCCGCGTCCGTCTCGATGTCGTCGGTGAGAGAGAAGAGCGTGCCCTCATCTCCAGGGATGCGGACATCGTTGTAGAGACTACTCACCATTCCGCCCTCAAGGTCGATCGTGAGCTGCGCGCCGGCGGCGCCGGCCGCGAGCAGGACGATGAGCAGCGCCGCCGCTCGCGCCACCCTGGTTCCGCCCAATGTGACCGTGCATGCTTTCATGGTTCCCTCCGTCTCAGTCTGGCCATCGCCTCCAGGTTGCGCCGCACGTTGCCCTCTCTTGGATGCCGGATCGATGTGTCGGGGTTCCCTCGAGGAGGACATCACGGTAGGAGAGCGGGCAGGGGAAATCAAGCAGGGTCTGGCGTTCGGACAACTCGTGTGGTAGGGAATGTGTCAGACGGAATAGACGCGCGGCCGGGTCCGGCCGCCTGAGTATCCGCAACCGTCCCGGCGGGCGGGCAGCGCTGGAGGGTGACATGAGACGAGTGAACAGACACACGAGGATCGGAGCTATCGCCATGGCCGTCGGGTGCGTGCTCGTCGCGGTGAGCGCCTGCAGCGCGACCCCGGCCGATGAGACGCCGGGCGAGGCGGAGAGTGAGGCAGCGGCGATGGCCGCGAGTCCCGAGGACGCGCGGACCATGGCCGCGGCGGCCAACGCCTTCGCCATCGATCTCTACTCCCGAATCAAGGGTGATTCGAACACTTTCTTCTCGCCGTACAGCGTGGCGACCGCACTCACGATGACGTGGCTCGGAGCGCGTGAGAGCACGGCCGAGGGGATGGCGGACGCGCTGCACCTTCCGGTCGCCGGCGCCACCATGCACGCGAGGCTCGCGCGAGACGCGGTGGCCTCCGCTTCGGGTGCGCTCGAGCAGTCGCTCGCGGCATCACCAGACGAAGCGGGATACGAACTCCGCACGGCCAACAGCCTGTGGGGGCAGGAGGGATACGGATTCCTCGAGGAGTTCACGGCCAGACTCGATACGTACTTCGGGGCGGGGATGCGTCGCGTCGACTTCGCCGGCGATCCGCTCGGGTCGAGACTCGCGATCAACGAGTGGGCCGAGGAGGAGACCAACGGTCGTATCGAGGACCTGATTCCCAGCGGTGGGATTGACACGGCGACCACGCTCGTGCTCAGCAACGCTGTCTACTTCAAGGGTCTCTGGGAGTCCCAGTTCAAGACGGACTCCACACGCAAGGCCGTCTTCCACGGCTCGGCGGGCGACACCGAGGTTGACATGATGATGCAGCGTTCGTCGTTCGACTATTACGAGGACGAGGACCTGCAGGTCGTTGAGATGCCGTACGTCGGTGAGAGGCTGTCGATGCTCGTGGTCCTCCCGCGCGAGGGGCTCCTCGGCGGACTCGAGCGCGTTGAGGGCGGACTGACGGTCGAGCTCATCGATGGGTGGCTCGCCGGGATGCGAGAGGAAGAGGTGGCCGTCCATCTCCCGAAGTTCGAGATGACGTGGGGGACCACCGACCTCTCGACCGACCTCGTCGCACTGGGAATGGGAGACGCCTTCCGCGACGCCGACTTCTCCGGGATGACCGGTCAGAAAGATCTCTTCATCAGCGGCGTCTTCCACAAGGCATTCATCGCCGTTGACGAGGAGGGGAGCGAGGCGGCCGCGGCGACGGCCGTCGTCATGAAGCGGACGTCGATGCCGATGGGGCCCGAGTTCCGCGCGGACCGGCCGTTCATGTTCATGATCCGGGACGATGTGACCGGCGCGATCCTGTTCATGGGCAGGGTCGTGGCGCCGAGCGCATAGGAGGTACCGATGCTGCCTGATCTCGTGAAGAAGAGCAGAAGCTTCCGCCGGTTCGACGCGGCACAGAGGGTCGACGCCGGCACGCTGCGCGAGCTTGTCGAACTGGCCCGATTCTCACCGTCGGCGATGAACAAGCAGCCGCTCAAGTTCATCCTCAGCGCCGATGCGGAGCGCAACGAGCTCATCTACCGCCACCTCGGGTGGGCCGGTGGGCTCCCCGACTGGGACGGTCCGGCGCCCGACGAGCGCCCGACCGGCTACATCATCATCCTCGGTGACTCGGACATCCGCGATTCGTTCGGCTGCGACCACGGCATCGCCGCGCAGAGCATCCTGCTCGGGGCGACCGACCGGGGGCTCGGCGGCTGCATGTTCGGTTCCGTGAAGCGCGAGCGGCTCCGCGGCGCGCTCGCCATCCCGGACCGGTACGAGATACTCCTCGTGGTCGCCATCGGGAAGCCGGCGGAGACCGTTGTGCTCGATGACGTCGGTGAGGACGGGGATGTCGGCTACTGGCGGGACGACGCCGATGTCCACCACGTGCCGAAGCGGACGCTCGACGAACTGATTCTCGACATCTGACCGGCCTGGATCCGGTCGCGACCGTGCCCGTGGGATTCTGTCACCGTAACAGAGAGCGCATGGGCACGGTCCTTGCGATATTGGGCGTCTGTTGTTGCATGGGGCTTGTGTCCATGTGGGGGCAGGAGGTCCAACGCACATGCGCACCACGCACCTGGCACTGATGTTCTTCGTTGTGTTCTTCCTCTTCGTTCCGGCCGCGCTACCCGCTCAGGACTGTTACACGACACTCGATGACGGCGTCTGGGGTAATCCCCGCAGGGATTTCAATGACGTTCCGATTCCCGTTCTCATTGACAGCTTGATACCAGTCGGCGACCCGATCGTGATCGGTATCCCCGGGCGTTCGGTGGCGTTCGCGGATGGCGGAGAGCCATGTATCCTCGATGGTCTGCCCGGCGGCGGCCGCCCGAGGTCGCTGACGGGAGAGTTTGTCGATGCTGTTGTCGACACGGACTGCGTACTCCCCGAGGGATTCCCGGCGAACAGGAAGGGCAAGTTCAGGAACGCTCTTCTCGGCGAGACGATGGCGCTCGCTCTGAACTGCCGACTCGACCCGGACCTTCCGTGGGTCGTTGTTACGCCGGTCATGCTGACGGTGCCAGCCCTGCCCGGCGACGACGGGCTCTATGGCACCGCGGATGACTCGCTCTGCGCGGATTGCGACACGATGACCGTGAGGATGCCCGCGGAGCTCATGGCGGTGCTCGCAGACAGCCTGGGAGTCGAGCCGACCGTCGAGGCAGTGCTCGGCATGGCGAATGCCTCGCTCGGCGGGGGTGACACCTACGGTCTCAACGGGAAGACGATGTGGCGCGCGGTCTCGAACTTGAACCGCGCGTTCAAGAGGTCCCGTTTCCTCGTCAGCAGCGAGCCTGACACGATCATCATTACTCTCACGATGCAGAAGCCGGACACGGCGCCGGAGGGCCGAGCCGCTATCAGCGATGGAGCGGCGCTTGCGCTCGTTCCGTTGCGAAGCGCCGGTGGAATATCCGCGGTGCGGCTGAGCCTTCCCGAGCAGGCGTACGTTACGGCTGTCGCGTACAACGTCGCGGGTCGCAAGGTCGCGGTGCTCGCCGACCGGATCCTGCCGAGCGGCGAGACGGTGCTTGAATTCCCGTCGGATCGGCATGTGCCCTCGGGCGTCTACTTCGTGCGCGCTGATGCGGCGCTGCCATCGGGGGCGTCGCGGCTCACTGCGAAAGTCGTTGTTCTCAGGTAGGGATCCGTCCCTGTGGAGGAGTCCGCAGATGACCGGAGGGGAGCCGCCGCCAGGCGCGACTGGCGGCGGCTCTTCCGCGTTTCGGGGACCGGCGTCCCGACTCTGCATCCTGCAGTGTCGCGAAGAAGATCCCGCTCGCGCACGTCTGGCGGTCGACTTCCCCGGGTGCGCGCGCCTTCACTCCATGGAGGAGGCAGCATGAGACCGATCACGATCGCCGCGCTGACCGTCCTGCTGGTGTCGGCGGGGCTGCCGATGGCCGGCATCGCCGCGGCGGCGTCCGACGCGCCGCGTGCGGACGAGCTTCCCACCGTTGACGAGATCCTCGAACGATACCATGAGGCCCTGGGCGGGAGAGAGGCGCTCGAGCGCATCGAGACCCGCGTATCAACGGGGCGGGTCGTCGACGACCGCCCGTACACCGGAGCCGTCCGCGTCACGCGTTTCGAGGCCTACGGTCGAGGCGACGGCCAGTGGGCGTACGTTGAGCACGGTCCGGAGGGCGACTTCGCCGAAGGATGGAACGGCGACATCGGCTGGAGGCTCGAGGATGGCGAGGTCGCGACGAGTGAGGAGCGCGACCGTTCGAAGCTCGCATTCGTCCTCGACCCGCAGGGTCCGCTCCGCATCCGAGAGTACTTCAGGCACTTGCGGCTGACGGGTGTGACTACGCACGAGGGACGCCAGGTCTATGCCATCGAGTCGGACCGGCGGCAGGAGTACTACACGCTCTACTTCGACATCGAGAGCGGGCTCCTGACGAACATCGGCTACCACTGGTATATCGAGCAGTACCGGAGGGTCGACGGGGTGCTGGTGCCGCATCGTGTGGTCGCCGGACGCAAGGGGGGTAGTGTGACTCACGCGTTCGACGAGATCGTCACGAACACGCCTGTCTCGGGCGGGCGATTCACGCCTCAGGGCCAAGAGGGTGGCACCCGCTAGACGACACGGAAAGCAGCGTTGGGGTCCGCCCTGAGCCTGGCGCCGGGGCGGACCCTTTCTTCATATCCATGAATAATCATTCATTTTGTACTGGACTCAGTCCCGGCAGCCCTGTACCATCAAGTGGACATTCAGCTTCGTGGAAGCGTCACAACACCGGGCGGCGTCGCATGAGCGGCGCCGGCTTTTCGCGTCAGGACGGTGTGGCGGCGCTCCGTTGCCGGGCTCGACTCGACGAGTTCCGGAAACCGTGCGGCCCGACGACAGCGCCGCACAACCGTGCGGACCGCCGGAGGCGCCGCACCGAAGGAGGGTGTAGTTGTGGCAGCGAGGTTGCGTCGACAGATACGCAAGAGCAGCATGTCGGTCCCCCGAGGCGTCGAACTGCTGAACACGCCGACGCTCAACAAGGGCACCGCGTTCACGGAGAAGGAGCGCGACGTCTTTGGCCTTCGCGGTCTTCTTCCGCCGCACGTTCACACGATGGAGGAGCAGGTCGAGCGAGTCCTTGGCAACTACCACCGGTACGATACGCCGCTCGGACGCTACGTCCACCTCATGTCCCTCCACGACCGGAACGAAGCGCTCTTCTACAGGGTCGTCACCGAGAACCTCGAAGAGATGATGCCGATCATCTACACGCCGACCGTTGGTCAGGCGTGCCAGGAGTTCGGTCACCTCTTCCGCAAGCCGCGCGGCTGCTTCATCGCCAAGAAGCACAAGGGCAACATGGTCGACGTTCTCCGTAACTGGCACTTCGTCGACGTCAAGGTCATCGTTGTCACTGACGGCGAGCGTATCCTCGGTCTCGGCGACCTCGGCGCGGACGGAATGGGCATCCCGATCGGGAAGCTCGCGCTCTACTCCGCGTGCGCCGGCATCGACCCGGCGCAGTGTCTGCCGGTCATGCTCGACGTGGGAACGAACAACGAGGGACTCCTGAACGATCCGCTCTACATCGGCACGAAGCAGCGCCGCATGACGGGGGACGAGTACGATGAGTTCGTCGAGGAGTTCATCACGGCGGCGACGGAGGTCTTCCCGCGCGCTCTCATCCAGTTCGAGGACTTCGCCAACGCCAACGCGTTCCGGCTTCTGGAGAGGTACCGCGACCGCGTGCTGACGTTCAACGACGACATCCAGGGCACCGGCAGTGTCGTGCTCTCCGGCATCATCGGCGCGCTTCGCATCTCGAAGCAGAAGCTCACCGACCAGAAGTTCCTGTTCCTCGGCGCCGGCGAGGCCGGCATGGGGTGCGGACTTCAGATCGTGGCGGCCATGGTCTCCGAGGGGCTCAGCGAGGAAGAGGCGAGGAGCCGTTGCTGGTTCTTCGATGTCCACGGTCTCATCGTGAAGGGGCGCGACAACCTCGGCGAGGAGCACAAGCCGTACGCGCACGATCACAAGCCGACCAAGGACTTCCTCGAGGCCGTCAAGTCGATCAAGCCGACCGGCATCATCGGCGCGTCGGCGCAGGCGGGGATGTTCTCGAAGGACGTGCTCGAAGCGATGGCCGGGTTCAATGACAGGCCCATCGTGTTCGCGCTGTCGAACCCGACGCACAAGGCCGAGTGCACGCCGGAAGAGGCGTACACGCACACGGATGGCAAGGCCATCTACGCGAGCGGGAGTCCGTTCGGACCGGTCGAGTACAAGGGTCAGACGTTCGTTCCGGGGCAGGGCAACAATGCCTACATCTTCCCGGGCGTCGGTCTGGGTGTCGTCGCGGTGAACGCGACACGCGTGACGGACGATATGTTCTACGCCGCGGCGAAGGCGCTGGCCGACGAGTGCGGCGAAGAGGATATCAAGATGGGTCGCGTGTACCCGCCGCTGTCGCGGATCCGCGAGGTCTCGGCGAAGATCGCCGCGGCCGTCGCCGAGCTTGCGTATGAGAAGGGTCTCGCGCAGCTGCCGCGTCCGAAGGACCTGTACCAGCACATGCTGGATGCGATGTACAAGCCGGAGTACGAGGACTACGTCTAGCCTCCGGCGAGCAGTCTGAACATGTGATCCACGACCAGGGTTGCCCCGCCTTTTCCTCTGCCACGGGGTTCACCGCTTGGGTCGTGCGAAGAGGGGGGTCGCTGCTATGTAGCGGCCCCCTTCATATTGTGTATACTGAGGGCTGAGGTTCCTTACTTGCGGATATGACAGGGGAGGTCGCGCCATGGAGCTTGCCCTCACGATTCTTGTCGGTATCGGCCTGGCCGCGGCCTGCGGCTTCAGGGTCTTCGTGCCGTTCCTTGTGATCAGTATCGCATCGCTGAGCGGACACCTTGAGCTTGCACCCGGGTTCGAGTGGATCGGCACCTACTACGCGCTCACAGCGTTCGCCGTCGCGACGGTCCTCGAGATCGTCGCGTACTACGTCCCGTGGCTCGATAATCTGATGGATTCCATCGCCACGCCGGCCGCCATCATCGCCGGTACCATGATCACGGCGGCCGTCATCGGCGATATGTCGCCGTTCCTGCGTTGGTCACTCGCCGTCATCGCGGGTGTCGGCGTCGCCGGGGCCGTTCAGGGAACAACGGTCGCACTCCGCGGTGCGTCGACCGCCACGACCGGAGGGCTTGCGAACCCCGTCGTGTCGAGCGGCGAACTCGCGGGCTCCGTTGTCACGTCGATACTCGCCGTTGTCCTGCCGATCGTCTCGGTGGCGCTCCTGGCGCTGATGTCGTTCGGCGGTGTTCGCAAGTTCCGCGTCGCGCGGGCCCGAGCACGGGCCGCACGCTGTCCGTAGAGGGGGATTGATGAGCCGCACGAAGCGGAAGAAGCACGAGAAGCGTTCGGCGTCCACCGGTGGTGATCGTTCCGCATCCCGCGGTGTGCCGCAGGACGGATCCCGCAGTGTACGGAGGGACGTGCTGCGCGTCATCCTGCTCATAGCGCTGATCGCCCTCGCCGTGCGCGTCGCGTACATCGTCGAGGTGAACGCGCACCCTCTGATGACCACGACCACGGGCGACCCGCAGGTCTACGACCTCCGCGCGCTCGAGATCGCCGGGGGCCAGTGGGCGGCGGACGATGTCTTTTTCCATTCGAGTCCGGTCTATCCATACATCCTCGGAGTCATCTACGCGATCTTCGGACACAGCTACACCGCGGTTCGTATCATCCAGTCGCTCTTCGGTGTCGGGAGCTGTCTGTTGCTCTGGTCGATGGCGCGGACGCTCTTCGGTCCGAAACAGGGGCTCATCGCCGGTGTTATCGCCGCGCTCTACGCGCCGTTCATCTTCTTCGACGCCGAGATCCTGATGATCACGTACGTGATCTTCTTCGGGCTTCTCTCGCTCTGGCTGCTTCTGCGCTATCAGGACCACGGGAAGCTCTGGCTTGCGCTGGCGGCCGGCGCCGCCATCGGCGTCAGCGCGCTCGGCAAGCCGAACATGCTCCTGTTCGTCCCGGCGGCCGCGCTCTGGATCTGGTGGGTCTTCCGAGGGAGCGCCCGCGCCGCGGAGACGGTCCGGGCGGCGTCGCTCGTCGTCATCGGAGTGGTTCTGCTGATCGCGCCGATGACCATCATGAACACCGTCATCGCCGACGACTTCGTGCTCACGTCGAGCAACGGCGGGATCAACTTCTGGATCGGGAACAACCGCGGCGCCGACGGGACCTTCCTCGTTGCGCAGAACATGCGAACCGACCTCTACGCGCAGTCGAAGATGGCGGCGGAAGTGGCGGTCGGACGCGAGCTCAAGCCGTCCGAGGTCAGCTCGTACTGGTTCGGTGAGGGGATGAAGTTCGTGACCTCGCAGCCGGGGGCCGAGCTCAAGCTCCTCGGCCGGAAGCTCCTGCTGTTCTGGAACGCGTATGAGATACCCAATCACTACGACATCAACTACTTCCGGCAGGTCTCGAAGATCCTCGGTCTCAATCCGTTCATATTCGGCTGGATCGTGCCGTTCGGATTCCTCGGGATGTACGTCTCGCGAAGGCACTGGCGGAAGTACGCCGTGCTCTACGCGTTCGGGCTGACGTATCTGCTCTCGCTGATGCCCTTCTTCGTGACCTCACGATACCGTCTCCCGGTCGTCCCGGTGATGATCGTCTTCTGCGCGCACGCGCTCTGGTGGATCTGGGAGCGCATCAGGTCTCGCGAGAAGAGTGGATGGATCGTGCCGATCATCGTGCTCGTCGTCGCGCTGGTCGTTGTGAACCTCCCACTCGTCGACTTCTCGCTCGGACCGCAGTACGCGATCATAGGACAGGTCTACCGGGACGCCGGCGACTACGAAGAGGCGGCGCGCTACTACCGGCTCGCCATCGAAGAGAGTCCCGAGTTCGACCTGGCGCACAACAGTCTCGGCTCGGCGCTCTCCCGACTGGGACGCCACTACGAGGCGGAGCGCGCGCTCCTGAAGGCGCTCTCGATCAACCCGCTTCTGGCTTCGGCGCACAGCAACCTCGGACTCGTCTACATGCAGACGGACCGGGCGGAGCAGGCGAAGGAGAGTCTGCTCAGGGCGACCCAGGAGGATCCGAACCTCAAGCCGGCGTGGGACAACCTCGCGAGGCTCGGCATCATGACGGGAGACTCGTTCACGGCCGTGTCCGCGCTGGAGCAGTCGCTCCGACTGGATCCGCAGGACGCGTTCGCGCACTGGAACCTCGCGATCTTCCTGGCGGCGAGACCGGAACTGCGCGACGCCGCGATCCATCACGCCCGCACCGCGGCCGCTCTTGAGCCCTCGATCCGCCCCGATGCCGACGCCCTCATTCGCTCGCTCCTGGAGGCGCAGCCCCAGGGAGGACAGCCCCAGGGAGGGTAGCTCGTGCGCGCGTTCTTCGTCTCCGACCTGCACGGCCGTGTCGGTCGCTACCGGCGGCTCTTCCAGACGGTTCGCGAGGAGCGTCCCGACCTCGTTCTTCTTGGCGGCGACCTTCTTCCTATGGGTCTCGTCGCCGGTGACGAGGAGGTGGACGGCGGTTTCATCGAGGACTTCCTCGCGGGAGAGATGTTGCGTCTCAGGGACGAACTCGGAGCGGACTACCCTGTCTTCATCGCCATCCTCGGCAACGACGACCCGGCGCATCACGAGACCTCCGTGCTCGAACTCGAGACCGCCGGGCTCTGGCGGTACGCGCACGATCGACGGATCGAACTCGCCGGAGTGACAGTGTACGGGTACTCGCACGTGCCGCCGACCCCGTTCCAGTTGAAGGACTGGGAGCGCTACGATGTGTCACGCTTCGTTGATCCCGGCGCGGTCTCTCCGGAGGAGGGGTACCGCTCGGTTCCGGTGGAGGCTCACCGGATCCGGAACGCGACGATCAAGGATGATCTGGAGAATCTGGCCGGTGGGGATGATCTGAGCCGCGCCGTCTTCCTTTTCCACTCGCCGCCGCATCAGACGCTGCTCGACCGCGCAGCGCTCGACGGACAGATGATCGACCACGTGCCGGTCGATGTCCACGTCGGGAGTGTGGCTATCCGGAGATTCATCGAGGAGCGCCAGCCGCTGGTCACGCTGCACGGGCACGTGCACGAGTCGGCTCAGCTGACCGGTTCGTGGCGCGACCGCATCGGGCGAACGCATATGTACGGAGCGGCGCACGATGGACCGGAGCTGGCTCTCGTGCAGTTCGACCCGGACGATCCAGCGAGCGCGACACGACGACTGCTTCAGGCGTAGGCGACCGCCATCGGAGTGGTCGTCGCAGCCGGCCGGCCGCGCTAGCCGTCGCCCATTGGCAGTTCGCGAGCCGCGTCCGTGACGGCTCCGATCTTCGAGGCGTAGCTCGTGCGGTTCGCGATGTCCTCATCGGTCACCAGATGAACGTCGAGCAGCGTCTCGGTCCGATACCCCGTCCGCAGGAAGTTCATCTCGCTCAGGCACCGTCCCCATCCATCCAGCCAGCTCAGAAGTTCCGCGCTCTGCCGCGCGTCGCCGCGCGTATGGACCAGCAGGTCGATGTCGCTGGCGGGTCCGGCCGTGGCGTTCTTCGTGCTTCCGAAGATGTAGATCGCGACGACACCGTACCTGGTCGCGTCGATCTCCTTCGCGATCCGCTCGGCCATGCGCAGTCTCCACTGCCAGTACTGGACCGGGAGCCTTGGAGTGACCTCGGGCGTTGGCGCCGGTTCGGCGGCGCTCTCCGTCGGATCGACCAGCATGGCGAGCGCCTCGCCGAGGTCGGCATTGAGAAGAACTCTCAGCAGTCTGCCCTCGGTCGCGTCCGCAACGTCGATCACGCGAACGACCTTCTCAAGGTGTGCGAACTCCGGGAGCATCCCCGCGAGTAGATTCGGCGAGCCGAGCAGGAAGTGCTGGTTGAAGACGATGCCTTCCTCGTCCGGATAGAGCGGCAGGTAGCGGATGCGTGATTCGACGAGGTCCTGGAAGAAGTGCGTCCCAAAGGAGAGGTCCGGGACGTAGTCGCCCTTCCGTCTCGCGATCTCGATGAGCATCGCCGTATTCGAGATGTCGGCGTATGTCACGCTGACGCCGAGCTTGACGTCGCCGCGGCTGCCCCAGCGGCCGGGGCCGAGCAGGATGAAGCGCTTCATCGGGAGGAGCCGGTTCAGCCGTCCGACGACCCTCGCTACCTCCTGCATCTCCTCGCGGCTCCCGAGCTCACCGTAGGCATCCGGGTCGACGTAGACGATGTTCGTGATGTCCGGGACCCAGCCGTTGGTTACGTACTTGTCCGCCGTGAATACGATGTCCCGTGTCTCGACGTCCTTCGGTATGGGCGCCGGCGCCGACTCGTCTGACCGGCTCTGCGGGCGGCACTGGAGGAGGTAGAAGTCCTCGCCATCGTGCGCGAACTCGATATCGACCGGCGTGTCGAGTTTGTCCTCGAGTATGTCGAGCATGCTGTTGAGATGACCGATGAACGGGGTCGAGTAGGCCAGACCGTCGAAGGTCGCCACGAGTTCCGTCTTCTCGGGATCGAAGAGCACGCGAGGTGGGGCCTTGCCGAGCATGCCGTCCCGCAGCGATGAGAAGACCTTCTCGAGCCCCGGGTAGTCCGCCCCGACCTCTCTGACGAGATCGGCGAGGTTCCTCGTCTCGAGCGTTCCGGCTTCGAGGTTGATGACATCGATCCAGTGCGGCGAGTAGCGGACGACCTCGTCGACGGCGACATTGGCTCGTAGATTCGGCTTGCCCGGGACGAGCAGCGTCGGGTAGTCGTCCGAGACACGGTCGACCGCGCGTGTTCCCAGGCCCGGAACGAGCCGGACCAGACCGTCCTCGCGCTGGATGCGCGGCGACCAGCGGAACTCGCTGTTGCTGAAGGCCACGCCGGCGAATGCCGGGAAGAAGTACTTACCGACCTTCCTGCCGACGACCTCCTGAATGAGGATGCCCATCTCCTCGTTGAACTCGAGCAGTCCGCGCTCGCGGCGATACTCGATGGGGTCCGGGCCGAAGGTGGATGCGTAGACCTCGGCGATGGCGTCGGCGAGCGCCTCGAGCCGCTCCGCCTTCGTCCCCTGATTCGCGACGAACAGACTCTTGTACTTCCCGGAGAACGCCGTGCCGAGCCGGTCCTCGAGCAGGCTCGAGCTCCTGACGATCAGCGGGACGTCCGCGAAATCATCGAGCGCGACCGACAGACCATTGACGACGCGCGTCGGGAACGTCGAGTTCTTGAACAGCCGGACGATGTCCGGATACTCCTGTCGGATCTCCTCGACCTCGCGAAACTTCTGCTCGATGACGTCCTGCAGGTCGTTGTGCCCGATGAAGTCGTGGAGTCCGTCGGACGGCAGGTACCATGTCTTCGGAACCTTGATCTCGCCTACCGGGTGCTCTTCGTCGGCCGAGCGCGCGAGAATGCAGTGCGCGAGCAGCATCCCGGCGCTCTTGCCCCCGAGCCGTCCGTGGCTGCCGGCCGGGATGATCATGCGGCGGGTCAGGTCATAGAAGTCCTCGATCTCCATGTTCTCCTTCGTGACGCGGACGAAGTCGATCTGCTCGGTCAGGAGCCGCTGCGTCAGCGAGACACGGAGCGTCTTCAGTGTTGACGACCGCAGGATGCGCTTGTCGGGAATCCCGTGCTGGAACCGCCGCATGGCATCGACGATCTCGGGAAGGGGGGAACGGGGATTGTTGAGGACGCGGAGGAGACTTGACGCCTTGTCCTCCTGCATCCAGTTCTGCACCCGTGTCAGGACCTCGGTCTGGCTCAGGTAGCGGCTCGCCAGCTCGAACGGCGCGTCGCTCATGAGGTAGTCGGGGTCATGCGCGGTCCGGTCCGCAGGGACGTTGACCTCGCCCGACATCTCCTCGTTCACTCCGTTGACGCCTGACGCCGCCGCGAGCATCTCCTGGGCCTCCTCGACGCCGATCTGGCAGAGGTAGTTGAGGATCTTGTGCGCGATGCGAAGGTAGAGACTGCGGTCGGACTCGCGAAGAAGGTGGAGCGGGCTCCGCCAGATCTCTCCGCCGGTGTCACCGCCGCCCTGACGCAGCGCTTCCCAGTCCTTCTGCAGGTCCTGGAGCCGAAGCCGCAGGACGAAGTGGCTGACGAGGCCGGCGATCGTGTTGATCAACCGGACCTCTTCCTTGAGGAACGGTCCGTCGTCCTCGCCCGGGCGGTCGTCGGTGTAGAACACCTCCAGGACGCCGACCTTCTCGTCCTGGACGACCACATCGGCCCGGAGCACGCCACCGGCGGGTTCGGCGCCGGACAGGGACAGCGTGCGCCCCTCGATCGTCAGGCGGGCCTCACAGACGTCCGGGTACTGCCAGCCCGGGGGAATGGCTCTGAGGAGGCTCATAAAGGTCTCGTCGGTCGCGCCGCCCTGTCGCAGCGCCTCCTCGACGTGGTAGAGGCAGTTGAGTTCCTTGGCACGCTCGGTGAGCGACGCCATCAGCCCGTCGGGTGTCGGCCGCAGCTCGTCAGACATGTGTGATCACTCCTCTGCCGCTTCGACCGTCCACCTTCACGTGGAGGGGATGGTCCAGCCGGACGTGTCTCAAGAGATCCGACTCCGTCTCGGCGCGCTGTTCGTTGAGCCACGTCCAGTCGATACCGGGGGACGCGGAGTGGCTGACTGAGAGGTAGAGCACCTCGAAGCTGATCAGGTTGTGGAAGAAGTGCGAACCCTGGCTGAGATCGGGTGACATCTGGGGGAGCGTCGCCTCCACGATGACGGCGGCTCCGCTGATCTGCGCCCAGTCGACCGGGACGCCGAGCCACGGGTCCGAGCTGCCCCACCGACCGAATCCTATCAGCAGGTACGGTCTGTTCTCTGCGGCCAGCTGTCGGTTGATGCCGTCAAGTTCGGCGGCGATCGCCGGCGTGTGGCGCGCTTCGAACGCCTCGGGGCGGAGGTAGACGACGTCGTGGATGCTGTCGCGGATCCCGTTGCCCATCGAGTTCACCGAGGCGACGAGCCCGTCGGACGAGGCGAGTTCCTCATCGTCGATCTCGATCGTTGCCCGCGCAACCATCATGGGGCGCGCCTGGAGGAACCCGAAACGAGGTCGCTTGCGACCGAGCGGATCCAGCGAGATCGCGAACTCGATCTCGACCTCCTTCTCGAGCGCCTCCTCCGAGAGCTCGAGCAGTCGACGGACGAGACGGTTGACCGGGAGGGTGTCATACGTGAGCACCGGCGCGAAGTCGATGACGCGGGCGCCCGCTCCCGACAGTCCCGGCCGAAGGCGGTCCGAGGTCGGATCGTAGCTCGAGACGATATTGTCGAGAATGCCGTCGTACTCGGCATCCTTGATCTCTGCCTGCACCAGGTACTCGATCTCGTTGACCGGGTCGTGCGGGGGAGGTGAACCCATGTTGACGGCCCAGAAGCCGGTCTGCGTGTTGTTCATCAGATCGTTGAGGCCGTTGTAGGGCGCCGGGGCCTTGGGGTAGCGTGGGCAGTAGGTCCACGCGAGCCCGCCGTCGACTATCTGTCTGCCGAGTCCGAGCGCCAAGTCTACCACACCGTCCTCCGGCTTCGCCCGGAGCGTCGGGTAGTAGCTGTAGGAACGGCCGACGCCTGAGATCGCCGGATAGAACCGTTCGTTCAATCGGTGCCCGACGACCTCCTGGATGATGACGGCCATCTTCTCATCGCGGAGCGACCTCCCGACCGAGCCGATGTAACTCTTCGGTCCGCGGAAGAACGTCGATGCGTAGACGAACTTGACGGCCTCGACAAGGCGGTGGAATCGCGTGTCGGGGTCGGGCAGATTGTTCGGGATCATCTTCGTCCCGTAGACGCCTGCGAACGGATGCGAGAGCGCGTCCTCGAGAAGGCTCGACGACCGGACGGCGAGCGGTGTATGGAGTCCCGCCGAGATCGACATCAGGTCGCCGACGAACTCCGCCGGGAGCTCCGCGTGTTGGAAGTCCAGCGCGATCCGCTCGTCGCTCTCGTCGCTCAGGGCGATGTCGTAGAGGTCGTTCCGCGACATGAAGTCGTCGAAGAGCTCGGTCGTGAGGACGGTGAGCGTCGGGATGCTGACATCGATCGATGGGAACTCGTCGGGGGAGAGACGTGAGAGAACGGCGTCCCGGACCAGAAGGAGGCCGGCGGCCTTGCCTCCGATCTCACCCTTGCCGATCCTGGTGAACGTCTGTTCCCCGCCGAGGAAGGTGCGGTTGAACCGTGGAAGCTGCGACGCGTTCGGCATCGTGCGCGCCCCCTGTTGGTTCCGGGAGAAAGGCGGGGCACCCGAGCGGGCGCCCCGCCCCTTGTCTTGCTTCGGTTCCGGCCGCGACCCGGATGGGTCGCCGGCGTCGGACTAGATCCAGCCTCGCTGACGGCAGGCCTCGGCCACGCGGTTGATCGACACGACATACGCGGCGTCGCGCATGTACATGTTCTGCTTGCGGGCCAACTCGCTCACCGCCGAGTACGCGGCCGTCATCTTCACATCGAGCTTACCGAGAACCTCATCCTTTTCCCAGAAGTAGTTCATGTTGCTCTGGACCTGCTCGAAGTAGCTGCAGGTAACGCCGCCGGCGTTCGCGAGGAAGTCGGGGATCACGTGGATTCCGCGCTCGTGGATGACCTTGTCCGCGTCAGGCGTCGTCGGGCCGTTGGCTCCCTCCGCGATGATCTTCACGCGCTTGCTGATCTTCTCGACGTTCTCGGCCGTGATCGAGTTCTCGAGGGCCGAGGGGATGAGGATGTCGACATCCTGATCGATCCAGACATCACCGGGGAGAACCTCGTAGCCGAGATCCTTCGCCTTCGCCTGGTCGATGCCGCCGAATCGATCGGTGATGCTCTGAAGCTGCGGGAGATCGATGCCGTCCATCTTGCGGAACACGTACGCGCACTGATCCTTCTGGTCCCAGCATGAGACGCTGATGACCTTGCCGCCCATCTGGGTGTAGAGCTCGATGGCGTACTGCGCGACGTTGCCGAAGCCCTGAACACCAGCGACGGTGTCGTTCGGCCGGATGTTCAGCTCCTTCAGCGCCTCGCGGATCGTGTAGACGACGCCGTACCCGGTCGCCTCGGTCCGGCCAAGCGAGCCGCCCATGCCAACCGGCTTGCCGGTGATGACGCCCGGGAAGTGTCCGCCCTGGATCTCCTCGAACTCGTCCATCATCCAGAGCATGTGCTGCGCGTTCGTCATGACATCGGGCGCGGGAACGTCGAGCACCGGGCCGATATTGCGCGCGAGCTGACGCGCGAAGCCGCGGCAGATCTGCTCCTGCTCACGCATGCTCAGGTTGTGGGGATCGCAGATCACGCCACCCTTGCCGCCGCCAAGAGGAATGTCGACGACCGCGCACTTCCACGTCATCCACATCGACAGTGCACGCACGGTGTCGATCGTCTCCTGCGGGTGGAACCGGATGCCGCCCTTGCTCGGTCCGCGGGCGTCGTTGTGCTGACAACGGAAGCCCTGGAAGACCTGCACCGTCCCGTCGTCCATGTGGACCGGGATCGTGAAGTGGAACTCGCGCTGCGGCGTGCGCAGGAATGCGCGCGCGCCTTCGTCGAGACCGATGAGATCTGCGATGTGATCGAACTGCGCGCGAGCCATCTCGAACGCGTTGTACGCGCCGTTGCTGGCCATGCTGCTCCTCCTTGGAGTGGACTCTCTCCTGGCGCGACGACACCTTTGTCGAGCGTCACCTGAGCCCCGAACCTGTGACAGTTGCTGCTGGGAAATACCTGAGCGGCCTGCCACTTACCCTGCAAGCCAACTAACAAGTCTAGTCCCGCTCCAATGGGAGTGCAATCGTTACTCGGGGAGTTTTTTCAGGCGCGTTGCTGGTTGGCGCCGCCGCCTCAACGAGCCCTGGTCAGGAACGTCGGGGGATGCGTCCACCACCGTGACACAGGGTGCACGGCCGCTTGACCGCCGGCTCCGGGGCGTGCTATCTCTTGCCCTGTGGCGGTCTTTCTCGGGCATTATCGAGGGCGGGTACTGTGAGAGCTATTGGACGCGGGCGCGGAGTCTGGGCGGGAGTCGTGATCACGGCAGTCGTGTCGGCCGCGCTGCTCCTTCTCGCCTCCTGCGCCGAGCCACCGCAGGGACCGAACATCGTCGTCGTTGTGCTCGACACGGTCCGTGTGGACCGGACCGGCGCGGGTGACGGGTCCAGCGTCACGCCGGCGCTCGACGCGCTCGGTGAGGAGGGCATCGTGTTCACACGCGCCTGGGCGAACGCCCCGTGGACCGTTCCGTCGCACGCATCGATCTTCACAGGGCGTCTCCCGTCATCACATCAGTGCACGGGCCGCAGGTTCGCGTTTCTCCCGGGAACGCCGACCTTCGCGGAGCTTCTCGCCGAGAAGGGGTACGAGACCACGGCGTTCTTCTCAAACCCGTGGCTCTCGAATCGCCTGACCGGGATGCTCGTCGGCTTCGATGAGCGGTTCTCCGAGACCGGTGAGGGGGCGGACATCCTCAACTTGACCGACCAGGGTGGCGCGAGGACGCTCGCGAACGTCTCACGGTGGCTGGACGGACGCCGCGGCGGCCGGCCGTTCCTTGTGTTCGTCAACTTCCTCGAGGCGCACCTGCCGTACGATCCGCCCGACGACTACCGCGCGGAGTTCCTCGCGGATGAGCCGCCGGAGTTCGTCGTGACGACGAGCTGGGCGCAGCGGCACAACGCGCGGGTTTCGACGGCGACAGATGAGGAACTCGAGCGCGCGGCGCGCCTCTATGATGGCGACGTCAACATGTCGGACCGTTATCTCGGTGAGCTTCTGAGGCAGCTGCGGGAGCACGGTCTCTACGAGGACACCGTGATCATTGTGACATCCGATCACGGGGAGAATCTCGGCGACCACGGCTTCCTCGACCATCAGTTCGGTGTCTTCGAGACGCTTATCGAGGTCCCGCTCGTCGTGCGGGCGCCCGGGACCGTACGGCCCGGGTGGTCGGACGATCCGGTGATGCTCACGGACATCTACGACACCGTGCTGGATCTGGCGGACGTCGTCGACGCGCCCGAGACACCACACAGCCGTTCGCTCGTCTCCGGTTCATTCGAGAGGGCACGGCCGCAGATCGCCGAGTACACCGGCGCGAATCATGAGCTCATCAAGCATCTCGGGAACCTCAACCCGAGTCTCGATCTCACCCGGTATCAGACCGCGTTCGCGAAAGTGCGCGTCGAGGGTCTCGAACTCACCGTTGGTTCCGACGGCTCGCTCGAGCTGTATGACCTGGAGGGTGACGCGGGGCGAACCGTGAATCGCGCGGGGGCGGACCCGAGCACAGTGGATGAGCTTCGTGCGCTGTTGCCTGCCGGGGAGTGGGGCGAGTCGACCGATGTCGAGATCGACGAGGAGACGCGCGACCAGCTCCGGTCGCTCGGGTACATCGAGTAGGCGGCCTGGCGCCTGACGCGCGACCCGCTCAGCAGAGCGCGTCCCGCACGCTTTCCAGGAGTCCTCTGATCGAGTACGGCTTGCACAGGAACGGGATACCCAGTTCCCGGGGGTGGCTGTTGCTCGCTCTCCGGTCGGGGTAGCCGCTCGCCAGCAGCATCCTCACGTCCGAACCGCGCGCCATGATCTCCTCGGCGAGTTCGATCCCGCTCTTCCCGGGGAGCACGATGTCGCTGAAGACCATGTCGAAATCGGCGTCGTTGCCGTCGAGCAGCTCGATCGCCTCCTCGGCGCTCTCGACATCCGTGATCTCGTATCCGAAGTGCCTCAGAGCGTGCGCGGCGAAGTCGCGGACGACGGTCTCGTCCTCGACCAGGAGGATCCTGCTTCCGACACCGGTGTTCCGCTCCTCATCGATGCCGTCCGAGCGCATGTCTGGCGCAGGCTCCGGCTCAGGCTCCGGAATCACGGGCAGGTAGATATTGAACGTCGTGCCGTGGCCAGGTTCCGTGTTCGTCTTGATCCACCCGCCGTGCTGCTCGACGATACCGAACACCACCGAGAGTCCGAGCCCCGTCCCGACGCCGGGCTCCTTCGTTGTGAAGAACGGCTCGAAGATATGGTCGAGCGTGTCACGATCGATCCCCGTCCCGGTGTCCGCGACCGAGAGGCAGACGCAGTCGCAGGGCTCGTCGTCGATCCCGACGGCGTGCTCGACGTTCTCCGGCATCGCGGCTCTTGTCGTGATCGTCAGGGTGCCGGCGTCTCCCATGGCGTCGCGTGCATTCACGGCGAGGTTCAGGATGACCTGTTCTATCTGAGATCCGTCGACCTCCACGTGACCGAGGTCGGCGGCGAGACACGTCTTGAGATTGATGCCCTCGCTGACCAGACATCCGAGAATGTCGCCCATGTTCAGGACGATCGTACTGAGGTCCTCAGAGGACAGCGAGAGCGGCTGCTTCCGGCTGAACGCCAGGAGCTGCTGAGTGAGGCCGGCGGCCTTGCCCGACGCGTCGATGACCGACTCGAGCATGGGGGCTGCGGGCGTCTCGCGGTCGATGTGCGACTTCGCGAGCTCGGCGTAGCCGGATATTGCGGTCAGGAGATTGTTGAAGTCGTGAGCGATCCCACCGGCGAGGAGTCCAACGGCCTCCATCTTCTGTGACTGCCGGAGCTGCTCATCCTTGATGGCGAGGTCGCGCTGCGCCTCCATCAGCTGTGTGATGTCGATACTCAACGCGATGACGCCGATCGTGCTCCCGTCCCGGTCACGGTACGGGATGCGGTCGGTCTGGACCCATCGCTTCTCGGACGAGAACTCGACCGTGCCGATCGCCGTGCGCTTCGGGCGCCCGGTCGCGATCACCTCGGCGTCGATGGCCTGGCCGGACTCGGAGGCGTTGCTGACGATCTCGGAGAGCTTGCGTCCCGTCCACTGTTCGGCCGGGATGTGAGCCAGGTCGGCGGTCGCCTTGTTGACGCGAATGTAGCGGCCGTGCTTGTCCTTGTATGAGATGTACGCGGGGACCGAGTCGAGGATCGTCTGAAGCTCCTCGCGCTGCTGTTCGAGCGACTCGGAGGTCTCGATTCCACGGACGGCGAATCCGATATCCTCGGCGACCTCCTGGAGCAGAGCGAACTCCTCGTCGTCCCAGATCACCTCGGCGCCCGGTGTGACCAGAAGCTCCCCGAGCTTCGATCCGGCGCACTCGATGGGGACGCACACCGCCTCCAGTTCATCCACCTCGCGCTGTTCCTCCGGGTCGTCGCTCAGATCGGATCGACCCGTCGGCACGCCGCCGATGTGGACCTCGACCCGCCGGTATCCGAGTCCCTCGACGAGTGTCTCGCAGGACCTTCGGGAGAGGACTCGTCGGTCCGTCTCTCGGGTGATGATCTGATTGACGGACCGGACCGACCGTACGACATTGTCCAGCCGGACCGCGCGAGCCGTCGTCCGCTCGAGGCGCTGCACCATTCGGGAGATGATGAATCCGGCGATGAGGAATGCGCCGATGATCGTCGCTCTGCTGTAGATCTCCCGCGGGGGGACGTTGAGGAACAGGTGCTCCGGATAGGTCTTGCCCGCGTAGAAGTAGAAGTCGAGGGCGGCCTGCATGACCCACGCGAAGATGCCCGCGAAGACGGCGAGTATGATCGCCTGGTGCTCGGGGCGCGCACGCGGTGTGCAGAAGCGCCTGAACGTCATTGCGTACCTCCGTCTGCCGCGCACCCACCGTGGCTCGAGTCGCCGCGGTCGGGGAGTGGGCGCGCGTGGCATGCGGCGGAACCGCCGCTGGTGTGCCGCTCTTCCACTGCTGCACGATAAAGCAAGGTGTGTGCCAGTAGTCATAGTGGATGCCCGTACTTCTTCGCTGATAATGGGCCTCGAGACGCGCCCATCCAGGAGCCCTGCCGCACGGGCACTGTCATGCAGGCGCCTCGCAAGGTGCATCTTGACGACGGGGGCGCAATCAGCGATAATCGTGAGTGTAGCTCAGTGATGGTTTGGGGGTGGGAATCGCATTCCGCCTGCAGAATCTGCAGTGCGCTCCGCTCTTCCAGGCAGCTGCGCGCATCATAATGAGTGAGCCGCGACGCGGGCGGGCACGCCTCAGGCGCCTGCTCCGGGTTTCGTTTCGGTACCGCGCCTGTCACAGGAGAGGAACGTGAGCACGAATCCTTCACACAAAGCGCCCCACCGGGTCTCCGACGGGGAGATCGTGGCCAGCGGGCTGATGGAGTCGACGCTCGATCTCTGCCAGCTCCGGTGGATCGACGAGGCCGTCTCAGGGTTGAATCGCTTCGAGCGTCTCGTGCGGTTCGTGAATGCGAAGAGACTCGGGCTGATCCGTCGCTCCCGCGTTGTGCTCTCACGCGCGTCTTCGGTCCAGCCCCAGCCGTACGGCGGCCGCGCCGACTGGGTCGATCTCGCCGACGGCACATCGCGGCCGCTTGCTCCGAGGAAGCTCCCGGGGATGGGACTGCGCGCGGGGGACCTGGTCGAGATCCTGGCGCGCGACGAGATCGCGAAGACGCTCGACGACAACGGGAAGACCGGTGGCCTCAAGTTCCTCCGTCCTATGGAGGACTACTGCGGCAGACGGATGCGCGTGCTCAAGCCGGTGCGGCGCATCCTCGACGAACATGATCACGTGATGCGGAAGATCGCGAGGACCGTGGTGCTCGAAGGTGGTGTCTGCCACGGACGCGGCATCTACGGTCGCGAGGGATGCGACCGCTGCTGCTACTTCTTCTGGAAGGAAGATTGGCTGAAGAAGGTCGACGAGTAGCCGGCGGTCAGCCGGGAGGGCAATAGCGGACGCCCCGCCGAGGCGGGGCGTCTTTCTGTTTGTGACCGCTACTACGGTTGTTCGGTGTCGATGACGATGGCCGCCGCCCCACGAAAGACCCGTCCGCCGGGGAGGCTGACCTGGGCGATCACGAGTCCCTTGGGACGCTGGCCATACTGCGGCGAGCCGTGCTCCACGGCCGCCGTGAACTCCCCGTTCTGCGTCACGGTTCCTATAGCCTGCGGACGCACGCTCCAGGCCACCGGTATGTCGAGCTCGTGTCCGTTGGGGCCGAGCACGACCGCATCGAAGCTCGTCGTGCCGCCGGGCTCAACGACGGCGACCACCGGCGTGACCCTGATTCGCACGGGCTGTCCGGGGATGCGAACGCGAACGTGCGCCCGAGCTGTCAGCGTGGCTCCATCGAGGAGCGTCGCGCGGGCCACGACTGCGCCGTCCCGCGGGCCGAACTGACCGGACGTCGGGTCACCGAAGACGGGGTTCGCCGTGAACCGTCCGTCTGGTGTGATCGTCCCAAGTTCCGCCGGCATGACCGCCCATTCCATCCGCCAATCGTCCGGCGCACCCGGACCGAGCACACGGCTCTCGAACTGAACGTCCTGCCCCGGTGCCACGACCGGTCGGGCCGGATGCAGACGCAGCCGCAGACTCGACCCGGCGTCTCGCACGGTCACTCGCGCCGCGTCGCTCGCCTGGCCATGCTCCGTCTCGATAGACGCGACAACGGTTCCCATCCACACCCCGTTCTGCGCAGGCTCCGACATCTCATCGGACGCCAGGAACACACCGTCGGTGCCGATCGCGCCGATCCAACCTGGCGTGACCGTCCAGTCCACGGGGACGTCGAGCACATCGCCGCCGGGGCCGATGACCTCAGCCTCGAACGCGACATCATCGCCCGGGAGCACGACCGCGTCGCGCGGACGGGTCCGCACCGTGACTCCGGCCGGTCCGGGCAGCTCGATCTCGACCATTGCGATGCCTCTCGCCGGTCCCTCCGCTGTGGCGACCGACGCGATGACGCGGCCTGCGCCATCGTTGGGCCCCGCGGTGAAGAGACCGGTGGCGTCGATGGTTCCGCCCATGCGGGGCATCACGGTCCACTCGATCTCCGCATCGATGAGTTCGCCGCCCGCGTCCGTCACGATGGCGGTGAAGCGCCCGGTCTCGCCGGGTTCGAACCTTGCGCGGTGGGGCGCCACGGTCACGACCGCACCGGCGGGCGCCGCCGAACCCACGACGACGGCGGCATCGCCGATTCCCTCACGGTTGGAGTAGAACGCGCGCGCCGCGATGCGACCGGAGCCGGACTCGCTCGAGGCGGTGAACACACCATCGTCGCCGATGGTTCCGAGGCGTTCGGGAATGAGGACCCACTCGATGTCGGCCTTGATCTCGCCGCCGGTGACCGGGTCGGTGACCGTGGCGGTGAAGGACTGCTGCTCGCCTGCGCCGACCGTGGCGCGAGGCGGGTCCACAACGACGACAAGTCGGCGCGGTGGTTCGGAACCGATGTCGACGACGGCGTGCCCGGCGCCCGAGAGGCCGCCCGCGTTGGCCGCCGCCCTGACGATCGCGCGCCCAGGCGTGTCACCCGCGACGAAGGTTCCGCCGGAGTCGATCGTGCCCAACCCCGGCGGGATCACGGTCCAGACGACGTTCGCGGAGACGGGCGTCCCGGTGTTGTCGAGAACGGCTGCGGAGAAACTGACAGCTCCGCCGGGAGTCGTGTGTGCGCGGTCCGGTGACACGCGGACCGCCAGCACATCCGCCGCCGGAGCGTTGGACGGGAGCGAGACAAGGAGCATCGCAGCGAGCACGACCGCCGCTCCGATGCTCCGGGTCCCCCTGCCGTCACCTCTCGCGTTCGAGCTGTTGCGTTTCATCGTGTGCCTCCACAGGCGTCGTCAGGTGTCGCGTGACCCGGCTCAGACGCGTTCGTCGAGCGAAGCGCGTCCGCCGTTGAGAGCGTAGAAGAGCCATGAGATGTTCCGGAGCGTCTGCCCCGAACCATCAGAGATCTCGATCGTGATGATGTGCTCGCCCTCGGCGAACCGGTCGGTGGGGGAGTACATCACGTAGCTGTCCGTGATATCCGCGAGGCTTGTGACGTCGCGGTCGTCCACCAGCAGGCGGACGATCCCGCCGGTCTCGAGCGGCGGCTGGATAGCTGCGACGATCTCGACATCGCCCGCCCCCACGACCGCGTTATCGGTCGGCATTACCGGTGCGACATCGGCCGCGAACGCGGGTCCGGTCGCATCGGGCGCGACGGCGACCGCGTCACCCGATGGAATCGGACGCTGTCCCGGACGCAGTCCGTCTTCGGAGACGGACCGCAGGGACAGCGTGACCGCCAGCGCGACGATGCAAGCGGCGGCAACCGCCCAGGCCAGTCTCGGCGAGCGGAGCGCGCGCGACCACGCGGGGCGTTCGGTTTCCTGGCGCAGGCGCGCGAGCAGACGTTCACGATGGAACGGCGGCGGGTCGACCGGCGCAAGCTCCTTGAGCAGTCTTTCGACATCCCGCTCGCCGGGGCGGCCGCTCGCCGGTTCGTTGGATGGACGTCGTTCGTCCGTAGGATTGCGTGTCAAAGCTGTCAGACCTTTCCCTTGAGGAGTTCCGCGAGCATTGACTTGCCGCGCGCGAGCCGTGACTTCACAGTGCCGATCGAGCATCCGGCAGCGGTCGCGATCTCCTCGTAGCTCATCTCGTCTATGTATCGCAGCGTGACCGCCTCACCGTAGACCCGCGGGAGCTCGGCGATGGCGGAGCGCACGGTCTCGGCGCGTTCTTCCGAGATGACTCCATGCTCCGCCGTTCGCGGGTCGGAGGTTGCCGGAGGATCGCTCTCGATGTGCGCGGCCCAGAGCTCCGCACGCCTCGTGCGCTTGCGGTAGCGTTTCTTCAGAACGTTGACGCCGATCCGGTAGAGCCACGTGAATGGGTCCGAATCGCCCCGGAATCTCGGGTATGCGCGCATCGCACGGATGAAAGCCTCCTCGGTGAGGTCGAGCGCCTCATGGTAGTCACCCGTCAGACCGTAGAGCACGTTGAACAACCTCCTGTCATAGAGGGTGACCAGCTCCTCGAACTCGGGTTTTGCCATGGACGCCCTCCAGCTTGCCTCTCAATGACTTAGAGGCCCCGTGCCACTGCGATGTTCCCGTTCGGCAGGCATCCGTGGGCGTTAGAAGGTGTATCCGAGGCCTGCCCGAAACACGTGCACGGTGTATGACTGCTCGATCTCCGCCCGGTCCGCTCTCTCGATGAACCAGTACTCGAGCCGGAGCTCCGTCTCTCCGACCCGGGCCGTCGTCTCGAGCGTGTAGTGGGAACGGGTGTAATCCGTCTCATCGCCGCTCCCGAGCGACCATCGTCCCGCCGCGCGGGCGCTCCACCGGGCGTCGCCCGACGTCTGTCTGAGGTCCGCGCCTAGGGTCCAGAGGTCTGTCCGTGCCGATGATTCCGAGCGGGACCACGAGACGTTCGTCACGGCCCGTGTCCGGTCGAGGCGCCAGGTCGTGCCGACGGAAGCGTAGCCGTATGTGTAGTCATCGTCAATGCCGGGCGACCGATCGTATCGCGCGACGGCGTAGCTCCGGAGGTCGGCGGCGCCTAGAGCCCACGTGATGTCCGTTCTGGCATATGTGTTCACGATGGTCTCTGAACCGGCGCCCGTGTTCGATGGGTCCTCGTCGCGACTCAGTCGCACCCATCCTGACATCCTCGCGGGACCTCCAGAGCCCCACGCGCCGCCCACGCGGAGCGCAGACTCACCCGGCTTCTGCTCGAGGCTCCCGACCGAGAGAAAGTCCGATCCGCTCGTCCAGAGTTCGAGGGAGACGTGGTCGTCCAGCTCCTCTCCCCGGATGACCCGAGCGCGGAGCGCGACACCGGAACTGTCGGTCCCGGCTGACGCGCTGGAGACCGCCGCTTCCAGCTCACCCGCGTATCCCTGAAGACTCCCGCGCACGATGCCGGCGGTGACGTGATTCGTCAGCGCATCTGTGATCCTGTCCTCCTCGGGGACCGAGCTCTCATCGTCGAACATCGAGACATGAGCGAGAGAGAGCCCGAACCGGCCGCTCCAGTCGAATCCCGCCGATCCCCCGAGCGCGTAGCGAGAGTAGAGCCCGTATCCGTCGAGCGTGTCCGATTCGCTCACCCGGAGCGCGACGAGTTCCACGCGGCCGCGTCCCGTGGTCGCGGCGGCTCGAGAGCCAACTCCGGCCGCCCAGTCGAGAGTCGTTCTGGAGATCGAAGGGTAGATGTGGCCGGCTTCGAACTCGAACGCGCCGAGCGCAGCGCCCGCCTGCCACGCGAACTCCTCGCTGTAGACCGGGTCGTACTGAGCCGTGATGAGATAGGAGGCATCCGAGCGGAATCCGGATATGTAGAGATCGACCGTGGGGTCGTTCGCCTCACTGTAAGGAAGAGCCACGTCGAGCGAATCGGCCGATGTCGTGTCCGCTGACACTGTCGTCCACCCGGCCTCGATGCGCCCGATCACCTGCCATGGGTCGGACGGCAGGTCCGGCTCCGTCCAATCGACCACCGCATGTTCGGATGCCCCGGTTGGCTCGGTCGCCTCGACTGCCGCATCACCGACCGAGAACACCCAGCTCCGCTCGAGGGACCGCGCCTCCGTCAACGCGGATATCGTCACCCGGTGCTGACCGGCGGGAAACGGGATCTCCGGGACCAGAACGATGAGATCGGACGTGATCGTCGCGGTCGCCGTCACATCGCGTCCGTCGAGGAGCACGAGTGCGTCCCACGGTTCCTGCAGCGGAGGGACGAACAGGGCCGCGATGCTCGCGCGGGCGTCGCTGGTGGTCTCGCCGTCGGTCGGACTGACAATCTCGATGCCGCCTATCACCTCGGACCCGGAGACGGGTATCCGGTATGTGCCCGACACCGGCGCGCCCGGTGGCGCGGTCTCGATCAGGCCGTCCGTGTGAATGACGCGCAGGTAGTAGGAGAGCTCCGGAGGGACGATGAACTCACCGGGAATCTCACCGAACAGACGATCGGTCGAGAACGACAGCGGGATCTCCGTGCGCGTTCCGTCGGTGTGGATGATGACGATGTCGGCTGCCGCGATCTCCAGCAGAGAGACATCGGCCGCTACCGCCATCTCGATGGTCAGCGGTTCGGAGGCAACGATCGTCGATCGTGGGACGTGGACGATCCTGCCGGCCCCGACGGCCCCGGCCGATCCGGGAAGGCCGATGAACGCGAGCAAGAGCGCCGTCCAGGCGATGTGCGTTCGGGCATGTCCTGGACCAGCGAGCGTCATGAGGCGGGGCTCCTTGCGGACCGAGGCTGTGGGCGGCATCTCGATGAGTGTACGCGCCGCGCTGCGATCCGGCGAGACACAATATTGGTCTCTCGTGCGGGAACATGCCGCGGGTTCGTGGACTCCAATCATGTGAGACGCAAAGATGCACCTTGTGTTCGCGAGCAAAGGAGGAGTGTGATGAAGAAGCTCGGTACGATCGCGGCGGGCGCCGCATTTCGGCCCACAAACGGGGTGCTGTTGAGACGCCTCGTGACTGCGGCGCTCGCTGCGGCCCTTGTTCTCGGCGCGCTCGTGTTCGCCGGCTGCGGCGAGGGCATCACGGCTGCCGCTCCCGAAGCTCTGAACGATGATTCGACCCTCCGCGAGTTCCTGGAGGAGGAGGGGCTCTTCGACGATCTCGCGATGTACGATGTCGGAGAGCTGTCTACCGGCGGCGGTAGCCGGGAAGCCATCGATCCGCTGACCTTCTGGCGCGTCGCGACCGACTTCGCCGTGCACCGCGACGTCGTCGTCGACACGGCAGCGGGCACAGCCGAAGCCTCCATCTACCGTGACGTGTGGGGTGAACTCCATATCGTCACCGAGGAGATGGAGGAGATCGTCAAGCCGTTCCATCACTCGGGCGAGCGGTACGCGAACTTCGTTCTCACCGACGACCCCGTCGACGACCGCGAGGGCGGGAGACATCGATACCGCTGTGGCCGGTGGGAGCTCACCGAGGTGTCCGGATTCCTGGGCCAGTCCGACGATCTCACGCTGACCATCGACTGGATCCGCGTGCAGGGTGACTCGATCGACGTCACGATCAGCGACCCGCTCGAGCTCATGACCGTCCCGGACGACATCATGCTGTTCGAGGTGGGCGAGGAGGTCACCGTGACGGTCTCCGGACCGCCCGCGGACGCGATCCTCTTCCTCCACACACGGCACTGGCACTCGCCGTTCGTCTACGACGGAGGGACGTTCTCGGGCACGTGGACGGTGCAGCGTGCCGGACGACGCTGCGCGGCAGTGACCGCCATGGCGCACGACACGCTCTTTGACTCCGAGTACCCCGACGACTGGATGGTCTGGGGGATGCCCTATGAGGTCTCCGGGGGCAACGAGTAGGACGCACACTGCGCGAGCGCGTCCCGGGCTTCGGGCGCGCTCGCTCGGATTTTACCGGCCGCCCGCTCACTGTTGGTGCCCTCCAGCGTGCCGACGCCCACATATGAGCCCAGGCGGCCGGTCTCCATATTCCCGGGTTCGAATCCCGTGCGAAATGCGCCCCCATGGGTTACCATGGGGGCGCTGTTGTATGGGAACCAGCCAGGGGTCACTGTAGCGCTGTTGGGGTCACGGGCGGCGGAGCCTCGCGCCCGCGCGAAGAAGGAGGCAGTCATGAAGCGTTGGAATCCGTGTGCGGTCGCACTCGTCATGTTCCTGATGGCGGCAGTCGCAGTCCCGGCCTTCGGGTTCGGCTTCGGCGGCGGGCCGGGTGGTGGTGGCGGGATGGGCGCTGCCATGCCGAAGGACATGTGGGGCGGGGCCGAGTTCACGCCCATTGTCGGACACTGGGCCGAGTATCTGATGACGTCCAAGGACGAAGAGCCGGTCACCATCCGGATCTCTATCGTTGGTGAAGAGGACGACGCCTACTGGTATGAGATGCAGATGACCGACGAGAAGGAAGAGGCCTTCGTTACGAAGATGCTGGTCTCCGGTGACCCGGAGGATGATGACAACCTCAAGCGGCTCATCATCAAGGGCGGCGACGAGCCGGCGATGGAGATGCCCGTTGGTGGAGAGGGCATGTTCGGCGGGATGATGGGGATGGGTGGTCATGAGATGGAAGAGGAGGAAGAAGATCTGGACGGCGTGATGCCGACCGACCTCGGCATGGAGACCGTGACTGTCCCGGCCGGCACATTCAAGGCGCATCACTGGCGCGTCGAGGACGAGGAGTACCAGTTCGACATGTGGCAGGCCGAGAACGTCGGGCCCTACGGCATCATCAAGTCGACATCGGATGACTTCGAGATGGTCCTCACGGGGCACGGTGACGGCGCGAAGTCGGCGATCACCGAAGAGCCGGAGAAGTTCGAGATGCCGTCGTTCGATCTGAAGGGACTCGGCCAGGGGCTTGGTGGATAGCAGCATTGCCGGCAACTCCAGGACATCAAGGGAATCACAACACAGGGAGGCGCCGGTTCGTGGCGGACTCCCTGTGTTCGTTTCCTGCCAAAGGAGGAGCGCGATGAGGATTCTGATGATCATAGCCGTTCTGGCGATCGCCAGCGTGTCCGCCGCTCAGGACGCCGACGTGGAAACGCAGGTCGATGAGACCGCGGCTGCGGTCTCCGAGGCCGCCGAGACTGTCGAGGAGGCTGCCGAAGCGGACGACGCCGAGGTCGTTGAGGAGAAGCCGGCGGTCGACGCGTACGCCGAGGCGGCGGAGATTATGCAGTTCCTGTGTATGGAGTGCCACGGTGATGCAGGACACGACTACGGGTTCAAGCTGCCGACGACTCGCGAGGGGGCCGGAATGGCCGGTGTCCCGAGCATCCAGCGGACCGACCTGATGCTGATCGATCTCGAGAAGCCGGAGTCCAGCTACCTCATGATGAAGCTGCGCGACGACGACGGAATCCTCGGGCAGAGGATGCCGATGGCGCGACTGCTGGATGAGGAGCAGCTGTCCATGTTCGATCTCTGGATCGCCGAGCTCTCAGAAGCCTACCTCGCGAGCCTCGAGCTGGAGGATGCGGATGCCGGCGCGGCGGATGTCGACGATGCGGATGACGACGCCGGTCACGACGGCGACGATGACGGCGAGTGCGATGACGACAAGGAGCACACGGGCGACGACGATGAGGGCCACAAGTAGGCGCGGGTCGCATCGGCGGTGAGCGCGGAGTCATGACAGACTGCTGAGCACTATTCACTCGGTTTCATGAGTCTCGAGTGGTATAATGTGACTGGCGGGGAGGCGGTGAGGGGCCGTCTCCCCGCGGTTCGTTCATACCTCAGGCACCTCCTGCCGCGAGTGGCACCCGGAAAGGGGGCGCGCCATGCGCAGCCGTTGCTCGTGGTCCAAGGTCCTCGCGATCCTCGCTCTCGCAGTTGTGCTCATTCTCATCGCTACTCCCGCCGAGGCATTCCTCCACGACACGTTCAGCGCCGGCCCCGGATTTCCGAACCGCGTCGATGACTACATCGACAATCTCATCGCCGTCAGTCCGTCCGACCAGGTCGACATCATCGTCGACTTCTGCTCGACGCCGACGGCGGCGGATAGCACCTTCCTCGACCAGTACGGTGACATCTACGGCGTCTTCCGGTTCATCGACGCCATCGCCGTGCGCAACGTCACAGCGTCGGACTGCTATCTCATCGTCAACTACCCGCGCCTGAAGCTCATCGAGTGGGACCAGACACTCTCGCCGCATCTGGACGTGAGCGCGTGTGCCATCCAGGCGCGTGCCAGCGCCACCTATCCGTACCCGGCGCAGGCGGCGTGGGACCTCAATCCGCCCGTTGGGCACATGGGCAACGGTGTCACGATCGCCATCATGGACAGCGGTGTGGACGACGGCCATCCCGCGCTCACGGGCAAGCGCGTCGCCGGGTACAACGGCCTGACGCAGGTCGGCGGGCCGGGCGTCGATCCGGATGACGATATGGCCGGGTGGTATCACGGCACGGCGGTCGCATCGATGATCCTCGCGAGCGACCCGGGTCTGTTGTACATGGGCGTCGCGCCGAACGCGAACTACGTCGACTGCAAGATCTTCGACAACACCGGGACCAGTCCCGCCTCTCGTTCCATAGCGACCATCCAGTGGATCATGCGGAACGCGCAGCAGTACAACATCACACTCGCGAACATGAGTTTCGGAGGCCGACCCGATGACGGGACCGACGCCGTGGCGCGCGCCGCGAACGCGCTCGTCGCGCAGGGAGTCACCGTGGTCGCCTCGGCGGGCAACAACCCACCGTCGATAGGCATCTCATCACCCGGTTCCGCCGACGATGTCATCTGCGTGGGGGGCGTGACCGACAACGCGACGATCATGCGCGGCGACGATGTGTTCGACACGGCCTCTCGTGTCGGGCCGCGGCAGTCGCCACCGCCGAGCTACACGATGACGCAGAACGATCTCAAGCCCGAGGTCACCGCGTACATGCGCGACATCACGGTCTGCCAGGGGATCAATCCCGGGCAGAACTCGACGGGCTTCTGGCAGCATCCGGGTGTCGGGACATCGTGGGCGACAGCGCACGTCACCGGTGTGGCGGCTCTCGTGCTCGAGAAGTATCCGGGACTGCCTCCGGCGCAGGTCGACAATCTGATCCGAACCAACGCGGAGGTGCGCGGCACGCCGACCTATCCGTGGGTCGATCCAGTCTGGGACTACATGTACGGGTACGGCATCGTGTCCGCGGCGAACACCATGAACGCCGTGCTGCTGGCCGACGTCTCGGTGACCGGATGGGTCCCGGGCACGTGGAACAGCAAGGCCATCTGGGCCGGCCACTACCCGGTCCAGGTGGGAGATCCGAACACGCTCAACGCGCGCATCTCGGCCAACGGCGCGTTCGCGCCCGGTGTGGTGGTCCAGTTCGACATCATGCGGACGGGATGGGGATCGCCCTACTCGCCGATAGCGAGCACAACGGTGAGCGTGCCGGCAGGTGGGAGCACCGTCGCGACGATCCCGTTCACGCCGGTCACCGGACAGGAGGGGCACAAGTGTCTCCGCGTGACCGCGACCTACGCCGCCGACCCGAACCTCATGAACAACTCCGCCAAGGAGAACATCGACATCGAGCCCGCGATGAAGTCGTCGCGGATCGGACACCGGCTTGCGGCGCTCTCTGCGACGGACGCCGCGACCGCCGCTGCCGCGGGTGTTTCCGGTGGCACCGTCGGATCGCGCACTGCACGGTACACCTTCCCGGTCAGGATATGCGTCGAGCCGATGGCGACCGTTCCCTTCAGGACGGCCGATGCGTGCATCTGCACGAAGGACCTCCCGCCGGGAGTCGACGCGTACCTGGAGCCGGAGCCGCCGTTCGATCTCATGCCCGGGGAGTGCGAGGCGTGTTCGCTCATCGTCGACGTGCCGGACGGCGTCTACTTCGAGCCGGGGGACGCGGTCTACGTCAACGGGTGGTTCTGGGGCAACGGTGTCGCCGAGGGCGGCGTGTCGGTCTACTTTGTGACCGCGCCGCCGATCGAAGCGACGATCACGGAGATCCAGTACACCGATGACCCGGCTGGCAACACACAGCTTCTCGATCAGGTCGTCACGACCAGCGGTATCGCCACGACCGAGCATGACACGTACGGCGGTCTCTTCGCCGTCCAGGACGGAGTGGGCGAGTGGAGCGGCATCCACGTCTGGAACATCGGTCTCCCCGTCGATAGAGGCGACTCGCTCATTGTGACGGGACTTGTCATGGAGTCCGACGGTCTGACGCAGATCGACCCGTTCGGCGGGCTCGAGACGGTGAGCACGGGGAATCCGGTTCCGGAGCCGGAACTCGTCGAGCCCATCGCAGTCGACACGATGGAGGAGTATGAGGGAGTGCTCGTCAAGGTTGAGGAGGCCACCGTCATTCTCGACGACCCGACCGCATGGCAGATCGAGGCGAACGGGACGTCGTGCTTCGTCGGGACATGGGCCAGTTACTCGTACGCGCCGTCGATGGGGCAGGAGCTGGACGTCACCGGCGTGGTCGCAGCGACCGGACGTTCGCGGACGCTCGAGCCCCGGGACGACGGAGATATCGAGCCGATCACGGAGGTGCCGCCGGCCGACCTGCCTGCCGCGCTCTCGCTGGCGCAGAACGCGCCGAACCCGTTCGGCGCGCTCACCGGTATCGCGTACGCGCTCCCGGCCGAGACGCACGTGACGCTCGAGGTGTACAGCGTCGCGGGGCGCAAGGTGTGCACGCTCGTCGATCAGGTGCAGCCTGCCGGTCACTGGAACGTCGAGTGGAACGGTCTGGATGCCGCCGGAAACGCCGTTGCGCGCGGCGTCTACTTCTACAAGCTCGAGGCCGGTGGCGAGAGCATCGAGAAGAGGATGGTGCTGATCGAGTAGCGAATCGGGGGGGGGGAGGCGCGCGGATCGGAGGACAGACAGATGAAGATACGAACAGCTTGGGTCCTTCTGGCGGTGCTGCCTCTGTTGCTCATGGGCGCGACCGCCGCTCGGTCGGACGTCAATTTCTCGCAGTACCTCTTCGACGAGCCGATGACGCTGATGGCCTGGGTGCAGGAGGTCAACCAGTCGACGGGCTACGTCGTTGTCAGCGGCGTCGATATGAGCGGGCCGCCGGTGCCGTTCGTGTGGAACTGGGGCGACGGCAATACGAGCAGCAGCTGGTTCCCCGGGACGCACACCTACGCCGACACCACGCGGAACTACGTCTGTACGGTGCGCGCGGACTACGCGCCGGGGGACAGCGACTCGGTGCAGATGGTCATACGCTTCGCGGCTCCCGATGTGACTCCGGTAGCGCTTCCCGACGAGACACGCGTCTGCATCCCCGACACGCTCGTCCCACTCACGAGCCGGATGCCCGGCTACGGCATACCCGACTTCGAGCCGTTCGGTGACGAGGTCTTTGCGGTCATGCCGCGGTGGGTCGTGGAGTACGCGCTCTCTGTGGGAGCCGGCATCCAGAACGAGATGGTCAACGGCGACGTCTTTCTGGTCGACGGCGGGTTCCGCCAGTACATCTTCCGGGACGCGGACTTCCCCGGGATGTACTCGCTCTGGTTCACCAGTCCCGTGAGTTTCGGCGCCGGCGACTACGCGTTCGGCCAGACCATCCAGTGGTCGTCGTTCCTCCACGAGATGGGGCACAACGCGACGCTGAACATGCCTGCCGACTACTACTACGGCGGCAAGATCGACGGCTGCGCCAACTGCATCTACTCGGAAACGATGGCGCAGATCTTCCAGTACGCGACGGCTCACGAGATGATGAACAACGGGGCCGCGTACGGTCTTCCCGATGACCTGCTGATGGACATCTGGACATCGTCGATCTCTGCGATAAGCGGTCTCCGCAACGCATACGATCAGTACGTCGACGACGGGATGAACTTCTGCTGCTGGAACGATCCGGGCACGCCCGAGGACGACACGATATATACGTTCGCGACGCTCGCGTACAAGTTCTGCGCGCACGCCGAGACCTCGAGGGCCGGCTACTACGAGCCCCTCCGGAGGATGACCGAGCTTCTCGCGGTCTTCGATGAGGACCTCAGGACCCGGTACGACCAGCACAACAACAACGCGGCCGCTGACACATTCCGCTCGACGCTGATGGTCACCGCGATCTCATACGGGTTCGACACCGATCTCCGAAGCGAGTTCGCGGCTCTCAACTTCCCGATCAGCGACGCGACCTACGATGAGCTTCTGGACATGGTGACGAGCGTGCCTGATGAAGGGCCGGGTACGGACGGGGTCGACGCGGCGGGTCTCGCTCTCTCGTGCCGTCCGAACCCGTGCCATCTGCGGACGGTCGTGTCGTACGAACTTCCGTCGACCGGAACCGTCGCGGTCCGCATCTACGATCTGAGAGGTCGGGTGGTCCGCACGCTCTTCGATGGAGAACGGAGCGCGGGTCTGCACGTCGCGACGTGGGACGGGCGCGACGACAGCGGGAGAGGCGTCGCCTCCGGCGTGTACTTCCTGAAGGTCCTGAGCGGAGCAGCCGAGGCGACCGGCAAGATCGTTCTGCTGCAGTAGGGTGTGGACTCACAGAGAGGCATGATCTCCGATACAGGCGCCCGGGTACTGCTACCCGGGCGTCTTCTTGCCCTTGACAGTGCTAAACGCATGATTTAAACTACTGTGTGAAACGGGAGGTTGACCATGGGACACAGAGATGGACATGAACGGCACACCCGGGAACTCGTACTCGAGGCGGCCTGTGAGATCTTCGCCAGGGACGGGTACCACGAGGCAACAGTGGCGAAGATCTGCGAAGCGGCCGGGGCGAACCGCGCAGCTGTGAACTACTACTTCGGTGACAAGGAGAGTCTCTACCGCGAGGTGTGGAAGCGCTCGTTCGCGACCGCGCTCGAAGCCTATCCGTTCGAAACGCCTGACCCGGCATCGTCCGCTGAGGAACGTCTGCGATCATTCATGCGGTCGCTCGTTCTCCGCGCGTTCGATCCGGGGCCGGCCGGACGGTTCACACGCCTCCTGGCATTCGAACTCACGGACCCCCAGGACATCCTCAAGGAAGAGCGGCTCGCGACCAGGACACAGATTCAGACGCACTTCGCGTCGCTGATGCGCGAGCTCCTGGGTGACGGAATCACGGACGACGATCTGACGATGTGCCGCATCATGGTCTTCGCGCCGTCGATCGGTGTGGGCATCAGGCGATTCGTCCATCACGCGGAGCACATGCACAGCGAGAGTGTGAAGCTCGATCCTGAGGGAACCGCCGAGCGGATGTACGAGTTTGCGAGGGCCGGTCTCGCTGACCTGAAACGGTCGATCGAGTCGCGGCAGACGTCGGTGAAGGGGGGCGGGGAATGAGCCGAGGAATCAGACTGATAACCCTGGCGCTTCTTGCGGCTTCGCTTGCCACTGCATCCGGGTGCGCCGTCGGGCGCCACGACATGCCCGAGCTCACCGACATCCCCGAGGAGTACAGCTCATCGGGAGAGGCCGTGCGCGCGGACGCGTGGTGGCTCGACCTCAACGACCCCGCGCTGAACACGATCATTGAGGAGGGGCTTCGGGGCAACCTGGACCTGGCGATGTCGTGGGACCGGTTGGACCAGGCGAAGGCGCTGGCGAACAAGGCGGGCGCGTCCGTGTTTCCATCGATCAGCATCGATGGCTCTGTGACGAGATCGGGGCAGTGGGGCGAAGGAGTTTCGGAGAGCTACACGACAACGTATGCGGCGGGACCATCGGCGTCCTATGAGATCGATCTCTGGGGGCGGGTGCGCTCGACACGCGAGGCGGCCGTGCTCGATGTCCTTGGCAGTCGCGAGGATCTTCGGACTGCCGGTCTGAGCCTGACCGCGACGATCGCGTCCACGTGGTATCAGGTCGCGGAGGCGAAGACGGCGGTAGATGAGACAGCGGGGCAGGTCGAGGCGAACGAACAGATGCTCGAGATCGTCACGCTCAAGTACCAGGGGGGACAGGTCGGTGCGACCGATGTCCTTCGCCAGCAGCAGGTTCTCGAATCGAGCACCGGCAGTCTCGAACTCGCGGAGGCCCGGCTCGAGGTCCTTCGTAACCAGTTGGCCGTGTTGCTCGGCAGGGCGCCGCAGCGGCACGTGGACGACTCGGGCGCCCGCCTCATCGAGCTGCCCCCGTTGCCGCAGACCGGTGTGCCGGCCGAACTCCTCCAGCAGCGGCCGGATGTCAAGGCGGCGGAGCTCGATGTGGCGGCGGCGAGCGCGAGGCTCGGGGCCGCGGTAGCCGACCGCTTCCCTCGCATCAGCATCTCGGCGACCGCGAGTACGAGCGGCGTGGAGACCGCGGACCTGTTCACGAACTGGCTCGGCAACCTCGTCGGGAACATCACGCTGCCGCTGCTCGACGGTGGGAGCCGCAAGGCGGAGGCCGAACGGCAGGAGGCGGTCGTGAGCGAGACGTTCCACCGGTATCGCCAGACCGTCCTGGGGGCGCTGGCTGAGGTTGAGGACGCCCTCGTCCTCGAGGAGCGGCAGGCGACCTACGTTGCGAGCGTCGACAGGCAGCTGGAGCTGGCGACCGCCGTCCTCGAACGCACGACGGACGCGTATCTCGGTGGACAGACCACTTACCTGAATGTTCTCGAGGCGCTGACATCGCAGCAGACCCTCGCACGCCAGCAGTCGACGGCACGCCGCGAGCTGATCGGATATCGGATCGACCTCTGCCGCGCGCTTGGCGGCGGTTGGACACCGGAGAGACCTACCAACGCGACCAGCGGGTCGGATGGGAGAACGTCATGAAACTCGGAATTCTCAAGAGTCGCTGGACTCCGCTGTTGATCGTTCTCGCCGGGGTCATCGTCACGATCATCATCGCCGTGACAGGTCCCAGCGCGCCCCGGCGGATTCCACAGCGGCAGGCGCGTCTCGTGGAGGTCGTGCCGTTGGAGGCCGCGGAGACGCAGGTCGTCGTGGAGGCGCTGGGTTCGGTGCAGCCTGCGCTGGAGGTTCAGCTCCAGGCGCAGGTCGGCGGTCAGGTCATAGAGGTCAGTCCGTCCCTCATCCCGGGCGGGAGGGTGGCGGCGGGCGAGGTGCTCCTCCGGATCGACCCGCGCGAGTACGAGTTCGCCGCGCGTCAGCGGAAGAGCGATCTGGCCATGGCCGAGCAGAGTCTCCGTCTCGAGGAGAGCCAGCAGGAGACCGCGCAGCGCGAGTACGAGCTCATGGGGGAAGCGGCCGGGAGCGGTGACCCCGCGATGATGCTCCGCGAGCCGCAGATCGAGTCGGCGCGTTCCGCGTACGACGCGGCGCTCGCGGCGTACGAGCAGGCTCTGCTCAACCTTGATCGCACGGCGGTCACAGCGCCTTTCAACGCGGTCGTTCAGGACCGGTATGTCGACAGGGGAGGCGTCATCGGCGCGAGCAGCGCCATCGCCTCGCTTGTCGGCACCGACGCATGCTGGGTTGAGGCAATGGTTCCCGCAGACGATGTTCCGTGGATCGACGTGCCCCGTGCAGACGGTTCGGGCGGGTCGAGCGCCAGGGTTCGACAGAATGCCGTTTGGGAAGAGGGTGTCTGGCGGGATGGACGCGTGCTCGGCCGCACCAGCAGTCTCGACGACCAGGGGCGCATGGTGAAGGTCATCGTGGAGGTGACGGACCCGTTCAGCGTCCGTCGCTCGAACGCCGGTGAGCCGGAGCTTCTCGTCGGGTCGTTCGTCAATGTCGAGATCTTCGGGCGGACGATCGAGAACGCGGTCGTCGTGGAGCGCACGCACGTGCACGACGGCGACACGGTCTGGCTCATGGATGACGAGGGCGCGCTTCGCATCCGCGCGATTGACCCGGCATACGTGGGTGAGGATATCGTGGTCGTGACGGAGGGGCTTGAAGCGGGTGAGTCGGTCGTGACGAGCTATCTCTCCGCGCCCGTGGAGGGCATGCCGCTGCGAGTCCGGGCCGAGGGTCGTGAGGGTGAGGGGCGTGAGGGTGAGGGGCGTGAGGCCGAGGGGGTGACCGAGTGATGGCGAAACTGAACGGCAGTATTTCAAAGACGCCGGGAGACATCTCCAGACGCGGGCCCATCGGGTGGATGGCGAGCAATCACGTCACGGCCAACATCCTGATGCTCGTTCTGCTCATCGGCGGCTTCGTCATGACGAGCCAGATCAAACAGGAGGTCTTCCCCGAACTGACCATGGACATGGTGACGATCGCCGTGTCGTATCCGGGTGCGTCCCCCGAGGAGGTCGAGAGTGGCATCATCCTTGCGGTCGAGGAAGCCGTTCGCGGCATCTCAGAGATCAAGCAGGTCACCGCGACCGCGTCCGAGGGAATGGCGATGGTCACCGCGGAGATCGAGCCCGGGACCGACGCCCAGAGCGTCTACCAGGAGATAGACCAGGAGCTCGCGCGCATCGTCACGTTTCCCCTGGAGGCAGAAGAGCCGCAGGTCAGCCTCGTGGCAAGGCGCAGGCTCGTGCGAAACCTCGTCATCTATGGCGATGCCGACGAGCACGTGCTGCGAGAACTTGGCGAGCAGACCCGTGACATCCTTCTTCAGTCACCCGGGATCACGCAGGTCGACATCACCGGCGTGCGGGACATGGAGATTCACATTGAAGTCTCGCAGGAGGCTCTTCGCACGTACGGGATGACGCTCGACGGCATTGCGCAGACGATATCCTCCTCGGCGCTCGAGTCCCCCGGTGGGTCCGTGAGAACGGATGGTGGAGAGATACTCCTGAGGGTCAAGGAACGGCTCGACTGGGCCGTTGAGTTCGCTCGTCTGCCGGTAATCACGACCGCGTCGGGAGCCGTCGTACAGCTCGGTGATATCGCTGCCGTCACCGAGGGGTTCACTGACACGAACGTCGAGCAGCGCTTCGGCGGAAAGCCGTGCCTCGACGTGGAGATCTATCGCGTCGGAACCCAGACACCAACGGGCGTGTCGGCTGCCGTGAGCAGTCTGCTTCCCGACATTGAGGAGATGCTTCCCCCCGGCGTCGATGTGGCCTCAACTCGAGACATGTCCGATGTGTACGCGCAGCGTCTCTCACTGCTGCTCAAGAATATGTTCATCGGACTCGTGCTCGTGCTCATCGTGCTTGGTCTCTTTCTGAATCTGCGCCTGGCATTCTGGGTGATGATGGGAATCCCCGTGTCATTCCTTGGCGGGCTGCTCTTCATGCCGGCGATCGGCGTGACGATCAACATGATCTCGATGTTCGCGTTCATCATCGCGCTGGGCATCGTCGTCGATGATGCCATCGTGGCGGGCGAGAACATCTATGAGTACCGGCGCAGGGGGATGGGGTTGCTCGACGCGGCTGTTGAGGGCGCGAAGGATGTTGCCGCGCCGATCACGTTCAGCATCCTGACGAACATCGTCGCGTTTCTCCCCCTGGCTTTCATCCCCGGCATGATGGGGAAGATATTCGTGGCGGTCCCGATGGTCGTCGTGACCGTGTTCGTCATCTCATGGGTCGAAGCTCTGTTCATTCTCCCCGCGCACCTGGCCCGGGGGAATGGCGGTGGCCACACGGGTCTCGAGGGGCGCATCAATACGTTCCAGCGGCGTGTCGCCGACGCTCTCGAGCGCTTCATCAACGGTCGGTACGCGGACTTCCTCAGAACGGCCATTCGCAATCGCGGCGTCACGGTCGCTCTCGGTCTCGTCGTGCTGTTCGTCGTGCTCGGCTATGTTGCCAGTGGGCGGATGGGCATGGTCCTGATGCCAAGGGTCGAGTCGAACCGCGCGGTCGTAACGGCGGTGCTGCCGTACGGCGCTCCGATGGAGCGCGCGCAGGAGGTCAGGCGGATGCTCGAAGACGCCGCCGCGCGCGTGATCGACGGGCATGGCGGTGAGGATCTGTCGGAGGGTGTGCTTGGGAGCGTCGACAACAACCAAATCGAGGTGGTCGTCTATCTCACCGATCCGGACATCCGTCCGATCAGCACGTTCGCGTTCACGGACTCCTGGCGTGAGGAGACCGGGCAGATTCCCGGGCTCGAGATGCTCAGGTTCGAGGCCGACCGGGGTGGACCGTCGTCGGGGGCTGCCCTGACCGTAGAGCTGTCTCACCGCGATGTGGAGATCCTGAACGTCGCGAGCGAGGATCTGGCCGGGCGGCTGGCCGAGTTCGCGTACACGACGGATATCGACGACGGCCACAGCGCGGGCAAGGAGCAGATCGATTTCCACGTCAGGCCCGAGGGACAAGCTCTGGGTCTGACCGCGGGCTCCATTGCGCAGCAGGTGCGCTCGTCGTTCTACGGCGCGCAGGCGCTCAGACAGCAGCGCGGTCGCAACGAGGTGAAGGTCCTCGTGCGGCTTCCGGAGGAGGAGCGGAATCGCGAGGCGGACATCGAGAACCTCCTCATCTGGACGCCGGCGGGAACGTGGGTTCCGCTGATGGAGGTCGCCGACGTCGACCGCGGCCGGGCGTACACCAGTATCTCCCGGCGCGACGGGCGTCGGACGCTCCAGGTCACGTCGGGCGTCGAGCCGTTTGAGAAGACGTCGGTCGTTCAGACGAGTCTCGAGGAGTCGGTGCTGCCATCGCTTGTGGAAGACTACCCCGGTCTTTCGTACTCATTCGAAGGATTCCAGGCCGACATCTCGGAGAGTCTCAACGCGCTCGTCATGGGGCTCGGGCTGGCCCTGCTTGTCTGCTACGCACTCCTGACCATGCCGTTCAAGAGCTACGTCCAGCCGTTGATCGTGATGATGGCGATCCCGTTCGGCATCGTCGGCGCCATCCTCGGCCATCTTCTGATGGGATACAGTCTGAGTGTCATGAGCCTCATGGGGATCGTCGCGCTCTCCGGCGTCGTCATCAACGATTCGCTCATTCTCATTGACTACGCCAACAGGCTTCGGAGAGAGGGCGCGAGCGCACAGGAGGCCGTGCACCGCGCCGGCATCCGGAGATTCCGCCCCATTCTCCTGACGACGCTGACGACGTTCGGTGGTCTGGCTCCGATGATCTTCGAAACGTCACGACAGGCCAAGTTCATGATCCCGATGGCGCTCTCGCTCGGGTACGGGATCGTCTTCGCGACCGCGATCACACTTGTGCTCGTGCCGAGTCTCTACCTGCTCATGGAGGATCTTGGTGGCGCGCTGTCTCGGATGCGGGCCCGACTGACCGGTGGGCGGGGTCAGGACGTCGGGGCGGGGATGGAGATCGAAGCTAGTAGTAGAAGCTGATCTGGGCGAGCACGCTGGACGGCGTGGCGCCGTACTCGCTTCGGAGTTCGCCGTCAACCGAGCGTGCGCCGTGCGCGAAGTAGGCCTGCGCCGAGAGCGTCACGCTGTCGGAGAACGACCAGTTGACCGCAGGGATGACCACGCCCGACCCGTCGACCGGGCTTCCCAGCCACGTGAGCGAGATCGGGGTTGTCCCCGCGAAGCCGTACGAGGCCTGGACGGCTATCGCGTGTCGACCGAGGATCTGCGTGTCGCCGTTCGCGAACCGGTCGATGAACGCGGAGTCCGTGAGCGCTTCCATGTCGGTCACGTCCTCCACGCCGTACCCCGAGTAGTGGTACTCCGCGACGATGTAGAGCCCCGCCATGAGATCGAAACTCCTCGACGCGCCGACGAGCGCCTTGAGGACCGCGTCGCTCTCGCTCGGGCTGTCCCAGGCGGGGCCGTCGCGTGCCGCGCCGCTCGTGCCGCCGCGCGCGTCGGCGTCATGCCCCATCACATACACCCCCTCCGGCTCGATGAACACGGCGGCCTCACCGTGGATCTCGCCGTCGAAGAGCGGCATGGATGCCGTCGCCGCATAGAACACGGCCTCGCGCCTGCTTCCGAAGAGCAGTTCGCCGTCGACGTCGCCGACGTATCCGTGCGCCCTGGCAGCGAACGAGGAGTCCTCTGACTTCTCACCGAACGCGCCGACCGCGTCCAGCGTCCAGAGGGCGGTGATCGGAAGCCGGAGCCTGACGGCGTCGATCCCGCGCCGCCACTCGCGGTCGCTCTCAAGGGGAGAGAACGGCGAGAAGATGTCGACGGCGCTGAAGTAGAGCCCGCGTCCCCACCCGACGGCCTGCCGTCCGACGGTGACATCGGCGCTCCCGAACGCCATGTTGACCGATGCGCGGTCGAGCTCGTGCCGCAGCGTGAGTCCATCACCGGCGTCGACGACGTCGGCGTCGAGCTGCTCGATGCGATACGGTGCCGGGAGCGTCGAGGGGAGGACGAGCGCTCCTCCGCCCGCGTCGGACTCGACACGGGCGCGCAGCTCGTACGCGACGTCCACGCGGATCCCGGGGGTCGGGCGCGCGTCCAGCGCGAGACGTCCGCGAGCCAGATCTGATCACCGCCCGAGGCCGCGTTGACCGCTGCCTGGATCGTCGGGTAGTCCCCGGTCCCTTCGGCGTTGATGTAGATGTCGGCGCTCCACGCGGCGGGAGCGGCGAGAGCGCAGAAGACGATGACAGCGATGCCAGTCCGCATTTGAGCCTCCTCGGAGGGGAGTTCGTGTGTCCGCTACGATTCAGCATAGCACACTTGACCGGGGTTCAGAATCGCGATGGGCCCCCGCGCGGGTTCGGAACGAGCGCGGCTGCGACGGCGGCCTCTTCGTGCGGCGGTGAGATTGTGAGTGCAAGCCGGGATGAAAGGTGTATGATGAAGATGTGAGCTGAAGCACGGAAGCACTCCGGACGCCCCTCCGGACACACGCCCCCATCAGACCGCGCCCCCTGGAACCTGCACTCGATGCGCATCGAGAGGGGGTAAGCCATGTCCACCACTGCCATGACAGCCGAACGCCTGTTCGAGGCAGGACACCTGCGTCGTCTGCGGCTGGGGTTCCTGATCGCCGTCGGCATCCATCTCGCCCTGTTCCTCGTGCTTCCACATCCGCACTTCGAGCCCTACCGCCTGAGGGAGAAGGCGGTCATCGAGCTCGTCAACGTCCCGTCTGAGTTCGTCATCCCTCCGCCGCCCGCTGAGATCCCCAAGAAGGACGTCGTCACCGAGATCGTGCCGAGCTCCGATCCCGGGGCGGAGGAGACCATTGGCGAGACGGTGTTCGACCCGGCCGACCGCGTCGCGGTGCCGGTCCCTACGCGCCCAACAGGGTACGTTGACTTCTACGATCGCCCGCCGGTGTTGGTCGAACGGGTCGACCCGGTCTACCCGGAGATGGCCCGGCAGGCGGAACTCGAGGGTGTCGTCCTGCTCAAGGTCGGCATCGACGAGCACGGCCGCGTGCGGGAGGCGGTCGTACTGCAGTCGATCGACGGTCTGGATGAGGCCGCGCTCGAGGCCATCTACCACTGGCGCTTCGAGCCCGCCATGCAGCGGGACATCCCCGTGCCGGTCTGGTATGCTGTACCCATACGGTTCAGCCTGCGCGGCTGATCGCCCTCGGCCTTGACTCCCAGAGGAGGAGCGGATTGAGCAGGATCCGTTGGGCTTTGATCATCATCGTTGTCGTGCTCGCCGTTGCGGGGTGGATCATCCTCCGTGGTCCCGGCGAGCCCCGCAGCGCCTCCCGCAGTGCGGACCTCGGCACGCTCGTCGGCGGGGGGGACGCGCAGGGATACAACCTCCTGCTCGTGACGCTCGACACCGTCCGGGCCGACCGGCTCGGATGCTATGGCGACGATCAGGCCGAGACCCCGTTCATCGACTCGCTCTGCAGCAGCGGCGTCCTGTTCTCCGACGCGGTGACAAGCGTGCCTATCACCCTGCCATCGCACGCTACCATCCTGACCGGGCTTTCTCCCGCCAGCCACGGCGTTCTCGACAACGGCATCTACCGTCTGGGCGAGGAGCACTCGACGCTGGCCGAGGGTCTCCGGTCTCACGGGTACGAGACCGCGGCGTTCATCGGCTGCTTCGTTCTGGACGCGCGGTTCGGGCTGGACCAGGGTTTCGACCGGTACGACTTCGAGGTCACGGCGGACGGCTATCGGGCGGGGATGCTCGATTTCAACGAGCGCCCTGCCAGCGCGGTCACCGACTCCGTCTTGAGCTGGCTCGGCGCGCGGGACCGCTCGGACAGAGAGTCCCCGTTCTTCGCGTGGGTGCACTACTTCGATCCGCACCTGCCGTATGACTCTCCTCTGCAGGCACTGACGCGGTTCAGGTCGCGGCCGTACGATGCAGAGATCGCGTTCGTCGATCAGCAGTTCGGACGTCTGCTTGCGGAACTCGAGCGAACGGACCAGCTCGGGAATACCGTGATCGTCGTCGTGTCGGACCACGGTGAGGCGCTTGGAGAACACGGCGAGCCGACGCACGGCATGCTCCTCTACCGGCCGACCGTCCGCGTCCCCTTCATCATCTCGTGTCCCTCGCTGTTCGACGGAGCGTATCACGTCAGCGATCAGGTGGTCGGGCTGGTCGACGTCCGAGCCACGGTCGAAGACCTGCTGGGAGTCGCATCGAGTGAGGGGACTGTGCCGGGCGAGGATGGCGATGGATGGAGCCTGCTCCGTCCGGACATCCCGGCCGACCGAACGATCTACATCGAGACGGAGATGCCGCTGAACATGGCGGGGTGGAGCCCCCTCTACGGTCTCCGTTCGCACGAGCGCAAGTACATCCTCGCACCGCAGCCGGAGCTGTACGATCTTGCGGCCGATCCCGCCGAGTCGCGCAACCTCTACTCCTCGGACTCCGCGGAGGTCAGAGACCTGTCGGAGCGGTTGTCGTCGATCATCGAGACCGCTGACGGCGGAGCCGAGGGGCGCGACCTCAGCGATGAGGAACGTGAGAGGCTCGCCGCGCTGGGATACGTCCAGGCGACCGCGGCCCCGCGGGGAGGCACGCTGGCGGATCCGAAGGACATGATGCATGTCCACAACGAGGCGCTCCGCGCGGAGCGCCTCTACGGGGAGCGGCGGTACGAGGAGGCGGCAGCTCTGGCCGCCGATGTGGTCGGACGCAGCCCGGAGTGTACGCAGGCTATCCGCGTGCTCTCGTTCAGCTACCTCAGGCTCGGGCGGGCCGATGAGGCCGTGGACCTCCTGCGGACATCCGTGCGGCGCTGTCCCGACGTGTTCCTCGTGCGGTCCCTCGTCCAGGCTCTCATCATGCGCGAGGAGTACGCCGAGGCCGAGGACGCGCTCGAGCTCTACGAGTCGCTCGACCCGCGTGACGGACGGGTCCCGCTGCTTCGTGGCGACATCCGCGTGAGACAGGGCCGTCATGCAGATGCGGTGGCCGAGTACGAGCGCGCGCTGCTCCTGGATGAACAGCGCGTCGGCATCGTCGCGCGGGAGAGGATGTCGAGGCTCGAGGGCACGGTGCCTGCAGCCTCCCAGGACCCCGTCCGGGAGCGCTGAGCGGGAGTCAGTCGCTGGACAGGACGCCCCGAGCAGACTAGAATAGATTGTATGTGCAGTTCGTCACCCGTGGACAGCCTGTCGGCGAGGGGTGCATGAGAACACTGAGAGCGGCAACCGTCATCGCCATCTGTCTCTGGCTGGTGCTTCCCGGCACCAGCACGTTTGCGTTCTGCATCGATCATCACGGGAGCGTTGCGCTCGAAGTGGCCGTCGGTGATGCGTGCGCTCGCTCCGAGGAGGACGGCGGTAGCCGGTCTCCCGAGCGGACGGTCGCGATGGAGGCGCCCGTCATCCACTGTTGCGGAGACTGCACGGATGTCGTTCTGCGCGGCGCTGAAGATGCGGTCCCAACAGGCGACGCCTCGACGAAGCAGTCGCGCGAGCGGTCGGCCGACGAGATCGATCAGGCCTCATCGCTCTCCACGAACGTCGACCTTCTCTCAACGGTTCCGGGCCGGCGCCACCAGACCGCCCGAACCTCCGATCCTCATCACACCACGGGATTCACCGTCCTCAGACTCTGATCCTCTCCGAGTCATTCCGAACTGATCACTGACACATGGAAGCGGTCTTCGCTGTATGGAGGTTCGTCTCCGTCGCCTGTCGTTGTGCTGTCAGGCGTCCGCGCGACCGCATTGGAATGAGAAGGAGAGTCTTCATGAACTCAGCTGACTTCAAGTGCGCCCCAATCCTTGTGGCCGTCGTGATGCTCGCGGTGCTGGGACTGCTTTCCGCCGGATGCGGTCAGGCCGGGGCGGAGGGAACAGGAACCGGAACGGCGGCCACCGATGACTGCGGAGGGTGTGACTCGCACGAGCCGGTGGAACCGGCCGCCCACGAGCACGGCGATGACTGCGGCAGCCACACGATTGACGAGACGGGCGCCGTCTACTGCGGCGAGCACGATCTCTATGAGGACGAGTGCGGCATCTGCCAGCCGGGGCTCGCGTGCGAACTCCAGCCGGGAGAGGGACTCAAGATCCGTCTGCCATCAGAGCAGTCCGAGTCGAAGGCCCGCATCGCCTCTGAGCGACCGCATCGCGGACCGTCGAGCGCGAACGTGGTCGCGGTCGGTCAGCTCGAGTTCGACCAGAACCGACTCGCGCACATTACACCGCTTGCCGACGGCGTGGTCCAGCGTGTCTTTGCCGAGCTGGGACAGAAGGTCCGGCGGGGCGACATCCTGGCCGAGATCCACTCCTCCGCGATCGCCGAGGCGAAGGCTGTGCTGCTCACGGCGGTGGCCGATGAGACGGTCGAGTCGGAGGCTCTCGCTCGCGAGCGGGAACTCTACGACAACGACATGTCGTCTGACAGCGCCCTTCGCGACGCGGAGGCCCGCCACACGGCAGCGGCCGCGCGCCGTCGCGCGGCTGAGCGGACGCTGCTCGATCTGGGGCTGAGCGGCCCCGCGCTCGAGCGAGTTGTCTCAAGCCAGGAGGTGAGTTCCGTGCTGATGCTCACGGCCCCGTTCGACGGAACCGTGGTCGAGCGCGACGCCGTCATCGGTGATCTCGCGGCAGTCGGCGACCGGGTCTTCACGGTTGCGGATCTCGGCACCATGTGGGTCAGCCTTGCCGTCTCCGAGAGGGACATCGCGTTTCTCCGCGTCGGCCAGTCGGTCGCGATCCGCTCCGCGGCGCTGGGCAATGGCATCGAGGGTGAGATCACGTGGGTGTCGAGTCTCCTCAACGAGACGACACGCATGGCGGAGGTACGGGCCGAGGTTCCGAACCCCGATGGGGCGCTTCGCGCGGGGATGTTCGTGGATGCGAGCATCATCATCGGAGAGAGTTCCGAGTCTCTGCTCGTCCCGCGCGACACGGTCTACCGATTCGAGGGCGATACCTTTGTGTTCGTGCGGCTCGAGAACGATCTCTATGAGCTGCGCAGGGTCAGCACCGGTCCGGACTCCGGCGACATGACGGCGATCACCGCGGGGCTCTCAGGCGAGGAGTTCGTGGCGGTCGACCAGAGCTACCTGCTCAAGTCCGAGTTCCAGAAGTCGCGCTTCGGCGTGGGCTGCGCCCACTAGAGAGGAGACGCACGCTCATGCTCAAGCAGACCGTCGAAGGCGCGTTTCGAAACCGCGCGCTTGTATCCGTCGTCTTCCTGATCGCAGCACTGCTCGGCGCGAGAGCGCTTCTCACGCTTCCGGTGGATGCGTTCCCGGAGACCACGCCCGTCCAGGTGCAGGTCAACACCGTGGCGAGCGCGCTCAATCCCGAGGAGATCGAGCGCCAGGTCACGTACCCGGTCGAGATCGGAATCTCGGGAATTCCCGGGCTGGTCAACGTCCGGTCTCTCAGCAAGTCAGGGTTCTCGCAGGTCGTGGCGACGTTCGACGACGAGACGTCGGTCTACGACGCCCGCCAGCTCATCCTCGAGCGACTCGGGACGGTCACGCTGCCCGACGGTATCGATCCGCCGTCGCTCGGTCCCATCGCCACGGGCCTTGGCGAGGTGTTCCACTACATCGTCCGGTCTCCCGACGGCTCACGAACGCTCTCGGAACTGCGGACCATCCACGACTGGATCGTCAAGCCGGAGCTCCGGCGCGTCCCCGGCGTCGCCGAGGTCAACTCCTGGGGTGGGTACGAGAAGCAGCACGAGGTGGTCGTCGAGCCGAGGTCGCTCGTCGCCTACGGCCTGACGCTTCAGGATGTCACCACCGCGCTCGAGGAGAACAACCGCAACGTCGGCGGCGGCACCATCGAGTCGTCCGGCGATGCGCTCCTCCTGCACGGCATCGGGCGGCTGACGACGGCGGAGGAGATCGAGAACGTCGTCATCAGGACCGTCGACGGCGTCCCGGTGCGGGTCCGCGAGGTCGCGGATGTTCGCGAGGGCCATCAGATCCGCCGCGGCGCGGTCACGGCCGCGGGGGAGGGCGAGGCGGTTCTCGGGCTGGCCTTCATGCTGATGGGAGAGAACAGCAAGGAGGTGACGGATGCAATCAACCAGCGGCTGGACGAGGTGCGTCCGGCGCTGCCGTCGGGTGTTGCGATCGAGGTCGTTCACAACCGGACCGAACTCGTGGACCTCGTCATCGAGACCGTGAAGCACAACCTGTTCCTCGGCGCTCTCCTCGTCATCGCCGTGCTGTTTCTCCTCTTTGGCAACGTGCGCTCCGGACTCATCATCGCGTTCACGATCCCGCTGTCGATGGTGCTCGCAGCGCTCGGGATGCGAGGCACCGCGATCGCGGCCAGCCTTCTCAGCCTCGGCGCGATCGACTTCGGGATCATCGTGGACGGCTCGGTCGTGATGGCCGACAACAATATGCGTCGTCTGGCTGAACGAGCGCAGAAGCTGGGACGGGAGCTCACGAACAGCGAGCGCGCCGCCGTCATCGGGGAATCGAGCAGGGAGGTCGCGCGGCCCGTCTTCTTCGGTGTCGCGATCATCACGCTCGTGCTTCTTCCGATCCTCACGCTCCAGAACACCGAGGGCAAGATGTTCCAGCCGATGGCGCTGACGCTGATGTTCGCGCTCTTCGGCGCGCTCATCATCGCGCTCTACCTGACGCCCGCGCTCTCGCACTGGATCCTCCCGAAACGTCCGTCAACGCGGGAGACCGCCGTCATGCGCTGGCTCCTCGGGATCTACACACGGATGCTCGACCGGGTCCTGCACCACCGGCGCGCCGCGATCGTCATCGTTCTGGTTCTGCTCGCAGGGACCGGGCTGCTCGCGGCCACCCGTGGCTCCGAGTTCGTCCCGCGCTTGAGCGAGGGTTCGATCGTGCTCAACGTGGTGAGGCTAGCGGGGATATCCATCGACGAGTCGGTGGAGTACGACACGCTGATGGAGGAGACTCTGCTCGAGGCGTTCCCGGACGAGATCGCCCACATCTGGAGTCGGATCGGCACCGCCGAGGTCGCCACCGATCCGATGGGGACCGAGCTCTCCGATCTCTTCATCACGCTGACGCCGCGCGACCAGTGGACGGTAGCGCGGACTCAGGACGAGCTCGTCCGCGCGATGGAAGAACTGATGTCTGATCTTCCGGGGCAGACCGTCGCGTACACGCAGCCGATCGAGATGCGGATGAACGAACTCGTTGCGGGCATCCGGTCCGATCTCGGTATCAAGGTCTACGGTGACGATTTCGACACGCTGCTTCGCATCTCCAACGACATCCAGCGGCTCCTGCACTCGGTGCCGGGGGCGGCCGACGTCTCCGGAGAGCAGCTGGCGGGTCAGCCGATGATCGCGGTGCGTGTCGATCAAAGCGCGGTCGCGCGTGCCGGACTCTCGGCCGAACACGTCCTTGAGATGGTCGACGCGGTCGGCGGCATCGAGGTGGGCGAGATCCAGGAGGGGGAGAGGCGCTTCCCGCTCGTCGTTCGCCTGCCGGACCGGTTCAGGAACGACCCGAACGAACTCCCTGCCGTGCTTGTCCCCGCGGAGTCGGGTGTCGTGCTGCCGCTGAGTTCGCTTGCTTCGGTAGAGGAGACCGAGAGCCCCTCGACCATCAACCGCGAGTGGGCGCGACGCAGGACGGTCGTTCAGTGTAACGTGCGTGGACGCGACGTCGGCTCGTTCGTCGCAGAGGTGCGCGAACGCATCGAGAGCGAGATCAGCATGCCGACCGGGTACACGGTCGAGTACGGCGGGCAGTTTGAGCATCTCGTCCGGGCGTCGGAGCGGTTCCGTATCGTCGTGCCGCTGACGCTGGCGCTTGTGTTCTTCCTGCTCTACCTGAGCATGCGGCGGTTGGGTGACGCGCTGATCGTCTTCATGGGGATCCCGTTCGCGGCGGTCGGCGGCGTGCTGGCGCTGTCGTTCCGCGGACTGCCCTTCAGCGTCAGCGCCATTATCGGGTTCATCGCGTTGAGCGGACTCGTGGTCATGGACGGTCAGGTGCTCGTGAGCACCATCCGTCGGCTGTTGCCCGAGGGGAAGGGGATGCTCGCGACGGTGACCGAGGCTGGACGGCTTCGACTCCGTCCGGTGCTCGCCACGTCGATCACCGATGTGGCCGGCTTCCTCCCGATGGCCCTCTCGACGGGAGTCGGCGCCGAGGTCCAGCGCCCGCTCGCGACAGTCGTCATCGGCGGGATCACGACGTCCACGATCCTCACGCTGTTCGTGCTTCCGGTGCTCTATGTGCTCTTCGAGCGTCACCTGGGTGGCGGCTCCGACGGCTAGGGCAGGGCACAGTTACCGTACACGCAGAGCCCCCGGGACCTGTCCCGGGGGCTTCCTGTTCTGGCGGCGAGGTGTGGCGGGCTCAGTCGCGCAATCTTGACTGGTCGTCATGACTGTGGTATACTTCGGTGATGTTGTGTATGCTCTGTGTGAAGGCTTGGTCACGACAACCGCGCGATCATCCGCGCGAAAGCGGGAGGTGCCTCGTGTCACGAGTGGTTCTCATCGTTGCTCTTGCTCTGTTCTGTTTCGCCGGTGTCGCGAGCGCCCAGGACGTGAATCTCAACTGGAGTCCGAACAACACGTACTCCGTCTACTGGTTCGAGCCCGCGGAGAACGCCGAGGGCGGCCTCGTGGTGCTCCTGCATGTGGAGCAGTTCGGTGTCACGAACCAGCCGGGTCAGGCGCTGACGATCGATGTCGACCCGCTCGCCGTGCTGACGGATACCGGCGGGTCGGGGAACTTCGACTTCCTCTACGTCGGGGATGATCCGGACGGATCCGACGTCTACCAGGCCGTGATCGATGGAGACCTCTTCTTCTGCTGCACGGCGATGTCGCTGACCGCGACAGTCACAGACATGACGACGTCCATCGAGACGAACCTGGGGGCGAGTGTCGCGGTCCGGCACGACGCCGCCAGCGGATACGCTATCACCGGGGTCACGCCGGCCAACGGCGCGATCCTGGATCCGGGGGCATCGCTCAACCTGTTTGCCGACATCGCGAAGCTGTACGTGACCGACGGGTCGGGCCAGGGCTGTGGTATCGAGGTGCGCGCGTATTTCACCAACGACGTCGGCTACTCCGGCGGCGCGGGCATGTTCTACATGACCGACGCGTCGTACTACTCGGATCTCTACTACACCACGCCCGGTTCGGGCATCTTCGATGACGGCGCGGGGGAGATCGAGGTGACCATAGAGATCCGCGACCTCTTCGGCGGGTTCGTCGTGCAGGAGGGACCGTTCACCTACTACGTGAGCGGGTCTCCGGTGGAGGAGACGAGCTGGGGGACGATCAAGGCGCTCTATCGATAGCGAAGCCGCGGGCACCGGGGCGTGACCCCGCCACGGCAACCGAATCTGAGTAGATGGACACGACGAAGCCCCCGGGATTCCTCCCGGGGGCTCTTCACATTGTTGTCGGTCTCCGGCTGAGATCGTTGCTAGAACTCGACCTCCTGCGTTACACCGCTTGACGTGAACGTCGCCCGCAGTGTCCCGCCCGAGTACGTTCCGCCCGTGTACACGCCGTCCTGCTCGGTGCCCGTGCAGCTCCCGCCCGTGTAGACGTTGTACGTCGTGCCGCTCATGAGTTCATCGGATGAGAACAGGACCGCCTGGTAGTTGTGCGCCGGCTCGAATGTGAACAGCGCGTCGCCACTCGACGTTTCGACTCGGATGATGGTCCCGCCGGAGAAGGTCGAGGTCGAGTTGAGGTTCACCGACCGCTGGTTGGACGAACCGCTCGGCGTCTCGATCATGCTTGAGTTGTACTGCGAGACGACCGTGAAACCGCCATCCGTGAGAAGCGTCCCGCTGGCGTCAATGCCGGTCTCGGCGCCGGTTGGCGCCCCGTGGACGATGACCGTTCCGCCGGAGATCGTGAGGTCGCCGTTGCTGTCGATCCCATCGCCTTCCTCGGCGTCGACGTAGATGTAGCCGTCGCTGATGGTCAGGACGCTGCCGTCATACTGCCCACCGCCGTAGCCGTACGTGGCGTTGACGGCATCGTCTTCGGCCGCGATGCGAAGCTCTCCTCCGTTGATGAAGATGTTCGGGGCCTCGAGGCCCTCGGCGCACTCCTCCGAGGTGATGAGGCCGCCGTTGATCTCGATCCGCTCGCCGGCGCTGATGACATCGTCCCCGGCCGAGACATCGAGCTCTCCGCCGTTGACGACGACGTTCGGGGCCTGGAGGCCGTCGCTGCAATCGGCGATGTCGATCAGTCCGTCGTTGACCTCGATCCAGTAGTCACACTTGATGCCGTCGTTGGCGGACGAGATGTTGATCTCGCCGTTCTCGATGACGACCATGCTGTCGACAGCCGCGGCCTTCGCCTCGGTGGCCCCGATCCCGACCGGGATCTCATCCCCGGTCGTCGTGATGCTCAGCGCGGGGCCGGCAAGCGCGGTGCCGATCGTGAGGATGCCGTCCACGGAGATGCCCCTGCCCGCGGAGCCGGAGTGGGAGAGGGTCACGGTTCCGCCCTCGATGTTCAGGTCGCCGTCGGCCCTCATACAGGGACCGTGGTAGACGTCCTCCTCACCCAACTCGTTCGTAAAGGTGTCGCCGTCTCCGCTGGACGTGATGTTCACGGTGCCCGACTCGATCGTGATGTTGCCGTTGCCCGATATTCCGCGTCCAGCAGTGCCGCCCGTCGTGATGGACAGATCGCACCCGTCGATCAGTCCCTCGACGCCCGGCCTGACGGCCGTGCAGTAAGAGGGATCGTACCCGAGACCGGACTCCTCGAGGACCGCATCGCCGGACGTGGCGATGGTGATCGTCCCGCCCGTGAGGTGGATGTGGTCCGCGCTGAGTCCGCGGGACTGGTGCCCGTCGATGGTCAGGTCGACCGAGCCGCCGGAGACGACAAGCAGACTGTCGGACTTGACCGCCTCCCTGTCGCTGTCCGTGTTCAGCACTGCGAGAACGCCGCCCGCGATCTCCACCGGTCCGTCGCCGGCGTCGATGCCGTCGCTCGCCGAGGTCACGTCAACGGAACCGCCGTACTGGTAGTAGCCATCGTTGGTGTGGATGCCGTCCTTGACCGCGCTCTGGATGATGATGTTCCCGCTCCGGACGTCGATGTAGTCATCGCAGCAGAGTCCGTGCTGGTCGCTGCCCTGTCCGTTGATGGTCAGACTCCCCGAACCGATGAAGAGCAGCTGGTCCTCGCTGAAGAAGCATCCGTCCTGTTCCTCGTCGCCGACCGGGTCGGCGTATGTCTCTCCATCGCTCAGCGTGCTCGACGTGCCGCCCACGAGTTCGACCGTGATCGTCCCGCCGTTCTGGATGTTGATCGCCGGGCCGTCGCTGTTGGTGATGTCGACACCACACAGCTGGAGCGTGATGTCGTCGTCGGAGTAGATCTTGAACATGCCGTCCGACGCGGTCCCCGAGAGGGCGTAGGTGATGCCGTCGATATCGCCCTCCGAATTGATCGTCACGTCGCCGTCGGTGATGTCGACTTCGACGCCGGCGTCCTCCCATGGGTTGTCCACGACCGCCGACGTGCCGTCGTAGGTGATCGTCACGACCACGTTCGAACTCTTGATGAACTTCAGGTTGGTGACCTCGGCGAGGTCGAACTCGCTGACGACGCCGTTCGCGTTGTGGACGTACATGGTTTCGTTATCGAGGAACGTCACACTGTCGATGGCGGCAACCCAGAAGAGGGTGATGTCGTCGGACTCGCGGACACGCAGAATATCCTTGCTGTCCCGCATTCTGAGGAAGTCGCTCTCTGCGAATGTAACGCGAATGATCTCGGAGAGGCTGTACTCCTCATCCTGGCCGTCCTCCCAGGTGACTTCCATCTCCTGCGCCTGAACGCTCATGGCAGCCAGGACCGCAAGCAGGACGATGAATGTGGTGCTTCTCATGGATGCCCCCGGCTACCTGACCAGTATGAGTTTCTTTGAGTGTATCTCGCCGTCGCATTCCACCGCGCAGAAGTACGCTCCGCACGAGACGTACTCGCCAGCGGCGTCGGTGCCGTCCCAGGCCACCTCGTGATCTCCGGCCGATTGGACTCTGTTCGTCAGTTCCCTGACGAGTGCGCCCTGCACGTTGTAGATGCGGACAGTGATCCCGGTCTCGTCCGAGATCTCATACGCGATGGTCGTCGAGGCACTGAATGGATTCGGGTAGTTCTGGAGCAGCTCGCACGCGACGGGGTCGTCGTCTGAGGGGACGTCGAGGAACATGATGAAGTCGATGTCGTCGAGCGCGATCGTGACGGTCTCACCAGAGCTGAGCTCTACGGTCATCTCGTAGCTCTGGCCGAAGGCGCTCGAGCACAGGAGGAGTATCAGCACGAGTAGCGCGCCCCCGAGCAGCCTGCCGCTGAGCAACTCGTTCCCGAGCGGTCTGCTCCCTGGCAGCGTGCCGCCTCTCATGTCCTGCTCCTTGTCGCGTGATCAGCCATCTGCACAGACTTCCGTTCCTAACAATATACAACGGACCGTTGAAGGTTGTGTGTCGGATTCGCCGAGTAGTGTTAAGAAAGCGTAAACAGCGCCTGCCTGGCTGACGTCGAGGAAGCAGAAGGCCCGGGCCAGACGGCCCGGGCCCTCACTTGTGTGTGGTCGCGGGATTCCGCTGCGACTTCGGCCTAGTGAGCCTGGAGCGAGGCGCCCCTGACCTGCTCCGGAGTCTGACCCGTCCAGTCGCGGAAGGCCCGGAAGAACGAGTTCGGGTCCTTGAATCCGAGCAGGAACGAGATCTCGGCTCCCGAGAGGTCGGCCGTCTTGAGGTAGTGCATCGCCAGCTCCTCACGCGTGCTGTTGAGAAGCGCCTGGAAGCTCACGCTCTCCTCCCTGAGCTTCCGCTGGAGCGTCCGGTGACTCACCGCGAGCTTCCGCGAGACTGCGTCGACCGATGCGGTACCGCTCGGTAGGAGCTCAAGCAGCGCCGCGCGGACGCGGTCAGTAGTCGTGGCCGAGCTGTCCAGTTCGGACAGCCTCCGCTGCAGTTCCGGTTCGAAGAACTTCCACATCTCGTTGTTCGCAGTGAGAAACGGTCGCGACGCATCTCTCGCGCTGAAGCGGAGCATCGGACGGGCGCCGCGCCGTAGTGTCGCTCCAAAGAAGCTCTCGTACGCGTCCTTCGGCTCCTGCGGAACCGGCGTTCGGACCTCGAGCGGAGAGATCTGCGCGCGCGTGCCGATGCGGGCGAGCTGGGTGAAGAACGCGAGTTCGGTTGCGATGAGGGGCGCCGGCGGCTTCGTCTTCGATGGCGCCCACTCGAATTCGACCCGCGTGCCGTCGTCGCCGACGTTCACGTGAACGGTCATGGGACAGACGAGTCTCTTGTAGCGGGCTATGCGTTCGGCCGCGGTGTTGAGGTCCGGGCTGCAGAGCGCCGCGAAGATCGCCGGGTCGAACGACTCGACCGAGATCCGCGAGGCGAGCTTGATGGGGAACTCCGGATCTCCCGACTCCTCCTGCATCCCGCGCCAGAGCGCGAAGTAGTCGTCGGCGGAGAGCTCGGCCTTGTCCCGCGCGAACAGGTCCTCTGCAAGCCCCGCCCTCCTCAGGATGTCCGCCGGTCTGAGCCCGATGTCGTTGAGCATAAGGGCCCAGGTCGGATTGATGTCGTAGTGCTTGGTCCTGGCCATGGTGCGTCCCTTCCGGCCGTCGCCGCCACGCGGCTGGTGAGTCTCCTCTCAGCTTCCGTTACCTTCAGCATAACCCCTGTACGGCCCCGAATCACTAGCTATCCGCGCCAAAGCTGTGGCAATTCGCGCCACTCATGCTGCTCTATCCCAAAAACCTACCCTGTGGATAGTCCTCTACTATGGCGCGAATCGCATATCGGTTGGCGCTCGTCGCTAGTGCCCGCGTGTCCCCGCCGGCCTATCCTTGAGAGTGAAGACAGGAACAGGTCCAGGCGGGCCGGAACATGCCCGGGAGCGGGCGAGGCGAGAGAGGAGAGGGCAATGAGAACCAGGAACGCGTTCGGACCAAAGGGCTGGACACCGGAGCGACTCGGTTCGCTCAAGGGTAGGACGTACCTCATCACCGGCGCGAACAGCGGTACGGGATTCGAGGCATCGAAGATCCTGTTGTCCAGAGGGGCGAGGGTTCTGATGCTGAACCGCAACCCCAAGAAGTCAGCTGATGCCATTGCAGCCATCAAGCAGGATCTTGGCAGTGATGTCGATGTGTCGCTTGTCCTCATGGACCTGGCGGATCAGGCTTCCGTGCGCAAAGCGGCAGAAGAGGTGCTTGGGACGGAGACTCGCATCGATGCGCTCATCTGCAACGGCGCCATCGCGCAGGTGCCCACACAGAAGTTCACCGTGGACGGTTTTGAGAGCCAGCTCGGCACGAATCACTACGGTCACTTCACCCTGCAGGCCCTGCTCTACCCGCTGATCGAAGAGTCCAAGGGACGCATCGTGACTGTGGGCAGCATGGGGTATGACATGGGCATCAAGACGATCAAGTTCGACGACATGAACTGGGACCAGGACTACACCGCGAACAATGCCTACAGTCAGAGCAAGCTCGCACAGATCATGTCCGTCTATGAATTGCAGGACCGGCTGAAGAAGGCAGGCAAGACGGGTGTCAAGGTCTACGCCTGCCATCCCGGTTCCTCCAGAACAAACCTTATCAATACAAGTGGCAGCCTGATGATGAGGATTGCCTTTGGGCTGATGATGAGAACACCGCTAACGCAATCAGCAGAACAGGGCGCCTATCCTGAAGTCATGTGTGCCACAGAACCGAATCTGGATGAGAAGGGCTTCTATGGTCCTACAGGAAGATCAAACTGGGTTGGCCCTGTTGGCGACTGCGTCATCAAACCACATGCCGTAGATAAGGAAGTGGCAGAACGACTGTGGGAAGCATCAGAAGAGGCGACCGGGGTCAAGTGGGGCCTGTGATATCCATCACCAGCAAGACGAACCGCCCGAGCCAGAAGGCCCGGGCGGTTCCGATTTGGTAGCGGGGGCAGGATTTGAACCTGCGACCTTTGGGTTATGAGCCCAACGAGCTACCGGACTGCTCCACCCCGC
>JAPEKQ010000015.1 GCA_029990205.1 bacterium
GCCGGACGTCTTCCGTTCGTCAAACGCGTTGCGTTCCGGTTCCTTCTTCGCCGCGGCCGTCTGCTTCCGCCGTTCGGCCGGTTCGGTTCTTTCATACAGCGCGTGCTCCTTCGCGGCCTTCCACAGAACAGCGTCTACCGGAAGCTGTTCCCGCTCGTCGGGATGGATCCTGATCGTGTGCTCCCGGAGTTCGCTCCCAGGGCGCTGACGCGGTCGATGCCGGAGCTCGTCCGGGCCATCGACGGCTCTCCGAGACGGGAGAGCGCGGGCGGCGGGACGCGTCGCATCGGCTTCTTCGTCGGGTGCGCCACGAACCTCATCTATCCCGAGACGGGCCGCGCCATCGTCCGGACTCTGTCGAGGGCCGGGTTCGATGTCGTCATCCCGCGTCGGCAGGTCTGCTGCGGGACGCCGGTGTTCAACTCCGGCGACTACATGACGGCGCGCGACCTCGCGCGGAAGAACATCGACGTGTTCAGGAAGGCTGATGTCGAGGCCGTTATCGTCTGCTGCGCGTCCGGAGGACTCGCGCTCAAGCGCGAGTACGAGGAGACGCTTGGGATCGAAGGCGGCTTCGGGATCCCGGTGTTCGATTTCTCCGAGTTCCTCGCGAAGGAGGGCATGCTCGGTGGGCGTCGCGACATGGCACCGGTCACGGGTGGGCTCCGCGTGACCTATCATGAACCGTGTCACCTCGTGCGAGGACAGGGCATCACGAGGGAGCCGCGCGAACTCATCCGCTCGCTTCCGTGGGTCGAGTTCGTGGAGATGCGCGACTCCGACCGCTGCTGCGGCGGGGGCGGGTCGTTCACCTTCATGCACTACGACGTCGCGTCCCTGATCGGTGAGCGGAAGGCCGAGTGTATCCGCGAGACCGAGGCCGACATCGTCGTGACCGAGTGCCCGTCGTGCGTCATGCAGCTCCGCGACATGGTCGTCCGGTACGGCATCGACATCGAAGTGATGGCTCTGGCGGACCTTCTGGCGCTCGACGACACATCCGCTGCTGGCACGCAGTCTGCATCACTACGCTCTACTTCCACACCCTCTGCATAGCGCCAGACTCAGGCGCAGCACAGACTGAGGAGTACAGTGAAACGGTCCCGTCAAATGGCGATCTCATGGCTGGTCGTGCTCGTGCTGGTCATCTCGACCGCGGCATCGGCGGTGCCGGTGACGTTCGCTGTCGACATGCGCATCGAGCTTTCGTTCGAGCGGTTCGACCCCGTGGTCGACACGCTCGTGATCCGCGGCGCTTTCAACGGCTGGAGCGGGAACGGCGACGTTCTGACCGATGTTGACGGCGACGACATCTACGAGATCACGCTCGACTTCGAAGCCGGCTCACATCCGTACAAGTTCCTCATCCCGCTTTCGACCCACGACCGGTGGGAGCACTTCGTCGACAACCGCGAGGTGACAGTCGGGGACGACCCCGTCGAGGTGAGTCCGGTCTTCTTCGACCACCGCGCTGGCTGGATGCCCGGGACCACGAAGTGCGGGGCCGATATCTCCTTCACGCACCAGATCGAGGCCGCGGGAGGCGTGTATCGTGTCGACGGCATTGCCGTTGACCTCATCGAGGCGTGCGCCGACCACGGGTATCAGATCATCCGGTTGAGACTCTGGCACACGCCGGCCGAGCCGTGGCACGCGCTCCCCGCGACCATCCTGATGGCGCAGGAGGCGAAGGCAGCAGGGCTTGAGTTCATGCTCGACTTCCACTACTCGGATACCTGGGCCGATCCCGGGAAGCAGTACAAGCCGGCGGCATGGGAGGGCATCACCTTCCCGGCGCTGGTCGACTCGATGTATGCCTACACCAACGCTGCCATCCGCGCGTTCCGCGACGCAGGCGCGCTCCCGGACTACGTCCAGATCGGCAACGAGGTCTCGAACGGAATGCTCTGGGACGACGGGCGCGTCGGCGGGGAGTGGAACACGCCTGAGCAGTGGGACAACTTCGCTCAGCTTCTCTCCGCGGGTGTCGCCGGCGTACGTGACAGTCTCAGTCCGCCGGAGCAGCCGGTCATCATCATTCACAATGACCAGGGAGCCAGTGTCGGCGCGTGCGAGTGGTTCTACGACAACCTCGTCTCGCGCGGTGTCGCGTTCGACTGTATCGGGCTGTCGTTCTACCCGTGGTGGCACGGTGACATCTGGGGGCTGCGCGACAACCTGGAGAACCTGGCGCCACGCTTCGGGCGTGAGATCATGGTCGTCGAGACGGCGTACCCGTGGACGCTCGACTGGGTCGACGACGGGACGAACAACTTCGTCTGGCAGGAGTCGCAGCTCCACGCCAACTATCCGGCGACACCCGACGCGCAGTTCGCTTTCCTCCGCGACGTCGTCGCGGTGGTCGAGGCGACGCCGGTCGGACTCGGGACCGGCGTGCTCACCTGGGAGCCCGGGTTCATCAGTGTTGATGGAGGCCCCGGCAATCCGTCCGAGAACCTCGCGACGTTCGACTTCGACGGCGAGGCGACCCGCGGGTTCGGCTTCCCGCAGCCGTGGGGCACGGGTGTCGACACCGGCGACGAGTCGGGCAATGGCGGCGATCCGGCCGGGGGAACAGGAGAGGAGCAGGGGAGCCGGGTGATGCTGTCGCCGGCCGCCCCGAATCCCTTTCGGGGCAGCACCACACTCGCCCTGACGATCTTCGCGCCCGGCGCGCACGCGCGTGTCCGGGTGATCGACGTGTCCGGTCGGGTCATCGCGACTCTGGCAGACCACGCGCTGACACCGGGTCGACACGAGCTCACGTGGGATGGCCGGAGCGCTTCCGGGTCCGAAGTCGCCTCGGGCGTCTACCTCATCGGCGCCGCGGTCGATGGCGAGCGCGTCACCGCCAAGCTCGTGCGCCTGAAGTAGTCCGCCCCGCCCCATCTCAACCGCTATCTGCCGCAGCGCAGCAACTTGTGCCATCACCCTGCATCTGAATTTCTGTCAGCAATCGCCTGTGGCGTTGCTCGTCCGTCTGTTATCATGAATATCAGCCATCTTCACACATGCTCCCCGGGGGCACCATGGAACGTACGGACATTCTTGTCATCGGCGGCGGTCTCGCCGGGCTCCGCGCGGCGATAGCCGCGCATGACGCCGGACGAACCGTCGCGGTGATGTCGAAGGTGTATCCCATCCGGTCGCACTCGGGTGCCGCGCAGGGCGGCGTCAACGCGTCGCTCGGCAATCATCCCGACGGCGGAGACGACACCTGGCAGGGACACGCCTTCGACACCATCAAGGGCTCTGACTATCTGGCCGACCAGCCTCGCGCCGAGATCCTCGCGAAGGACGCTCCCGCGGCGGTCATCGAAATGGAGCACTGGGGCGCATACTTCAGCCGCTTCGACGATGGCCGCATCGCGCAGCGTCCGTTCGGTGGCGCCGGCTTCCCTCGGACCTGTTTCGCGGCCGATCGCACCGGCCACCATCTGCTTCACACGTGCTGGGAGCAGACGCTCAAGCGCGGGATCAAGGTCTACTCGGAGTGGCTGCTCCTCGAACTCGTGAAACACGGCGACGCCGTCGTCGGAGCGGTAGCCCTCCACATCCCGACCGGCGACATCGAGAGCTTCCCGACGGGCGCCGTCATCCTCGGCGCCGGAGGCCACGGCCGCATCTTCGCCAAGACGACCAATGCGTACATCAACACAGGCAGCGCCACCGCGGCCGCGTACCGCGCGGGGGCGAGGCTCGAGGATATGGAGTTCGTCCAGTTCCATCCCACGACGCTCTACGGAACGAACATCCTCATCTCCGAGGGCGTCCGCGGCGAGGGAGGACTCCTCCGCGGCGCCGACGGGGAGCGGTTCATGGACCGCTACGCGCCGAGTGTGATGGAACTCGCGCCGCGCGACATCGTAGCGCGCGGCATCCAGACCGAGGCGAACGAGGGGCGCGCGTTCGAGGGAGACGGGAGCGGCTACGTCCATCTCGACATCAGGCACCTCGGTGCCGACGTCATCACGACCCGCCTTCCGGGCATTCGCCAGATCGCGATGGAGTTCGCAGGCGTCGATCCGATCGACGAGCCGATCCCGGTCCAGCCGGGCCAGCACTACTCGATGGGCGGCATTGCGTGTGACGAGGACGGTGTGACCGATCTTCCTGGTCTCTACGCGGCGGGCGAGTGCTCGTGCGTGAGCGTCCACGGCGCGAACCGGCTCGGCGGGAACTCGCTGCTCGAGACGCTCGTCTTCGGGAAACGCGCGGGGGACAGGGCGGCGGCGAACGCAGGCGGCAGCGGCGGTTCGGGCGGTGGCGCCGGTGATGTCCCATCCTTCGTCTACGACAAGGCGGTCCAGACGCAGCACGATCTCATCGACGCGTTCGCATCCCGGGACTCAGGTGTTCGTCAGATAGACATTCGCAGACGGATGCAGCAGACGATGACCGCGAAGGTCGGCGTCTTCCGCGACGAAGCGCCGCTTGCCGATGCGGTCAGCGAACTCGCCGGTCTGCGCGAGGAGTACGCAAGCGTCTCGCTCGACGCGACCAACCGCTGCTTCAACTACGATCTCATCGATACGCTCGAGCTCGGAGGGATGATCGAGCTGGCCGAGGCGACCGCGCTGGGTGCGCTCAAGCGGACCGAGTGTCGCGGCTCGCACTGGCGAATCGATCATCCCGGGCGCGACGACGACAACTGGCTGAAACACACGATGGCGACACGTGCCGATGACGGGACACCGGAGCTCTCGTTCGATGACGTTATCATCACCGACTACGAACCGATGGAAAGGAAGTACTGATGGGCACGAGCAACCGCGCGATGGATGCATCGGCCGGGCCCGGCACGGTGGTCTTCCGGGTCCGCCGGTTCGATCCGGACAGCGACGGCCCGTCTGACATCCGTTGGAGTGAGTACGTCATCCCGGCGCACCCCGGGTTGACCGTCCTCGAGGCGCTCCTCCTTGTTCAGGAGGAGCAGGACGGCGGGCTGGCGTTTCGCTACTCGTGTCGCGGCGCCGTCTGCGGCTCGTGCGCGATGGTGATCAACGGAGAGGTCGGGTTGGCGTGCAGGACGCAGGTGAGCTCCCTGGGCAACAAGGTCATGGTAGAACCGCTCCCGAACCTCCCGGTGCTTCGCGATCTCGTCGTCGATATGGATGTCTTCTTCGCGAAGGAAGAGTCCGTCATGCCGTGGCTCAGGCCGTCGGACCCGGACCCCGAGTGCGAGCGGCTCGTCTCGCCCGAGGACTGGCGTGAGGCCGAGCCGTACACCAACTGCATCCTCTGCGCGAGCTGCCAAGGCGTCTGTCCGGTGGCGGAGCGTGCGCCCGACTACCTCGGTCCCGCGGCGCTCGCCAAGCACTACCGGTTCTACGCGGACCCGCGCGACGGGGCCGGCGAGGAGCGGCTGAGGCTCGTGGACAACGAGAACGGCGTTCACGGCTGCGACATGGTCTGGAGCTGCGCCAAGATCTGCCCGAAGGGCGTTCCGCCGACGAAGGGTATCGGCAAGACGCGGGCGGCCATCTATCACGCGAAGAAGGCGAGGGAGGGGGCGTAGCGATGCTGTGGACGAAGCTGATCGTGTCCGTCGTGCTCCTCGCGACCACGCTCGCGGCGGCGCTCTCGATGCTGACGCTCATGGGACGCAAGGAGAGGACCATGAGCGCGGGCGCACTCAAGTCCGTGCACCGCATCGCCGGGTGGTTCACCGTGGTGCTCGCGCTCGTCAACGGCTACCTCGGCGCGAAGTACGTGGCGATGGTCGGCGACGGGATGGCCATCCGCGCTGCGCTCCACGGTCTCATCGCCCTCGGTCTTCTGTCCGCGCTCCTGATCAAGGTTCTCATCGTCAAGCGCTTCAAGCAGTACCTGTCGATGGCACCGGCGCTCGGGCTCATCGTCTTCGCGCTGATGCTTGTGACCATCGCAACCTCGACGGGGTTCTTCGTTGTCAGCGCGCTGTGGGGTCCGGGCAGCGCCCCGGAGCTGGACGATTTCGTCGAGCTGGTGGCGCCGGACGGGCGCGGGAGCGGTGGCGCGGCTCCGGATGAAACCGCGGTTTCTGGGACCGCGGTGTCCGAGGAGGCAGCGGCAACCGAAGCCATCGCGAGAGGCCGTCTGATCTACCGGGCGCACTGTGCCGGTTGCCATCCGACCGACCCGGCGCGGAACGGGTACGGTCCGACGCTCCCCGGGCTCTTCGAGAAGGAGGCGATGGCGGCGGGAGGTCCCGTGTCGGAAGAGACCGTTCGGGCGCAGATCCTGGCCCCGGCAGGGACGATGCCGGCCTTCGAGGGGCGGCTGGACGAGGGTGAGATGGACGATCTTCTGGCCTACATGAAGACCCTCTAGCCGCGGTGCAGGCCCCGCCGGGGTGGAACCTGATTCGGTTTGACAGAGCCCGACACCGTTGCTAGAATAGAGATTCGTACAAGAGACGGGCCGGTTCCGCCGGCCCGTGCCTAGATAGGATCCTCAGTAGCTCAATGGTAGAGCATTCGGCTGTTAACCGAAGGGTTGTAGGTTCGAGTCCTACCTGAGGAGCCACCTACACCGAGCCCGGTCCACCTGGACCGGGCTCGGTGCGTTGAGTCGTTCGCTTTCGGGCCTCTGCTCTCATTGGTAGAGGGACTTGATGGCGCCCCAACTCGTCTGCAACACGGGTGAGAACGGCCCGCAGCCCACTCCGAATGCCCCGATCCGCTCTCCGCAGAGACCTGCTTCCGGGAAGACGCACGGGGAGTCTTCATGGAGCGTGTAGGGACGGTCAGGATTGAGCGCACCGCAGAACAGGGGATCGGCCGCGAAGTTGCCGTTCACGCCGTACTGGTCCGCGATCCAACCCACCCAGTCACCGCCATCGTTCCCGTAGATGTCGCAGCACGTCATCTGTGGGGGAGTGTATGAGAAACAGCTGACGCCTTCCCCTTGGCCACTGAATGCGATGATACACGCATCGAGTGTCAGATACGGCTGGCCGGAGATCGTGGCGACACAGATGCCGCCGCCCTCGATGCCGGCGGAGTTGCCGGCGATCGTGCACCGCGTGAAGTCCATATGCGCATCGTCTTCGCAGCAGATGCCGCCCCCGTACTCGAGAGCCTCATTCCCCACGAAGAGGCAGTCTATCAGGGACAGGTCGGATGAGCCTCCGCAGTGCAGTCCGGCTCCCGATTCACCCGAGTTGCCGCGGAACGTACAGCGCTCGAGGGTGACTACTCCCGAGCCGAAGGTCATGCCGCCGTCCTGATTGCCCTCGAACGTGCAGTCCTGGAAGGTACACCAGAGGCAGCTGCTGCAGCTGACGCCATGGTCGTTGTCATAGAACGAGCAGTCGACGAATCTCAAGAAACTGCACCCCTGGCAGAAGACGGCGCCCATCTCGTTTCCGTGAACTCTGCAGTTCCTGAACACTGCCGATGTCGAGGCGAGACACATGATTCCACCGCCGATGCTCGGAAACCCTCCGCCCGTGATCGTGAAGCCACGCAGTTCCGGTCCCTCAACTTCTTTGTAGTAGAAGACACGCCCTAGTCGTAGAGCGTCAATGGTCACGCAGTCTGGTTGCCCGGTCTCGCTCGTCAGGCAGACCCCCGAACGCATGATGATGTCATGCTCGTAGTACGTGCCACAGGCCACGACGACAGTATCACCTGCCGCCGCGGCGTTGATGCCGCCCTGGATCGTGGCGTGATCGTCGGGGACGTGGATGGTCGTGGCCGTGGCGTTCTGGAGCGTGAGGAGGAGGATGGCCGCCACGAGCGACACGATGAATCGCGCGTTCATGTGAGGCCCCCGCTTGCGTGCCTGTCGGCACCGACGGGCAGTCCGAAGTGTCGATACGATCTTGTCGCATTTATCTGGAACTGTCAAGCATGGGGAATCGTCCGAGACCACCTGGACCGGGCTCGGTGCGCTCGGCGGACCCGCGGGGGATCTCGACCATCAATCTATCATGGCTGTCGTACGGGAAATACGATATACTCCCGCAGGAGGCTCGTCGATACCCTGTCGATGGCACAACCTCTGCGTCCCGAGGAACGCGGCGTAGGAGCTGGACACTGTGAATGCACCGACATCGAGGGCATGCCGCCTACTTGGCCTGCTGCTTCTCTCCGTTCTTCTGGCGTTGGCCGGGAGTTGTGGAAGAGGCGGAGACGGCGAGATGCAGGGCCGGACCGAGGCGGGGGCTCCGGGGGCGGAGGCCGATGCCCCGCCGAGCGTCCAACCCGATGCCGGCGAAGCCGGTGATGTGTCCAGGCTCACGGAAGAGCAGCAGAGAGAGCTCGAGCGTATCGGCACGCTCGGATACATGGTGGGAGGGGATCGTGCGCCAGACGTGAGTGGGGTCACGATCTCGAGCCCGATGGCGTTCGGAGGATACACGGTCTATGTGTCCGCTGATTTCGCCGGCGCGTATCTCCTCGACATGGACGGACGTGTCGTTCACACGTGGGAAGAGGAGTCCTCCAGGCATTGGGTGCGAGCCTGGGTGTATCCCGACGGGAGCGTCCTGGGCGTCTCGGCCTACCCAGGCCGTCTTATCAAGCTCGATCGCGACTCGAAGCCTCTGTGGACTTATGGAGATCGCTGGTTGAGAGCTCACCATGACGTTACGGTGGGTCCCGACGGGACCATCGTGGTCCTCATGCGCAGTGGCCGGGTGCTCAATTGGTTGAGGCCGAGCGGCTTCCTGGTGGATTTCATCTGTGTTCTCGAGCCGGGCGAGTCTGCTCCCGCGGAGGGCGGGCGGATCTCGATTCCGGAGGCGTTCCGCGACTCCGGATACGAGTTCCTGCTTGGGCCCTCGGTTCTTGGCTCGGACCGTGACCCCTTCCATACGAACTGCGTCGAGATTCTGGACGGAACGGTTCCTCACCCAGCGTTCCGCGAAGGCAACTTCCTCGTGACGATCCGCAACATGGATTGTCTGGCCGTCATCGATCCTGAGAGCAAGAAGGTCGTCTGGGCGAACAGAGGTCGCTGGCAGAGCATGCACGAGGCGCGCGTTCTGCCAAACGGTCACCTCATGCTGTTCGATAACCGCAAGTTCGATGGCAAGTCTCGAGTCGTCGAGTACGACGTCGTCGCGGACGAGATCGTCTGGAGCTACGAGGAAGACGGGTTCTTTTCGAAAGGAACCGGCGCGCAGCAACTCCTACCGAACGGCAATGTGCTCATCACCGAATCGCAGAAGGGCCGAGTCTTCGAGGTGAGGCGTGACGGGGAGGTGGTGTGGGAGTTCTGGAACCCAAGCCGGTTGGAGGAAGACAACACGATCGTTCGGATCACGCGGGCGTTCCGTCTGTCCCACGGCTACTTCGACCCGGGCTTCATTGAATCCCCGTAGTAGAGGGCGCTCCTTGCGCCGCCGAGAACACGTGACGAACAGGGGCCAAACACCGACGCCAATGGAGGGTCACGAATCTTCGGGCCGTCGGTCAGCATCAAACAGGACTCACCGCTCGTGTGAAAGCCGCTCTCCGAACCGACCCCCGCCTGAAAGGAGTACGACGATGAGCAAGAATGGGAAGTGCCCGGTGACTGGCCGTATGGGCAGTTCCACCCCGAGCCACGGCACGTCGAACCAGGACTGGTGGCCGAACCAGTTGAATCTCCGCATACTCCACCAGCACACGCACAAGAGCAACCCAATGCATGAGGCGTTCGACTACGCCGAGGAGTTCAAGAAGCTTGACTACGAGGCGCTCAAGAACGACCTCTACGCGCTCATGACCGACTCGCAGGACTGGTGGCCGGCCGACTACGGGCACTACGGCGGACTCTTCATCCGGATGGCGTGGCACAGCGCGGGCACCTACCGGATGGGGGACGGCCGCGGCGGCGCCGGGCACGGCAACCAGCGCTTCGCTCCCTTGAACAGCTGGCCCGACAACGTCAACCTCGACAAGGCCCGTCGTCTCCTCTGGCCGATCAAGCAGAAGTACGGACGGCGGATCTCGTGGGCCGACCTGCTCATCCTCGCCGGCAACTGCGCCCTCGAGTCGATGGGGTTCTTGACCTTCGGGTTCGCCGGCGGTCGCGTAGACATCTGGGAGCCCGAGGAGGACGTATACTGGGGCGCCGAGCAGGAGTGGCTGGCGACGAGCGACAAGCCCGGGAGCCGCTACAGCGGAGATCGCGATCTCGACAATCCTCTCGCCGCCGTGCAGATGGGTCTCATCTACGTGAATCCGGAGGGCCCGGACGGCAATCCGGACCCGGTCGCCTCCGGTCGTGACGTTCGCGAGACCTTCGCGCGGATGGCCATGAACGACGAGGAGACCGTCGCGCTCGTCGCCGGTGGACACACCTTCGGGAAGTGCCACGGCGCGGGCGACGCATCGAACGTGGGTCCGGAGCCGGAGGCCGCGGGCATCGAGGAACAGGGGCTCGGCTGGAAGAGCAGTTTCGGCTCGGGCCTGGGCGGCGATACCATCAGCAGCGGTATCGAGGGCGCCTGGAAGCCGAACCCGGTCAAGTGGGATATGGGCTACCTGAGGATCCTGTTCCAGTACGAGTGGGAACTCGTGAAGAGCCCTGCCGGGGCAAACCAGTGGCTGGCCAAGGACGTCGCCGAAGCGGACATGATCGTCGACGCTCACGACCCGACGAAGAAGCACCGGCCGATGATGACCACGGCGGACCTCTCGCTCAGATTCGATCCCGTCTACGAGCCGATCGCGCGCGACTACCTCAAGCATCCCGACAAGTTCGCCGACGCCTTCGCCCGCGCGTGGTTCAAGCTGACGCATCGGGACATGGGTCCGCGCTCGCGCTACCTCGGTCCTGAGGTTCCTGCGGAGGAACTCATCTGGCAGGACCCGGTGCCCGCGGTCGATCACGAGCTTGTCGATGAGAACGACATCGCTTCCCTCAAGGACAAGATTCTCGCTTCGGGGCTGTCCGTGCGGGAGCTGGTCTCGACAGCCTGGGCTTCAGCCTCCACGTTCCGCGGCTCCGACATGCGCGGCGGCGCCAACGGGGCGCGTCTGCGGCTGTGCCCGCAGAAGGACTGGGAGGTCAACGAGCCGGCGCAGCTGGGGCGCGTGCTCTCGACGCTCGAGAGCATCCAGGAGGAGTTCAACAGCGCGCAGTCCGACGGGAAGAAGGTGTCGCTCGCAGACCTCATCGTCCTGGGTGGTTGCGCAGCGGTCGAGAAGGCCGCGAAGGACGCCGGTCACGACGTGACCGTGCCCTTTGCGCCCGGACGCACCGACGCGACGCAGGAGCAGACCGACGCGGCATCGTTCGCGGTGCTCGAACCGGCTGCGGACGGGTTCCGGAACTACCAGAAGGCGAAGTACTCGGTGACGGCGGAGGAGCTTCTCGTGGACCGGGCGCAGCTGCTGACCCTGACGGCTCCGGAGATGACGGTGCTCGTCGGCGGGCTGCGCGTTCTGGGGACCAACTTCGGGCAGTCCCCGCACGGCGTGCTGACGAAGCGTCCCGGGAAGCTCACCAACGACTTCTTCGTCAATCTGCTCGACATGCGGACTGAGTGGAAGGCGAGTCCGGATGGCGATGTGTTCGAGGGACGCGACCGGTCGACAGGGGAGGCCAGGTGGACCGGCACCCGCATCGACCTCGTCTTTGGATCCAACTCGCAGCTCCGAGCCATTGCGGAGGTCTACGGGTGCGAGGATTCCGAAGCGAAGTTCGTGGAGGACTTCGTCGCGGCATGGAACAAGGTGATGAACCTGGACCGTTTCGATCTCGCGTGATCGCATCGGAGAGGCTCCGCGTTGCCGCGACATGGCTCTTCTGGTTCTGCAAAGACCCCCGCCGCTCTGAGAGCGACGGGGGTCTTGTATTCCAGCAAATGCTTCCAGCGGTACTGATCGCGTCTAGCGGTACAGCGCCTTGACCATACCCCAGGTCGACTCCTCGACCGGTGACGCGCTGGGGCAGACGTAGGTGCCGAGCGGGAACGGAACGGCGGCCGTCGCGTTCGTGAGCTCGCCGTCGAGCGCGTTCGCGCCACTGAAGAACCAGTTCGCCAGCACGAACGTGTCGCCGTCCGGGCCGGTCTGGTCGAGGCGGTAGGCCCATCCGTCCAGGTAGTCCCAGGGCTCGCCGGTGCCGTCGACGTTGATGTCGCCGAGCACGTCCACAACGACGCCGTTCATGAACAGCTCGAAGGCATCGTCGCCGTTGGTGCCGGCGGCCGTGTAGTCGACGTAGTCGGGGGCGAAGCCGAAGAAGTTGGCAAACTCAACGTCCTCGCTCGCAAGGTAGATGAACTGACCCTCGACCGCTGAGTCGGCCGGGAAGGTGAACTCTTCACCGTCCGTGCCGCCGCCGTTGTTGGCGCATCCGATTCCGTAGATCGAGAGGTCGGCGATGTCTGCGCATGCCATCAGCTCGACGGCCTTCGGGATTCCGCCCGTGAGCGGACCGTCGATCGCGCCGGTGATGATGAGATCCGAGGCGCTCGCGCCGGTGACGACCAGCGAGAGAGCGAGAACGACCATGACCAGATGTCTCAAAGGATCCTCCTTTTGAGAGACACTACACAACTCGCGAACTTGACATATTATATCACGAATGTGAGGGGCCGCGCAACAACAGAAGCTGTGCGGAACGTGCCGCTCCAGCAGCCCGAAGCCCCGCCGGTCGCTTGAATGTGGGGGCGAGCTGTGTTACCATAGCTTTGTTGGGAAACCTAACAAAGCAGGGTCCTTGCTTGCCACCTCGGCTTCGGTGAAGGGGCAGGCCTACGATCGCCAGGCATGCGGAGGGCAGCTCAGTTGGCCAGTTCATTCCTCACCATCCTCCATCTGACACGTTCCACAGCACTCGCCGCGGTCTTCCTGCTCATTCTCGGCGGTCTACCCGCATCCGCACAGGTGGCAACGGTCGGAAGCGGAAGCTACACGACGGTGCTGCCGTCCGGGGGCAGCGTCCCAATGAACACCGATGATGTGCCGGTCAACCCGATCATCACGAGCGCCGTGACGGGACCGGTTCCCACCACGGACTGGTGGACGTCGCTCGTCTTCCAGCGATACGCCGACAACCCTTACTCCAGTACTCTGGCGGCGCAGCCGCTCAACCTCAAGGCGCGCTCGTCTGGACTCGGGATCGGCACCGGGACGAATGTCTCGTGCCCGTCCTACTACTACGCGTACTTCTACCAGGAGGACTTCCTCGTCCGCCTCGAGGACATGGAGTGCGACTCCACAGCGCTCCACGGCTACGGTGACTGGACCGTGACCGCGCGGTGGGACGACGGGACGAATCAGCTCGATGCGACCATGGGGCACGGTCTGCCGTATGTGTACTTCACGAAGGGCGCAGGCACGGTGGAGCTCTACTTCGCCACCGGCATCCCGTCAGTCTGGTACGATTCTGACGGTACACTCGGCTTCACGGTCAACGGCAAGGACTACGCGGTCTTCGCACCGAGCGGCTCGAGCTGGAGCACGGACTTCCCGGTCTTCCAGTGCGACCTCAGCGGACAGGACTACATGTCGCTTGCCTGTCTGCCGGATGACTCGCCGGCCACGCTCGCGCTGTTCCGGAGTCACGCCTTTGCGTTCGTGACCGATACGCGCGTCTCCTGGGAGTACGATGAAGCAGCTGCGACCGTGACAACCGACTTCGTCGTCGAGACCGAGGTGAAGGAGGGGACCGAGACGCGTCCGATTCTGGCTCTCTACCGGCACCAGTGGCTGCACTCCAATGCCTACCTGCTGGGCTACTCGATCGAATCGTTGCAGGGGGAGATGAGGCTCACGCGCACATCGAGCTTCAGTACGACGATGGCGTACCCCGGCATCATGCCTGTGCTGCCTGCGACCGTGCAAGAGAGCGCGAGCTACGACAGCACTCTCATGAACAGCTACCTCGATGAGTTCCTCAACCAGTCGTACCCGCAGCTCTTCTACCGGGGCGACACCTACTTCGGAGGGAAGGACTTCGGCATTGTCTCGTCGGCCATCCGCGTCGCAGACGTGGTCGGTCGCACCGATGTCCGGGACTATCTGTTGACGGGGTTGAAGGCGAAGCTGGAGGACTGGCTCACTGCCTCGGTCGGGGAGGACGAGACCCTCTTCTACTACAACGACACGTGGGGAACCATGTACGGGTTCAGGTCGTCGTTCGGCACGGGCAGCGAACTCAACGACCATCACTTCCACTGGGGATACTTCGTGATGGCCGCGTCGGTCGTCGCCATGTACGACGCCGAGTGGGCCCTCGAGGAGAACTGGGGCGGGATGGTCAACATGCTCATCCGCGACGCAGACTCGTGGGACCGCGACGATCCACTCTTCCCGTTCCTCCGCTGCTTCGATCCATACGCCGGCCACTCCTGGGCCTCGGGACACGCTGCGTTCGGAGACGGGAACAATCAGGAGTCCTCATCCGAGGCGATGCAGTTCGCAGCCGCGACGGCGCTCTGGGGCTCCGTCACCGGGAATGACGCTGTGCGCGACCTCGGCATCTACCTCTACACGACCGAGATGATCGCGATCGAGCAGTACTGGTTCGACGTCGACGAGATGGTGTTCCCGGCCGCCTACGGACACAACTGCGCCGGGATGGTGTGGGGGACGAAGGTCACGCACGAGACGTGGTTCTCGCCGGAGCCGGAGATGGTCCACGGCATCAACTTCCTGCCGATTACGCCCGCTTCGCTCTATCTCGGCCGTTACCCCGACTACGTGCAGGCCAACTACGACGAGGTGGTCACGGAGAACGGCGGCGAGCCGGACGACTGGGTCGATATCATGTGGGAGTACCTGGCTCTGACCGATTCGCAGGCGGCTCTGGACCGGTTCAACGACAACCCCGGCTACTCGCCCGAGGGCGGGGAGTCGAAGGCCCACACCTACTACTGGCTCCAGGCGCTTCACGCGCTCGGTCAGTTCGATCCCACCGTGACGGCCGACACGCCGCACTACGCCGTGTTCGATACCGATGACGGGGCGAACTACATCTACTACAATCCGTACGACACGGAGACGACCATCCACTTCTCGGACGGGATCGTCGTGACCGCAGCGCCCCGCGAGAACGGCGTCTTCGAATGGACCGACGGCACAGGCGTCACCGAGCAGCCGGGAGCGCTGGTTTCGCCGGTCCTGCTCGGAGCCCACCCGAATCCCTTCAACCCCGTGACGACCATCGCGTTCGAAGCTCCGCGGGAGATGAAGGTGAGCCTGAGCGTCTATGACGCGCGTGGCCGAAGGGTTGCCGAGCTTCTGCACGATGAGACCGCCGGACCGGGCCGCAACGAGATCGTCTGGAGTGGCGATGATCTTGACGGACGGCCCGTCTCCTCCGGAGTGTACTTCTGTCGCCTCGATGCCGACGGCAGCGTCCAGACGATGAAGATCACCCTCCTCAAGTAGATTCGGCGGTGGGTCCGGGACTCGATCGTGAGAGTCTCGTCCCGCTGCTGACTCGCCAGTTACGAAGGATGGCCCTGATGAAGAGGTTCTGTCTCATGGCTCTGTTCCTGATTTGCGCCCTGTCGGCCTGCGATGGAGTGCGGGCCGTACCCGAGATCGTTCAGACCGGCCGCGGCGGCGACCGGCTCCGGCGTGTCGAGCCGCTCGGCGACGATGTCACGCCCGTCTTCACCGTGACCGTCGACACCGCGAACCCCCGCCAGCTCCTCGAGGGCTTCGGAGCGTCCTTCACGGAGTCCTCGGCGTGGAACCTGGCGTGTCTGCCGCAGGCCGACCGCGACGAGGTGCTCGCGAAGCTGTTCGATCCCGTCGCTGGAGCCGGGTTCACGCTCATGCGGACGCACATCAACTCGTGTGATTACTCGCTCCGCCACTACACCTACATCGAGCCCGGCGATCTGGCGCTCGAGTCGTTCGACATCGCCGAGGACACGCAGGGGTTCAGCGGCACGGAGCACGAGCAGATCGCAGGTATCGAGATGGAGGATCCGGGCTTCGATCTAGTTCCCATGATCAAGGCTGCGTCGGACATCACAGGCGCCGACTTCCGCATCATCGCCTCACCGTGGAGCCCGCCCTCCTGGATGAAGGAAGGCGAGCACGCCGTGATGACGGGCGGGCATCTCAAGCGCGACGTCGATGAGAACGGGCGGAGGATCTACTACGACGCCTGGGCCCGGTACTTCGTGGCCTACGTCAAGGCCTACCGGGAAGCCGGCGTGGACATCTGGGCGCTGACCCCGCAGAACGAGCCGGGACACGCGGACCACGCGCGGTGGGATACCTGCTTCTGGAGCGCGGAGTGGCAGCGGGAGTTCGTGGGTGAGTATCTCGGGCCGGCGCTTGCGGAGGCGGGTCTGCTGAACCCCGACGATCTCGCCGGCGGAATCAGACTCTACGTCTTCGACCACAACAAAGCCGACATCCTGGCGTCGGTTCCCGTCATTCTCGACGATGTCGAGGCCAATCGGTACACGTACGGCGTCGCCATCCACTGGTACGCCATCAACCTCGACGGCAAGCAGGACTATCGCGGTGACGTGCTGGACGAACTCGTGCGCCGCTATCCGGACAAGCCGATCCTCCACACCGAGTCGAGCATCGACATCCACGAGGACGATCCGGTTGGGCAGTACTGGGACCCGATGAACCAGGATTGGACCAGGGGCTACTTCACCCCGTTCTCGCAGTACGCCATCGACATCATCACCGACCTCAACCACGGGGCCACCGGGTACATCGACTGGAACATGGTCCTGAGCAACACCGGCGGTCCGAACCCCTACGACAACTTCAACAGCGCTTCAGTCCTCATCGACCCGGTCGAGCGGACCGTGCTCTACACGCCGCTGTACTATCTGCTGGGTCACTTCAGCAAGTACATCAGACCAGGTGCGGCTCGGCTGGAGCTCATGGGCGAGCTACCTGAAGGAGTCCACGCGACGGCCGCACGGAACCCCGACGATACGATTGCGGTGATCGTCTTCAACGATCTGGACGAAGACCTCGCGTTCCGCGTTGAGGTAGACGGCGAGACCGTGGCCAGCGCGATCGCCGCCGACGCTATCCAGACGATCATCTTGGGGCAGAGCGCCTCCGGGGAGTAGAGTGCAAGCTCCAGAGCTCCGGGCGACGACAAGGAGAAGGGGAGTGAGTGGAAGACACTGGGCTACAGCTGCGGCGATCGTTCTGGTCGCAGGAGTCGTTGGCATAACAGCGATCCTGAGGCAGCCGGAGGAGAGTGTACCCCCGGTTCCGGTCACACGCGGGGCAACGATCGTCTACTGCCTGGAATGACGATACCTGCCGAAGGCCACCAGTTTGGCGGCCGTACTCGAGTCTTCGTACGACCTCGAGGTCACGCTTGTGGAAGGGCATGACGGCATCTACGACGTGATCATCGACGATGAGCTCGTCTATTCGAAGCGCGCGCGGAGCAAGGAAGACGCCCTGGGCGAGGCGCAGATCGTAGAGCTTGTCGGTCGGTTCCTTGGGGTGGAGCCGGATCAGCCGGCTGCATCGGAACCTCAGGCCGGCGTCAGGTAGCTTTCGTCCTACGCGAATCCGAAGAGCAGCGGGAATCCCAGCGCGACGACGGTCGCCCAGCCCGAGTGGATTGGCAGGTATCGCATCTGCCAGTCGATGACGGTCTGGTAGCTGACGCGGCCCGTGAGGAAGCGGTAGTACCCGACGGCCAACACTCCCAGGTTGATCATCAGCAGGATGTTCTCGCCGAGCGCCGCGCTCTTGTTGGGGGAGAAGCCGTACGTTGAGAGCCGCACGATGATGCCTGAGAACGCGATCGCGTTGGCCGCGAACGCGAGAACGACCAGAGCGAGCACGATCCCATCCCACCAGTCAGCGCGCTTCTCGGCGTCTCGGGCGCTCATCGTGTAGAGCACGAGACCGAGCACCAGCGCCAGCACGATGTCGAACATGATAAGCAGTTCGCGGTCCTCCGACGGTGCCTGGCCGGTCAGCGCCATGGTGATGATGAGTCCGAGCAGCAGCACCGCGAAGAGCGGTGTGAAGATTCGGGCCAGCACCGGCGCGATGGTCTCGATCGCGCCCTTCTTCTTCTCCACGAGATAGGCGGCAACGACGGCGACGCCGCAGATTCCGAACACCGCCAGCCAGTTCGCGATGAGCGGGGTGAGGTCGATCCCGACCAGCGAGAACGTCGCCCCGGAAACGCCCACGAGAACCAGGCCGCCCAGCCCGAGCAGGACGGCATAGATGAACACCTCTCCAGCGAACCGCACGAAGTCCAGTCTCAGCTCGGGCTTTCGCCACCCGGGACCGCCGTACAGCACCGTGAGGACGAGAAGCAGCGCGATCGGAACGTGGATGATCGTCAGGGCCTGCGTGTGATGCGGCGCGTAGCTGGGGTAGACGTTCACCGCGACGGCGAATGCGGCGAACACGAGAGCCGCGACAGCGGAGAACCGCAGCGGCAGAGCTCTCTTCCAGATGAGGTAGATGGCCACAGGGGGGAAGGCGAAGAGCGACGCGTTCCGGGCGTAGACGACCGCGCTCAGCTCCGCAACCGGGTGACCGAAGAGAGCCGGGAGTTTCCCCAGGAGTCCACCGAGAAGCGCCAGTGCCAGGACCACGGCGATCTCCGTCCGCTCCCTGCGGCGAGCCGCCTCGTCAGCGGCGGGTACCAGCAGCTGGCGCCAGACGTTCTCTGTCGAGACCTTGGCGAACTCGTTGTGCAGCGTGTCGGTATCACCCATCCGGCGGACGGAGAGGATGAATGCCTCCTCGACGCTCACGCCGCGGCCGGTGAGTTCGTCGATGGTGTCCCGGAGATGCGACTCGAGCTCCTCCGCATCCTGAACTCCAAGCGATCCCGCCGACTGAACGTGACGACGCCACTTCCGGATCTGTGACTCCAGGTCGAACATCGTTGGCTCCAATCTGTCTATGTACCGATCGTGCCGGGCCCGGCGAGACGCTCGAGGGCGCTGTGGACGACGTCCCACTGCTCCCTGAGATGGTCCAGCTCAGCCTCGCCCTGACGTGTGATGCGGTAGTACTTCCGCCGCCGTCCGTTGTCCGCGGTCTTCCAGGTCGCTCTCACGAAGCCCGCCGCCTCCAGACGGTGCAGCACCGGGTAGAGCATGCCGTCGGTCCACGCGATGCGGTCCCCGGAGACCTCGCGTACCCGCTTGATGATGGCGTACCCGTAGCTGTCCCCGTGTCTGAGGATGGACAGGACGATCGGGGTCGCCGACGCTGCCACCAGGTCCTTCCTGATATCCACGAAGCGTCTCTCCTGACTGTCTCCGTCTGGCGGGAGCGCAACCGCCCCGCACGGTTCTAACATAGCATATCTATGCATAGCAGTGCAAGGTATATTCCGCAATCGACTGCTCGGGGGCAGGCGAACGCCATGCGAAGGGCCCGGTCCTGATGGACCGGGCCCTCGTGTGTTGCGTATCTGTGATGTCCTGCGTCCTGGGCGCGCTACCCGCCGATCGGGAACCGGACCTGGGCTGCGAACGTGATCGAGTCGAGGTCGTCCTCCTCGAGGTCCTCGAAGATCTTGGTGTCGTGGAAGCGGTAGAGGGCATAGAGGTCGATGTCCATGCTGTCCATCTCGAGTACGACGCCCGCACGCAGGGCGTAGAACGGATCCTCCGCCCACTCGCCGTCGAACGTCGCCGTTCCGATGCCTACGCCGCCGTAGATGAAATCACCGAAGAGGCCGTAGGCCTGCGGCAGAATGAGCGCCTTGCCTGAGCCGCCGAAGTCCAGGACCCACTCGACATCAGCCTCGAGCTTGAACATGGTGAGGTCCATCTGGTAAGAGCCGATGAAGGCCAGGGCGTCGGCATCAAACTCCTCCTCGTCCTTGATGGCTCCGAGGGTCTTCATGTACTCAACCCCGCCGCCGATGCGACCGGCGTGAGCTACGGTAGCGAGCATCCCGACCAGAACGAGCGACAAGACCATGAGACAGATCAGACGCTTCATCGTGAGCCTCCTGAGCTGATGTGACTTCCATGTGCTCTTGATCACTTGCTGAGCGAACTCACGTAGCATGGGGCACGACGCAGGGGGCGTCAAGCGCATTCACCTGAATGCCACTCACTCTGTGCTTGTCTGCGTTCGTCTGCCCACATGGCAGAAGAGAGGCCGCCGGGCGTGTCCCGACGGCCTCTCGGCGCTGGGTTCTCTCGGCGTGCCGAGTCCGGTCTGCGGCTTCTCCTACCGATACATAGCCTTGATGCTTGTCCAGGTCGTTTCCTCGACCGGGCATGCCTGTTCGCCCGCATAGAGGCCGAACGCCAGGTCGTACCCGTCGCCGAATGCCTCGAACGACTCATGCCACTCCTCGTCGCCGCAGAAGTACAGCGACTTGAAGGCCATGAAATCTCCCCAGTGCGTCCTGCTCCTGCGTCGTCCCCACTGTCCACCGTCGTAGAAGGGATAGACGGCCTGGATGCTCAACCAGTACGTCGCCCCGGGAAGCGGTGCGAACTGGGGCGTGAGCTCGCAGTAGTAGTTGTAGAAGTACGCTGTCGGACTGGGTCCGCCCCACAGGTAGGTCTCCGTGTAGGCGTAGCACTGCTCCTCGTAGAGCAGCTCTCCGGGGAGACTCACCGACCCGCCGTCAGCGTCCGAGTAGAATCTGATGACGAAGCAGTCGGCGAGGATGGGAGGGTCGTCGCAGTTCCAGTAGCCTCCCCACCACTCGACCGCGCCGATCGGTTGCGAGTCGTTGTAGGGGAAATCATCGGCGCCCTCTGTCAGTGCTCCCACGTCACAGAAATCCTGTGATGAGACGTGGTTCCTCACTCCCGGTGGCTGCGAGAAGATAAGAGTCGCGTCTCTTCCGGGGTTCCACGCTGGGAGGATGCCGCTGTCGTCGGCGGCCTGCATCGCGGGCTCACCTGCCGGGTTGAGGCTGGCAGTCAGCACGAATGCCAACACGATCACGCATCTCATCGTTGCATCCTCCGATCATCGACCGACCTGACTGAAGCACCAGAGAACAGAGAGGCCGCCCGCGTCGCACCGGCGGCCTCTCTGGGGTTGTGCTCAGTCGTCGGATACGGACGTGAGTCTGTCCGTGTGTTCTACTCCACGCCGTCTTTCGTGTCTTCGGGGATCGGGTGGCGCGTCCTCGAATCCTCGTACTGCTCCGTCTGGACCGGGGCCGGCTTCTCCTCGGTGTACGAGACCGAACTCGTCTCCGGCATGCCGTAGGCGTCAGCGTGGATGTACTTCCCGCGCTCCGTGATTGGTTTGTCCTCCTCGACCGGGATACGATTCGCGTTCGCGAAGGCATCCTGCCTGACACCGGTGACCATCCACGAGACCTTCATGCCGGGCTCACCACCCGCGATCGAGAAGGTGTTCCCTGAGATCTCACCGGAGACGTAGAGGTTCGGTCCGGGCGCACCGATTGCGGTGAGCTGGTAGCGGAAGTCGCGGTTGAGAGCCTCGAACCAGTCCGGCATTTCGACCGTTGCCGCACCGCTCGCATCCAGCGTGACATTGCCGTTGTAGATGTTCATCATGTCCGGACTCTCGACGAACGAGTGGTAGAGGTACTTGTTCGCGGGGTCAAGCGGGTGATCGATCTTGAACGACCCGCCGCCCTTCGACAGCGTTCCGGTCACGCTCGCGTTGCCGGAGAAGTATCCGGCGTAGTTCGTTCCACCGCTGGCGTACCCGTAGACGGCGTAGTTGGTGCCGGTGCCGTAGGCGTATCCGCGGATGCCGTAGTTGTAGCCGGAGCCACCGGATGCGACACCGTATACGCCGTAGTACGAACTGCTGCCGGTCGGGTAGACGATGCCCTGGACGCCGCGGTACCCACCCTCGAACAAACCGCCGATGCCGTAGTAGTCGACCGGCGTTGACTCGCCGTAGACGGCTACGCCGTCGCTGCCCGTGCCAAGGTACTCCGCGTGGACGACATGGGTGGAGCTGCTTGTGTAGTCGCTTGAGAAGTCGCCCGCCCGCAGCGTGTTGCTGTCGACATCGATCGTGCCGTCGACTGCGACGTCACCGTATATGTCCGTGTCGCCGTTCGTGTGGATGCGGAACTGGAAGTCGTTGTGTCCGGTCTCGCACTCAAGGAACTGCCCGTCAGGCACGGAGCCTGTCGGGACCATCAGCTGCAGAACATCATTATCGGTGCCGATACTCATCGACCGCTCGAAGTTAACGGTTCGAGCGGCCGAGTATGCGTAGCTCGTGACGGCCTCGAGAGCCTGCCCGGTCGACGTCTCCTCGATGGTAAGGCGCGACCAGGGAGAGGTGGTGCCGATGCCGACATACGTACCGTTGTCGTAGATGTTCGAGTCGCCGATCATCGTCGCGGTTGTGAACTTCGGGACGTACCCGGCCGTGCCGGCACCGCCGATGGTGCCCGCCGCCGGCTGCCACGTGCCGACGCCGCTCGCGTCGCATGTGAGAACCTCGCCCGCGGCCGCGCCCGTAGGCATCACGAAGCCAGCGACGTATGCGCTGTTGGGCGTATAGAGACCCCACCAGTTGCCGCCGGCGTCCCTGTAGCCGAGGGAACCCCATATGTCGCCAAAGACCGACCCGCCGAGAACGCCACCCGTGAGTTCGTAGTCTCCGTACGTATAGCCGGCGACTCCAAATGTGTAGCTGTCGCCCCAGTGGTTGTAGCCTGTGACGGCGTTGTTCGTCCCCCAGACACTGTGGTCGGTGCCGTCGTTGCGGACGTTCCTCGAGCGATAGCCGTAGAGGGCCGAACGCCCGTCCTCGTCGGCGTCGACCTCATAGAGCTCGCTGTAGGTCGTGTAGGGTCCGGGTGACGTGACGTGCAGCTTCGTGAACGCGGCCCGGTCCGGCGCTGCAGCCGAAGCTTCGCCGTCTTTCTTCTCGGCTCGGACCATGGCCGGAAGGGTCCCGATCCCAACGCTTCCATCGATACGGTAGATGTCACTCCCCGAGGTCAACCAGTCGTCGTCAGCCACGTCGGCGTACCGCGCCCGGAGCGCGTACGGCGACGACGCGAGCTGCGTTCGAGGGGCGAGCTCAGGGTCGGCAGCGATCTGCACTCCGAGCCAGTACTGGACATCGAAAGGCAGCGCAAGCGGGTTGACCGAGCCGAGGATGACGTTGAAGATCCCGTCCTCGACCGGGATGGTCTGTGTCTCGAGCCAGAGCGCTGCGCCCCCGGTCTCGAGGGCGTAGATCCTGAACGTCAGGTCGTAGGGCCCGTCCGGAACGACGTTTCCGACGGCATCCCGCAGGACACCCTGGTAGCTCATGGTCTCAGGAACTGCGGCCGCGGTCTGACAGAGCAGCAGGGCCGCGATCAACGTGACAGCACTAATCAGCTTGCTCATGGTTCACTCTCCGTTTCTGGTCGGTCGCAGAACCTCGAATGTCCACGTACCGCTCGGGAGACTCCGCGGGCCGACGTGCCGGTGCCTGTCACTTCAGCAGGACGAGCCTCGTCGTTGCAGCGAAGTCGCCGGTGGTCATCCGGCAGAAGTAGACGCCGCTTGCCAGGCCGGAGCCGTTCACGACGGCTCGATGGACACCAGCTTCGAGTTCGCGATCGACGAGCGTCCTGACCTCCTGCCCCTTGATGTTGTAGAGCGTCAGGCTTACTCGGGCGGTCTCGCGGACGCCGAACTCGATCGTCGCGACCGGGTTGAAGGGATTCGGGAAGCTCCGGCCGAGGTAGTTGCGGTTGACGAACGGGTCGTCGTCGACCTCCGTGAGGATCCACCCCGGCTGATACCAGAAGCCGATCTCGTGAATGGTGGAGGGGCCGCTCACGACGCCGACCGCCGACTGGCCGATGGTCCCGATGAGTGTGTGGCTCGCGCCGCTCGCCTCGCTGCCGCCGTTCGCAAGAACGCTCTGGGTGACCGACGGGGCACACAGAGCGTCAGCGAGCGGGAGCACAACGAAGACGACGGCGAGAAGCATGACAGGTCCCCGCTTCATACCGACCTCCTTGTGCAGGTTGGCTGTCCGGCAGCGGCGGAGCAGGGTGGGGTAGGGGGGTACGATGGAGCGGTAGCGTGGATTGCCGTTGTCGTGACAGACTGAGAATCAGTCAGATAAACCGACAACGAGCGGATGCTACCATATTTAGTGGAGAGAGTCAAGCATGTTGTTAGCTACTCAGGTAGCCTTGGACTTATGGCGGATGTAACTCAGGACGAGTCTGGTCCGGTCGGCAAGGACCCTGGGGTCCTGGGGGGGAGGCCCGTGGAGTGCCGCCACTGCGCGCCGGCCCGCAGTCTTCGGGTGGAAGGAGCCGGCCTCTGGCTCGATGTGCCGGTTGCTCTGGCCGCTCGCCACGAGCAGGACTCGCGGCTCGATGAGGGCTCCCCTCTCGAAGAGGTACTCGATCTCGTTTTCAGCGTCGGGGAGCCTGCAGTCTCCCGCCGCGAACCGGTCGGCGAATCGCTGGTGCTCCGCGAACCGGCGGCACGTGCCGACGGCATCGCGGAGACGCGCGGCCTCTTCAAAGCGTTGGGCCGTTGCAGCGCGTTCCTGTGCCTCGGTGAGCCACGCGACGACGATCTCAGCGTTCCCGCGGAGGAAGCTCCGAGTTCGCGCCACACGTTGCGCGTAGTCAGACGTCCCGACCTTCCCGCGGCATGGCCCTGAGCACTGGCCGAGGTCATACTCCAGACATTTTCGAGTCGGCGCGGACTCGCGGCACGTGCGGGTGCCGAGCACCTCGTGCAGGATATCCCGAAGCAGGCGGGCGAAGTGCTTGTCCTTGAACGGACCGAACACCTCCCGTGTCGCGAAGTCGGGGTCGTGGTCGACGATCAGCAGCGCTGGGAACTCATCGACCGTGATCTCCAGGTAGCGGTTCTCCTCGATCTCCCGCTGTCGCGTGTTGAGCGGCGGGAGGTGTTCCTTGATGAGGACGTCCTCCAGCAGAAGCGCGAGCAGTTCGGAGCGCGTCTGCCACCAGGCGAAGCTCCGGACGCTGGTGACGAGCTGACCGATGTGGGAGTCACCCGTGAGCGGGTCCTGTCGGAAGTAGCTCAGGACACGCTGTTGCAGATTGGTGGACTTGCCGATGTACTGCACCCGCCCGCGCGCATCGAGGAACGCGTACACGCCCGGAGCGCACGGGACGGTCTCCCGGACCTCGGCCGCCAGTTCCCTGCGATGATCGTTGCTCATCGTGTGGACCTCCGGCGGCCGCGAGCGAAGAAGCCGGAGCTGAACTGGACATTGACCGTGGGAGGAAGGCACTCCGCGAGTCGGGCGGCGCGCAACTCGCGGCGCAGCGCGGGGGAGACGTCCCCCGACGATGTGAACCGCACGATCGCGTCGGCCGGGACATCGCGCGCCACCCCGCTGAGGAACCTGGTGACACCGGCCGGCGGAAGTTCGCCCGGAATCTCAACCGTCACCATCGGGCGCGCGGGGAGCGGCACGAACGCGGTACGCGCCAGCCCCCACTCGTCTTCTGACGATGGTTCAAAGACGAGATGGCAGTAGCCCTTGGTCTCCTCGGCCTCGGCGAAAGACGTTCTCTCTGTGGAGCCGGGGTAGACCACCGGCATCGGTCGGCTTCCGTCGCGCTCGATCTCCATGATCTGGTGTCGGTGGATGTGACCAGTCAGGATCGCATCGCACGACGTCGGAAGGTCTCGTCGCCGGATGACATCGTGACCGCCTCGAAAGGTGTATCCGGTTGGCCCGACGCTGGCGCCCTCGACCGTCTGATGCATGCAGAGCAGTCTGATGTCGGCCTCTGCGTCGTCGAGGCCGGTGGCTCCAACGAGCTCACCGAAGTCAGCACGCACGTTCCTCCGGACGCTGGGGAACCCGCCGAGCGCCACGCGCGCGCCGCCGATTCCGAACTCGAGTGTCTTCGGCGCGTCGAACACGTGGATGTTCGGGTGTTGGAGGAAGAGCGACGTCGGCAGACGCGAGCGTTCGTGGTTCCCGGGGACGATGACGAGCGGGATGCCGTGGTCGGCGAACTCGAGGAGCTTGCCGTAGACCATGTCCACGATCGACCCGGGGATCTTCGAGCGGAAGAACAGATCGCCGCCATGGAGCACGAGGTCAACCTGCTGCTCCACGGCGGCGTTCAGGACGCGCTGGAAGTTCGAGAGGAAGTCCAGACCCCGGCGGCGCCGCTCGATCCTCGGGCGCACCGGCAGGTCGAAGCCGAGATGCGTGTCGGCCAGGAACAGGAGTTCGAAGCTTGATGGCGAAGTTCCCACGCTGCTCCCGTCCTCGGTGCTCGCTCCGCTTCGTGGCGCGCGACTACATCCCCTCGACCTTGATTCGTCCGTCCGGCGGCTCCGGGTTGAGCACGCCCTCGTTGCTCACGATCTCCTCGAGGATCGAGTAGAACGTGGAGTAGGTGTTCTCCATGTCCCGCCCGTATCTGCCGAACCAGAAGTAGCCATCTCCGCCCTTGTTGACGATGAAGCTGTTGCTGAGAACGCGATACGCGCGCTCAGGGTCGACGGCTTCCCAGGTCCCGTCGGCTCCGGCGATCTGGATGTCGGTCACATGCTCGCCGGGAACCATCACGGTCCACTTGCCGGAATCATCCTGCCCGATCTCCTGTGGCGCGCGCCACATCTCGATCGTGTAGCGGAGACCCGACGCGTGGAGCAGTCCTCCCTCGCCGAAGTTCGCCGCGCTGCGCTCGAGAATCTCCTTCAGGTGGCGTCCGTCGAGGGTGAGCATGATGGCGTCGTTTCTGAACTCGTCGATCGAGCGGAGCATGACGTCGGTCACGGGGCCGGGCTCGTAGACCTTCTTGCCGCGAAACGCGCCGGCGTTGTTCATTACAATGTCGACGCCGAACTTGTCACGCATCCGATCGTTCACGAGGTTGGCCACGGTCGATTCGCCGCCGCGGACGGCGCTGGAGGAGAGATCCCACGCGACCTCGGTCTGGCCCAGAACGATCGCCTCCGGAAGCGAGTCCCTGAAGACCGTCAGCCTTTCGTCGATGTCGGCAGCCGCCGCGATGGTCGCGTCGATCGGCAGCATCTGGTAACGGACGCTGTGCACGTCCATCTGTCCTGCGGGATCGGTCTCGAGGTCGATGCGCATGAGATGCGTGCCGCCGTATCCGCCGGGGACGACGAAGGTCCCGCCGATGCGGATGACATCCTCGACGTAGCTGTGCGAGTGACCGCCGAAGATGATATCGATGCCAGGGATCTCGCGAGCGATCTGAACGTCCTCCTCCAGACCGATGTGCGTGAGCGCGACGACGACCTGCGCGCCGCTCTCGCGGAGTTCGCGGACGGCCTGAAGAGCCGCATACGCATTGAGGCCGGTCAGTTCGACGTCGGCGGGACTCGAGAGATAGGGGAGTCCCTCCGTGATGAGCGAGAAGTACCCGACCCGGAGTCCGTCGTACTCCTTGATGAGGTACGGAACGCAGAGGCTGTCGAGGACCGTCCCCTCGACGGCGAGGTCGGAGCAGAGGAACTCGAAGTCCGCCGAGTTCAGTGCGTTGGCGAGCTGTTGCGGTCCCTTGTCGAACTCGTGGTTGCCGAAGTTGGAGATCTCCCACCCGGCGTCGGACATGAGACCGTAGATGGCTCGTCCCTTGAACGCGTGGAAGTACGTATCGGAGAGCGCGTCACCGGAGTAGACGACAGCCACCGTCCCGGGGTTCTCGTTCTCGATGTCGCGGATGAGCGTGGCGATGCGCGCGATGCCGCCGGTCGAGACGGCCTCCTCCTCACCGTCGCCGTCGGTGTCGATCATCGAGGTGTATGAGTCGAGCTGGCCGTGGAGGTCACCCATCCCGATGATGGTGAGTTCATGTCCCTCCGCGACGGGCTCGGTGGTCTCCACGGGGCATGAACACGACGCGAGGAACAGTGACGAGAGTACCAGGCCTGCTGCTATGAAGGTGACGATCCTGATTCGCATACCGCCTCCGTTTGTGGGCCGCCGCCAGCGTCCTTGTGGCTTCATCTGCCGAAGTGTACCACATCGCGGGCGGTGAGACACTCGGACGACCGGGGCGTCGGAGTGAGCGGTCGGGGCGTCGGAGTGAGCGGTCGGGGCGTCGGGGAGATGCAAAGAGGCCCCGGTCCGAGCGGACCGAGGCCTCTGTCGTGGACTCTGAACGTCCCTATCTTACGAGCATCAACTTCGCTGTCCGCGTCTCGCCGGCTGCCTCCAGACGCACGAAGTACATCCCCGCGCCGAGTTCGCGACCGTCGCGGTCCCTGCCGTCCCACGCGTCCTCATGCGGGCCCTCGGCCAGCACGCTGTCCCGAAGTGTGACCACCTCGCGCCCCGCGATGTTGTAGATGCCGAGCCTGACGTGCGTCTCAGCCGGCAGCGAGTAGCTGATGGTGGTCGACGGTCCAAAAGGGTTCGGGAAGCTCCGATCGAGATGCAGACCCGTCTGAACCGGCGGGTCTTCGGGCGGCTCCACAACGCTGTCGCTGTCGAACTCGTAGACCGCAGTCTGTCGTCCGTCAAGGGTCAGTCCGCTGAGCTGGTGCGAGGTCGAGACCGTGACGTCGAGCGTGTCGCTCGGGTCGAGCAGGTTGGTCAGCGTATGCTCGCCCGGCTCGAGGCTCGTGGCATCTCCGGTCAGCGTGATGCCGTTCTTCGTGCTGGACGACGTGTTGGTCATGCAGAGCACGGTTTGGAGATCGTCGCTTCGCACGAACGCCATCACCTGGGAATCAGAGCTCTCGAGCGGGTCGTGGGTGCCGCGACGAAGGGCGGGAGAACCGCTCCGCACGTGGATGAGCTTCTTGTACCACTCGAGGAGCGAACCGGGGTCTGACTCCTCATCCGCGACGTTGTACGTCGTGTAATTGCTGTGGATGTAGTTCCACGGCGAGCCGGTGGTGAACCCGGCGTTGGTTCCGTCGGTCCACTGCATTGGTGTGCGGATGTTGAGATGGTCGCCGCTCCCGACCATCCCGATCTCCTCGCCGTAGTAGAGGAACGGTACACCGGGCAGCGTCAGATAGAGCCCCGCGGCCACCTTCGCCTTGCCCTCGCTCTCGCCGAGGTTCGTGAACACGCGGTCCTGGTCGTGATTCGTGAGGAACGTGGCGTACTGGAGATACGGGTACTGCATGTAGACCTGGTTCGCCTTGTCGGAAAGCCACCCGGGGTCGTTGTCGTTCGCCGCTCCCACGGTCGCGTACGAGAGATCGAACTCGAAGCAGAGGTCGAGCCGGTCGTTCGACACATACTGGATGACCGTGCTCGTGTTGGTCCACGCCTCGCCGACGGAGAGCATGTCCGGGGCGGTCGCCTTCACGTGCGCATTGTACTCCGCCCAGAAGTCCAGGGTGCCCTGAGTGCTCTGGAGCTGGTCGCCCTCTTCGATGATGTAGAGCACCGCGTCCAACCGGAACCCGTCGACACCGACCGTGTCAAGCCAGTAGTCCGCGATCTGGAACATCGAATCCTTCACCGCAGGCGTCTCGTAGTTGAGGTCGGGCATGCTGCTCGTGAAGAGACCGTAGTACCAGTTCGACGGCGAGTGCCAGTGCCATACCGTCTGTCCCCACGGTCCCGAGCCGCCCTGGTCGTAGCTCGACCAGCGGAAGTAGTCGCGGTATGCCGGGTCGTCGGCTGCGGAGGCAACGAACCACGGATGGTCGTTCGAGCAGTGGTTCATCACGTAGTCGATGATGACCTTGATCCCGCGCGCGTGTGCCGCGGCGAGGAACGCCTCGAAGTCGGCCATCGTCCCGTAGTCGGGATTGATCGAACGGTAGTCGGTGCCGTCGTACCCGTGATAGCTCGGCGAGTCCTGGATCGGCATCAGCCAGATGCCGGTGATCCCGAGGTCGGTGTCGGTCTGCGGGTCGCCGTCGTTGAGGTAGTCGAGCTTCTGTGTGAGACCCTGGAAGTCGCCGATCCCGTCGCCGTCGCTGTCGTAGAAGCTCCGCACGAAGATCTCGTAGAAGACGCAGTCGTTCCACCACGACAGCTGCTCGGGGTCGTAGCTGCCGCCCGGCTCGAGGTTGTTGTACCAGACCGTGATGGTGTCGCCGTGTGATGGCACCGTGTAGTAGCGGTTGTTACCGACGCCCGGGAACTCCTCGCTGCCGTCCCACTGACCGTTGATGCGGTACTTGTACTCGATCTGCTCGCCCTGGCTGAACCCGTCGAGCGTCACGGAGTAGACCGTGTCGCCGTCGGCGTCAGCGAGCGGCGTGAGCGGGTCGGTGCCCCACCCGTTGAACGTGCCGGCGAGGTCGACCGAGTCGCTGTGCGGATCGAAGGCGCCCAGCTCGACCTGGTAGGACATCCGGACCTGAAACGTGATGTCGACGGCGTGTGCGGCCGTGGCCGTGATTCCCAGGGCGAGGAGCACGACGAGCGCGAACACTCTCCTCCGGTGGCTTTCCATTCGTGTGAGTCGCTTTCCGAGCGGGAAATGTCGTGTGTGCGATGGGTTTCTACCTATTATAGCACGTTTGGGCAGAACTGGCCACCGCGCGGGCCTTCAAACCATGAACACCAGCCATCTGTCCAACTACTGAGCGGTCTGGCCACACAGTGCGCCGCCGGTCTGACGCGAAGCGGGTGCGCTGATCCCGCATCTCGCACTGGTCCCGCATCTTCAGCGGGAAGAAGGAGGAACTCCTCATGTCCACAGGTCCATGCTTCAGTCACCTGACAGAGCGTTGTCCGTTCGCGAGTCAGGCCGCCGCCGGCGCGCTGCTCCTGTGCCTGGTGCTTGTGAGTTCCCTCAGCGCGCGCACGGTCGAGTCCCGCGCGCTGCCGGCCATTGACTCCTCGGTTCGCGCGGCCGTCGTGGACAGCCTCGCGGGTGCGATAGCCTCGACCTACGTCCTTGAGGAGCCGGCCGACCGAATCGCCGCCGGGCTGAGACAGAACCTCGCCGAGGGTAACTACGACGGCATCTGCGACCCGTCCGAACTCGCCCGGAGACTCGAAGAGGACGCCCTGGCCATCCACCACGATGAGCACTTCCGCATCACCGCCATGCCGCCGCTGGACCCGGCCACCGAGGCGGCAATGCGGGTGGAAGATCCGGAGGATGAAGCGCGCGGGCTGCGCCGCGACCTCGCTCTGAACTACGGTTTCAAGCGCGTGGAGCTGCTCCCGGGTGGCGTGGGCTGCGTGCGCTTCGACCGGTTCTGCGAAGGTCGGGAGGCGTTCGAGGCCGCGACGGCCGCGATGAACTTCGTTGCCAACAGCAGCGTCGTCATACTGGATCTGAGGAGGAACAACGGCGGTTCGCCGGCGATGATCCGCTTCCTCGCAGGGTACTTCTTCGAACGCAACACTCACTTGATCAACTGGGACATCCGCGCGCTCGACAAGACCGTCCAGTCATACAGCGCCGACCATGTTCCAGGCCGGAAGCTGCTCGATCAGCCGGTCTACATCCTGACGAGCGGCAGGACATTCTCCGCCGCGGAGGAGTTCGCGTTCGATCTGAGCAATCTCGGGCGGGCGACGATCGTCGGAGAGACGACTCGCGGCGGGGGGAACACCGTGGCGATGGGTGTCTTCGACTTCGATGGCTTCCGCATGGGCGTTCATCTTCCGTTCGGGAGGGCCTACGACCCGGAGACGAACGAGGGGTGGGAGGGTGTTGGCATCACTCCGCACATCGAAGTGCCTGCCGACCAGGCTCTGGATGTGGCGTACGCCGACGCCCTGAACAAGCTGATCGAGGCCGAGGAAGACGAGCAGTACCGGCGGAGTCTCGAGTGGCCTCTGGCTGACATCGGGAGTCCGTCAACCCCGGTGCGGCTGTCGGAACAGGACCTGAGAGCCTTCGTAGGCGAGTACGGCTCTGGACGGGTCTACCTGAAGGGCGACAGCCTCTTCTACCAGCGTGGCGACCGTCCGGTTCTCGCACTGGAGCCGATGGAGGATGACCTCTTCCGCGCCGTCGATGTTGACTATCTGCGTGTGGGGTTCGAACGCGACGAGGGCGGTACGGTTGCCGGTCTGGTGAGCTACTTCAACGACGGGAGCCAGGAAGAGAGTGATCGTGTCACGGACTGACGCTTGACCCACGTCGCGGGACGCCTCCCTTTGGCCTGTCAGGACAGCACTCCAGCCAGGTCGAGCGCCGTGTAGACGAGCGCGAGCGAGAGTACGATGCCGAGCGCGCGGGCTCGGGCCGGCGTGTTGATCCATCTCCGTATGAGCTGGCCGCCGAGCGCCCAGGTCGAGACCGAGCAGAACGAGACGCCGGCAAGTGCCACCGGAGACCAGACGAGCGTCCACTGCTCGCCGAGAAGAGGTGCGAGGAACGTCGAGTACATCGTCAACCCGTAGAAGATGCACTTCGGGTTGACGAACTGAAGAATGTATCCATTCCAGAACCTCAGCGGTCTGGCGTCCTCCGAGTGCTCGACGAGCTTGCCGCTGCTCCGGTAGACGCCGACGGCCAGCCAGAGGATGTACAGCCCGCCGATTATCCGGAGTACCGGTGCGACAGCCGCGATGTATGTGCTCAGCAGCGTCGTGACGGTTCCACAGAGGAGCATCAGTGTGAAGAACCCGGAGGCGATGCCGACAACGAACGGCAGCGTCCGGCGGTAGCCGTAGAGCGCTCCACTCGACGCGCACAGGATGTTGTTCGGCCCCGGCGTCAGCGTCGTGACGACAGCGAAGATCAGTGTTGCCGGGACATTGACGCCCACCCGCGTACTCCTTCGAATCCTTGCTGGACCTTTGCCATGCATCACTGGCCACTGTATCATAGCCGGTGACACTCCCGAGCGCTCTTCTGCGCCCGAGGTCACTCATTCCACCGGCTCCAGTGATCGGAGACTCTCATGAAGCCCGCCTCTACGAGGCACACCTGCGCGGTCGTGCTTGCCGTCATCCTCGCGTTGACCACCGTCACCCCGAACGCTCTCGCGGAGCAGGCGTCAGGCGCGCCGCCGGAGCAGGGCTCGCTCCTGGCAAACGTCTACACCATGACCTCGGCCGAGTATCGCGCCTGCTGCATGTCCATCTACCGGGCGGCCACGTACCGCCTTGAGGAGATCGTGGAAGAGATGGCGGGCGAGGCCGGATCGGCGCCACTCAGGCCCGCCGTCGTCCTGGATCTCGACCAGACGGTCCTCGACATCACGAGCTTCCAGACGTTCGTCTATCAGAGCGGACTGAGCTACACGCCGGCGCGCTGGTCGGTCTACGAGCAGGCCGGTGTCGAGGAGGTGCTGCTCGTGCCCGGGGCGGGAGAGTTCATCGCGGAGGCGGAGGCGCTCGGCGTGAGCGTCATCTATCTCTCGAACCGGAACGAGGCGAACCAGGAGTTCACGATCGCCGCCCTCGAGCATGTCGGTTTGAACACCGAGGGCATCGAGGACCGCATCTACCTCAAGCCGACCGGCGCCTCGTCCGACAAGTCGCCGCGGCGTGATGCGATCAGCGCGCGATACAACGTGCTGATGATCTTCGGCGACAACCTCCGGGACTTCTCGGAAGTCTTCAAGCCGGAGCGGCTGGGTGAAGGCGCAACGGCCGACGAGTACCTCTCGGCCATCCGGGCGCGAAGCGACGCCGTGGAGGACGCGCTCTGTCACTGGGGCGTCGACTGGTTCATGCTCCCCAACTGCATGTACGGCGAGTGGCAGAAGCACGTGCCGGACAACCCCGTGGACATCATGACGCCGACGGAGATGACGGTCGAGCAGACGGAGAACTAGAGCGCCCGTGCTGCGGGCGATGGACGGGTGAGACGCCGCAGAGTCCGCGCGCCGTCTCACCACAGGCTGTGGAAGGAGGTGCCGCATGGCGCCGGAAAAGGACTCGTGCGTTCAGGCCGCCGGCGGGCCAGTGAGCCCGGAGCCGGTTCGTGAACAGGGCGGAGCGAGACCACAGGAGGTGCGAACGATGGTGACCGCGCGTGTCGGGAAGGAGGCGCCCGACTTCGAGGCGTCCGCGTACGTTCAGGGTGAGGGTTTCAAGAACATCAAGCTCTCGGACTACCGGGGCAAGTGGGTCGTGCTCTGCTTCTATCCGGGTGACTTCACTTTCGTGTGACCGACCGAGCTGTCGGCAGTTGCCGACATCTATCCGCAGTTCAAGGAGCTCGGTGTTGAGGTGTTGTCGATGAGCACGGACAGCCGCTTCACACACAAGATCTGGAACGAGGTGGAGCTCTCGAAGATGGTCGACGGCGGCATCCCGTATCCGATGCTGTCCGATGCGGGTGGCCGTATCGGCTCCGTCTACGGAGTCTACGAGGAGGCCGCCGGCGTCAACATCCGCGGTCGCTTCATCATCGACCCGGACGGGATCATCCAGGCGATGGAGGTGCTCACGCCGACCGTCGGCCGGCGTGTGGCGGAGACCATCCGTCAGATCCAGGCGTTCCAGCACGTCGCGAAGACGGGCGAGGTTACGCCGTCCGGGTGGGAGCCCGGCAAGAAGACGCTGACGCCGGGGCCGGAGCTTGCCGGACGCGTGTGGGAGGTATGGAAGCCGGGCGACGAGTAGTCGGACCGGATCGGCCGACGTTCGTGCGGTGCGCGTCGGATCTGTGGAGATGCGAACGAGAGCGGCCCTCGCCGGGATGGCGGGGGCCGCTTTGTCATGCGGTTGCGGCAGGTCGTGTTACGGCACGGCAGAGGGAGGCGCTCATCCTACCGATACATCGACTTGATCACTCCCCAGCTCGCGCGTTCGACGGGCGTGCCGCAGCCGATGTCGAGCGCGCCGACGAGTCCGCACGCGCCGTTGTTGGCCGCGGTGCACGGTGATGTGTCGTAGATGCGGAGGTCGCCGAGAGGCCGGTCGCAGAACTCCGGGTCCGCGCTGAAGTTGTCGTTGAGCGGCGCCTGGCCCGCGATGAGGCCGACCCAGTCGCCGCCGGCGTTCCCGAAGATGTCGCAGCAGGAGAGCTGGGGGTCGTTCGTGGTTCCCGGGTATTCGTCGACGGCCGGACCCGAACCTTCGTAGGCGATGATGCAGTTGGTGAGCTGGGGTGATGCAACGCGGCAGTAGATCGTCCCGCCGTCGTCCTCGGTGTCGTTGTCCGAGAACGTGCAGCTGATGAGGACCGGCGATGCGTCATCGCAGTAGAGAGCACCGCCACCATCGTGTCCGGCCGCGGCCGTGTTCTCAAGGAAGATGCAGTCGGTGAACCCGGTCGTCGTATCGTACAGGTAGACGCCGCCAGTGTACGATCCGGTGTTCCCTTTGAGCACGCACTCTGTGAACGACGCAGTTGAACTCTCGCAGTAGATGGTGCATCCCACGGTGTTGTCGACGAACCAGCAGTCCGTTGCAGTACCGTCCGAGCCGGAAGTGAACGTGAGCGCTGAGCCGATGCCCGAGTCGTTGCCCTCGAACGTACATGAGGTCACCGTGGCGTCCGAGTCGAACAGGCAGGCGATGCCGCCGCCCTGGCGGTCTATCCGTGTCGAGTTGCCGGTGAACGTGCAGCCGATGATCGTTGCGGGCGATCCGCTGAGATAGATCGCACCGCCATGGCCTGTAGAGGTGTTGCTCTGGAACCAGCAGTTCCTGATCGTTGGGGAGGATCCAAAGCAGTAGACCGCCCCGCCCGGGCCGCCGCCGCAGTTCGTGACCGTGAAGCCGTCGACGACCGTGTCTGCGGTCTCGCCGTCATCGAAGCTGAACGCGCGGGACGCCCCACCGCCGTCGATGATCGTTGACGCGGCGCCCGCGTGGCTTCGGAGCACGATGCCCTTGCCGTTGAAGCTGAGGTCGGTATTGTCACCGCCCGTGTACGTCCCGGGCATGACGAGCACCGTGTCGCCGGTCGTCGCGACATTCAGTCCGGCCTGGATCTCCGGTGCGTAGCCGCCGCCACTCTGGTCGATCACGTACGTCGTGCCGCCGACCGTCGCGGCGAGTGCCAGGACCGCTGTCAGCGCGCAGAGCGGGATACACCTGTCCACGAGATGCCCTCCTCTCGGTCTTGCCGCGTGAGTCGCCTTCTCACTCCGTGTTCTTCACGACGGCTACTTCAGCACGACGACGCGACCGACACGCGTCTCGCCACTGTGTACCAGATGGACGAAGTAGACGCCGGACGCCAGTTCGGTCCGGTCGGCGAGCACTGCAGTCTGCTCGCCGGGCGTGCTCGAACTCACGGTGCGCTCGGCGACCAGCCGCCCTGCCACATCGTAGAGCATGATGCTCGCGGGCGCCGTCGTCGGGAGCACGAACTCCACTCGTACCTCGTCACTGACCGGCGAGATCACACGGAGCGCCAGCGCCAGCTCTTCGTCGGGTACGCCGGTCACATCCGGCGGCGCCAGCGAATACAGGCTGACGTTGCCGTTGAAGTCGACGGCCGCAAGCTTGTAGTAGGCGAGGATCGGTCCGTCGTCGTCATAGCTCGTGCCGGTGAGCGTCGTCACGAGATTCCCGGTGTCAGGCACGAAGCTTTCCGAGTCGCCGCGGTGGAGGCTGTAGTACGCGAAGTCGTCATCAAGACTCTCGTTCCACTCCATCTCGTTCGTGTCACCCACGCGCGCGAGGACGAACCCGCCGGGTGCTGCCGGGGAGAGGTTGTCGACGGAGTATCCTGAGTCGGGCGGCGAGTCGCAGTAGACGAACGGGTCGTCCGTCACGCCGGACACGAAGAACACGCTCCAGTGCATCCCGGATGCGTTGGAGTCCGCCAGCGTCGGGACGATGGCGCTGTAGCCGTCCTCGCCGCGGGCCGGTACGTCCATGACGAAGTCCCAGTTGCCCGGGGGGTAGGCGAGGCGCTCGGGCGCGGCCTCGCCGCTGCGAACGCCGTCGATGCGGCGCCAGATGGTGTAGTGCGTGACGGGGTCGGGTTCGGATGGGTCATCGAGGCACGAGCGGCCCCAGGAGAGCCGGACCTGGCGCCCCTGGTCGTTGCCGACGTCGCTGACCCCGACAATGAACGGATCATCGGTGGTTCCGGACAGGCTGCTTGCGCTGCTGCCGGGCTGACCGTCGTATGACGCCTGGCTGCCGGTGCCACCTGCGCCGCCGAACGCAGTGTAGTTCCCGCCGTTCAGATGGAACATGCAACTGAAGAACTTGACGCGGCCACCGCCACCACCGCCGCCACCGCGCCGCGTCGGACAGTCGCCGCCGTCGCCACCGTTGGCCGACACGAGCCCCGAGAGGTGGATCTCCGGAGCCTGCATGTAGACGCCGCCTCCCGAGCCGCCACCACCGCCGTCCATGCTCCCGACGTCCTCGCCATCTTCGCCGTCGACCGTGACCAGGCCGTTGATCTCCAGCGCGGTTGCCAGGCAGCGGATCATCGCGCCACCGTTGCCGCCGTCACCGCCGGACTGACCGCCGCCGCCGGAGCCGATCGCGATGTCCATTCCCATCAGTGTGCCGTAGGTGCCTCCGCCCGGGTTGCCCCAGCCGCTCGCGCCGCCGGCGCCACCGTATCCGCCACCGCCGCCCGGGTACGGACCGCCGCCGGGTCCCTCGCCGTCGCTCGATGATGCGTTCCCGGATCCACGATAGCCGCGCCCCGAGCCGTCGATTGTGCCATCGATCAGCATGTCCGGGGCGGACAGTTGGAGCCACCCGGTATTGGCGGAGCCGTTGTACGCTGTGACATAGAGCGTTGCGGTCGGGTCGATGACGACCGAGACGTTGTAGCTGTGTGACCCGCCGAGCGTGTACGTCTCGCCGGGAGCGAGGTACAGCTGGTCTGCGTCATCGATGATCGCGTGAGCCGGTAGTGCGACGGCGAACACGATCGTGGCCGCCGCGAGCACGGCGGTCGATGCCTGTGTGAGGCGACCGGCAAACATAGCAGCCTCCTTCTGTGGTGGGTGTCGGCGGTCGTGGGGTGTGGATGGCCACCGTCGTGCATCGTGCGGTCTGCTCTCGAGTGACCAGCATTCTATCATAGATTATGAATCCCAGTCAACCGTAGATGGTTCGCCTGAAGCAGGGCACCGATGTACGGTGATGCCGCGTGAGGACAGGAGCACGGGAGGCGCGCACCTGGGGGATTGGCGTGGACCCCCGGTCGTGATACCGTCGGTTTTCGTGGTCGTATGATCGCGGGAACACGACGATGAGTACCTGTGGGCGGACGCGGTGGACTGATCTCACTGCTCAGCGATTGGTCGAGGCTACCATGTCATCCGGTGAACTGAAGACCCTCGATGTTCGAACACGTGCGAAGTGGCGAGCGTGGCTTACGAAGCACCACGACTCCTCGGCCGGGGTCTGGTTCGTGTTCCACAAGAAGCACACGGGCGTCCCCTGTGTGAGCTACGACGACGCCGTCGAGGAGGCGATCTGCTTCGGCTGGATCGACAGTCTCGTCAGACGTCTGGACGACGACCGCTACGTGCAGAAGTTCACACCGCGGAAGGCGAAGAGCAATTGGTCGACCGCGAATCGTCGCAGGTACACGGACATGAAGAGCCAAGGGCTGTTGACGCAGGCGGGTCTGGACCGCGCCCCGACGGGGCGAAGCGGCGACGCGCCCCGGCCTTCGGCGACCAGACTCCCGAAGTACCTGGAGCGGGCGCTCAAGACCAACAAGAAGGCGTGGCAGTTCTTCGAGACGCTCGCGCCGTCGTACCGCCGCGCGTACATCGGCTGGATCGATTCCGCGAAGCGCGACGAGACGCGGGACCGACGCATCGCGGAAGCGATCCGTCTGCTGGCCGCCGGCAAGAAGCTCGGGATGAAGTAGGAGGGGAGAGCCGACGTGGACCCGGCGCACGAGTCCCGCGGTTGCTCGGGGCAGCCGGATTCGCAGTCGGTGAGTCGAGAAAGGGCATGCGCATGCGTGCGACGATCGCAGCAGCAGTGTTGATCACTCTCGCGCTCGCGACGACGGCCGTTGCGGGAGACATGGGAGCGGGGCTCATGGCGGGTGAGCCGACGGGGCTCAGCTGCAAGGTGTGGTCGGGCAGCCGGACGGCGTTCGATGTGGCGGCGGGCTGGTCGCTCGGGTCCGAGGGTTGGATCTACGTCCACGGGGACTACCTCTGGCACCGCTACGATCTCGAGGTCGACGTGCGCGGCGCTCTTCCGTTCTACTTCGGTATCGGCGGGCGCGTTCTCCTGCACGACGGAGACAGTTCGAAGCTGGGCGTCCGCATACCGGTCGGTCTGGACTACCTGACCGAGGACCGCCGCTTCGACTTCTTCCTGGAGCTGGCGCCGATCATCAACCTTGTGCCCGACACGGATTTCGACATCAGTGGCGGTATCGGGGTGCGGTACTACTTCTAGTCCGTTGCTCAGCGAGAGGAGGAGGCATGGATCAGAACAAGGCGATGGAGTATATGGCGAGCGGCTATGTCTGAGCGGAGGCCGTTCTTCTCGCCGTGTGCGAGGAATTCGAGATCGAGATCGACAAGGACATCATCCCTCACATCGCGTTCGGGTTCGCCGGCGGCATCGGGAACTCCGGAGCCGTCTGCGGCGCCGTCGCCGGTGCCGTGATGGTCATTGCGCTCAAGCAGGGCAAGGCCGAATCGATGGAGGAGGCGATGGCTCAGCTGGATGTCCCGCAGGAGTTCCGCCGTCGTTTCGAGGCCGAGATGGGTGACTACACCTGCCGCGGGCTGACGGGCGTGGACCTGAGCACACCAGAGGGGCGCGAGGCGATCATGAACACCGACATCGCTGAGAAGGTCTGCTTCCCGGCGGTCGGCGCGGCCTACCGTATCGTCGTGGACCTGATCAACGAGACCTCGTAGTCTGAGGGGAAGCGCACAGAGAAGTGAGGGAGGAGATGAGTCGAGGATTCGATGGCAATCCCAAAGGGGATATGAACTCCGCCCGTCGCAAGAAGGACCGGCGGGCGGCGTTCGCGCAGGCCCAGAGGGAGAAGCAGCGTCGTCTCAAGGTCACCGAGCGGAAGCACGCAGCCGGATTTCTCAGACCCGCGGTCGGCGTTGCCACGAAGGTCGCGAGAGACTCCGGCTGGAATGTCCAGGTCGAGAAGACGGCCGGCAAGGGGAGCAAGGCTCTGCTCCGGTGGAACGAGGCCGTGGTTCAGATCGCTCCCGTGGACATTTCGGTCTGCTTCAGCCTCGGCGACAAGAGTGGTACCGGCTCGCCCAGCACCATCCGCGTGCAGGCGGGTCGCAGGCTTGTCCGTGCATGTCCGGAACAGCTGCTTCGATCGGGCGACGGACATGAGTTCGCGGCGTGGCTGACGGAGAGCCTCGCGGCGGCCGCCAAACGGTTCGCACCGAAGGCTGGGTAGTCCACGCGACATGTCGCGTCGGTGCGCTCCGATGAAGACAGTGGAGGGAAGATGTCCCGTAATACGAAGATCGGTATCATCATCTGCGACCGATATCACCGCTGCGCCGGCGGCAAGTGCTTCCGCGCGCTCAAGGAGCGCGAGGGCGCCTTCAGCATCTACGGCGGCGATGAAGACGTCGAACTGGTCGGCTACGCGACCTGCGACGGTTGCCCCGGTGGCAATGTCGAGTACTGCGGTGACGAGATGGTCGCCAACGGCGCGGAGGTCATCCATCTCGCGACCGGAATGCTCGTGGGTTACCCGCCGTGTCCCAATATCGACACGTTCAAGAGACTCCTCGAGGCGCGCCTCGGCGTGAAGGTCGTGATCGGTACGCATCCGATTCCCGAGAAGTATCTCAAGCTGCACACGACCCTCGGGACGTGGAAGGCCGAGCGGTGGAAGCCGCTCCTGGAGCCGACCATGGTCGACGAGCGGCTGCGCAAGGACTACGACTAGAAGCCGGCCGTCTCGGCGCGGCCGGTCAAACGTGAGCGCTTGGTTCTCGACGAGGACACGGAGTCGCGGCATGCTGATCAAGTGTCTGACATGCGGGGCCCGCATCTCCCCGAAGTGGCTTCTCCTGGCGATGCCGTGGAGCACCTACGCGTGCTCGGAGTGCGGAACAGTGTTCGGCGGGACGCCGTTTCGAACGGTGTTGAGCTCGCTCGCGGTCGGTGTCGTCGGCTACATCGTGATAGCGGTGATCAAGGGGCGGATGGCCCCGACTACGCTGATACTCCCCGTGGCGGTCGCGCTCGCGGTACTCCTGCTTCGGTTGCCGGGGCAGATCAGGAAAGTTGGCTAGCTGTGCAGCGCGCCATCCTGTTGATCGTTGTCGTCGTGTTCCCGGTCTCGGAGATCGCGCTGACCGTGTTCAGGCGGGCCGGCACGCGCGCCGTCTCCGCACGATACATCGGGTCGAATGGGTTTCTCTGGGTCGTGATCGGGGCGAGCGTCAGTATTGCCGTCGCCCTCCAGTGGGTAGCCGCCGCCGTCATCCATGCGTCCGCCTTCGCCCTCGAACTGACGGCTCTCGTGTTCACGGTCGTCGGGCTGGTCGTGCGGTGGACGGCCATCCGCACGCTCGGGAGGTTCTTCACGGTCGAGGTCGCGATTCAGACAGACCACCATGTGGTCGACACCGGCGTCTACAAGCACATCCGCCATCCGTCGTACGCCGGGCTGCTTCTGGTGTTCCTCGGTCTCGGTGTCGCCTCGGCCAACTGGCTGAGCCTGGCGGCGCTCGTGCTCCCGGTCACCGCGGCGTTCATCGTTCGCATCGTGATCGAAGAACGCATCCTGCGCAAGGCCCTCGGTGCGCCCTACGATGCGTACTGCTCGCGCACCAAGCGTCTCGTGCCCGGTGTGTACTAGCGGTTCGGCGAAACGACATGTCCGGATGCGGAGGTGACGGTGGAACGGATGACGTACGAGTGGACGAGGAGTGACAAGTGGCTCTACGCGCTGTCGATGATCCCGTTTCTGGTCGTGTTCGTCGGGACGATCATCCTCCTCGCGAGTCACGGTGTCTACCTCGCCGTCATCTTCGTCGCGCTCTATCTCATTACCAACGTCTTCCAGGCGGGATGCTGTGTCGGCTGTCCCTATCGAGGGAGATACTGCCCGGCTCTGTGCGGCGTGTATCTGGGGAATGCCCTGTCGGGTGTTCTCTATCCGAAACGTGTCTTCGATGAGAGGTTCTTCCAACGCAACGCCGTGGCCGGCGAAACGATGGTTGTCATCCTCATCGTCTTCCCGATCTACTGGGTGTTCCGGACGAACTGGTATCTGGTCCCACTCTACCTGCTGCTCGTGCTGAGTCACTTCGCGCTGTTCATGTCCACGCAGTGCGGCAAGTGCAGCTACAACACGACCTGTCCCGGCGGCAAAGCGTGGCTGCGCTGTCGAGGAAGGTGAGGAGTTCGCTATGGCACTCCGTCTTCTTGAGATCGCCGTCGCGTCCGAGTACGAGACGCGCGTAGCGGAGCTTCTCGATGCCCACGGTTCCGTGAGCACGTGGCAGCTCGAGGCGTCGGACTCAGGCGCGGTATTCCACGTCGTTCTCGCCGCGGAGGACACGGAGCCGCTCATGGACAGCATCGAGTCAACGTGCATCGCCTGTCCGAAGCTGCGCATGGTGCTCGTGCCCGTCGAGGCGTCCGTGCCGCATGTCGAACCCCCCATCGACCCGGCGCCCGCGGACCAGGTCTCCGTCGGGTTCGGGACCCGGTGGCGGGTCAGTCGTGAGGAGCTCCATGAAGATGCTGCAGACGGAGCAGCGATCGGTCCGACGTTCTTCATTCTGATCGCTCTCTCCGCCGTGGTCGCATCCGTCGGCCTTCTCAAGGACAGCGTTGCCGTCATCATCGGCGCGATGGTCATCGCGCCGCTCTACGGGCCGAACGCGGCGCTTTCGGTCGGGACGAGTCTCGGCGACGGTCACATGATGGGGAAGGCGCTTCGCACGCTCGGAGTGGGTGTGGGGCTTGCGCTTCTGTTCTCACTCATCGCGGGGTGGATCCTCGAGGTCGATCCGACCGTCCCCGCGATCGCGGAGCGGACGATCGTGAGCTACTCGGACGTCGTTCTCGCGCTCTGCGCGGGCGCCGCCGGCGCGCTCGCGTTCACGGCGGGCAGACCGCGCGCGCTCACCGGTGTCATGGTCGCGGTCGCGCTCCTCCCTCCGGTCGTCACGTGCGGGCTGCTCCTTGGAAGCGGCGAGCCGTTCCTTGCGGGTCGTGCGTCCCTGCTCGTGGCTGTCAACGTCATCTGCATCAATCTCGCGGGCGTCGCGGCGTTCGTCGCGCAGGGTGTACGTCCGCGGAGATGGTGGGAGGCGAAGCAGGCAAAGCGCGCGACGATTCGGGCAGCGGCGACGTGGCTGCTCCTCCTGGCGCTTCTTCTCGTCATTCTTGCGTATCAGTAGGTCGAACGTGGACAACCGGGCATCATCGAGGGAGAGAACCCAATGGCCGACGACAGAGTCCGCATCGAGGAGTTCGAGGTCACCGGCGAGAAGGTCGTCGAGACCATCAAGCAGCTCGTCCGGGAGGGCAACATCCGCCGCGTCACGATCAGGAGCTCGGAAGGCAACACGCTCATTGAGATCCCCCTGACCGCGGGGGTGGTCGGTGCCATGATCCTGCCGGTGTGGGCGGCGGTTGGGGCGCTTGCGGCGCTCATCACCAAGTGCACCATCGTCGTGGAGAAGCTCGGGGAATAGGCGTCAGAGCCCATTTCGAGGCGAATCACTGCGGCGCCGCCCATGCCACGGGCGGCGCTCCCTGTCGATATCCTGCCTGAATCGCCTAAATCTGTGGTATAATAGAGGTTAGCGGGTGTACAAGCCCGCTCGATAGACCTCGAGCGACGCGAATCACACGCGTGCGGGGCCCGACGGGTATCCGTGCGTCTGAGCACCACATCGAAAGGGGCAGAAGATGAGGGGAAGCACCGTTCCGGCCACGGGAGTCGCGGCCCGGATGTCGATCGTCGCTCTGTTGGCGATCATCGTTCTGGCCGCCGGGTACGCGCCCGCGCGCGCACAGACCGCCGTCCTTATCTCCGAGATGTGCGACCCGCATCAGAACTATCTCACCGACCGCTTCATCGAGATCTACAACGCGGGTCCGAGCAGCGTCGACCTCACCGGCTGGTCGCTGGTTGCCGTCGGCAACTCCGGCGACATCTTCACATGGCCGCTTTCCGGGACCATCGCGTCGGGGGAGGCGCTCGTCTGCGGCGACGCGACGACGGTGATCGCATTCCCCGTCGACTTCCCGCAGGAAGCGTGGTCGAGCAATAACAGTCTGTGGAACGGGAAGGTGGGGGACGGGGCGAAGCTCCTCAACGCCAGTTCGGTCATCGTCGACTACGCTGTTGTGACGGGGACGCACTTCGAGAATGAGGACTACGTCCGGAACGAGGACATCCTGGTTCCGAGCACCTCGTACGTGGAGACAGAGTGGACGGCGACATCCGTCTCGTACCCGACCGACGGGTCACCGGGAACCCATGAAACGCTCATGCAGGAGCCCGGTCCGACGATCGAGAACATCGTCACGGATCCCGCGGCGCCGCTGCCCGGCGAGACGGTCGATGTTGCAGCGGATGTCTCGGACACCGCGGCCATCACTTCGGTCTCGCTCTTCTGGGGCATCAACCCGCTCTCGCTGACCAGCGAGATCACGATGTCGCTCGTCTCCGGCGACACCTACGAGACCGACACGCCGATCCCCTCGCAATCCGCCGGCACGACCGTCTATTACAAGGTCGAGGCGACGAACGATCTGCCCGGCACGAGCGTCTCGGACATCGAGAGCTACGCGCTCCCGTACACCCTCACCATCGCCCAGATCCAGGGCACGGGTACCTCGTCGCCTTACAACGGCTTCGATGCCATCACCTCCGGTGTCGTGACCGCGCAGTACGCCGGCTACTTCACCATTCAGGACGGGACCGGAGCCAGGAGCGGAATGTGGGCACGGAGCGTCGTCACGGGGCCCGATGTCGGTGATACGGTCACCATCAGGGGGACCATCACGGAGAGCGACGGAGAGAACACGGGCAACACGTTCCTGGTCGGTGCCGATGTCATCAGCGCATCGACCGCCGCGGTAATGCCGGCGGCCACACCGGTCTCGACAGCCTTGCTCTCGTCGGAGAACTACGAGGGCGTGCTCGTGACGGTCGACGATGCCGAGTGCACGAACACGACGCTTGGTGACGGGGAGTGGGAGATCAATGACGGGACGGGCGCGGGGCTGGTCGACGACTTCGGCTACGCGTCGTCGCCGACGCTCGGGTCCGTCTATGAGATCACCTGCCCGCTCATGTACCGCGAGGGCTCGTTCAAGCTCGAGCCGCGTGACGCTTCCGATATCGTCTGGACCGGTGACGCCATCGCGCCCGAACTCTCACAGGTGTTCGCGAGCGACGAGACGACGGTTCTCGTGACCTTCAGCGAAGACGTCGACGAGACGACGGCGGAGACGGTCGGCAATTACACGATCTCAGGACTGACCGTCAGCGCAGCCGTGCGCCTCGTGTCGCATCACGACCAGGTCGAGCTCACCGTGTCCTCGATGTCACCAACCGACTACACGCTGATCGTCGACGGTGTTGAGGACCTCTACGGGAACGCGATGGTCAACGTCAGCTACGGGTTCGACTACGTCGACATCACCATCCCGGCCGGCTATTACGACAGCGCGATGGGGCTCGTCGGCACGTCGCTCCGGGCCGCTCTGCATCTGATCATCGACGACCATACGGCCATCGGCTACACGAACACGTGGACCGCGTTCTACAGCACCGACGACAAGCCGAACGGGAAGGTCTGGGACATGTACTCGGACATCCCCGGCGGTACGCCTCCGTACGAGTACACGTTCGGCGTCGATCAGGGCGGTGTCGGAGGTGTGGAGGGGACCGGGTACAACCGTGAGCACTCGTGGCCGAGCAGCTGGTACGGGGGAGAGTACTCCCCGATGTACTCGGACCTGTTTATGGTCTATCCGACCGACAACTACGTGAACAACCAGCGCGGTTCCTATCCGTACGGCGAGGTGGACTCGCCGAGCTGGACGTCGCTCAACGGGAGCAAGCGCGGCACCTGCACCTATCCCGGGTATGGCGGCGTCGTGTTCGAGCCGATCGACGAGTACAAGGGTGACTTCGCGCGGAGCTACTTCTACGTGACCGCGCGCTACTACACCGAGGACGGATCGTGGCCCGGCAGCGACATGACCGACGGCGCCGACCTGCTGCCGTGGGCCATCAACATGCTGATCGAATGGCACCTCGATGATCCTGTGAGTCGCAAGGAGCTCGAGCGCAACGGCACCATCTACACGATGCAGGGGAACCGGAACCCGTTCATCGACCGGCCCGAGTTCGTCGAGGCGATGTACGCGACGACGGGTGTTGAGGAGTCGGATGAGTTCGCGGGTCGTCCGTTCATTCTCGAACAGAACGCGCCGAACCCCTTCAATCCGTCGACCACGGTTGCGTTCTCACTGGCCACCGCGGCGAACGTCGAGCTCTCCGTCTTCGACATCACCGGCCGGCTCGTCACGACGCTGGCGTCCGGCGAGTTCCCCGCCGGCAGCCACGCGGCGGTCTGGGACGGTCGGGATGAGGCGGGTCGCGAGACCGCGTCGGGCATCTACTTCTACAGCCTGACCGCGGGTGAGACGCAGGAGCGGCGCAAGATGGTGCTTCTGAAGTAGGAACTGCGCGGCGAAGAGAGTAGACTCCGAATTGTCTTCTCGGGGCACCTTGGGCACGTACCGAGGTGCCCCGCTTGATGAGATGTCAGTGTTACGCGGGATCGCCTGAAGGAGGAGCTCGATGCGGGAATCCGGACTCGTACTGCTCGTGTGCTGTCTTCTGTTCGCGGTACTTCCGCTCGGACTCTGTCGCGCGCAATCGAGCGACGAAGAGCGCGAAGGCGTCGAGACGAATCTCCTCCAGTTCAACACCGTCGTTGGCGAGGCGCCGTACACGCTCGCCGAGCGAATGGAGCACTATCGCGTTCCGGGCGTCTCCATCGCCGTCATCAAGGACTTCGAGGTCAAGTGGATCGCGTGCTACGGCGTGGCGGATGCCGGGACGCAAGAGCCCGTGACCGAGTCGACCACCTTCTGTGTCGGTTCGGTGACCAAGGCCATTACGGCCGCGACCGCGCTGTCCCTCGTTGCTGAAGGGCTGATCGACCTTGACGGCGACATCGACGCGCAGCTCACCGGATGGCGGATCCCCGAGAACGAGTTCACGCACGAGGCCAAGGCGACGCCCCGGCGGCTCCTCAACCACACCGGCGGCTTCGTCTTCAGCCCGCCGCACAGCTACTCGGCGGACGCGTTCCCTACGACCCTCCAGGTTCTCGCCGGAGAGAGTCCTGCGACGACGAACCCGGCCGCGGTCGACGTTGTGCCGGGGACGACGTTCCAGTACTCCAACAGCGGGTTCACAGCAGTGCGTCTGCTCATCGAGGAGACGACCGGGTCGTCGTACGCCGAGAGCGTGGCCGACCGCCTGTTCGAGCCGCTCGGAATGACGCACAGCACGCTGGACGTCCCGCCGAAGTCCGGCGTCCTTCCGGGAGCCGCGAGCGGTCACGACCGAGACGGTGCGCTGTATCCGGATCGGAAGCAGTGGGTTGGTCACACGGCTGCAGGCGGTCTCTACACGACAGCGGGCGACTACGCGGCGTTCGTCGTCGAGCTCCAGAAGTCGCTCCACGGGCGCAGCAACCGCATCCTCCCTCAGGAGCTCGTCGAGCAAATGGTCTCCTCGCAGGAGGCTCCGAACTATGGTCTCGGTGTATTCCTTCATGAGTTCGACAGCAGCGAACCTCACTTCAGCCACATCGGTGACGCACGCGGATTCGTCGCGGGGTACACGTCGCATCGCACGGGCGGTTACGGGGCGGTCGTGTTGACCAACGGGCGGAACGGCATGAATCTCGTTCGTGAGATCCTCCGCAGTATTGCCACGGTGTATGAGTGGCCCGGATACGTGAAGGAGGCACAGGAGGCCATCGCTCTGGACGACACCGCGCTCGATTCACTCGCGGGTCGTTATGTCATCGGTTGCGATGAGGTCATCGCTGTCTCGCGTGACGGGAACGAACTCCAGATCTCTGCCACCGGTCTCTCGGGCTTCCGATTCTACTCCACGGCTCCGGATACGTTTGTCTGTCGGGAACGTGCCGGGCAGCTCACGGTCGCGCGCGGTGACAACGGTTCCATCTCCGCGCTGTTGATGGGCGTCTCCGATGAGGTCGGACGCATCCCCGCCGAACCGATGCGGGCAGTGAAGATGGAGGATGGCGGACGGGTTCCGCTTGAGATGGTGGTCGCAGGTGACCTCGACGGGGCGGTTGCCGCGTACGAGGCGTGGCGCGAGCTTCATCCGGATGACTTGCAGGTTTCGCCCCGCCGCTTCAACTCCACGGGCTACCGGTTTCTCCTCGATGGCCGCATCGACGAGGCGGTCGCGGTGTTCCGCGTGGCCACCATGCTGTTCCCGGAGAACGCGAACGCATACGACAGTCTGGGGGAGGGGTTCGCGGCGCAGGGGCGCACCGAGGAGGCTGTGGCAAGCTACGAGCGGTCGCTCGAACTCAACCCGGGCAACACGAACGCGGTGGAGATGCTGCGCGGGCTGAAGGCGCCGGTCGTCGATGAGGGGACGGTGAATCCGGAGGGCGCGGGGCTTGAGATCGACAGGGCACAGATCGCGCGTGACGTCGAGTCGCTGGTGAATGAGTACGCGAACCTCGGCGAGTTCAGCGGAGTGATGCTCGTCGCCGACACCGACGGCGTCATCATCGAGAAGGCATACGGTCTCGCCAACCGCGAGTGGGGCATTCCCAATGCGATGGACACCCGGTTTCGCATCGGCTCTCTCTCGAAGCAGTTCGCGGCGACGCTCATTATGCGTCTCGTCGACACGGGGAGGCTCGATCTCGATGCGAAGCTCTCCGACGTTCTCGAGTGGTACCGGAAGGACACGGGCGAGAAGGTAACCATCCGCCAGCTGCTCGACCACACGTCGGGCATCGACCGGGGGGGCGTGATGGTGATGATCCAGGAAGAGGGCAGGACCGGGATGCCGCTCAAGGACGCTGTGGCGGCCTACTGCAGCGGCGACCTGGAGTGGGAGCCAGGCTCGCAGTTCGCCTACAACAATGGCGCGTACCTCGTTCTCGGCGCGGTCGTCGAGGAGCTCTACGGCGCACCGTATGCCGATGTCCTTCGAGATGTCATCACCGACCCGATCGGACTCGACGATACGGGGATGGATGACTCACGGCGTATCATGCTCAGACGCGCCGACGGGTACGATCGCGGAGCCGAGGGCCTTTCGAAGGCCGAGTTCGTCGAGGCCACCCTGGCAAGCTCCGCCGGCGGCGCGTACTCGACGGCGGGCGATCTCTACCGGTGGGACCGCTCGCTCTACACGGACGCGGTGCTTTCGGATGACGCACGCGAACAGATGTTCACCGCGGGCCTCGGACCGTACGGGTTCGGGTGGTTCGTCGTCGATATGCCCGTGGGGCCCCGCGGCGAACCTCGCAAGGTCATCCGTCACCCCGGCCAGGGCGACGGGTTCTACAGTCTGGTCTGGCGGATTCCCGAGGACGGCATCTGCGTGGTGCTGATCAACAACCTGGGTATGACGGACGTGGGCGGGATCGCCGAGGGCATCCTCGATGTCGTTTACGGACGCGCCGCGCAGGTGAGTATCGCTTCGGTGATGCGGCACGCGATCGACACTGACGGCGTCGAGGCCGCGCGCGATGCGTACTTCAGCATCAGCGAGACGATGGCCGAGCGCTACGACTTCTCCGAGGACCAGCTCAACGATCTCGGCTACGATCTACTCAGACGCGGTTCCGCATCCGAGGGCATCGCGATGTTCGCGCTCAACACCGAGGTCTTTCCGCAGTCCGCGAACGCCCAGGACTCGCTCGGGGAGGGGTTGGAGCACGTGGGCGACGTTGAGGCCGCCAGGGCCGCATACAGGCGCGCGGTCGAGCTCGACCCGGATTTCGACCATGCGGCGGCCAGATTGCTGGAGCTCGCCGAATAGCCAGCATTTAGGGGTGTATCGCGCTGAACCGCGCCTCAGTCAGGTTCCTGTACCGACCAGATCGTGTCGAATCGCGCGATTGCGCTTGACTGGGGCGGCATCCGCGACTATGCTTTCAATCAGCAGAGGCGACCACGTCGGTTATGGTGACATATCCGAAAGCTCTTACGAGGGACTTGGCGCAGGAAGCCTGTCCCTTGTTTTCGTTTCCGGGGAGCCATGAGGCCCCCGGGAACGTAGAGAGCAGACGGTGAACAGAATCGGCGATCGGTGATGGGAGCTTACCTGCAGGGGCAATTCTGCCCCGTACTGAACGGGGTCGGTAGTCCGGAGAACTCTGGCGCCGACTAGACGATCACCGGGATAATGAAAGACTTCTCTCGGTGAGACCAGGAAAGGTAGTACACAGTGAGCACGACCGGAACAGTGAAGTGGTTCAACGACAGCAAGGGCTTTGGTTTCATCTCGCTCGAAGATGGTTCGAAGGACGTTTTCGTGCACTTCTCCGCGATTGCGGGTGGTGACGAGTTCAAGACCCTGAACGAGGGCGACCGCGTGCAGTTCGACGTTGTTGCTGGTGAGAAGGGTCCGGCGGCTGAGAACGTCACGAAGATCGAGGCGTAATCGGCGACCTTTCGGTCGCAGACCGATAGAACGACGAGGGCCGTCCCGCGCAAGCGGGGCGGCCCTTCGCTTTGTAGGTACCCCATGCGACTCCAGCTACACGAGCTTCGCCATCGCGGCGGTGAACGAGAACGTCTCGCCGCTATCGGGGCGGTCGTGGTCGCCCATGAACGCGGCGAGGTCGTTGAGCATCTGCTGCGCCTTCTTCGCGTCCCGCCGCGAGAGTCGAGCCGAGAGTCGCACGAGCATCAGCGAGTCGTCTTCACTGCCACGGCCGCTCCCTGCCGAGACCGCCGCGGTGACCTCCCTCGTCGCCTGGCTGAGCGCGGCCTTGTGGAGATCACCAAGCGCCTCCACGAACGCCTTCGAACGCTTGGTGCGGTCGATCCGGATCCGCTCGGCCGCTGTCTCGAAGATGGTTTCCGCCTTCGTTCCTGACCGCCGCGTCGTCTTCTTCCTGATGAGTCCCGCATCCTCGAGCTCGTGCACGTGGTAGTAGAGCGACGCGGGCGACCTGCCCAGGGCAGATGCCAGCTCCTTGACGGATGCCGATCCGAGCAGAGACATCGTGTGGACGATCTCCTGTCTCAGAGGGGTCCTGAGCGCGCGGATCTGCCGTGGCGCGCGGATGTACATGGTCTTGGGCTTCCGAGGTGCCATCTGAACGTTCCCTTCGCATTCGTATTTGTATTTCAACGATTATTGTAATACGCTTGTCTCATGGATGCAAGGGCTGAGCGAGGTGGAGGAGGGGCGCGCTGTGATCGAACGAGTACTGGAGAGGAGACGACGATGTTCTCTCGGAAACTGCTTGTGGGCGTGTGTGCGGCGGTGCTCATCATGACGGGGGCCGCGGCTGCACAGTCCCCGGGGATGCCGCAGGACAGGGGCGACCGGAGCGACCTGCTCGTGCGGCTGAGGTACGCGGAGGAAGCCTGGCAGAGCGAGCCCGGAACCGAATCGGCGATGGAGTATGCCACACGGCTGTTCGAGGCCGGTCACTTCGAGCGGTCCCGCGAGCTGCTGTCATCCATGCTCGATGGCGAGGAGCGACCGCTCGACGCCATCCACCTCGCTGCGCGGCTGGACTACTACATGGGCGACTACGCGTCGGCGGAGAAGCTGTTCACCGAGGCGGTGGCCGGAGATCCTCAGAACGTCCGGGCGGCGGTGGGTGTTCTGATGACGCACTACCAGACGAACGCGTTTGAGCTGGGCGCGGCGCTGCCGGATGAGATGTTCGGCGGGAGGCCCATCCCGCACCTGGATGTCATGCGCGCCATGGAGGGGAACGAACCGTATGAGGTCAGCTGGGCCGACGGACCGTTGGCCGAGGTGCCATTCCTCGACAGCGATCCACTGCCGGTGGTGGAGGTCACGATCGACGGACGGAGCATCTTCGTGATCATCGACACCGGGGCGGACATGTTCGTTCTCGACACAGAGATCGCCGAAGATATGGGCATGGAGACCGTCGCGACCATGCAGGCGATGTTCGCCGGAGGGATGCAGGGCGAGCTCGGTTTCGGTGTGGCGGAGTCACTCACGCTTGGCGGTGTGACGCTTTCCAATGTCCCGGTCTCGATGCTGCCCACCAAGGCGCTCAGCCTGACAGAACGGACCATCGGCGGGATCATGGGAGTCGGCGTTCTCAAGCAGTTCCTCTCGACGATGGACTACCCCGGGAACCGGCTCGTGCTGCGGGAGCGCTCGGCGTCGGCGGTCGAGGAGTTCAGGGAGAGTGAGACGGAGCGGATCGTCGAGGACGTGCCGTTCTATCTCTCGAGCACGCACTTCCTGCTCGCGCACGGAAGTATCAATGGCTACATCGACCTCGTGTTCCACGTGGACTCCGGACTGGCCGGAACCCCGTCCTTCGCGGCGCCGCGGGAGCTGCTCGAGTACGCGAGCATCCCCATTCCCGAGGTCGAGGTGCGTGACGATGTCATCGGTGGCGGGGGTGGAGGATTCGCTGTGGGCGAATTCGAGATCGCGGAACTCGGGCTCGGCAGTCTTGTCGGTCACGACCTCGTAGGATCCTACGGCGGTCAGCCTCCCGGCAGCTACTGGATGGCCGGTTTCATCATCGACGGTCTCATTTCGCACAACTTCCTGCGCGACTATGCGTGGACGCTCGACTTCGACGGGATGCGGATGATCTTCGCACGGTAGACGTGCTCCGGCGGTGCGTGTATTCCGGCTCCAGATGATTCCGATGTGAAACGGGCGGCCCACCAGGGCCGCCCGTCTTCGATTCGATTCTGTTCGGAGACTCGGCTCCGCTCAGATGACTGCGCCGCTACTTCATCAGCACCAGCTTCTCCGCCGCCGAGCCCTGCGTGGTTTCGAGCCTGGCGAAGTAGACGCCCGATGCGGCCGTCGTCCCGTCGGTCGTCCGCCCGTCCCAGCTCGCGCTGTGTGCGCCGGCTGTGACAACGCCATCGACGAGCGTTGCGACGACGCGCCCCGTGACATCGTAGACGACGAGCGAAACGTGACCGGTGGACGGGACCGAGTAGGCAAGCGCCGCGTCGGCGCGCGTCGGGTTCACCGGCGCGCGGAGCGCGACCGATGAGACGGCATCCTCGACGCCGGTCGGGCTGACCTGCGAGACGTACTTGAGGATCCAGTTGCCCGGATCGAAGCTCACGCCCGTCGGCTGTGCGTCGGTCGAGATGAAGAAGTCCTGGCTCCACTGGTCGTTCCAGACGGTCACGAGCGTGTCACCCGCCGTCGTCTGGATCTCGATGTCGATCGGCATCGTAAAGAGCCCGGCGTTCGACTGGACCTGGTCGATGTGGAGCATCAGGCTGTGCGGCGGTCCCTGGTTTGTCGCGATCCACGAGTACTCATACTCGGGCCGGTTCTCACCGTAGATCCACGGGACGAAGAACCAGTCCATGTCGCCGCCGTAGGCGGCTTCACAGATGGCCTGAAGCTCGGGTGTGATGGCCGAGCTGTAGGCGTATGTCGCGCCGTACGTGGCGATCACGCTCTCGAGCGCATCGATCGGGTAGTGGTACTGCGTCCCGTCGGCGAGCGCGAAGATCCGCCGGAGCATGTGAAGGACGAGCGCGCCCTTGTCATAGACCGTGCGGTTGAATGTCGAGACCGGGTCGTAGATCGGCCCGTCGAAGTAGCCGTAGTAGTCGTACGACTCAATGTAGTCGTCGTAGCCGGTCTCGCCGTCCTGGTACTCGAACCAGAGCGCCTCGGAGTAGCTCGCGAAACCCTCGTTGAGCCAGATGTCCTCCCATGTTCCGCACGTCACCGAGTCGCCCCACCACATGTGACCGAGCTCGTGCACGAGGATCCAGTCGTAGTAGTGGTCGCCGCGGATGAGCACGGCTCCGTAGCTCGTGCAGGTCTGGTGCTCCATCGCGCCGCCCCACGGGAACTCCGCGTGGCCGTAACGCTCCTCGATGAACGGGTACTGGCCGAACGCGTTCTCGAGCACGGCGATGGCGTCAGCGGTGATGTTGAGGTCTTCCTGCGCGTCCGAGAGGTCCTCGGGGTAGACGTAGTTCTCGATCGGCATCGAGCCGCCGGCATAGGTGTACGTATCCGTCCAGCTCGAGTAGTTGGAGATGGCGACCGAGATGAGGTAGGTCGTGATGGGGTAGCCCTCGAACCAGGTGAAGGTCTTCGTCGTCCCGTTGTCCACCTCGGACTCGAGCATCCCGTTCGAGACCGCGACGAGCGCGTCGTCGACCGTCAGGGCGATTCGCGCCGAGTCGGCCTTGTCGTCCGGTCTGTCCTTGCACGGCCACCACTGCCTCGCGCCGATTGGCTCGGAGAGGCTCGAGATGATCGGGTTGCCGCCTCCGTGCGTGTCGAAGTTGAGCGCGTCATCGACCGGGGCGCCGTGATACGTCACGGCGATCTCGAACTCCTCACCGCTGGCCGCGGCCGGGCTGAGCGTCACCGTGATGAGGTCGTTGTTGTGCGTGTACGACGCGGACGAGCCGTTGTACGTGATGGCGTCGACCGTTATGTTGTCGTAGAAATCGAGGATGACCTCGTCGAGTCCGGCCACCAGACTCGTCGCCCGCATGAGAACGGTTCCGGCGACCGTCTCCGGTCCCTCGTCGATCTCGATGTCGATGTCGTACCACGTGACGTCGTAGTCGTCCTGCGTCGCGCGGATCGCCGTCGGCGGGAGGGCGAGCTGCTCCTGGAGGCGCTCGAAGGCGGCCTGCTTGGACTCCCACAGGATGGCACGCGGGTCGTTGCCCGCTTCGCGTCCGTCCATCCAGGTCGGGCGCGCGTGGGCGACGGCCGCGACGATGAGCAGCGTCGCGAGTGTCAGGACGATGATGCGTGTGGCCGGTGCGAGCGTTCGGTGCATGGTGCTCCTCCGGTGTGCCGTGAACGACCAGAACGCCCCGGATGCCCGGGACGACGAAGTTCATACATAGACCTTATTATAGCACATTTTGGACGAATAGTCACGAGTCGAGCGGTTCCGGGCGGTCTCTGGTGGCCATCGACGGTGGGCTAAGGGTGAAGCGTGTCGCGGAGCGCGCGGATGTGGTCGGGAGTGGTCCCGCAGCATCCGCCGAGAACGGCAACACCGAGGTCAGCGAACTGCGACGCCCGGGCGGCCATCTGCTCGGGCGTCTCGTCGAAGACGGTGGCTCCGGCTTCGATGCGGGGGAGGCCGGCGTTCGGCTGGAAGAGCAGCGGCGCGTCGGTCACAGCCCGGAACGCCTCCGCGATCGTGACCATGCTCTCGGTGCCGTTGCCGCAGTTGGACCCCACCACGTTGGCGCCCGCGTCCAGAAGCTCCTCAACTGATGTACGCACGTCATTGCCCATGATCGTGTAGACGCCGCGCGGGAGGATGTCGAACGTCATCGTCGCCATGATGGGGATGCTGTCCGAGACGTTGCGGGCGGCCCGCACAGCGAGCTTCGCCTCGGCGAGATCGATCATCGTCTCGATGGTGAGCGCGTCGACGCCGGCAGCGACGAGCGCTGAGATCTGCCGTTCGTAGCCCTCGCGAACCTCGTCGGGTTCCGTATCTCCGTACGGTACGAGCGTCCCGCCCGTCGGCCCGACCGAGCCCGAAATGTAGATGTCACCGGTCGCGTCGCATGCCGCACGCAGCACCGGCGTCTCCACAGCCTCCCTCACCGCCAGGACCGCGGCGTGGTTGATCTCCTCGGTCTGCGCATCAAGACCGTGTCCGGCGAGCTTGAGCGGTGAGGCGCCGAAGGTGTTCGTGTGGACGATCTCCGCGCCGGCTTCGACGTATCGCGCGGCGATCTCGCCGAGCACGCCGGGGCGAGTGAGATTGAGTGACTCGGGTGCCGCGCCGGGTCCGAGCCCGTGCTCGATGAGCAGGCTTCCGGTGGCTCCGTCCGCGATCACTATGGGGCCGCTCTCGATCCGCGCGAGTAGTGACCTCATGCTTCCTCCGTCGGTGGCCTCACGCCGCTCCGCCGCTGAACCCGCTACCCTTCCACCAGCCGCTTCACACACTCGACCGCGTTCGCCGCGTCGAAGCTGTAGCCGTCGGCGCCGATCTCGTTCGCGTACTCCTCCGTCACCGGCGCCCCGCCGATCACCGTGCGCACCGAGCCATCGAGGCCCCTCGACTTCACGAGATCGACGACCGTCTTCATGCTCGGCATGGTCGTCGTCAACAGCGCCGACATCCCGATGACGTTCGCGTCCGATTCGGCCGCCGCGTCCACGAACCTCTCGGGAGGCACATCCTTGCCGAGGTCGATGACGTCGAACCCGGCGCCGGCGAGCATGATGCCGACGAGGTTCTTGCCGATGTCGTGGAGATCCCCCTTGACCGTACCGATGACGATCTTGCCCTGACTCTTGATGTCGGCAGCGCTCAGATGCGGTTCGAGGATCTCGAGTCCCGCGTTCATGGCCTTCGCCGCCATGAGGACGTCGGGGAGGAAGATCTCGTGCTTCCGGAACTGCTCGCCGACGACCTGCATCCCCGCGATGAGGCCTTCGTCCAGGACGGTCGCGGCGTCGATCGATTCCGCAAGCGCGGTCTCGGTCAGCGCGCGGACCTCGTCGTGCTCGCCGCGCTCGAGGTGGGATGCGATCGTCTCAAGAATGCTCATCGGTGTCTCCTTCGGATGCGCTCAGACCTCGGGTTCGTCCCGGCGTTGCATCGACTCATGTGTTGAGTTCGCTGATGCGCCGGATGCGGTCGCGGCAGTCGTGCGTCGCGCAATCGGTGCAGAAACCGTAGTCGTCGTTGAAATCGTGGATGCCGGCCGGTCCGATGACAACGACACCGGAGACAGACTTGACCGGTTCCATCAAGCAGCTATTGGTTAGCGTGATGCCGATCCTCCCGGGTTCGAGCGCGGCGAAGAGGGCTCGCTGTCCCGTGAGGCTCCATCCGCAGTAGCCCGGGCTGTACTCGAGCGCGCGGGTCTCGGCGGTTGCCCTCCCGGCGTGGCGGAGCTTGGCGAGCACTGTATCCGTGACGTGCGTCGCGGTCAGCTCGGCGGCCTCGGATGCCGCGGCGTCGAGCGCGGCGCCAAGGGCGTACTCGCGCGACGTGAAGAGCGCAGCGATCCGTTCCGAGACCGGCGTCCCCAGCGTGACCGCGAAGAGCGCAAGCTCGTCCGCTCTGGGGAAGATCTCAGCGAGCGGGGACGGGACCGCGTTGTCCCCATCACCTTCGTAGATGTCTGCGAAATGGCTCCGGTCGACGCTCGCGAAGACGCCGCTCGGCTCGGCTATGGTCCGGAGTTCCTCGAGTCCGGCGGCGACGGCGTCGCGGGTCCGGCTGTTGACGGCATGACCGTTCGGCACGCCAAGCGCTCGGAGGATGTTGGCCTCCGGTGGCGTGACATGGTCGATGTGGATGTCACCGCGCCAGTTCATCTCGATGGCTCCGTGCGTAGAGGGTGTCAGTCGCCATCCCGGGCCGGGAGCTCATCCATCCCGTAGCGCGCCGCCTCGGTCGTCATCAGTCTGGTCAGCTCGCGCCTGGCGTCCTCATTCAGACGCGATGGCTCGTATTCGCTGAGGTGTCGCGACACCTCGGTCCGCGCGCGCTCGTCCAGCGTGGTTGAACCTTCCTCGCGCCAGCGCGAGAGATTCGCGCGCTCGATGACGGGACCCGGGAAGTAGTGCTCACTCCGCAGGTGCTTGCGCGTGTGATCCGAGATGAGCAGATGGCCCTCCTCGAGCATCTCCTCGAAGTGGGGGCGCGCCGGGAAGTCGTCCTTCGGCTCGATGCCCTGCTCCATCCGCTTCGCCATCGCGCAGATCTCGTGGTCGACGACGAGCTTCTCGCAGCTGATGCATGATTCGAAGTCCAGCATACCCGGACCGGAGATGCTGTTGATCCCCGCGAGCGCGGCGAGCGTCGCACCCATCGAGGTCTCGAGGCCCGCCTGGGCGTCGAGCGCCTTCGAATCCGAGAGTCCGATGTACGCCTGTGTCGGCATCCCGAGATGCTTGCCGATCTCGCTGTAGGCGCAGTCGATCATCTGTGTCTCCACCGCTCCCATCGGTGTCGTCTCGTACCGCATGTCGAAGGCCGCCGGCGAGCCGCCGTAGAGAACCGGCGTCCCGGGGTTGGCGAGCTGGCTGAGGACAACGCCCGAGAGCGTCTCGGCCGTGTGCTGCACCAGGCTCCCGACGAGCGTGACCGGTCCCATGAACCCCGTCAGCGGCATCGAGATGAACTCGACGGGAACGGAATCGGCCGCGCAGTCCAGCAGGTTCTGTGCGGTCACGTCGCTCCACTTCAGAGGAGCTGTGGGGCAGACCGAGAAGATCGTCAGGGGCTTCATCGCGAGCGCGTCGGCGGAACCGCGCACGGCGATCTGGAGGTCGCGCATCAGCCGGTACGATTCGATCGTGAACGCGCCCGTGACAACGGGCTTCTCGCCGTACAGCAGACAGAGGAAGAGCCGATAGCTGTCCTGGATCTGCTCCGGCACGTCCGAGCAGATGAACGCCGTGCTCGCCGCGTCGATGTGCGGGAGCCGACTCGTGAGCTTCGTGAAGCGGACGAAGTCGCCGGTCACCGGCGTACGCATTGTGCCCGTTTCGGAGTCGAGCACCGAGATGCCCGAGGAGCCCGGCGTGAAGTGCACGTTGTCTCCGGAGAGGTCGTGGGTCCGGTTCCCGAGAACGTCGAAGAGCTCGAATCCGGACGGCGCCTTCTTCACGGCGTCGAGCACCAGGGACTCCGGCAGCGTCACCCGTCCCTTCGCGATGTCGACACCAGCGCCGTGATCGCCGAGGAGCGCCGCGGCGTTGCCGTTCTGCACCTCCAGGCCGAGCGTCGCAAGCAGGTCGAGCGCCTCACTGACGATCCGTTCGATGAGTGCCTGGTCGAGGAACTTCAGCTTCGGTCGCATCATGGCTCCTTCGTGACGGGGAATCGCGCGCGCCGACCATTGTACCGCGACATCCCGTTGTGCGGTAGGGGGGAGTCCGCTACAGTAGAGACGATATGAGACACACCGACGATCACGTGGCAGCGCGCCCTCCGGACAGGCCACCGCTGTCTCTCACCGCACGACGCGCCCTGACCGCCGCCGGCATCCTCTGCGTTGCCATCGGCGCTGTCGGCGTCGTCGTGCCCGTGCTCCCGACGACACCGTTCCTGCTGCTGGCAGCGGCATGCTTCGCCCGGAGCTCCGACCGCTTCTACATCTGGCTGATGAACCACCGCTGGTTCGGTCCCACCATCCGCGACTACCGCGAGCGGCGGGGGATAACACGGACCACGAAGGTCGTCGCGATCGTCATCCTCTGGGGCAGCATCGCGATCAGTTCCTTCCTCGCGCTCGACAGCTGGCTCCCGCGCCTTGTGCTCACCGTGGTGGCGGTCGCGGTGACCGTGCATCTCCTCACGTTGAAGACCGTCGCGTCCCGCTGAAGAACCCTCCCGAATGCCCTCACTGGTGCGTCCTTCAGACATAGTTCATGCTCACATGCTTGTAGGACGAGGAAGCACCACTGATTGAGCATCAATATAATGGCGAGATTCCTGGATGCGGGTGTCTCGTGTGCCCGATTGGGCCCACCCGCTGGGACGTCGCTCGCCACGACACGGTTCTCCAGGAGGACTAGCGATGAGAACGGGGATGTCATTTCGCCTGAGCGCAGCGCTGTTTGCCGCGTGCGTGCTTACGGCAATCGTGCCGCAGGGCGCCTCAGCAGCGCCGAGCGGCTCCGACTATGTGCTGCTCGTCGATTGCACGGGGACGATGCAGTACGGGAGCAGGGGAGTCGCGACGCTCGAGGCGATCGAGCAGTTCGTCGGCTCGCTCAACCAGGGCGACAGAGTGAGCGTGTTCGGGTACGGCGAGGAGCCGTTCGCGGCGATGGCCAGTTATCCAGTGACGGTCGGTTCTCAGGCCGAGCGCAAGGCGCTCTGTGCCTCGATGAACCTCCCGTTCACCGCGGACCGCACCGACATCACTCGTGGTCTGGATATGGTCTGGCAGGAGCGGGAGAAGGTCTTCTCTCGCGCGCTCTCCGGCAGGACGGAGGCCATTGAGGGTTCCGCCTACGTGATCCTCCTGACCGACGGCAAGCTCATCCCGGTCTACACGGACTACTCCAGGTACGACGCCATCTACGGCCAGAGCAAGCGGCGGCTCCGCGAACTTGGCGGACTCTTCGCCGAGGCGGGGATTCCCGTCTATACGGTCGGTCTCGGCAAGGCCGAGAAGGTCGAGGGCGAGCTGCTGACACAGCTTTCGACGGCGAGCGGCGGTACGTACCGCCACGCCGCGTCGAGCGGGAAGCTTCCCGGTGTCTTCGATGATCTCATGGGCGACGTCATCGGGCAGTCCGTCGCGGTTGCGCAGGTCGACGAGCCAGTTGACATGAGTGCTATCGAGGTTGGCGGAGAGGAAGATCTGATGGTCGCCGACCCGATGCCGACCACCGAGCAGGAGAGCTCGGGCGCATTCCTCGGCGGCATCGTCGAGAACGCGTCTGCGAGCGAGACGGCGAAGCCGAACCGTGCGGAGGCCGCGCTCGCGAAGTCGTTCGGCAGCGTTGGCCGCCAGGTCTACCAGTCTGTCCTCGGCGTGCTCGGCGTGGTGATGGGGTTCGTGGCGATCGGCATCCACCGGCGTCAGGCGTGGACCGGCGCGTTCACCAAGCCGCTCCTCAAGAAGGAGATTCGCGTGAAGGGCTACCTCCGCCGGGTCCTTCCTGAGGGCGTCATCGCGGCACACAGGAACATTCCGATCGAGAACCCGGGTCTGTCCGTTATCGAGATCGGTGTCGGGACCGACTACGCCGCTGAACTCACCGAGACGCTCCTGGAGTTCGCCGGGACCAGCGATGGTTCGCCTCCGCTGCTCAGGGCCATCAAGGGCTCCGCGCGCGTGGCCGGCGAACCGCTCGAAGAGGTCCGGGCTCTCGTGGACGGCGACATCATCGAGTGTGAGGGCAAGGCCTACAAGTACCTGAGAGGGCAGCGCCGCTAAGGCGTTCTCTATCTGCACCTGAAGTCTCATCGCATCTGGAGTCGCATCGGGGGGGCACCGTCCGCGCGCGCCGGCGGGGTGGGGTGTCCGCCGGGGGAAGCGGCCGCC
>JAPEKQ010000016.1 GCA_029990205.1 bacterium
GGAACTCGTGGTACCACAGACACTCGCCCGGCATGCTGTACCAGCCGTTCGGGTTCTGGTCGGCCGGGATGTCGGCGTGGATGCTCAGGGTGAAGCCAACGTTCGTGGCGTTCATGAAGGGCGGCTCGTCGTGCGCCCACGAACCCCAGATGCAGATCTGCGTCAGCGGACCCATGTCCGTGCACAGGAAGTCGTCAGCGAGAACATACGGCTCGTCGCCGTTGTCGCAGCACTCCACATTGATGCCCGTGTCGTTGTAGTCCGGGCCCTGCGCCCACTTGAACGTCGCCGACGCCGGTACGGCGAGCGCGACGACGAGCAGGGTCACCATCAGAAGTCTGGACCAGTGCATCGTTCCTCCCGCGGAATCGATGGTGGTGGTTGTCGCGCCGCACAAGACCGCGAACGGCCCCTCCTCCGGCGGCGCACATCGATCGGTCACGGAGAGACCCCTCCCGCCTCTCCATCTCCTGTCAACGGCTGTCATTCCATTATCAGCTCATGATGGTCGTTTGGCTGGATTGTACCACAGAAGTACCGTTTCGGCAAGAGGTATGAATACCCCCTCATAACATCAGAAGGCCCGGCAACTGACATTGCCGGGCCCTCCCCGCTCGATTGCGTGTAGTGCTTCTCTGCCGCCCGCGCACTACTTGAGCAGCAGCATCTTCCTCATCGACTCCGCCTCTCCCGCGGTCATGCGGTAGAAGTAGACGCCGGTCGCCATCTGGTCACCGTTGATGTCCGTGCCGTCCCACGTGACCGTGCGTGCGCCCTCGGGCTCGTGTCCGTCGATCAGCGTTGTCACCAGGCGGCCGTTCACATCGAAGACCTCGATGGTCACCCGGGCGCCACCGGCAGGCACGTCATAGGCGATCGTCGTCTTCGGGTTGAACGGGTTCGGGTTGTTCTGGCGGAGCGAGTGACGGCGCGGCACGGTCTCGTCCGGAACGTCCGTGCCATATTCCATCCGCAGGCGGAAGGCCAGGTCGATCGACTGACCCGCCCACTCGTGCTGCGGCGGGTAAACGAGTTCCTCCCACGGCCCCATGAACGGCTCGACTCCCATGCCCCAGACCGCGTCGTCGTTCCAATGGTTGGTCGATGTCTTCCATCCGAAGTACGCGCCCTGATCGTGCGGAAGCGCCTGGACATCAAGCCAGTAGACGACGGCCGAGTCCGGCGTGCCGACCTGGTGGAAGGCCTCTGCGGGACCGATGTTGAAGACGTACCGCCAACAGGTCCAGTCGCCGGGCATGATGTAGCCGTCCGGCGGATCCATCCAGCCCTCGATGATGTCGCCGGCGTAGATCCCGAAGTCGAAGGTCCACGCGGGGTACGTGTGCATCCAGAGAAGCTCGCCCGGCATGCTATAGCCGGTCGGGCTCTCGGACGCGGGGATGTCCTCGTGGATGCTCAGGAAGAAGTCGATGGCTCCGGGGTCGGTCCCGAACGGCATGAAGTCGTCGCGCCACGAGCCCCAGATCTCGATGCGGGTCAGGCGCCCGGGCTCCTCACAGAGGAAGTCGTCGGCCAGGATGAACGGCTCGGAGCAGTTGACATCGATGCCTGTCGTCGTGAGGTCCGGCATCTGTTCCCACTTCCACTCCTCCACGGCGTTGCTGATGAGCACGGTGTGATCCTCGACCTCGCCGTCGATCGCCCAGCTGGTCGGTGCAAGCCCGCCGGTCGAACTCAGGCGGACGCGCGCGAAGGTGATGCCCGGCACCGCGGTACCGGGGACCGGGAAGTTGAACGTGCCATAGGTTCCCGCCGGGACCCACTGGCTCGTCAGGATCTGGTCGCCGGGCTCGATCCAGCTGCCGTCGTAGCCGAAGTCGACCCATGCGTCGATGTAGCCGCCTGTGGCCGAGTTGGTGAGGTCGATCCCGATCGAACCCACGGTCCCCGGAGCGAGGCTGCCCCACGACACACCGTCCTCGTCGTCGGTCGTCATGTTGTCGTCACCGAGGGCGGCCGGGTGCGGCTGTCCGTCCTGCTCGCCGTCGATGAGCGCGCCCATCTTGAACTGGGTCGTGAACGGGTGGAACGCCCCCATGCTTGCGGCGTAGGTCGGGTACGGCGGGTCCGGCGCGTCGCCGAAGTCCTCGCCGATCGGATCGTCTGCGAGCGCCGGCAGGGCGACTGCCAGGACGAGCATCAGGACAAAGGGCAATCTGGACCAGTGCATTGTTCCTCCCGCGGAACTGGTGCGTGATGGTCGGTCTGCTGTCATTGTAGTATCAGGTCGTTTCATGAACCCAGGCCAATTATAGCATAACTTGTACCATGTGACAAGACTGGCGCTCACTTAGTGTCGAGGTCTACGGCGCTCTCTAGTCTCCATCTTCCGTCGTGAGGTCGGCCGCTGACCCCCTGGTGCTGAGCCCTTCCTGCATGGCAACTCCCCGCTCCTCGCGGTACGCCACGCCGGCCGTCTCGGGCATCCCGTAGAGCTCCGGATGGCGGTAGGTCCCGACCTCAGTTGCCGGCTTGTCCTGCACGATATCGGCACGGTGCGCAAGCGAGTAGGGGTCGCGCCGCACACCGGTGACCTGCCACGAGACCTTCATTCCCGGGTCTCCGCCCGCGATCGCGAAACTGCCGCCGCCGATCTCCTCGGCGACGTAGACGGGAGCGTGTGCACCGATGCACGTGAGCTGATAGCGGAACTCACCGTTGAGTGCTTCGAACCAATCGGGCAGCGTCACCCGAGCCTCTCCCCGACCATCGAGCACGACCACACCGTCGTAGACGTTCTTCATCTCATCGCTCTCGACGCAGGCGTGCATCAGATACTTGTTGGCCGGGTCGAGCGGGTGGTCGATCTTGAACATCTTCGTGTCGGCCGTCAGCGTGCCGGTGACATCCACATTGCCGGAGAAGTAGCCAGCGTACGCGGTGGCGCTGCTCGCGGAAGCGTAGATGCCGTAGTTGTATGTGCCGCCTCCGGTCGCGTGCGCCCTGACACCGATGTGCTCGAGCGATCCGCCGATGTTGTTCGACACACCCCACGCTCCGATGTAGCCGCCCTCGAACTTGCCGCCGATGCCGTAGTCCAGTGCCTGCTCGTACTGACCGTACACGGCTATGCCGTCATCGGTCTCCCCGGTGTCAGGGGCCTCCACGTGCAGGATGTGCGCGCCGTTCGCGGTGTAGACCGTCGATATCTCGGCGACACGGTCTCCGTAGTAATCGACCGAGAGCTGTCCGTCGTCGATCTCGACGAGTTCGTTGAACAGCGCCCCCGATGTGCCAACGACTTGACCATCGCCCATCACGTAGAACACGGGTGATCCCCCGCGTTCACACTCGATGAACTGGATCCCGTCCGGCGCCTCGAGCGGCGCTGCGATCTGGAGCAGATCATTGCCGGCCACCGGTACCGATGTGCGCTCGATGTTGACGACGCGCAGCGGGGAGCCGCTGTGTTCGACGACGAGTGCTTCGTACAGATCACCGGTGGCGATGTCGAGCTTGGCGTCCGGGGTCGAGTCCCCGATACCGACGTGGCCGGTCGGGAGCGAGTACATATCGAGTCCGTTGACGGTCCAGTCGGCATCCGACCCGGCCGCCGGCTGCCACGTCCCCACGCCGTCCGCATCCGAGGTAAGAACGTAACCCGGCGACGACCCGCCGAACATTCGGAAGCTCCCGATGTCGGCTCGGTACTGGACCTGGATGCCGGACGCGCCAAGGAACTGCGCCGCGTAGCCGGACCCGGTCGCCTCGGCGAGAAGCGCCGTCGTGGTCCCGCTTGTGTGTGCGTAGAGCGCCTCGCCGGAGGTCGAGTAGAAGTGACCGCCGCGCGCGCCGCAGGCGCCGCGCCCGTAGACGGCGGAGGGCGGCTCCGGCACGGGGTACGGGTCGACGCACGAGTAGAATGCTCCGGCAGTGCCGAGCGCGTTCTGCGCACGGAGCGTGACCGTGTCGCCACGGGCGGCGTTCGTGAAGTAGCCCGCCGTGCTGCCGACGGTCCCGACCTCGAACCGACCGTTGACAGGGGCAACGCCAACGCCGACGTTGCCGGGCGAGTGATGGATGTCGTCACCGTCAATGACCCAGTCCTCGTCTCCCTCCAGACACGTGTCCGCGAACCCCGCGTGTCCGGCGTACGGAACGGTCGTCCACCTGGTTCTCGGAATGAGTTCGCCCTCTCCCTCGACGTCGATCCCCAGCCAGTACGGATTGAGGAAGTCCAGACCCGTCAGCGAGACGAGATCACCAAGGTACACGTTGAAGATGCCCCCCAGAACCGAGACCGACTGCGTCTCCTCCCAGAGAGCGCTCCCACCTGTCTCGACATCGTAGAGCCGGAATGTGATCGAGTAGGTGTCGTCGGCCACCGGCACGCCGGCGTCGTCATTGAGCACGCCCTGGTAGCTGATGACCTCCGGTATGTCCGCCACCGCGCTCACGCAGATGAGCAGCGCAAACACGACGGCCGCTGTCGCAGTCGCCAGTCTCATCGTTCGCTCCTCCTCCCGGCCACGCCGGGCACACGAGATCGAACTTCTTCTTCTCCATCTATAGTAATGAGTAGGTGGGACCGCCGAGTGTCGCCCACTCAGCGGCATGGCTAGGATACCACACGAACGACGCGATAGCAAGGACGGCGGGCGCGGCCACTCTTCCAGCAGGGCCGGGCGTGTACCCCGCTTGACGCGGCACTCACCCGGTGCTAGCGTCTCCACATGATACCTTCTCGCGCACCCTTCATCGCGATCCTCCTCGCCTGCGCCCTGGCGATCATCCTCGCGCTTCCCGCGCTCTCGGCGGCGTCTCAGGACTGCCATGCGGGCTCCACCTTCCCCGCGCTCGCCGACACCGGCGCGTGGAACTGGTGCCAGGATCCGAAGGCCGTAACCCACATCGGTGAGCACCGCCGGACCTACACGGGTTGGGTCTCGGGCGACGGGAGCGTCATCGTCGCGATGTACGATCATGACAGCGGCGAACTGACGACGGCGAATGTGCACGAGCGGCTTGAGCGCGACGACCACGACAACCCGGTCTTCCAGCTCCTCAGCGACGGTCGCATCAAGACGTACTACTCCCCTCACGGCGGCGTGAGCAGCCCCGGGGCTGTCCCGGGACTCCGCTACCGGACAAGCCGGTTCCCCGAACACATCGCCTACTGGCACGACGAACAGATGCTCCAGACCAACACCGGCGGACGCTGGGCCTGGACCTATCCGAACGTCGTCACACTCGCCGACGAGGGCGAGTGCGGGCGGACGTATCTGTTCTGGCGCGGTGGTGACGGCCGACCGGCCATCTCCTTCTCCGACGACGAAGGCGAGACCTGGGAGAAGGCGGCGAACCTCATCTACAGCGAGGGTGTGCGCCCGTACATGAAGTGTGTGGGCGACGGTTACGCGCGCATCCATTTCGCGTTCACTGACGGTCACCCGCGGCATGACCCGACCAACAGCCTGTACTACTGCTTCTACGAGCGCGGTGCGTTCTTTCGCGCCGACGGAACACACCTACGCGACATCGAGGATCTCCCGCTCTTCCCTCGCGATGCTGACCGCGTGTACGACGCGCGCGCCGACAGCGTCCGCGCCTGGGTGTGGGACGTCGCGCTCGATGCCTACGATCGACCGGTCATCGCCTACACGAACTTCCCCGAGATCACCGACCATCGCTACCGGTACGCGCGCTGGAACGGCGTAGCGTGGGACGATCATGAGATCTGCGAGGCCGGCGGCTGGACGGTCGACGCGGACCCGGAGAAGCACACCGTCCGCGCGGAGCTCTGGTACTCTGGCGGCATCGCGCTCGACCACAGCGACCCGACCATCGTCTACCTCTCCCGTCCCGTCGACGGCGTCTTCGAAATCCAGCGCTGGCGGACCGAGGACGGCGGCGCGACCTGGAACCACCAGCCGGTCACGTGCAACTCAGCCGCGGACAACATCCGCCCGATCGTGCCGCGAGGCGACACCGAGGACGGCCCCGACGTCCTCTGGCTCCACGGCGAGTACATCCACTACGAGGACTACGAGACCTCCGTGCGGATGCGCGTGCCGTCGCGATAGTTCCGCCGCCCTCACCGCAGCATGCATGCCCGCGACTCATTGACTGGCGAATCATCCTTCGGTACACTGACCCACAGACAACTCGTTGTGCAATGTCATCCATCCGGAGGCCTATCATGCGCTGTTGCGTCGCGTTGCTCCTCGTGCTCGCCGTCCTCGCCCCCGCTGTCTCGGCCACCGTCCACTTCGTCGACGAGGTCTCTGGTATCCCGTCCATCCAGAACGGGCTCAACATCGCCGCAGACGGCGACACGGTCCTCGTGATGCCCGGGACGTACGACGGCTTCATGAACCGGAATCTCGACTTCGGCGGAGACGACATCGTGCTCATCTCGTCCGGCGGACCCGACGTGACGATCATCGACGCGGAGAACCTGGACCGCGCGTTCGTATTCGACGAGTACGAGAACGACGCCTTCGTCATCGGATTCACGATCCGCAACGGCCAGTACGACTGGGCCTCGGGCGGCGGCGTTCTCGTGATGCAGTGCTCCCCGACCTTCGAGAACTGCATCATTGAGGACTGCTCCTCGCCGACGCAGGGCGGTGGCGGCATGCACTTCTACCAATCCCACTCAGACATCACCGACTGCATCTTCCGGGGGAACAGCGCCGGGCAGATGGGCGGCGCGCTCACCAGCACCAACTCAGAGCTGTACGTGACCGGATGTCTCTTCGTCGACAACACCACCGACGGTGTTGGTGGAGCCGTGCACAGCGGCTCCTCGTGGAACACCTACTTCGACTGCACGTTCGTCGGCAACAACAGCTGGCAGATTTGTGTCTCGAGCGGTGGCGAGAGCGAGATCGACGCATCGATCATCTCCCACGGCACCGGCGACGGACCGATCCAGTGGGATGGCTCCGGAACGCTCAACACGCACATGACCGTGGTCTTCGGCAACGCCGGTGGAGACAGCCTCCAGGGCGGCCACACGAACAACATGTTCGTCCACCCTCTCTACTGCGACCCATGGAACGGCATCTACACGCTCTGCGACAATTCCCCGTGTATCGCGGCGAACAACTCCTGGGGCATCGACGTCGGCGCCTTCGGGCCCGGCGGGTGCGGAGACTGTAGTTCGCCGGTCGAGACGCGCACCTGGGGCGGCATCAAGGCGCTCTACCGCCAGGGCAGCCATTGAGCCGCAAACGCGACGGCACTCTCCGCTCCAGGTACAAGGCATTCCCGATATGCAGGCATTCCCGAACCCCGGCGACATTGACATCGCCGGGGTTCACAAGTATACTTGACCAGCATTCACTCGTTGCGTGCACCTGTACCCTGCGACCGGAGTCAGACCATGCGCACACGATCCCGGCTGACGCTTGTTCTGCTCGCGCTGCTGCTCCCGGCCCTCTTCACCTCCCACGCGCCGGCGGCCATCATCCACGTCCCCGACGACCAGCCGACCATCCAACTCGGTGTCTGGAACGCCTCGCCGGGTGATACCGTCATCGTCGAGTGCGGGACGTACTACGAGACGCTCATCTTCTTCCAGGTCGACGACGTCACGCTCAAGAGCGAGACCGGTGAGGAGGCGTGCGTCACCATCAACGGCGGCGGCCAGAACCATGTCCTGGTCGTGTTCGGCGCGACCGGTGTCGCCATCGAAGGTCTCACGATCACCGGAGGCCTCGCCGACTTCGGAGGCGGCGCGCGCATCGACAGCTCCGATGTCACGATCCGAAACTGCCTGTTCAGTGGGAACTCGGCAACCATCGAGGGCGGCGGCGTCTGGTGGCGGAAAGGCACACCGGACATCCTGGAGTGCGACTTCACCGACAATGACGCCACCAACAGCGCCGGCGGGCTCTGTCTCAACTACACCGACGGCGACGTCGAGGGCTGCACCTTCACCGGCAATGAGGCACGCTGGGGCGGCGGCATGTCCGTCTACCACACATCCACGACCACCATCAACGGCTGCACCTTCACGGAGAACGACGCTGCAGGGAACGACGCCTACGGCGGCGGACTCTACTGCTGGAACGGGACCAGCGTGACGGTGACCAGCTGCAGCTTCACCGGAAACACGTCCGAGTACTGCGGCGGCGGCGCATGCAGCGACACCGACTGCGATGATACCTTCCGCTGGTGTTCCTTCACGGGCAACTCGGCGGACTTCGGCGGAGGCTTCTACGCCTGGGGCAACATGGGCGGGATCATCGACGGGTGCGGGTTCACGCAGAATTCGGCAACCTCGGGTGCGGGAGCGCTCTTCGAGGAGGTCCTCGGCGGGAGCCTCACGGGCACAGGCTTCGCGGAGAACGAGGCGACGGGCGCGGGCGGAGGCGTGACGTTCGAGGACTGCAACTTCGGCCCGACCAACTGCGCGTTTGCAGGGAACGCTTCCGGCGGCTACGGCGGAGCGGTCGCGATCGAGGAATCGGAGTCAACGCAGACGATCTTCGGATGCACGATGGTGTCGAACGGGCTATCCACCGGACGCACATCGGGTGCAGGTGTTGCGGTCGGCGACAACGCGGACGTCGATATCACGCAGTGCATCATCGCGTTCAGCGAGAGCGGCGAGGCGGTGGCGCTCGTTCCGGGCAGCAGCGTGACGCTCACCACGTGCGACCTGTACGGGAACCCGGGCGGCAACTGGGTAGGTGCCATCGCAAGTCAGCTTCCGCTCAGGCACAACATGGAGAGCGACCCGAACTTCTGCGGCATGTTCGATCTGAACTACGACCTCTGCGCGGATTCGCCATGTCTTGCCGCGAACAACGCCGCCGGGCTCCTCGTCGGATGCTATGGCGAAGGCTGCGACGCCTGCGGCTCACCGGTCCACCGGTCGTCGTGGGGTCGCATCAAGTCGATGTACCGCTAGCGCGGCACGCCCCAAGTGACTCCGGCGATCGGTCCCTCGAGTATCTCCCGCTTCGCCAGGCGATAGAACCTACATGCAACAGGCCCTCCCTTTCGGGAGGGCCTGTCTTGGGTCAGTCTGGCGTCGAAACCGTCGTGGAGCTCTCGTTAGTCTTGTGACTTTTCTGAACCCCCGGTTTCGCGGGAGTGACACCTCGCTGCCCCGCAACCAGTTTTGATGCGGAGCGATTCACTCAGGTTCCCTGCGCCTAGAAATCTATCTGGAATCTTGTCAAGAGTGCCGATGTACTGCCCTCAACGCCCTCTCCCCGTTCTTCCACATCCGGTCCCACGTAGCTGGAAATCACATAGTTGAGCATGATCCGGCTGTTCGCCGACGTGTACCAGTTCAGGCCGACCGTCGTGTTCGAGAGTTCGCCACCCTCGATGTACGCGCTCGTGTCGGTGAGATCCAGGCCCGAGAAGCGCACGGCCAGTTCGAACGCGCCCCGACCACCATCGCCCAGCGGACGGACCGGCTTGATGCGCGCGGGCGCGCCCTTGGAGAATGGGTGTGTCTCGCCCGTGATCATCCAGCTCGCCTGGACGTAGTAGCCGGAGAAGTCGACGGAGCTGCCGCCGCGGACCGGGTCGCCAAGCCAGGATGTCTGCTCAATGCGGTCGACCGACGCCTTGACATACTCCCCCTGGAGCAGCACCGGCCCGAACCCTGCCGCGACCTCGAGTCCGAGAAGCGACACTCCGTGAGCCTGGAGCTCGCCGCTGTCTGCGAGTACGGGGCCGAGGTGGTTCTCGGCCGTCGATTTGAACCGGGCGACCCCGTCACCCGGATTCCGGTGGCTGTACGCAGCACCGAGATGGACTATCCGCCTGCCGCCCTCGGTACGCCATGCGACGGTCGCGACCCGTGCCGTGTAGGAGAACTCCTCCTCACCACTCCCCGCACCGACCGCGTCTGCATCACGGAAGACACCGGCCTGCCACGTAACGATGTCGTCGGCCACGGTGTTGTGGAGCATAAGCCCCGTATTCCTCCACGGGTAGAAGGCCGATGTCAGAGCAGGCTCCATGAAGGTCGTGTACTTGCTGCTCGTGAGTCCCTCGAGACCGAACGGCTCCCGGATGTGACCGACGCGGATGTTGCCGAGGTGCGCGATCTTCCGGTACTCCATGTACGCGTCCTTGAACTTCGCGTCACCACCCGAGAAGTCGTAGTCGATGAAGAACCCGATCCGGTCCGAGACCTCACCTGCCATCTGCACCCGCGCGGTCCGGAACTCGGTGCCCCCGACGAATGCGTCCTCTCCAAGCGCGGTCTCCAGCGACGAATCCACGCTCCCCCACTCCATCCAGTCGCAGAAGAGACGCCCGCCGAACGTGACGTGCTTCAGCCCGAACACCTCGCGGACCACCGCCTCGACCGAGGCGTCGTCATCGACCTCGCCCGCCATCACGGGCAGCGAGACGGTCATAAGAATGAGAACCGCCGCCACAGCGGCGGCGTGTGACCTCTGGAATGCGAGCATCTGGACCCTCCGGTTCACCATGAACGTCTGCGTGTGAGCACGACGAGCATAGCGTGCCGGTTCTCCAGATGGAAGCCGGAAGAGGAACGGACTCCTTGCGCGGGGTACGTGCTCTGACTCAGGTGTGTCAGCCTTCGAAGATGGTGACCTTGTTGCGGCCGCCCTGCTTGCTGCGGTAGAGCATCTGGTCGGCGCGTTCGAGCAGCGACTCGGGTGAGTCGCCGGGACGTGCCGTCGTCCCGCCGACAGAGATGGTCACGCCGACCTGGGCTCCGTTCCGGCGGACCTTCGAACTCGATACGAGCGCGCGAAGTCGCTCACCAATGATGCGGAGCTGCCCGCGATCGACCTCTCTGATGACCGCAACGAACTCCTCGCCTCCCCACCGACCGATGGCATCGAGAGGACGGCAGTTGTGCAGGAGCGTGCGACCGACGACACGAAGAACCTCATCCCCGGTCTCATGGCCGTGGGAGTCGTTGACGCTCTTGAAGTCGTCGATGTCGGCGAAGAGCACACCGAACGGCTCGCCGACACGCGACATCTCCATGATGCGGCTCGTCAGTTCCCGAACAACGAACCGTCTGTTCGGCAGCCTGGTCAGCTCGTCGATGAGCGCCAGATCCTCGAGGTGCTTGATCCGCTCGCGCGCCGCCAGGGTCGGCGAGTTGTCACTGAAGACCTGGATGATGCCGACGACCTCGCTGTCCGGACCATCACTCCAGACCGGGGCGACCTTCACGACCACGGGGATACGGTGTCCATCCTTGTGGTGAAGATAGAGCTCGGCGGTCTGCTCTTTGCCTGTCGCCGCCGCGTCGATCATGGGGCACATCGAATCGCAGACCGTCACACCGTCGTCATTGACATGGACCAGCAGCCCGTCGCGGCACTGGCGCCCGACCATTTCATCACACGTGTAGCCGGTCAGCCGCTCAGCTGTGCGGTTCCAATATGTGACGGTCCTGTCAAGATCGGTGCAATAGACACCGTCCGAGAGGTTGTCCAGCATCGCCTCGAAGATGTTCTCGCGATCCATAACGTCCCCCACATGCGCGCACGATAGGGCCTTCCCGGCCGCATCGCACCGGGATACTTCTCACCGGATGTACATGAATGCAATGTTCATGCCATTCCCTGGCTTCTGTGGCCCATCGTGGCCCCTTCAGAATGCCCTTGCCCGATTCGGTGCTCCGGTGTAGTCTGCCCCGGAGAGATGCAATGGCGTCGCGCGGACGCCGAAACGGAGGGAGCCGACAGGAGGCAGATCATGAGGAGATGGGTTGCAATGATCCTCATCGCCGCCCTCGCGACCATGCTCTTCGCCGGTTGCTCAGGCGAGCAGCAGACCGAGGCGGAGACGGCGATCGAAGGCGCGATGGATGACGCCGGAGAGATGGTCGAGGAGGCCGGTGAGGCAGTTGAGGGCGCGATCGACGATGCCGGTGAGGCTGTCGAGGGTGCTCTGGACGAGGCCGGCGAGGCCGTGGACGAAGTGGTCGAGGAAGTTGAGGAGGCCACGGGGATGTAGTCTGCGGTGGCGCGTCTGTGCCATGACGCGTTCGCGCGTCAGAGCCATGACGCATCGCAAGCTGTACCGAAGACAACGGACGGCCGGGAGTGTTCCCGGCCGTTCTTCATTGTGTGACGGTGTTGCTCCCAAGAGGCGAGTCGCTCGCCCGATTCGGCCGCGGCTACCTCTCCCCCTGCTGAGCGCGCCACTCGTCTTCGAGAACGGACATCATCACGAAGTCGTGGAACGCGCCATCGTGAAGGTATCCGTCACGCTGCACACCTTCGCGGCGGAAACCGATCTTCTCCCAGAACCGCAGCGCCGGCTCGTGGAACCCGACGACGCCAACGGCCACACGATGCACCCCGCAGTAGTTGAACGCGAAGTCCAGGAGTATCCGTCCAACCTCGGAGCCGTACCCCTTCCGCCACTCGTCACGTTCACCGATGATGATGCTCATGTCGGTCGTGCGCCAGTTCTCGTCAAGACGGAGAAGTCCGGCCTCGCCGATGACGCGGTCGCCCTCGCTTGTGACGATCGCATACCAGCGACGCGCCGGGTCCGCCGATGCCCGGTCAAACCAGGCCTCTATCTCCCCCATTGAGCCCGCCCCGCCGTGCCCGATCAACCCGCAGAGCTCCGGGTCCGAGAGCCACCTGTAGACGTGCGGGAGATCACCGCGCTCCATACGGCGCAGGTAGACCTTGACACCCATCAGAAGACGCGGCCCGGCCCCGGCGGCCGGAGAGCCGCTATCTCGGTTCGATGACATACACACCGCCGCAGATGGACACCTGATGGTAGTAGGAATCCAGGCCGGCGTGATGGAGCGCCTCGCGGGCCTCATCGGACGCCCAGTAGTACTCGTCGTCATCCCAGGAGTCCGCCCACTTCTCAGCGGCCGAGTCCCTGACGTACTCGCTCGGGAACGAGATATCGCCGACGACGATACGACCGCCGGTCGTGAGGTGGTCACCGGCGAGTCGGCTGAGGAGCCGAACCTTGGAGTCGAGATCGAACTCGTGGAACGTGTAGGCGGAGACGATACGATTGAACGTCCTGCCTGTCGGGAGCGGCCAGTGGCCCAGCAGGTCGGCCTTGATGAGCTCCACCTGTGGGAGCTTCCGGTGGACCTTTGCCAGCATCATCGGTGAGAAGTCCATCCCCCAGACCGCGCAACCGGCCTTCACGAACCGCTCCGCCAACCTCCCGGTGCCGATACCGAGATCGAGAACGGAGAGTCCGCTCGCAGGATGCGAGAGCCGTTCGATCTCGCCGAGCACGTCCTCGTATCCCTCGAACGGAAACTGCTTCGACCACTCGCCGACCGAGTCGTCGTAGTGCTCCGCCCACGTGTCGAAGAGCTTCACGCGTTCGCTTTCGGGCAAAGGCCCCTCCTCCGCAGCAGTCGAGTTGAATGCTCGGGGGGATTCTACCGTTCCGCTATCCCGGCGACAAGCCGAGAGTCTGCCCCTTCGCTGGCACAACCATTGCATTTCCAGTCAGATAGACCGGCGCGCGGGCCCGAAAGGGCCCTCAGTGCGCGCCCTGCCATGCACTTCGCCACGGGGGTATACATATGAGAGCCCTGAGATCGCTGTTTCTCGCGCTTGCCATGGGGCTTCTGGCCGCGCTGATCGGCCTGATGCTGTTCCCCGGCGTCTCAGCGGCCGGGCGTCCGGGCGACGGCCGCACGGCGCGGATGAACATCGAGGACGCGTACGCGCTCGGCGAGATATCTCACGATGAGATGATCCTCCTCAAGGCATACATGCTCTACATGCCGGAGATGCTCCCCGAGGTCTACCGGACCGACTACCCTGAGCCATGCGGCACCCCCATCGCGCTCGAGGTCGACAACGCGCTTCGGAGTCTCCCCGCGGCCGTCGTCGAGCGCATCGATGAGATGCGCGCCAGACCGACGTGTACCGACACCTACGACACCGAACACTTCCGCATCCACTACGACACGACCGGCACGCACATGATCTCCGGATGGCCCGACACATCGTTCCGCGACGCGGTCGCGGCCGCTCTCGAGTTCGCGTGGGACATGGAGGTCGACACGCTCGGGTTCCGGCAGCCGCCGAGCGACGGCAGCGACCCGGATGGTGGCGGCGGGAGCGCGCACTACGACGTCTACATCCAGAACCTCTCCGGCGGTCTGCTCGGCTACTGCCAGGCGACATACTACGCCAACGGAGGACCCGCCGGCGACGCCACGGGCTACATCGTCATGGACAAGGACTATCTCGGGTTCGGCTGGAGTCCGACGACCATCATGCGTCAGACCGCCATCCACGAGTTCTGTCATGCGTGCCAGTTCGCTCACGACGTCAATGTGGAGCCGTGGTACATGGAGTGCACGTCGGTCTGGGCTCAGGAGCAGATCGAGGACGCCGTCAACATGTACAGAGGCTACCTCAATTACTTCCTCGGCCACCCCTATCTGTCGATCGACGAGCAGGACGGCACGGGGATGAAGTGGTACGGCTCGTGCGTGTGGAACATCTTCCTCTCCGAACGCTACGGCGCCGGTATCGTCCCGGCGATGTGGTACGCCCTCGAAGGCTCGACCGACGAACTCCTGGTGATGGACGTCGAACTGGGCGACCACGCCTCGTCGCTTGCCGAGGAGTACGCCGAGTTCGCCACGTGGAACTGGTTCACGGGCGTCCGCGACGACGGTCTCCACTACGAGGAGGGCAGCGCGTGGACGCAGGTCTCGATCCAGAGGACGATCGACAGCTACCCCGTCATCAACGACGCTCCGTCCGCCGCGGTCCGTCCGAACAACTGGGGATGCAACTACATTCACCTGAACAACCACGGCGGCATCCAGGACCAGCTCGAGTTGAGCTACGACGGTCCGCTGACAAGCACGACGGCGAATGTCGCCAGTGTGTGCAGTCAGGCTTCGGGCGGTACGACCGTGGAACTCGGGAAGATCGTGCTCAATCCCTGGGGCGACGGGAACACGACGGTCGATGAGTGGGATACGTTGTCACGCGCGTGTCTCGTCGTCATGAACACCTCGGAGAGCACCGATGGCATGATCTACACGTTCAGCGTCGACCGGGCGTCACCGGTAGCCGGCATCTTCTACGGTGTGGAGTACGACACCGACGAGGTCATGCTCCGTTGGAGCCTCGCCGATCCGGCGGACGTGGTGTCGCTCGATCTGATGCGCGCGACCTCATCGGATGGGGAGTTCACGGCACTCAACAGCGAACCGCTCGCTCCCTCACCCTTCGGTCTCTACCTCGACACAGACGTCCGCCCGGGCGACATGCTCTGGTACCGGCTTGTCGCGACCGATCATCAGGGCGAGACCGACGTCGTCGAGCCCGGAACGATCATGGTGACGCTCGGCAGCGCGCCCGGCGTCTCGTTCGCGCCCGTCTTCCCCAACCCGGTGCGCGCGACCGCGACGCTCGAGTTCACCGCGCCGTACGACGGTGCACACGCGACGCTCGTGATCTACGACGCGGCCGGACGCGTCGTGACCCGACTCGTCGATCGAACCGTCGGTGCCGGCCGTCACACATGCGCGTGGGACGGACGCACGGACTCAGGCTCGCTGGCGGCCTCCGGCCAGTACTTCTGCGTACTCACGGTCGATCGTGAGCGCAGAGCCCAGAAGATGATGCTCATCCGCTAGCTGCGAAGGTACGGCCTGTCGAACAGGCCCGCAGAGACTCACAGCGCCCCGGGACCTTACGGTCTCGGGGCGTTCTCGTTGCGCCAGGCGAAACATGGTTGCGCGAAACCCCGGCTCTCGCTAGTCTGAGGCAACTTCACATTCGCACAAGGAGCCCCATTAAACTGCTCCTCCAGCAGATACGGGAGAAGCAGGACCGTTCTCGTCCTCGCCCTGTCGGTCATGCTGCTCGCCTGCATCCAGCAGCCGTGTCGCGCTCAGTCCGCCGGTCCCGGCCGACCCGAACGCTGCGGGACACCGTGGGCGCTCGAGATGCACGCGGCGCTCGAGCATCCGGAGCTGCTCTCGCCGGAGACGCGTGCCGCATACGAAGCCGCGCGGACTCGACCCGTCCTCCAGGCCTCGATGGACACCGAGCACTTCCGTATCCACTACGACACGACCGGGCAGAACGCCATCCTCGGATGGCCGGACACCAGCTATCTCGACGCCGTCGCCCTCGCGCTCGAGCGGTCCTGGAGCATTGAGGTGGACTCTCTCGGCTTCCGTCCCCCACCAAGCGACGAGAACGATCCCGGGGGCGACGTCGGTGGCAACGGACTCTACGACTGCTACGTCATCGAGCTGAACCTCTCCTACTACGGCTACACGACGCCGACCTATCTTCAGCCCGGCGGACCCGAGCCGGACTCCTCAAGCTACCTCGTCATCGACAACGACTATGAGGGCTTCGGCTACGCCGACCCGACGGTTCCGATGCGCGTGACGGTCGCCCACGAGTTCAATCATGCTTGTCAGTTCGCGCACGACGTCTACGAAGACACATGGTACATGGAGTGTTCGGCCGTCTGGGCGGAGGACCAGGTCTACGACGGCCTCAACGACTACCATCAGTTCCTCCAGTACTATCTCGGTTACCCGTACCGTTCTCTCGAATACCAGGGAACCGCGATGTACGGCTCAGCCGTGTGGAACTTCTTCCTCGCCCAGCGGCACGGCCGCGAGATCGTCCCCACGCTCTGGTACGACATGGAGGGAGGGACGGACTCGGTCGATGCGCTCGAGTTCCGACTCGGCGCTCTCGGAACGAGCCTCGAGGACGAGTTCCTCGAGTTCGCCGTCTGGAACTGGTTCATCGGGTCCCGAGATGACGGCGCACACTACGAAGAGGGTGCCGCGTGGCCAGACGTCGCCGTGACCTGGACGACCTCGAGCTACCCGGTCGTCGATGCGAGCGTGAGCACCGGCGTGCTGCCCGACCACCTCGGAGCGAACTACATAGCGTTCGACAACCCGGACGACATCTGTGAGTCGATCGAGGTCGCCTACGACGGTCCATTCCCGTCCCTGATCCCCAATCGCGCCGCCCTGTTGACGCTGGACGGGTCCGGCATCGTGGCGACGGAGACCGAGCTCGCTCTCGACGGAACGGGCGACGCCGCTCTCGAGATCGCGGACTGGGACACGCTCTCTTCGGTCGTCCTCGTCGTCGTCAATACCGCACCGTGGTTCACGGCGGACAACATGGAGTACGCCGTGTCGGCAACTCAGGCGGCGCCCTACAACGGAGCGTTCGCCGCCACACTCGTCGATCCGCTCGCGGTGTCGGTGAGCTGGACGCTGGACACGGTCGAGGCGCTGGCCTCCATCCGCGTCGAGCGCGCAACATCGGAAGACGGAACGTTCGAACCCGTCGGCGCCGGAGCTCACGCGCCCACGCTCACAGGCTCGGTCCTGGATGAGGAGGTCGTGGCGGGAGATGATCTCAGATACCGCCTCGTGCTCGTCCGCGTGACGGGGAGCGAGACGACGATACCCGGTGGCCACGTGCACGTGACGGTTCCCGGGAGTCTCCCACTCTCGATCTCGCATGCGATGCCGAACCCGACCACTGGCACGGCCAACTTCGAACTCGCGCTCCCGGAGACCGCGGGTGAGGTCACCGTCCGGATCTACGACGTGGCGGGGAAACTCGTCAGGGAGATCGCATCAGAGCGCCTCGCGTACGGACGGCACCGTGTGAGCTGGGACGGAAAGGACGAACTCGGCGAAGGCGCCTCGTCCGGCATCTACTTCTGCTCGTTCGAGTACGAGGATACGAGACTCACACGCAAGCTGACGCTGCTGCGCTAGCAAGGAGGCCCATCATCGAACGCGTTGTCCTGTCCTTCTGCATTCTGAGCCTCCTGGTTCTCGCCGGACAGCTCATCCGGTTCAGGGTCAAGTGGTGCCAGCGGTTGCTTCTCCCCGCCTCCGTCATCGGCGGCATCATCGGTCTCGTGGCGATCCAGCTCATCCAGCGGTACGCGCCCGACGCCTCGTTCCTCGAGGCAGCGACGACCGGATGGAGCAAGCTTCCCGGCTTCCTCATCAACATCGTCTTCGCGACGCTCTTCCTCGGTGCGGTCATCCCTCCCATCAGGAAGGTCTGGAACATCGCCGGACCGCAGCTCGCATACGGACAGGTCGTGGCGTGGGGTCAGTACGCGGTGGGACTCGGCGTGACGCTTCTCATCCTGACCAGGCTCTTCGACCTCCCGCCGATGTTCGGGGCCATCATCCCGGTGGGTTTCGAAGGAGGCCATGGAACGGCCGCAGGCCTGGCCCCGGTCTTCGCGGAGAAGGGCTGGACCGCAGGAGCGGATCTCGCGTTGGGATCGGCAACGGTGGGAGTCGTCAGCGGTGTCGTCATCGGCATGGCGCTCATCAACTGGGCCGCACGCAGGAGACACTGCCGGGCGGCCGAGGCGGGCACCGAGTCTGCGTTCGGGGACGGCGTCGTCCCCAAGACCGAACGGGAGCCCGCGGGGCTTCTGACCTTCCGGACCGAGTCGGTCGAGACGCTCACCATCCACCTCGCAGTCGTCGCCGCCGCCATCCTCATCGGCTTCGTCTTCAAGAAGGGACTCGCGGGACTCGAGACGCTCTGGCTCACCGACCCGAAGAACGCGATCCTCGGGAGCTTCCCCCTCTTCCCGCTCGCGATGCTCGGCGGGGTCATCGTCCAGAAGCTCTTCGACCGGGCGGACCGCCACGATGTCATCGACCGCGGGCTGATGCAGCGGCTCCAGGGCCTCGCGCTCGACTACCTCGTGGTCGCGGCGCTCGCCACGCTCCGGATCGAAACGATCGTCGCGCACATCATCCCGTTCACCGTTCTCATGCTGGTCGGTCTTGGGTGGAATGTCTGGTGTGTGATGTGGCTGGCGCGGCGCATGCTGCCTGATGCATGGTTCGAGCGGGGCATAGCGGAGTTCGGCCAGTCGACCGGTGTGACGGCGACCGGCATCCTGCTGCTCCGGGTCGCCGACCCGAAGCTCGAGACACGGGCGCCCGACGCGTTCGGCTACAAGCAGCTGCTCCATGAGCCGTTCATGGGCGGCGGCCTGTGGACGAGCACGGTCATCCCCCTGCTCTACATCTTCCGCGCCAACCCGTGGCCTATCTGGTTCATCACGCTGGGCGCGATCGTCGTCTGGCTGTTCGTGAGGTTCGTGTTGTTCCGGAAGGCATGGGCCCCGGGAGCCTGATCGCCGAACCCGGCTCGGTCGCCGTGATCCGGCCTAGTCGCTGAACGTGCGCTCCGAGCGCGGGATCCTGAGCTCCCCGCAGAAGTTCGTGTGGATGAGCGCCCGAACGGCGTCCACTGTGCCGGCGCGTCGGAGCGCCCACATGAGCTTCGTCACGATGCACTCCGTCCCCATGTCGTACCCCTGAATGACACCGACGTCGAGCAGGCGGCGGCCAAGGTCGTACGAGTGCATCATCGTCGCGCCCTGGAGCCCCTGCGTGGTCACGACGACCGGGATGTCCGCCTCGCACGCGCGTTCAACCGCCTCGAGGTACTCGTAGGCGACGTTGCCGGTCCCGAACCCACGGAGCACGAGTCCCCTCACACCGCTGTCGACGAGCCCCTCGAGCACGTGGAGCGGCATCCCCGGAGCGAGCGTCACGATGGCGACGTTCGTCTCGAAGCCCTTGCGGAGATCAAGCGTGCTCTCGCGCCGCGGCTTCGCCGCGTCAGTCAGCCTCAAGTCGACGCGGATCTCTCCGAGCAGTCCACCGTTGATCCCATCGAACGCATCGAGCTTCGATTCCGAGACCTTGGTCGCGCGCGCGCCGAGGATGAGCCTCCGGTCGAAGGCGACCATCACACCCGAGATGTCGGTCGTGGCCACGCGGACGGCATTGACGAAGTTCCGGCGCGCGTCCGACTCGATCTGCGAACCGGGGATCTGGGAACCGGTCAGGACGACCGGCTTGCCAAGATCGCCGAGCACGAACGACAGCGCGCTCGCCGTGTAGGCCATCGTGTCGGTCCCGTGCGTGATGACGAAGCCATCGTACTCGTTGTACTTCGCACCTATGAGCTCCGCGACACGATCCCAGTGCTCCGGACGGATGTTCGCGCTGTCGATGTTGTCCACGTGTGCGACCTCGAGTTCCGCGAGCTCACCGAGCCGAGTCTCCATCGTGAGCAGGTTCCGGATGGCTCGGTCGAGCTCCGGCGTGACCAGGCTCCCTCGATCGTTCTTCTCCATCACGAGCGTGCCGCCGCAGAAGAGGACGAGTACGCGCTTGTCGCTTGCAGTGTTCATTGTCACCCCGTGATCCGTCGCGGATCAGTCTCGGAATCGTCTGAGATCGGTGTACGCGAACGGCCATCCGCCCGCGTAGAACCGGCCGCTCGACCTGGCCGGATGCCAGTACTCCTTGATGAAGCCGCCGTCGTGGACGACGTGGAAGTCCCGCGCCGGCTGCAGTCCCTGCGCGAGCATGAACATCCGGTCCCCCCCGCGGTTCTCGGCCACGTCGATGACAAGCATCGCGTGTCCCGGGAAGCCGCCGACGATGAAGATGTCACCGGACTCGACGAGCGCCGGGTCCTCGACCGGTTCGAGTTCCTTCTCGAGCGAGTGCGTCCCGGCGTACATGAAGACGGTATCGAGATACCGCCGGAACGACGGATAGCTTCCGTCGCGCGCCGCCGAGCGCGACCACGTGACGCTGTTGCCGCGAACCGTCGGACGAACACCGTCGCGCCAGTCGGTCCACCGGGCGAGGTCACCGCTGGTGAATCGAAACGCGATCTCGTCCGCTCGACCCGCCGCTCGAAGGTACTCCGCGCGCAGACGGATGATCGAGTCGGCACACTGCTGCAGATCACGCCCCCCCACATCGAGGGCAACCACGGCGACGTGGTTTCGCTGGGTGCGGGCGCGCGACCCGTCAAACATGTTGATGACACCGCGCCCGGGCTCGAGCGGAAGACCGCGGAGCCACTCCGCGTAGCTCCCCTGCTCCACATCAAGCCGCCTGTGACCGAAGGGCGTGCGGAGACGGGACCCGACCGAACCCTGGAAGTCACCGTCGACCCACGGGTACTCGGGGTTTCGGTCTCCCGTCGCTGACTCGGCGGCGCCGATGACGCCGGGCATACCGTCCTGCGCCAACACGCCCACGCAGAGGACCAGAATCGCCCCCACCGACAGAATGGCTCTCAGGAATGTTGCCTTTCGGTTGATCGTCATGGACAATGAGTGTAGTCCGCAGCAGCCACCTCGGCAAGGAGAGGTCACATGCGCCGGAAGCTCATCGGAGTCACCGCCACAACACTGCTCCTCGCAGCACTGACCGTGGCTCTGGGCTCCTGCGGCACGATCGTGGGCACCGGTCCCGGCGGGCGCACGTACTTCATGGGGTTCACGCCCTACCCGCACGCCAACGCCACGCAGGCCGTCCGCGACGCCTGGGATGTCATCGCCGCCGACGCCGATCTCGCCTGTATCCATGAGGACGGCGGCATCCCGTGGCAGGAGGCGCTTGATGGAACTCCGTACGATCCCTCGTACGACTACTGGCTCAACTTCCAGGCGGACAACATCCCCGCCGGTCACGCCGTCTACCTCGCCGTGACACCCATCTCGACGACCCGCGACGGGCTCGCCGGCTACAGGAACGCCGGGAACGACCAGCCGCTCCCGCCACCATGGAACACCTACGCGTTCGACGAACCCGCCGTCATCGAAGCGTTCACGAATCACTGCCTGAACATGATCGACATCTACGACCCGGACTTCTTCGCGTACGCCATCGAGGCGAACATGCTGGCGGACCTGTCGCCGAACCTCTGGAGCGGCTTCCTCACGCTCGCCGAGGATGTCTACGACTCGATCAAGGCCGCACACCCGTTCCTCCCCGTGTTCGTTACCATCCAGGCTGACTACTACTACGGGGACCAGGCGTCGCAGATCGTCCCCGTCTCCAACCTGCTGTTCTTCAGTGACGCGGTCGCCGTGAGCGGCTATCCGTACGGACGTCTCGTCGGTGACGTCGATGCGCTCGAGCCCGGGTACTTCACCGACCTGGCGGACCTCGCCCCCGGGAAGCTCTTCGGTATCGCCGAGACCTGCTGGCCCGCGGAACCGATAGACCTGCCCTACCCCGTCTACATCCCCGCGACCGAGGCAACGCAGCAGGCGTACGTCGAACGGATCCTCACCGAGTGCGACGCACTCTCGGCCTCGTTCGTCTGCTGGTTCCTCACACGCGACATCGATGACTTCTGGGAGTCCGACTTCCAGTACTACCCCAACGCCTCGACCATCCGGTACTGGCGCGACTGCGGTCTCTACGACGGCGACGGCTTCTCCCGACCAGCACTCACGATCTGGAACGAGTTCCTCTCCGAGTAGTACCCGCGGCAACCCTCACCACGGCATCCTTCTTGCTTAATCACACGCGACTCCAAGAACGCAAATGGCCGGACGCGATGCGCTCCGGCGGATAGCGGTGCGGTACTCCTGAAGGAGGAGAAGCATGATTGGGAAGCGGTGGATGATGCTCGCAGTGCTGGTCGCAGCACTCGCGCTGGCGTCGTGCAGCAGCACGACATCGGGACCGAGCGACGATGGTGACAACGGCGGCACGAACGGCCTGCCGGAAACGACTGTCAGCGGTACCGTCGTGCTCCCGGCCGGAGGCTCGACGGTCGACGAGACCGATCTCAGGGTCGTCTCGGCCATCGCGCAGGCGGATGTGTCGGCGGACGGCTCGTTCTCGCTGTCCGTTGTCGACTCGGACACCTACCAGTGGCTCCTGGTCGTCACGAAGAGCGGTGGCGACATCGTGCTCATCGGCCTGTATGAGCCGGGGGCGCGGAGTGCGGTCGCCAGCACGGCGACGACCGCCAGAGCGCTCGCTGCCGGCGTGCCGCATCTCATCTACACGACCCACTCGATGCGATCGGCCTTCCACACCGCGGTGCAGACGGACGCCTCCTACATCGACCTCATCACGAATCTCGACACGGCTCATCTGACCGACGCAACGGATGCGCTGGATCCGGACAGCAACCCGACGGCCTATCAGCTCGCCATCGAGGCCGCGGAGGCGGTCTTCACGAGCCTCGGGTCCGCCGCACGTCCGGCCGTCTACCCGCCCCACATCGAAGACACGGCCGGCGACGACATCGTGTTCGTCAGTGAGCGCGAGATCTGGTACGTCGCAGGCGTTCACAACACGGGTGGCACCCTTCTCGATGCCGTCACGGTAGCGGGAGATGACGACCCGACGTACTCGTGGGGATGGCCGCCGGCGCTCACGACGTCCGAGCAGCAGACGGACTACGCGCTCGGCGACGGAACGTTCGGAATCACGCTCCACAAGGGCAACGACTTCACGAAGACCGATGACTGGGACGACCCGATCGGGCGGGCCACGGCGCTCAACACGGCGCAGGGCGCTCTCTACCTTTCCGAGCTCGTCATCGGCTACGAAGCTGATGTCGAGGCGACCGTTCTCTCGGCCGGTCTGTCGATCCCCTCACTCTACGCCTCCGAGCTTCTGCTCGACATGCGTCAGGGTCGCACCGAGATGTTCATCTCGCACTTCTGCGGGCTTCTCGGGAATGAGGCAGGGGACGTTGCCGACTGGATCCACGACGGCACGGCTCCTTCGGCGTGTGAGACGTACATCGAGGGTACAGCACACATCACCGAGCATATCGCGTACTACCTCGACATCCTCGGAGCTACGACCGCGACCGGCCCCTTCTTCTGGGACTGGCTCGGTGCCGACGTCGACCTCGGCTACGACATCACTCAGTCCGGCGGCACCATCACGCAGATCAACGGTCTGCTCGCGCCGGCATGTGACTTCACGATCGCCCCGCCGGCCGGCATCGTCGGAACCGACTTCGACTTCGACGCATCGGGCACGACCGACGATAACGACGTCATCGGCGAGATCGAGTTCCGCTGGGACTGGAAGAGTGACGGCACGTGGGACACGTCGTGGTCAACGACCGCGACGGCGACGCACGCCTACAGCTCGGGCGGCGCGTACACCGTGACGCTCCAGGCGCGCGACACCGACGGCCTGCTCAATGCCGTGACGCACAACGTGAATGTCGGCGGCGGCGCGGGCACCGCCACGCACATCAAGCTGTTCAGGGATTACCTGCCATGGGGGCTCAACTCCACGGTTGAGATCATCGAGGATCTCGGGTTCACGCTCGGCTCCGGACCGAACACATATGAGATCCTCAGTTCGTTGGACATGGCCACGGCCACTCTCCTCCCGGGAGACGACCTGGTCATCCTCTGCAACGACCAGCCTCAGGCGTTCTACGAGAACTACGCTGCAAGCCAGGTCCGCTTCAACAACTTCGTCTACATGGGTGGTTCGCTGCTCTGGGAGGCGTGCGATCTCGGTTGGAACGGCGGCTCGATGGCTGACGCGGAGGTCGTGCTCCCCGGCAACGTCGATGCCGTCTATGAATACTGCTTCAACAACTACATTCCGAACCCGAGTCTCCCGCTCGTGGCCGGGCTGCCGACGACAATGGACCACAACTACGCCAGTCACGAGAGCTTCTCCAATCTCCCGGACGGAGCGACCGTCTACTGCGTGGATGATTTCTCCAACCCGACGCTCATCGAGTACAGCCTCGGCGCCGGGTGGGTGGTCATGAGCGGGCAGCCGCTCGAGCATCAGTACTACTACCTGGTCGGCGCACCGGACATGGAGGAGCTGCTGCCCCGCATCATCTCCTACTTCACCGGTGCAGCGCTTCCGGGTCCTGCAAGACGCGAGCTGGCCGTCTCGCCGAGAGCCAGCAGCGGACGCTAGCTCCACGAGGGACGTCAGCTCCAGGAATGAAGCTCAGCATGCGAACGGGGCGCGCCATCGGCGCGCCCCGTTCGTGTTCGCAGCCACACAGGACCCCTGCCACGCCGGCCTGCGCCGGTTCTACCGCAGCATGACCGCCTTCCGCTCGGCGGTTCCCTGCGGTGTGGTCAGGCGATAGAAGTAGATGCCGGACGGGACCTCACGACCGCGTCCGTTCCGGCCATCCCAGACGACCTCGTGCTCACCGGCCGACCGGACGCCGTGGTCCAGGTCACGGACGACCCGGCCGGTCACGTCGTAGACCGTCAGCCGCACCGAGGCAGGCTGCGGGAGGAAGAAGCTGATGCGCGTGCTCTCGTGGAACGGGTTCGGCACCGGCCGCGCGAGGAAGACGCGGGACACCGTGTCCGACTCGTCCACGCCGGTCTCCGAAAGCGGCACGGGGAAGTACTCGGGCCGCTCGACATCGCCGTCGCCGTCACCTGCGGGCGCCTGGTCTGCGAGCGCCCCGCCGTCGCCGGTCCCGTACGCGGTCGCCGCGATGAAGATCGTGTCGGGCAGCGTCCCGTAGAGCCCGGCCACGTTGATGGCGCCCTCGAGGTAGGTCCCGGACGCCTCGACGACGTTCGCGCTCGACATCACGGCCTCGGCGCCGTCGAACCAGCCGAGCCAGCTGTTGTCGCCCTCCTGCGCGAGGTAGTAGTCGCGCCCCGCGACCGTCCCCGCCTTCGCCCATGGCGACGACAGGCTCCCGTCGGGGGCGTCATCGACCAGAACGAAATGGTCGTTCCCACCACCCGCGGGCTGCGTCGCCAGGTACAGCCACTCGCCGTCGAACGCGGCGTAGAGGTCCATCGAACCGCTGCTCCCGACGAGTTCGCCCTCGGTGTCGAGCTGGCCGTCCATCTCGAAGCCCGGCTCTCCCCCGCTGCCGCCGGTCACCGGCACACTCCAGTCTCCGCCGCCGTTGTTGTCCCAGTTCCCCGCGCCGTCGTTGAACACGAACTCCACCGAGGTCGCGGTACCGGGGATCGAGTACGTGTAGCTCCACGCCTCCTCACCCGCATCCCACGTCATCGTCGGATCGGGGCTGATGACATCCTGCCAGGTGCTGTGACCGACGTGAATGTAGACCGGGTCGGTGTCGCCCGGGAGAGTGCCGCGGCAGTCGACATCGTAGTAGACGGTCACGGTCGAGCCGGCCTCGGGCTCCTCGGGCGTCCACCAGACACAGGTGTCACCGGGCGCGGAACCGCCCTGACCGACCCACACGTGCTGGATCGGCGAGCGCTTGACGTAGCCGAGCCCGTCGGTCGCCTCGACGTAGTAGTCGAGGAGCACGTCCTCGAACCCGGTCATGTGCGCCGTGTACTGGTCGGCGATGTAGTCCGGCATCACGAAGAAATCGAGCTCCGGGTCGCTGTAGACATTGCCCGCGGGGAACGTCCGCTGTGTCATGGCCACCGTCTGCCACGACCCGACGCCCGCGCCGCCCGCGAAGGTTTCGTTCTCGTCGTCGGTCATCGGGTTGGCGCCGTCGACGTCGACTCGGTACTTGAGATTGACGCTCGACAGCCCCGAGACGTCATAGACGAACGTCCACACGTGGAAATCCTGCGTCATCACCGCGCCCGAACCGCCCGGGTACCCCCAGAGCGACCCGCCGCCGTATCCGCCCGGGTTGTACGGGAAGCGCTGCGGGATCCACACGGTCGGCGGCGTTGTGTCCGTTCCACCGGCGATGACCGGGTCGGCGTAGTCGCACGCGTTGTTGCTCGCGATCGACGCCTTGACCTCGAAGTCGAGCGCGTTCCCGTAGTACATGTACCCGCTCTCGTAGCCCGCGAGCAGGAAGTGCCAGGCCCTCTCGACGCTGTCGGCGCCGAGCGACGGGTTCTGGATCATGGCGGGATCGGCCGCGCCGCCGATGGCCTCGGCCGTCTCGACACGGTTCTGCGCCGCCGTCAGCACGGCCCAGTTGCGTTCGTCGACCGCCCATCCGTTGTCGATGTCAAACTCACCGGCCGCACTGTAGAGCGGCCAGTTCCAGTTGATGTACTGCGGGCTCCCGAAGTCGCCGTCGGCGTTGACCCATCCGCCGTCCTCGACGTGGACCACGTCGTTCCAGTCGATCGGATGGTCGGCCAGATACTCGGCAACGACGGTCGGTTCGTACCCCTGCGAGACCGCCGCGTGCGCGAACTGCGTGACGTTCTCGTTCCAGTAGGAGTAGCCGCCCGACCACGCGTTGTCGCCGTCGTGCGCGAACAGGAAGAGCATCGGGTGGTTCGGGTCGTTGTACGAGGCGATCGCGTCGATCTCGCCGGTCCCGTAGAGACCGTAGCCCTCGTTCCATGACGCGGCGTTCGCGGCGGGCACGACGACGATGCGCGACTCATCACCCGTCTCCGGATCGACGTACCGCGCGTAGTGCGGCTGGAACCCGTACGGCGGCGGGACTCGCAGCGTCACGCCGCGCGGGATGGTCTGCGAGTAGTAGTAACCCTGTGCCGGGTTGATCTGGTCGGCCGGGTTCGGCGGGTCGCAGTTGTCGAGGCTGGCGCTGTACGGGTAGTCGGCGCACGCTCTCGCGATGTGCAGATCGGGCACGACGCTCCACTCGACACCCTCGTCCTCGAGCACCGGGATCAGACGCTCCGAGAAACACATCTCCGCCGGGAAGAACCCGACCGAGTAGTTCGCATCCCCCCACGCTCCCGGATACGCCGCCTTCTGGATCTGGATCTCCTTGCGGAACGCGTTCTCGTCCATCAGCGGGTTGATGCCGTGGTGGTGACCGACGAGCACCATGTCGCAGCGACTCCTGCCCCCCGATGTCGTCCAGCTCCTGGCCTCGCGGTACTGCGCGTACCAGTTCGGCGCATAGACCCCTCCGTTCCACCCGTTGTCACCGAGGCTCGAGATGTTCTCGATAAGGCTTCCCGCGAAGCTCACCTGCGCGCCGGCGTCGGCGATGTCGAGGATCGAGCTGATGGCGTCGCGCGGGTAGTACTGGTAGTCGCCGACGCGGTCGGCCTTCCCGAAGATATCCGCCTCGTCGTTCTCCGAATGCCCGAGCACGATCGTCTCGTATGCCTTCTCGTACTGCCCCGGCGTCCACGTCGACTCGTCCGGCCAGTAGATCGGCTGGTGCATGTGCCAGAGATAGGTCGTGTGGATGGGCGCGGCGAGCGCGGCCGGTGTGGCGAGGACGACTGCGGCCACCGCCAGCGCGATAGCCGGCAGGACGACGCGGAGGCGCGAGGATGCTGGCATGGAGACTCCCCTCGGGAATGCGGATGTGCCGTCAGGTGCCCGAGCACTCACTGGAGAATCCGCGAGCACCTGAGAATCGTTTCTTCCTCTATTGTACAACCTCTGAAAGTCACGGGCCACCGCGCTTCAGAGGGACCAATATACTGATTGACTCTCATACAGCTACACTGCTATCCTACTGAGGAAGTGATTCGGAGCCCTCCGTGGGCTCCGTCCTGAGCGCGGCCGATCCGCTCTCAAACCGCGCTCAAGGAAATGAAGAGGGGCCGCCTCGTTCGAGACGGCCCCTCTCTTCATTCATGCCGCTGTCCAGCGTCTGGTACCACTGTGCAGCGCTGCGTTCTAGTACATCCCCTCGCCCGGCATGGCCGGACCCTTCTTGTCCTCCTCAGGCTTATCCGTGAGGATCGCCTCGGTGGTCAGAAGGAGGCTCGCAACACTCGACGCATTCTGAAGCGCGGAGCGGACGACCTTCGTCGGGTCAATGATACCAGCCTTGACGAGGTCCTCGTACTCCTGCGACGCCGCGTTGTAGCCGAAGGTGTCGGACTTGTTCTCACGAACGCGCTCGACGACGATCGAACCCTCAACACCCGCGTTCGCCGCGATCTGGCGAATCGGGGCCTCGAGAGCCTTGATGACGATGTCGACGCCCGTCTGCACGTCGCGGTTCTTCTCCTTGATCTTCTTGAGCGCCTCGGTGGTCCGAAGGAGCGCGACACCACCGCCGACGACGATGCCCTCTTCGACAGCGGCGCGCGTGGCGTGAAGCGCGTCCTCGACGCGCATCTTCTTCTCCTTCATCGAGGTCTCGGTCGGCGCGCCCACGTTGATGACGGCGACGCCGCCCGCGAGCCTCGCCAGACGCTCCTGAAGCTTCTCACGGTCGTAGTCGGACTTCGTACGATCGATCTCGCCGCGGATCTGCTCGATGCGAGCCTTGATGTCGGCCTTCTTGCCGCCACCCTGGACGATCACGGTCGTGTCCTTGTCGATCACGATGCGCTTCGCGCGACCGAGGTCGGTCAGCGCCGCGCCCTCGAGCTTGAGACCCTTCTCCTCGGAGATGACCACGCCGCCGGTGAGCGCCGCCATGTCCTCGAGCATCGCCTTGCGACGATCGCCGAAGCCGGGAGCCTTCACCGCCGCGCCGTTGATCGTGCCGCGGAGCTTGTTGACGACCAGCGTCGCCAGAGCCTCGCCCTCGACATCCTCGGAAACGATCAGGAACGGTCTGCCGGCCTGCGCGATCTTCTCGAGCACCGGCACGAGGTCCTTCATCGCCGAGATCTTCTTGTCGTGGATGAGAATATAGGCGTCGTCGAGCACGACCTCCATGCGCTCGGCGTCCGTCACGAAGTACGGTGACAGATACCCGCGATCGAACTGCATGCCCTCGACGACGTCGAGCGAGGTCTCGATGCTCTTCGCCTCTTCGATCGTGATGACGCCGTCCTTGCCGACCTTCTCCATTGCGTCGGCCAGGAGACTGCCGATCTCCGCATCGTTGTTCGACGATACGGACGCGACCTGCGCGATCTCCTTGCGACCCTTGACGTCCTTCGAGATGTCCTTGAGCGCCTTCATCGCGGCGTCGACGGCCTTCTCGATACCGCGCTTGAGGTACATCGGGTTGGCTCCGGCCGTCACATTCCTGAGACCCTCGGCGACCATGGCCTGGGCCAGAACGATCGCCGTCGTCGTGCCGTCACCGGCGACGTCGGCGGTCTTCGTGGCGACCTCCTTGAGCATCTGGGCGCCCATATTCTCGTAGGGCTGCTCCAGATCGATCTCCTTGGCGATGGTGACGCCGTCGTTCGTGATAACGGGAGATCCGTACTTCTTGTCGAGCACGACGTTCCGACCTCTCGGACCGAGCGTTACGCGGACAGCGTCCGCGAGCTTGTCAACGCCACGGCGGAGGTGATCGCGTGCTGTGGAGTCAAACTCTACCTGCTTTGCCATGCTGCTCTACTCCCCGTCTTGGCTCGATCCTAGAGGATCGCCAGGATGTCGTCGTCCTTCATGAACAGATACTCCTCACCGTCGACCGTGATCTCGCTGCCGGACCACTTGCCGAAGAGCACCTCATCACCCTTCTTGACGTCCATGTCGATCCGCTTCCCATCGTCGGTCATGCGACCGGGACCCGTGGCGACGATCTTGCCGCGCTGGGGCTTCTCCTTGGCCGAATCCGGAACGATGATGCCGCCCGCGGTCGTCTGGAGCTCCTCCTCGAGCCTCTTGACGAGAACCCGGTTGGACAGCGGCTTGATGTTCAGCTTCTTCGCTGCCATCTCTTCTCCTCCTTAGGGAATGCTGCCTTCGTCGTGCTACCTCTTCACTTCACACCGTCACCGCCTCCCGGTCGCGCACGCCCGAGCCCTCGCCGGGAGATGCGGGACAAGGCCGTGCGGCCGGTTAGCAGTCTGCTTATCGGAGTGCTAATCTAACCGAAGCGCTTCGCAGGTGCAAGGGCTTTCTCGCGGGGATATCCTACTGCTTGGTCACATCCTCGTAGATGATGGCGAGGCCCTGGAGCGTGAGATCGGGCTCGACCCGGTCGATGGTCTCCGAAAGCGGGGCGATCGTGGGAGCCAGCCCGCCGGTCGCGACGACCAGCGGCGTCTCTCCCATCTCCGCCGAGAGCCGCCTCACGATCGCATCGACCTGCCCTGCGGCGCCGTAGATGATACCCGACCGGAGCGCCTCATCCGTCGACCTGCCGATGGCGGACTCCGGCGCCTGCATCCGGACGCCGTGCAGCAGCGCGGCGCGGCGGAAGAGATTCTCGCTGGAGGTTCTGACACCGGGAGCGATGGCGCCGCCCCGGTAGTGCCCGTCGGAGGTGATGATGTCGAAGGTCGTGGCCGTCCCGAAGTCGACCACGATAGTCGGCTCCTTGGTGAGCTTCCGGACCGCCACGGCGTTCGCCAGCCGGTCGGCTCCCACCTCGGTCGGATCGTAGTAGTCGATGGTGACATCGAGCTCGAGATCCGACTTCACGATGACGGGCGGGAGCTTGAACGTCTCGCGCGCCATCTGCTCGAGCGCGCCCGTGATCGGCGGAACGACGGAGCAGATGACCACGCCGGATACCTCCTCCATCCCGGCGCACGCCTGTTCGCAGAGCTGATGAACCAGGAGTCCGTACTCGTCCGCCGTCCGGTCGCGGTGCGTACTCACGCGCCAGCTCGACAGGACCTTCCCGTCCCGCAGGAATCCGAAGACCGTGTTCGTGTTGCCCACGTCGATAGCCAGCAGCATGTTCCCTCCGAATCGAGCCGGTGTGCCGCGGCGGTGATACGCGCCGAGCGGCGACCTACGCCGACAGCAGATACCGCACGAGAATCCCTGTCCCGACGGCCACGAGCATGCTCGCGAGCGTACCGATCAGGTAGTAGTCGGCGAAGTGCTTGTCGTCGAGTTCCTTGAACCGCGCGATCGACTTCGCGGCGATCACGAAGCCCAGCGCCCCCCACTGTCCGAACAGCACGAGCGAGAAGACGAGCGTTCTCTCGAGGCATCCGATGGTCCGTCCCATCGCGTACTGGTGCCGGCTGTCGCCCGCGTCCTTGGGGACGACCTCCGGGTAGCGTGCGAGGAGTCTCCTCACCACCGCCGTTCCACCCTTCCAGTTGAGCGCGAGGCCCGCCGCCACCGCGGCGACCCGACCGTACATCGCGAGAGCCCCTCCCGCCCCGCACGGCACCCAGTCGGCAAGCTGGACCGAACCGGTCCGCCCCGCGACGATCCACCAGAGAGCCAGAATGGCCGCGGCGTGTGCGGCCTGGTCGACCATCAGCCCCGGGAATGCGCGTTCCGGGATGTCACGGACCACGCTTCGTCGAACGACGTCGGTCACCGTGTGCACCACCCCCAGCACGACCAGACCCACGAGCAGCAGGGGCGTCAGAAACGGTGCGGCAATGACGACGTGGGTCACGAGAGTCGCCAGACCGTGGATGAGCATGGCGCTCATCTCCCGCTCCTTCCGCGCCGCGATGCTCTCGGTCTGCACGACGAAGTCCGCGATCACGTGTCCCGCGAACAGGAGAACCAGAAGCGTCATCGATGGGGTCCAGGTCATCCCGCGCCTCCCATGCTTCCCGCACCTCCCGTGCTTTTCACACCTCCCGTGCTCTTCGCACCTCCCACGCGTTCCGCTCCCCCCGCGTCGCGATTGGTCGCGTCGATCGCTCCCGACAGAAGCGCCTTCACCGTCCGCTCGGCCTCGGAGAACGGCTCGTACAGAGCCGCCTTGAGCGCCTTGCTCACCGTCGCCTCGCTGACCCCCCTCGCCGCCGCGGCCGCCTTCTGCTCGCGGAGCTCGCGCGCGACGAACACCGTCTCCGCCTGGACCTCGGTCCACGACCGTCGGACGCCGCCCATGAGACGGAAGAGCCCGTTGATCACCTCGTCCCGCGCTTCGCCGAACCCTGCGACGGTGATCCACCGGTCGTCGCGCTTCCCGCGCTCGACCGCCTCGCGCGCCCGGTGGAAGCACGGACCGTCCATCCCGATCGCGTCCGGCTGAAGCGGCGTGGCGAGTTCGCCCACTCCGACCCCATACCGCGCCCGGACTCCCCCCAACACGCGTTCGAGCGTCGCGACCACGTCGAACGCGTGGTCCGCCCTCACGAGCAGCCCCTGGAACTCGTCGCCGAGCGTCACCACGAACCGCGCCGCGAGCTCGTCCTTCCAGCCGTCGTTCACCCCCCCCAGCGCCGCCACGACCCGTTCCTGAGCCGCCGCGCGATCCTCGAGCTCACGCGAGGCGATGAGGTCACCGATCAGCGCTACGTATGTGTCATTCGTACCGTGCATGGTTTGCCTTTTCCCGCCAAGTCCCGCGAATCAGCCACATCCGTGCAAGCCTGCGAGAATCGTTCCAATTAGCTTATATAGGCTAATCACAATACTCTTAGCCATATTAAGCCAACTCCGCACGTCTGTCAAGCGTCATCTTCGTGCCTCACCCGGCTCCGCGAAGACGGCGCCTCAGCCCTCCGCCCCGGCCTTCCCGAGAAGCCCCAGGGTCACGTCCCCGTGTGGCATCAGCACGACGCGCTCTCCGCTCACGTCCAGCACGAGCCCCCCGTCGTCCCGGATGGCCGTGGCGACCCCCTGGAACGTCTCGGCCCCCCGGCTCGCGACCACACGTCTCCCGAGTTCGAGCGAGCGCGCGCGCCACTCCTCCACCACACCGGGATCCCCCGATGACACCATCGCGAGCCGCACCTCCAGCTCCTCGAGGAGCGTCTCACGAAGCTCCACCAGGCCGACTGGAGATCCCGCCTCCAGAGCGAGCGATGTCGTGCGGTAGTACTCAACTGACGGGAGCCGCCCCGCGCTCACGTTCGCATTGATCCCGATTCCCAGGAGGACGGTTCGTGATGCCGCCTCGGCCATCACACCACCGAGCTTCGCGCCTCCCGCATAGAGATCGTTGGGCCACTTGATCCGAACGTCCACACCCGTCGACCTGGAGCATGCGTCGGCGGCGGCAAGCGCCCCCGCGACCGTCACGAGCGGATCCAGCGCATCCGGCGACCTGAGCAGGACGGTGAGCCACAACCCGCCCTGCGGGGACTCCCAACGGTTCCCGCGGCGTCCGCGGCCGCCGGTCTGCTCCTCCGCCACCACCACGAGCCCGTCCGCAGCGCCCGCGCGAGCGCGCTTGCGCGCCAGGTCCATGGTGGATGTCACGGTATCGTGGGTTTCGATCGTCCAGCGGGTGCTCACGGTGCGCCCTCGTCGAAGAGGAGCGAGAGGTCGAGCGCCGGCGCGGAGTGCGTGATGCCGCCTACCGAGATGAAATCCGGACCGAGCGATGCTATCTCTCGCAGCCGCTCGAGTGTGACGTTGCCCGAGACCTCGATCTCGGCGGGATGCTCGTGCGACCGAGCCCTCTTGATGGCCTGCTCCGTCACGTCGAGCGACATGTTGTCGAGCATCACGCGGTCGGCGTGCGCGTCGAGCGCGCGGTCGAGTTCGGAGAGGTTGGTGACCTCGACCTCGATCTTGATCCCCGGGTGCTTCGCCCGCACTCCGGCTACCGCAGGGCCTATGCCCATCGCCGCCGCGATGTGGTTCTCCTTGATGAGCGCCATGTCCCACAGCCCGACGCGGTGATTCGCGCCTCCGCCGACAGCGACCGCGTACTTCTCGAGGACCCGCAGCCCGGGGGTGGTCTTCCGCGTGTCGAGCAGCCGCACACCCGTCCCGTCGAGCTCCGCCACGTATCGCGCGGTGATCGTCGCGACGCCCGAGAGGCGCTGGAGGAAGTTGAGCGCCGTCCTCTCGGCCGTGAGGATCGCCCGGCTCCGCCCTCTGAGCGTCGCCACGACGGTCCCCGGCTCGAGTGTATCGCCGTCGGTCAGATGTGCCGTCATCACGAGCGTCGGGTCGAGCGCGCGAAAGACCGCCTCGGCGATCGTGACGCCCGCGAGCACGCCGTCCTGTTTCGCGATGATGCGCGCGTCGGTCAGCTGTCCGTCCGGGACCGTGCTGTCCGTCGTGACGTCGCCCGTTCCGACGTCCTCCTCGAGCGCGCGGCGGATGATGTCAGCCGCGGCCTGTTCGATCGCGCTCACTTCGTCCTCCTGCGTTTGTCGTTGCCGCGGATGACGTTCTCCTTCGGCGGCCGTGGAGCGTCGCTCTTCTTGCGCCTCGGGGCCCTGCGCGGCGGAGCGACGCCCGGCGCGCCCTTCTTCTCCCCCCCGCGCTTCGCGCTCTTCTTCGGTCCTCCCGCGAGCGCGCTCATCCTCAAGTCATCGATCCGATCGCGGAAGCTCGCCGCCTTCTCGAACTCCAGTTCGGCGGCCGCCTGGAGCATCTGCTCCTCGAGGATCGCGATCATCTGGGTCGTATCCATCCCCGGCATCAGGTCGAGCATCTTCGCGTCCTGTTCGAAGTCCTCCTTCGAATCCGCGACCGCGGTGGCGCGCATGATCTCCTCGATGCTCTTGACGATGCTCTGCGGCGTGATCCCGTGCTCTTCGTTGTACTCCAGCTGGCGCGCGCGGCGGCGCCCCATCTCCTTGAGCGCCCGGTCCATCGAGCCGGTGATCTTGTCCGCGTAGAAGACAACCGTCCCGCTGAGATTCCGCGCCGCCCGACCGGACGTCTGGATGAGCGATCTGTCGGACCGGAGGAACCCTTCCTTGTCGGCGTCGAGCACGGCCACAAGCGAGACCTCGGGCAGATCGAGTCCCTCGCGAAGGAGGTTGATCCCGACGAGGACGTCGAACTCACCGAGCCGCAGTCCCCGGATGATCTCGACCCGTTCGACGGCGGCGATGTCCGAGTGAAGGTATCGCACCCTGACCCCGAACCCCGTGAGATAGTCGGTCAGGTCCTCGGCCATCCGCTTGGTGAGCGTCGTGACGAGCACGCGGCCGGACTTCGCGACGTGCTGCCGGATCTCCTCGAGAAGGTCGTCGACCTGTCCCCCCACGGGACGGACGACGATCTCCGGGTCCACGAGCCCCGTCGGGCGGATGATCTGCTCGACGACCACGCCGTTGCTCGCCTCGAGTTCGAAGTCGCCCGGCGTCGCCGAGACGAAGATGGCGCTCTTCATGAACTGCTCGAACTCATCGAACACAAGCGGACGGTTGTCGAGCGCCGACGGCAGCCGGAACCCGTACTTCACGAGCGTCTCCTTGCGCGCGCGGTCGCCCCGGTACATGCCGCGCACCTGCGGGATCGACACGTGCGACTCGTCCATGAACATCAGAAAGTCGTCCGGGAAGTAGTCGAGCAGCACGGCCGGCCGTTCCCCCGGAGCACGGCCCGACAGGTGCCGCGAGTAGTTCTCGATGCCGGTGCAGTACCCCATCTCGCGGAGCATCTCGATGTCGAACCGCGTCCGCTGCTCGAGCCTCTGCGCCTCGAGAAGCTTGTTCTCGCCGCGGAACGTCGCCAGCTGGACCTTGAGTTCGTCCTGGATGAGCTCCACGGCGCGGTCGACCCGGTCCTGTGTCGTGACGAAGTGCTTCGCGGGATAGATGGAGACGGTGTCCATCTTCCGGATCGTCTTCCGCGAGATGAGGTCGATCTCGGAGATCGTCTCGACCTCGTCACCGAAGAACTCGATCCGGATGGCGCGCTCCTCGTACGACGGGCGGATCTCCACGACGTCGCCTCGCACGCGGAACGACCCTCGGTTGAACTCGTAGTCGTTTCGCTCGTACTGCATATCGACGAGCTTGCGGAGCATCTCGTCCCGATCGACCGTCTCGCCGACCGAGGCGCCGAAGAGGAGCGACTTGTAGACCTGCGGGGAGCCGATCCCGTAGATGCACGAGACGGAAGCCACGATGACGACGTCCCGACGCTCGAGGAGCGACGCGGTCGCCCTCAGACGGAGCCGGTCGATCTCGTCATTGACGTCGGCGTCCTTCTCGATATAGGTATCCGTCCCGGGGACGTACGCCTCGGGCTGGTAGTAGTCGTAGTAGCTGACGAAGTACTCGACGGCGTTCTCCGGGAAGAACGACTTGAACTCCCCGTAGAGCTGCGCCGCGAGCGTCTTGTTGTGGGACATCACGAGCGCCGGGCGGTTCAGACGCGCGATGACGTTGGCCATCGTGAACGTCTTGCCCGAACCGGTGACCCCGAGCAGGGTCTGGTACCGGTCGCCGCGCTCGAGCGCCTGGACGAGCTCCTCGATGGCACGCCCCTGGTCGCCCTGCGGCTCGTAGTCAGCAGTCAGCTTGAATCGTTCGCTCATGATGTGTGTGGGTTCAGTGTGACATGCCGTTCTCGTCGACGATCAACCCTTCGACGAGCCGCGAACCGGTGCCGGCTGTTCCGAGAAGTGAGCCGTCGAGGTAGAGCTCGAGACCACCCCCGTTGCCGACATCGAGTGTGAAGCGTTCGTTCGCCTGCCACGTGCGCTCGTCGCCGGCGTTGAGTGTGAGGTCCGCCGTCGGCACCGCGTCGGCGGAGACACGGATCCACGTGCGCTCGCGCGCGACGACCGTCAGCTCCAGCTGGTGCCACTCGATGAGCGTATCCTGTGTGGTCGCCTCGAGGACCTGTTCCTCCTGCGTCGGCTCGGGCGGAGCCGGGTCGGGGCGGTTCCTCACGCGCTGAACTCCCCAGACGATCCCCGCGACGACGATGACCGCGGCGAGCGCGACGATCCCGACGCGCTGCCAGAAGACACCGGTGCGCCGAGACGTCTCGTGCATCTCGAGCTCAACGGCGTCCCACTCGTCGGGCTCAGCGCTGTCCTGCTGCTGGGTGAACCGCATGTACATCTGGACGACGTCGTCCTCATTCAAACCGAGGAACCGCGCGTAGGTCCGAAGATGGCCCTTCACATAGACGGGCGCCGGCAGGACGCTGAAACGGTCCTCCTCGAGCGCCCCGACGATCTGGCGGCTCATCCGGGTCGCCTTGGCGACCTCATCGATCGTCTTCTCCTGCGCCTCGCGGGTCTGTCTGAGGAACTGACCGACGGACTCCATGCGCCCTCCGATGTTCGCGCGCTAGTATTCGTATCGAATAGTATAGCTCACGACGGCCTCGCCGTCAGCCTTCACCGGGATGAGGAACTCGACCCGGGAGGCGTCCTTCTTCTCGTATGTGTGGGTCTCATTGAGGATCGTCCAGTACCCGTAGGGGTGTTCGACGACCCGGACCACGATGTCCTCGTCCTTGTGATTGCGGATCGAGATCTCGTAGTCCTCCTCACGGACCCGGTCGGTGATCTTCCGCCGCGCCACGGTGGTCCGCTCACCCACGACGTCGAAGGCGTTGCCCATCAGGAGCGCGACGTCCTCATCCTTCGCGGTGTGGTCGATCCGGTCCTCACCGATGAACTGCAGGTCGCTCGCCGAGTCCTCCTTGTACATCCGGACGGTGCCCGCCGGGAGCGGCAGCCCCAACCCGGCCTCCTCCGAGTTGACGAACTCGAGAAGGACGCGGACGTCGGTGCCGTAGTGGTGATCGAACTCGAGCACCTTCTCGACGGTGACGCCCGTGCTCGGGAAGAACGTCAGCTGCTTGATCTCGCGGTCTGCGACGGTCGACGGCGTGTCGAGCTTGTAGAGGTGATATTCGAAGAGCTCCTCCTCCGCGAACTCCGGCGCTCCGCCGAAGACCTCTGCCTTCGCGTCCATGGCCCGCATCACCATGGCGTCCTGCGGCGCGCGCGCCCGGTTCACGTCGCCGGCAACGAGGTCGAGCTTCGCGTCCGTGTACGTCGCACCCGAGCGGTTGTCGACCGAGACCCACGCGGCGAGGTCGACCGCGTCGTCCTCGGCGCTGACGACGCCGACGTACTCGGCGTGCCAGTTGATGCTCGAGGTCAGATAGGTCACCTCGACCAGACGCTCCCCTTCGCTCTCGGCCCCGACCTTCCAGACGAGCGAAGGCTTCGAGATGAGACCGGCCGGCAGCGACGGGAAACGAACGTAGCTGACCTTGTCGGCGTTGAGCGAGATGATCGGACCGTTGCCCCGGCCCTGGTCCAGCATGACCGTGTTGCCGTCGAAGCTGATCAGGGTCCCGGAGAAGAGGTCCGCATCCTCCGTCACGATATCGATGTCACGCTCGAGGTACTTCTCGAGCACCTTCGACGTACTGGCGAGGTCGAAGCGGTAGTTCTGCTCCCAGACCGACGCCTCCGCCCCGTCGATGACGCGGAAGTGGACCGATGTCGGGTCGATGCGCTGCGCCACGTCGGGGAAACGCACCTCCTGGACGCCGCGTTCGAGATCGATCATCCGCACGTCCTTCACCAGCGCCAGATCACTGTTGTAGACGGTGATCGCAACGCCCTCACCTGCTGATTCGGCCGCGGCCGGGACGGCCGCCAGAGAAACAAGAAGCAGGAGCGTCAGCATCCATCCGGTCTGTCTCGTGAACATGTCGGACCCCCTTCTGTCAGGCATCTGCGTTAGCCGAGCGTGAACGAGAGAACGAGCCCCAGAGCGCCCGCCGCCCAGCAGTAGTATGCGAACCGGTGGAATACTCCCACCGTTACCAGTCTCATCAGGAGCGCGATCGCCGGGATCGCGCTTGCGAACGCGGCGACCGTTCCCGCGAACGTTGTCCACCCCACGATACTCCCGCCGCCCACGACATCACCAAGACTCGCCACCGTCGCCCCGAGGATGACGGGGATCGACAGGAGGAACGCGAACTCGGCCGCGCGCTTGCGGTCGAGTCCCAGACCGAGACCCGCCGAGATCGTCGCCCCGGACCTTGAGATGCCGGGCATGATGGCCGCGGCCTGAGCCAGCCCGATGAGCACGGCGTCGCGAACCGTTTCGCGACTCCGCCCGCCCGCCGGGATCCGCCGTGTCAGCCAGAGGATGACACCCGTGACCAGCAGCATGATCGAGACGAGAACAGGACTGTCGAAGAACTCCCCCACCAGATCATCGAACGCCAGTCCGATGACGGCCGCAGGGATCGTTCCGATGATGATGTACAGAGCCAGACGCGCCTCGCCGTGGTCGTATTCGCGCCGGGCCATCCAGCCGAACACGGCGCGCAGGATCGAGGCGACACGCGCGCGGAAGAACCACAGAACGGCCAGCGCCGTCCCGAAATGGACGAACACTTCGAAGGTGACGCCCGGACTGGCGATACCGAAGAAGTGCTCGGCGAGAGCCAGATGCCCGGAACTCGAGACCGGGAGGAACTCCGTGAGTCCCTGGAGGATGCCGAGAAGTATCGCCTGGAGGATCGTCACTGCAGCGGCCTTCCGCTAGATGATGCCGAGTGAGACGGCGGCGAGTCCGATGACCATCGCCATCTTCAGAAGCGCGGACGCCCGGTCAGGTCGCGCATCGGGTCCGGAGCGGATGATCGACGCCAGCGCAAGTGCGAGCAGCGCCTCGACGCCGATGGAGATGATGCCGTACCACAGCCCGAGCACGCGGGTCGCGAACGGGACGAGGACGAACAGCATGGCCGCGACGATCGTGACACGAGCCGCGAGCAGGGCCGCGCCCGCCCCCCGGACGGTCGCCAGTGTGTGGACCCCCTGCACGGTGTCCCCCGCCACGTCCTCAGCGTCCTTGGCGAACTCGCGCGCCAGGTTGAACAGGAACGCGAGTGACAGCGCCGCGAGAACGGGCGTCGAGACAGGGCGCCCCTGCGAGATCGACCCCAGATAGAGCACCGAGGCCGTCACGGCGGCGGCCACGACATTGCCGAGCACCGGGATGCCCTTGAGCATGAGCGAGTAGGCCACGGTCAAGAGGATCCAGAGCAGAACAATGTCGACGGCGACAACGCCGACGCACGTCGCGAGCGCCAGACCCACGGCGTACGAGATGATCGCGGTCGCGAGCGCCGCGCGGGATGACAGCGCCCCGCTCGGCACCGGCCTCCCCGGACGATTGACGGCATCGGCCCTGAGGTCGACCCAGTCGTTGAACGCGTTCGCCCCGGCCACGGCCGCGAGGACGGCGGCTGCGCCCCAGAGCGCCGGCGCAGGCATGATGTCGCGCGATGCCTGGAGCCAGGCGCCGACGATCGTCGCGCACGCCGCGATGGCCAGGTTCACGGGCCTCACGAGCGCGAACGCTGCTACCGGCCGCGACCGCGTCACCCGCGTGTCCGTCGATCCGCTAGATGCGGAAACCGACATGCCCCGTCACCTCCCAGATCGACTCATCCGCCGGATCGCTGCCCTCGACGCGGTAGTACCCGGCCGTTATCCCGGACACGAATCCACCGAGGTCGTCGTACTCGAGCGAGAGCTTCACCGAATCCACGGTGCGGACGTCCCCTGACGGAAACGCGCAGTCGGGATTGTCGATCCCCTTGTAGTACGGGATCCGGAGGCTCCCCTCTCCCTTGCGCGCGTGGACGTACTCGAGCCCCAGCGCGATGTGGCGGCGGGGATAGACGCGCGCCAGGACGAGCAACCGGTCGGCATCCGGACCGAGATCGAATCCCAGCGGGACCCCGTCGTGCTCGAGACGGTGTTCGACGTGCTTGTGCGTGTAGGTCCACTTGCGGGCCTGTGAGTACTCGACCGTCAGATCGACGTCGGTCGCATCGAACAGGACGCCGGCGAACTCGTAGCCGAAGGTCGCCGCATACTTGTCGGGGTTGCTGGTGTCCCGGTCGTACTGGAGATCGTCCGCGAGGAGCTCCGTATAGAACTCGTGACCCGGGAGCGGTCTCCAGTCCACGTCGAGCGACCAGAAGATGTTGTCGTCGGCGCGTTCGTTGTGCTGCGAGACGTAGTAGGGAGCGAAGGGATTGAGATAGATCGGGTCCGGGATCGTTCCGGTGTAGACGACGGCCTCATTGAGACCGACCGAGAGCTTCGACCCCGCGATGACGAGACGGTGTCCCGCGAAGAACACGCGCTCGTCGCCCCCGAGGTCGGTCTCGGTCCCGATCTCGGTGTACTCGAGCATCGCGTTGAGCGCTGTGAGCGACAGCGGCCCGACCGAGGCGCGCACCTCGACACCATCGAGCGTCGGCGCGTTCCCCGAGAGCAGCAGCCTCCCGCGATCCGAGCGCCCCCACGCCGCTCCGCTCCGACCTGCCGTCACCCGCCAGTGGGGACGTTCGACCATGACGTATCCGTGGACGATGTCGGCCGTCATCCCTCGCCACGCTCGCGCACGGTTCGAGACGCGTTCGATGCGTTCCCCCTCCTGCCCGTGGAACACGATGTTCGCGTCGGTGTAGAATCCGATGTCTTCGCCGAACCCGCCCCAGACCTCGTACCGAAGCGTCGCGTCGATCCCGAAGTCGTCGTCGATCGATGGAAGCGCGATGGAGTCGCCCCCGGCCGGCACCAGCGTATCGCCGCGCGCCCCGAGGGTGAGTCCCGCCAGTCCGGCGTCTGCCGCCCGATCGCCTGCGGGCGTGACCACATCCACCGCGGGGTCATCGGCGCCGACGAGACTCCCGCGCACGGACAGGCCCAACCCCATCCCGAGCTGTGCCTCTCCTTCACGCACGTACGCGGCGGGAGCGTCGACGGCCGCGCCGTCGAACTCGAGGAAGAGCCGTTCGATCAACCACCGCTCGCGCGCGGTCAGCGTATGCGTGGGAGCCGTCCTGCGGCCCTCGGCCTCGCCTGCGCCGCTCCGCTCGGCGTCAAGCGTACGTCCGTCGGGTCGCCCGGTCAGAACCGGATCGAGCTGCGAGAGCGCGTCCAGCACCTCGCGGCGCGATACGGGAAGTGTGGTGAGATCGAGTTCGATGATGCCGCGCGTCGCCAGCCTGCCCAGCAGCGGGTACGACCAGTGGCCGAGCGGCACAACGGCCGGCGGCCGCTGGATGCGAGGGCCTGTGTGGTGGAGTGTTCCATGCGGACCGCGAAAGGTCGTCGTGGGAACGGCCGTCTCGGGAGACCGGGCCGCCGCCGTGAGAACGGCTGCGAGAACCAGCAACAGAACGAGAACCGACGTGATCGTCGGCGCCGAGCCGCGAGAACATGTCATGAGGCGCTCCCACCCGACCCGCTGCCACCGGCCTTTCGGTACGCATCCGACGCCTCGACGCTCCGGCCGAGCCGGTCGAGCACGAGGCCGAGCTGGTAGTGAACGGCTGGATCCTCAGGGTCGCCCTTGACGGCGCGCTTCAGATAGCGCTCGGCGTCCTCGAGACGGTCGAGCGAAGCCAGAGCGGTCCCGATGTGGTAGGCGAGCGCCGGCGTCTCGCCGCGGAGCGACGCGACGCGCTGGAGCTCCGCGAGAGCTCTCCCGAACTGGCACTTGCTGATGAGCGCCACACCCAGGAGGTATCTCGCCTCCGCGTTCTCCGGCGAGTGCCGGACCGCGAGTTCGAGTTCGGGAAGCGCCTCCTCGTCCGCCCCGCTCGAGATCAAGGCGGCTCCGAGATTGAACCTCGCCTCCGCGCTCGCGGGATCGACCTCGACGGCCTTCCGGAACTCGTCGATCGCTTCGACGAGCATGCCCTTCTCGCCGTAGACGGCGCCGAGATTGAGATGGTGGTCCGCGTTGTCGGAATCGATCTCGATGGCGCGCTTGAACTCGAGGATCGCCTCGTCGCTTCGTCCCATCGCGTCGAGCGCGTAGCCGAGGTTCGTGTGCGCCTTCGCGCACTCGTACTCCGCCTGGATCGCGCGGCGGTACCAGCTCGCGGCCTCCTCGAGCTCGTTGCGGCGCGCGTACGTCACGCCCATCCGGTAGTACGGCTCGGGGCTGTCCGGAGCCAGCTCGATGGCCTTCTCGTGCTGGCGGACGGCCTCCTCGCTCCTCCCCATCATGTCGTAGACACGTCCAAGGTTGTACCGCGCCACCGCGCTCGCGGGCTCCGCCTTGGCAGCGCGCTCGAATTCGGTCGCGGCCGCCTCGTGGAGTTCGAGCTTCCGGTAGCACGTGCCACACGCGAGCATCGCCGTGTGGTCGGTCGGCCGGCGAGCGAGATACTGCTGCAGCACGACAACGGCGTCCGCGAGCCGTCCGGACTCCATGTAGGATATCCAGAGATCCTTCAAGGCCTCATCGTCGCTCGGCGCGGCTCGCAGCCGCTTCCTCAGTCCGAGCAGATCGTTCTGGATCGGGTTGCGCACAGGCCCCTCCTCCTACGCCCTTCCCCGCTTCTCGAGAACCTCTCTGATCTTCTCCTTGAGCTCCGTCAGATCGGCCGACTTGACGACGTAGGCGTCAGCCATCCACGAGGCGAAGTCCTGCTTGTACGTCGAGTATGCCGAATTGAGAATGACCGGGAGGTCGCGTCTCCGTTCCATGATCGTCCGGAGGCAGTCGATGCCGTCCATTCCCTCGAGCCGGATGTCGAGCACGACCAGGTCGGGCGGTCCGTCCTCGATGAGTTCCAGCGCCTCCTCCGCGCTCTCCGCGGTCTCCACCTCATACCCTTCGCGCTTGAGTTCGCTCTCGTACAACCTTCGGATGTTCTTCTCGTCGTCCACTACCAGGAGCTTCGTCATCGCACTCCTCCACTCGATCGGTCGGTGTCATCGTGACGATCGGCGGCCTCCGGGCCGCCCTCCGTGTCCCCGTAGATACGCTCGTGCGCCAGTTCGGCCGTGCTGCGGATGATGGGCAATCGCACCTTGAACGACGTGCCGCTGCCCTGTTCGCTCTCCGCCGTGATCTCGCCGCCGTGATTCTCCACGATCCGCCGCGTCACCGCGAGTCCGAGCCCTGATCCCGATTTGCGCGTCGTGAAGAACGGCACGAAGAGCTTGCTCATCACGTCGCTCGGTATCCCCGGACCCGTGTCCGAGATCCGAACGATGATGTCGTCGCCCCTCTGTTCGCTCGTGACCGTGACGGTGCCCCCGTCCTGCATCGACTGGATGGCGTTGCCGATGATGTTCAGGAACGCCTGCTTGAGCTGGTTGGCGTCCCCCATCGTCACCGGCAGACCGTCCTGAAGATCGCCCACGAGCTGCGTCTGTGATGACAGAAGCCCGTGCGAGAGGAGTTTTCTGACGTCCCGCAGGATCTGATTGATATCCACGGGACGCATCACCGGCTGAAGATGCCGCTCGAGGGTCAGCTGCTCCCTGAGGATCTGTTCGAGCCGCGTAACCTCCTCAAGGATGATCCGTGTGTGCTCGCGCCGCGGATCATCGTGGTCCATGTCTTCGTGAAGCTGTCTGGCGAACCCGCCGACGGCGATGAGCGGATTGCGGATCTCGTGCGCCACGCTCGCCGCCATCTGGCCGATGCCCGTCATCTGTTCGACCTCGCGAAGCTGCTGCTGCAGCTTCATGCGATGGGTCACGTCCTTGATGTACTGGATGGCCTGAATGGTGCGGCCGTCGCGATCCTTGACGGGGAACGTGTAGACATCGACGCCCCGACGGTGGAAGCTGCCCGAGAGTTCGAGCTGCGGTACGAGCGCCGCCTTGCCGGTTTCGAACGTGCTGTGTGCCGGACACGCCTCGCACGCGACGTCGCCGCGGCAGTAGACCTCGTAGCACGGCAGCCCGACGAGATCCTGGGGTTCACGGCCGAGAAACGCAGCCTCCGCCTTGTTGATGGCGACAACGCGGAACTCGGCGTCAACGATGATGAGCCCGTCGGTGATTCCGTCGAAGATGGCCTGCAGCTGCTGCTTGCTCTTGAAGATGTCCTGCTGCAGCTGGTCCATGTGCCTCGACCGTCCACGGCCGATGAACCACCCGGCGACCATGCCCACGACGAGCGCAACCAGTGCGCCCGTAAGGAGTACCGCCGGCGGTTCGAGCCCTGCGATCGCCATGCGCGCGACCCCTGTCCTTCCCGGGTGTGGAGTAGATGACGGAACGGATGGGCGCAGTACGCCGACACCGTTCATCGCGCGTCATGGTAGCCCCACCCCCACAGGGTGTCAAGGCCGAACCCCCTGCATCTAGGGGACTTCCGGAGTATCTTCGTCCCCGCCGGGAGGTCGGCCGGTGCCCCCCAGCGGCGCGACGCCGCCGGCCACCGAAACCTCAGGGTGGCGGGAGCATCCAAGCTCGCGAGACGCCGGAGGCGGACGCGTCGAGATTCCGTCTTGACGGGACGCCGTCCAAAGCCTTAGAAGTACACGACAGACGACCCAGGCGCACCGATGCCCGACCCGGTCGCAGCAATGCCCGACCCGGCACTCACGCCAGAGCAACAAGGAGACACACATGAACTGGGGGATGACCCTGCCGCACACGAACATGACGCTTCTCCAGCTGGCGACCGCTATCGGGGTACTGGTGGTGGGCTTCCTGGTCGCTCGCATCGTCCTCGCCGTGTTCCGGCGGCAGCTCAGGCGGACCAACCTGTCCGACATCCTCATCGAGTTCCTGGCGAGGTTCTTCGGTATCCTGCTCTACGTGATCGTCATTCTCATCGTACTGAGCACGCTGGGGGTGGATGTCGGGGCCATTCTCCTGAGCCTGTCGGCCGTTGTCGGACTCGTCCTCGGATTCGGCATGCAGGAGACCTTCAACAACATCGCGGCGGGACTCTGGATCGCCGCGCTCAGACCGATCGACATCGGCGAGGTCGTCACGATCAACGGCATCACGGGTAAGGTCAAGTCCGTCGGCATCCTCGCCACGGAGCTTGTCACCCCCGACAACGTCTACATCACCATTCCCAACGGCCAGGTCTGGGGCTCCCCCATCGTCAACGCCACCCGGATGCCGGTCCGCCGCGTCGACGTCAACGTCGGTGTGGCCTACGGCTCGAGCGTCGACCAGGCGATCGCCGTCGGGATGGAGCTGATGAAGTCGCACGCGGCCGTGCTCGACGAGCCGGCGCCGACGTTCGTGCTGACGGAGCTCGCTGATTCATCACTCAACCTGCAGTTGAGACCGTGGGCCAACACGGACGACTACTGGGCCGTCAAGGGTGAGATCACGCAGGGCATCTACGAGGAACTGGGGAAGGCCGGCATCGAGATCCCGTTCCCGCAGCTTGACGTCCACATGGACAAGCCGTAACCGACGGAGGAGTGACACGGGAGCTACGGCGGCGAGACCGCCGGCAGCTCCGAACGAGGAGCGCGTGCGCGGCATGCCCTCACGAGGAGGAGAGGATGTTCAAGGAGTTTAAGGAGTTCGCGATGCGCGGCAATGTCGTCGACATGGCGGTCGGCATCGTCATCGGCGGCGCGTTCGGCAAGATCATCGGGTCGTTCGTCACCGACGTCCTGATGCCGCCGATCGGCATGTTGCTCGGTGGAACGGACTTCACGAACATGTACGCCGTACTCCAGGCCGGCTCGACGCCGGGACCGTACGAGTCGCTCGCCGCCGCCCAGGAAGCCGGCGCCGTGACGATGAACTACGGTCTGTTCATCAACACGATCATCAACTTCATCATCATCGCGTTCGCGATCTTCATGGTCGTCAAGGCGATGAACAACATGAAGAAGAAGGAAGAGGAAGTCCCGGCAGCGCCGACGACGAAGGAGTGTCCGCACTGCCACACGGACATCCCGATCCCGGCGACACGGTGCCCGAACTGCACGTCCGAGCTCGGCTCGGCCTAGCGCGGTTCATCGAGACACCGAACATGAGCGCGCGGCGGACCGCAGTCGGCCCGCCGCGCGCCGCTTCATTCAGGGGAACAACACCAGGGAGATTCCACCATGCGATTGCTTCTGACGATGACGGCGGTGGCGCTGCTGACGCTTCCGGCCGCCGCTCAGTGGACCATCACCAGCGAGAACAACCTGACGCTGACGCAGTACGCCTACAGTGACAACTGGGAAGGCGGCGAGGCAGGCGCACTGTCCTGGGCTGCGACCTCGAGCTCTGTCGCGGAGAAGCAGCTCTCCGAGATGCTCAACTCCCGCAACACGCTCAAGCTGGAGTTCGGCCAGACACACAACCAGGACGGCGAAACGCACTCCTGGGCGAAGCCCGTCAACTCGACCGACAAGATCGACTTCGAGAGCGTCTGGCGGTTCACGCTGGGCAGCTTCGTCGATCCGTTCGTCTCGGGAAGACTCGAATCGCAGTTCACCGACGAGCGCGACCCGGATGAGACACGCTACGTCAACCCGATGGTCCTCACCGAGAGCTTCGGCGTCGCGCGGATGATCATCGATGAAGAGACCCGCCAGTGGTCAACAAGGCTTGGCGGCGCGCTCAGACAGCATCTCGACAGCGGCGTCCTCAACGCCGACACCGGTGAGTTCGAGAGCGAGACGACGAGCGACTCCGGACTCGAGTTCGTCTCCGAGTTCACCTCTCCCCTCGCCAAGGAGCGGTTGACGTTCACGAGCAAGTTCACCGCGTACCAGGCGCTCTACTACTCGGAGTCCTCGGACATCGAGGGCGACGACTGGAAGTCGCCGGACATCGATTGGGAGAACACGCTCACCGCCGGCATCACGGATTTCCTGATGGTCAATCTCAATCTGGACGCGTATTACGACAAGGAAGTCGATGACGATCCGAGGCTCAAGCAGACCCTCTCACTGGGGTTCACCTGGTCTATCTAGCGGGCCTGCGGGACTCTCGGCCGAACGGTCCTGACCCCGCGGAGACCGTAGTATTACTGGACCGGATTCAGCCTCTGGCATACGACCGCGCGGGTGTTGACAGCCACCCGCGCGGTCGGTATATTGTCTCCCTGATATGACGATCTTCAAGGACATCCGTACGCTCCGAACCGCTCGTCTCACGGCCCGGTTCGCGGAGCTTCCGGAGGGCGCACGATTCTATTCGACGCTCTCCGCACTCGTGTTGGTCCTGGCGCTCGCCTCCGGACTCACGGTCCACAACGCCACCGACTCGGTCGATCTCGATCTCAATCCGCGCACGCCGGTCTTCGAGCACCTCTCCCCCTGGGGACGCGTGCTCGGCTCGGAAGGCAGCGGATACCTGAAGTCGAGCTTCGACATCATCGGCGTGACGACGCCGCTCCCGCAGGACGTATCGAGCAGTGACTACCTGGCGTCCGCCGGCGAGGACCTCGAGACGGTCGCCGCCCGCACGGGTGTGGCCCTCGACCTCCTCGCGAGCGCAAACAACGCCAGCTACGCCCGGGTTCCCAGACGCGAGACCGAGGTTCGGCTCCCGCTCCTCTACTCGCGCGACACCAGCTGGGACCGGTCGTTCGAGTTCCTCTACCCGCTCTCGACTGAGATGCCGCTCGGCGGCAACGGCAAGGCCAAGCGCGGCGCGCCCAGCATCGTGCGCCACCCGGTCGCCCGGGGCGAGTGTCTCTGGAACATCGCGAAGAAGTACCACGTCCGGATGGAAACGATCATCGGGATGAACGACCTCCCGAGCGCGCGCTACCTCCGGCCCGGGCAGATCCTCGAGATCCCGGACACGGACGGAACATACTGCACGGTCAAGCGCGGCGACACGATCTCGAGTCTGTGCAAGAAGTACGATGTGGAGCTCGCCGACGTCGTCAACGCCAACCCGGGCATCGATGTGGAAGCGCTCCAGCTCGGCCAGCGCATCTTCGTCCCGGGAACCGGGGCGCTCGAGCAGCTCTTCCGGATGGCATGGCCGGTCTACGGACGGATCTCCGGACGCTACGGCTACCGCACGCACCCCGTCTACCGACGCCGGATGATGCACACGGGACTCGACATCGCCGCCCCGCACGGGACGCCGATCAAGTCGGCCCTCGCCGGCCGAGTCAAGTTCGCCGGCTGGAAGGGCGGCTACGGACGCACCATCATCGTCGAGCACCCCAACGGCTACGAGACGCTCTACGGTCACTGCACGAAGCTGCTGGTCACGAAGGGGCAGACCGTGAAGCGCGGCGAGACGATCGGCAAGGTGGGAACGACCGGTGTGAGCACCGGACCGCACGTCCACTTCGAGGTCCGCGAGCACGGCAAGCGGATCAATCCCGAGAAGGTGCTCTACTAGCACGCTCCGACTCTGACGACATCAAGAGAAGCCGGGGTCGCCTCGGGGCCCGCTTCCTCGTGTTCGCTTGGGCCGGGGGCCTTCGGCCCTCAGATCCCGGGTCTTCCCGGAGCCTTCGGCTCCTCAAAGACCGAGGTCCTTGCTGATCCCCTGCATCGCGGTGAGCGCAACGCCGAGGAACTCCTCCAGCGGAAGACCGATGGCTTCGCACGTTCGGATCCGGTCACGGTCCGCGCCTGCGGCGAACCGCTTCTCTCCGAACCGACGCATAATGAACGGTACATCGACCTCCGCAAGCTTCTTGCTGGGGTGCATCAGCGCTGCGGCGACGACCAGCCCCGTGACCGGGTCAGCCGCCACGATCGCGCGGTCCATCAACGTCTCGCATTCGACCTTGTCGCCGTGGGCCTTCACCGCATGGATGATGTGCTCCGCCACGCCCATCTCGCCGAGCACGTCCGCGGAGACCAGAGCGTGCCGCTCAGGATCGTCCGCCGTCTCCTCGAAGTCGATGTCGTGAACGAGCCCCGCCAGCCCCCAGTCCTCCTCGTCCTCACCGAACCTCGATGCCAGACCCCGCATGACCGCCTCGGTGGCAAGCATGTGCTTGATGAGGTTCCTGTTGCGGACTCGCTGCTTGATGGCCGCGAGACCCTCTTCCCTCGTCATGATGTCTCCTTGTGATTCGTGAGCGGCCGCGCCGGACGCCGCGTGTGCACGGCCTCTCTGCTATCCAACCTCCATGAGGTCGCCCTGTCCGTGGAACCTGCGCTCCACGGCGGCGACAACGGCCCGGCTCTCCGGCTCACTCAGGTCCGGGTCGCGTTCGATGAGCTCGAAGGCGTCCTCACGCGCCTGGACCAGGAGCCTCGTGTCGGCCACGAGATCGGCGACCGAGAAGCGCGGCAACCCGTGCTGCCGCACACCCATGAACTCGCCCGGCCCGCGGAACTGGAGGTCGCGCTCCGCGATGACAAACCCATCGTTCGTCTCCGCAAGGACCTTGAGCCGCTCCCGGGCGTCATCGGACGCAGCCGGACCCGCCATGAGAATGCAGTACGACTGGTGGCTGCCCCGCCCCACGCGCCCGCGCAGCTGATGGAGCTGCGCCAGCCCGAAGCGCTCGGCATGCTCGACGACCATCACGGTCGCGTTCGGAACGTCCACGCCGACCTCGATGACGGTCGTGGATACGAGGATGCTGATCTCTCCCGCGGCGAACGCGCGCATGACCTCGTTCTTCTCCTCTGCACGCATCCGCCCGTGAACCAGCCCAACCGCGACGTCCGGGAAGATCTTCCGGTCGAGCTGCTTGTGCATCTTGGTCGCCGCCGCCAGGTCCATCTTGTCCGACTGCTCGACGAGCGGGTAGACGATGAACACCTGACGTCCCTCGCCGACCTCCTGCCGGAGGAAGTCGTAGACCCTCCCCCGCGCCGCCTCGTCACGGACGGCCGTTCTCACCGGCGACCGCCCGGGCGGGAGTTCATCGATGACCGAGACATCGAGATCCCCGTACACGGTCAGCGACAGGGTCCGCGGGATCGGCGTCGCCGTCATCACGAGCACATCCGGCGCCCCGCCCTTCTGACGCAGCGCCGCCCTCTGGACGACGCCGAACCGGTGCTGCTCGTCGATCACGACGAAGCCGAGCTTCGAGAACTCGACGCCCTCCTGGATCAGCGCGTGGGTGCCGACGATGATGCTCGCCCCTCCGTTTCGGATCGCCTCGAGCGCGTCCGCCTTCTCCTCCGCGCGCATCCCGCCGCGGAGCAGGACCACACTGTGCCCCAGCGGCTCCAGGAGCGAAGTGATGTTCTCGTAGTGCTGCCGTGCGAGGATCTCCGTCGGCGCCATCAGCGCGGACTGCCATCCGTTGACCGCCGCCTGGTGCATCGCGGCCGCCGCGACCGCCGTCTTCCCCGAGCCGACGTCGCCCTGGAGCAGCCGGTTCATCGCGGCGCCGTGTTCCAGATCGCGGCGCATCTCGTCGACGGCGCGCGCCTGCGCTCCGGTGAGAGCGAACGGGAGCGCGCCGAGGAACCGCGCGTGCTCCGTCTCGCTCCACGCGAGCGGCGCCACGGCCCGCGGTGCGTCCTTGCGCCGTTGACGCCTGACGCCCACGATGATCTGGAACAGGAAGAACTCCTCGTATGCCAGACGCCCGCGCGCGAATGCGGCGAGCGATGTATCCTTCGTGAAGTGCACGTCGGCGATCGCCGTCTTCAGACCCGGGAGCCGCCGCCGCTCGACCACCCACCGTGGCAACGGATCGACGATCTCGTCGAAGTGAGCATCCATGGCCGACTTCACGAACCGGCGGATGCGCTTCCCCGAGAGGTCGCCGATCTGTGAGTACTCGGGCACGATGCGACCGGCGTGAACAAGCTCGGCCACCTCCCGGTCGCCCATCACCTCGAACGACGGGCTGACGAACTCCTTCCGACGAGCGTGCTTGTCGAAGCGCACCTCGCCGCTGAGAACGATGCGGTCGCCCTTCTTGATCGTGTTGCTGAGGTAGGGCTGGTTGTACCAGCGCGCGACGATCGCGGCCGTCTCGTCCTCGACGACGGCCAGCATCACGCTGCGTCTGCCGCGACGGCGCGAGAGGTCGGTCGACAGGACCTGACCGACGACCGTCACCCGGTCACCGACACGGAGCGTGTCGATCTCGGCGACCGTGGACCAGTCCGTGTACGCGCGGGGCACGTAGTAGAGCAGGTCCTGGATCGTCTCGACGCCCGCCCGAGCCAGGAGCTCGGCGAACTTCGGGCCGACGCCCTTGAGGTACTTCACCGGGGAGTGTATGGAGGTCTTCTGAGTGATGTTCATCTCCTTGGGCGGGCCCTGCGCGCCGACGCCCGGATTCTACGGGACACATGCCCATCCGGTCAACGTCGGCCGTCTTCAGGGAAACCGCTTGCAGAGCCACCGGTGGTGTGCTAAATTCAGGTTCTGTCTTACTCACTATGGAGGTATCACGATGTCACGGAAGTGCGATATCTGCGGCAAGCACCCGCAGGTGGGCAACAACATCAGTCATGCTCACAACGTCACGAAGCGTCGCTGGCTGCCCAATCTCCAGAAGGTCCGCGTCGTGATGGACGGCACCCCGAAGCAGATCCGCGTCTGCACGAGCTGCATCCGCTCGGGCGCCATCGACAAGTACAAGCCGACCAAGAAGACGAAGCCTGCGGCGTAGCTCGCCGCCGGTCGGTCTGTGAACGAAATGAGAAGGGGGTCTTCCGAAAGGAAGACCCCCTTGTTCGTCACTCGATGCTCCGCCGGCCGGACCGGCTGCTAGACCGGCTTCAACGCCTTCGTGAGTCTGAGCGTCGTCCCGCTCCCCTCGCCCATCTCGTAGTCCATGGTGTCCATCACCTGCCGCATGATGTAGATGCCCCGTCCCGAGGTCTCCATGCAGCGCTCGGGATCCGTCGGGTCCATCACGCACGCAAGGTCGAACCCTTCGCCCTCGTCGTGCACTGTAAGCCCGAACAGCCCGGGCTCCCACTCGATGCGCATCTTGACGGTCTTCGACGCATCGCACTTGTTGCCGTGCACGATGGCATTCGTCACCGCCTCGACGACCGCTATCGCGATCTCCATCAGCGGTCCATCGTCGAACCCCGCGAGCTGACCGTAGCGCACGGCCAACTCGTCGACACGATCCAGGACACCGAAGTCGCTTGCCAGGACGAGTTCCTCTGAACCACCAGGCTGACTCATCGTCCTCCAGGATGCACCGCCGGACTAGAAGGCCCCGAGGGCTTCCTCAGTCGTCGGGTGCGTGTCGAAGATGGTCAGAAGCTTCGTGATCATGAACAGACTCTGGATTCTGTCAGAGACGTGCGCCAGCTTGAGCACGCCCTCTTCACGCTGAACGCTCGTGTAGATGGCCATCAGCGTCCCGAGGCCCGTACTGTTGATCCAGGGCACACCCTTCAGGTCGATGATGAACTTGCGCGCGCCGCTGTCGAGCAGACGCCGTATCGCGCCACGCACCTCGTCGCTCTCCGGTCCCCCGGTAAGATTCCCTGAGAGACGGATGATCGCGACCTCTCCCTCCATGTCGGTCTTGACCTTCAATCTACACCTCCCGCATGCGCCCCTTCGTGCAGCACTCCCGGCGATCGTGCAACGTCCCCGGGCCGGTGTGCCGCGCATGACACCATATTCGCGGAGCTTAGCACGGCCCCCAGTTTGATGGAAGTGAAAAGCGGTCAGCGAAGGGAGAAAACCCGCCATACTGGGTGCGAACTGGTATGACTCCTGCATTGAATATCCTCCCGTTCGCGATTTCCGGATGGCACGCCGTCACAGCGTGCCTCGGGTGGTGAGTGTTCGCATCATCGTACGCTGATTTCTCACTCATGAATGCGTTCGTTGTGTTCTGCACGGTGGGGTCCATGAGCGAAAGACGACGACTGGCTGCACTGACGCTCGGAGTGGCGCTGATGCTTTGGACCGCCTACTCCGCCGTCTCATCGATATTCCTGGGCGCGGGGACATTCCTCGAGGCGTTCGCGACGAACATCCCGCTGATCGACCTCGTGCTCCGCTGCGTGCTGACCGCATTCACGTTGGGCATCGGCCTCCTCCTCTCGCAGTTCACGACGAGCCGCGCGCAGTCACGGACGCGCGACGACTTCGTGAAGGCCATCACGAATCAGGCGAACTGCGGCTTCGTGGTGACCGACCTCGAGGGAAGCATCACATACGTCAACTCGTACTTCGCCGAGGCCCATGGCTTCGAACCGAACGAGATGCTCGGTACTCCTCTCGCCGATCTCCAGGCAGACGAGCAGCGACCGCTCGCCCTCGGCGCACACAGCGGACTGAAGCACGGTCGGTCGTTCAGCGCCATCGAGGTCCAGCACGCGCATCGCCAGGGCAACAGTTTCCCGATGCTCGAATCCGGAACCGTCCTGCGCGACCGTCAGGGCTCTCCGATCGCGCTCTCCATGACGGCCATCGATCTCCGCACGCACAACGACACGACGCACGCCCTCGAGCGGCGTCGAGGTCTCGGTCGACCTCGACACAGTTCTCGGGATCCTCGGTCGCTCCGTCTCCGCGAGTCGCGCCACCATGTTCCAGATGAATGACACGTCCACCAGATTCTCAGTCGCCCACGAGTGGCGCGGCCACAGCGACAAGGAGCGGCTGAGCGTTGAGGAGTTCGATGCCGACCTCCTCCCCTGGTGCATCGAGCAGCTCCGCTCGGGGAAGACCGTGTTCTCCAACGATGCTCGGAATCTCTCCGCCGGCACCGGCGCCGACCGGGGCACGCTCCACACACTCGGTGTGATCTCAGTCCTGATGATCCCGATGGCGACCGAGGACAGGCTCGACGGTTTCCTCATGTTCGACGGTATGCTCACGCCTCACGACATCACCGACGAGGACGTCGCCATCCTCAGAGCCGCTGCGGAGATGCTCGCCGCGAACCTCGCCCGCATCGTCGCGCTGCGCGACGCCGAGGCCGAGCGGGACCGCGCTGAGAACTACCTCCATCTCGCCGCGGCCGTGTTCGTGGCCCTCGACGAGCAGGGGCGCGTGAGCATGGTCAACAGGCGCGGCTGTCAGATCCTCGAGGGAACCGAGGACGAGATCGTCGGCGCAGACTGGTTCTCCACATTCGTACCTCCCGAGGTGCGCGACGAGACGCGGGGCGTCTATTCCGACCTCATGGCGGGAACCGCCGAGCAGACGGATAGCCACGAGAACGAGATCCGGACACTCAAGGGCAACACGAGGACCATCGCATGGCAGAACACGCTCATCCGGGACGCCGGAGGCGCCATCACCGGAACGCTCAGCTCGGGGCTCGACGTCACGGATGTCAGACGGGCTGAGAACGTACAGCGAGTCGCGTACGCCATCGCGGCCGCCGCAAACACGACGAAAGACCTCGACGAGCTCTACGAAACGATCCATGCGGAGCTCGGTCACGTGCTCAACACTGAGAACTTCTTCATCGCGCTCTACGATCGCGCGTCCGACACCATTTCGCTCCCGTACTTCGTCGACAAGAAGGACGACGGTCGATACGAGTCCTTCCCGGCCGGCAGCACCCTGACGGCCTATGTCATTCGGAACAACTGCCCTCTGCTCGTCGACCGGCCGACCGGCGACGCGATGATCGAACGAGGCGATGTGGACCTCGTCGGTTCGGAGAGCGAGATCTGGATGGGCGTCCCGCTGGCAAGCCAGGGGCTGGTCATCGGCGCCATCGTCCTGCAGAGCTACGAGAACAAGAACGAGTTCGACGAAGACGATCTGGAGATGCTCAAGTTCGCGTCGGGCCAGATCGGCGCGTCGATCGACCGCCGTCGCGCCGAGGACCAGCTCCGATTCCTGGGCTCGATCCCGCCGCAGATCTCCGAGGGCATCCTCGTGACGGATCTCGATTTCAAGATCACCTATGCCAACGAGGCTATCGTCACGATGTACGGCTTCGAACGTGGAGAGCTCCTTGGAGAGACCCCGGACGCGCTCAACGCCGAGCCGCTCCGTGAGGACATTCAGCGCGAGATCCGCGCGGCAGTGGCCGCAGGGAAGACATGGCAGGGAGTCCATCTGAATCGTCGCAAGGACGGGAGCGTGTTCGACTGCGAGATGGTCATCTCGCCGCTCTCCGGCCCCGACGGGAAGCCCGCTTCCTTCATCTCGGTTCAGCGCGACATCACCGACCGCAAGCACGCCGAGGCGATGCTTCGCGCTCTCAACGCCACATCGCTCGCGATGACCAGCGCCGAGAGCCCCGACGAGGTGCTGGAGGTGGCAGTCATGACGCTGGCATCGAGCGGGCTCACAGCCGACCTGTTGCTGCTCGACGACTCGCACGACACGCTGAGCTACGTGGCGACGGGTACCGACCCGGCGGTGATGCTCCAGGCCGACCGCCTGCTCGGAACGGCCATGACGAGGGTGAAGGTCCCCTATCGCCGCATTCCGGCACTTCGCTATGCCATCGACGATGGCCACCCGATCTTCGTTGACGACCCGACCACGCTCCTTGCGGAAGTCGTTCCGAGCGGATCGCACATCACCGGCGCGGACCTCGTCGATGCGCTCGGCATGACGCAGTGCATCATCTCGCCGCTGATGGACGAAGGCGTCGTGTTCGGAGTGTGTACCATTCACTCCCCGAGCATCCATCGCTCCGACGTTCCGACCGTCACGGCGATCGCCAACCAGATCGCGGCGACGTGGCGACGTGCCACGGTGCTTGCCGAACTCACGCAGAGTCTCGAGGAGCTTCAGCTCGCGCAGGGACAGCTGCTTCAGGCCCAGAAGATGGAGGCCGTCGGCCGACTGGCCGGGGGCGTCGCCCACGACTTCAACAACCTGTTGACGGCGATCACGGGCTACACCGACCTCACGCTGCGAGGGCTTGATGATGAACACAAGCTCAAGCCGCACGTCCAGGAAGTCAAGAAGGCCGCGGAGCGCGCGGCCGGACTGACCCGACAGCTCCTTGCCTTCAGCCGGCGGCAGCCGCTTGCGCCGCAGGTCCTTTCGCTCGGAGAGGTCGTCGGGAACATGAACGCGATGCTGCGGCGTCTCATTGGCGAGGACATCGAACTCGTGACCGACGTCGGCCCGGACCTTCCCGGCGTGAAGGCCGACGCGGGACAGCTCGAGCAGGTCATCGTCAACATGGCCGTCAATGCCCGTGACGCGATGTCTTCAGGCGGCAAGCTCACGCTGAGAGCGAGCGCCGTCGACGTCACCGAGGACACGCTGGGCGACTGCACCGACGCCCGTCCCGGCGCCTATGTGCGGCTGACGATCGAGGACAACGGCGAGGGCATCCCGGACGATGTCCGCGCCAGGATCTTCGAGCCGTTCTTCACGACGAAGGCGCGAGGCGAGGGAACCGGACTCGGTCTCGCAGGAGCCTACGGTATCGTCTGCCAGCACGAAGGGTGGATCGACGTGGACTCCGAGGTCGGCAAGGGTACCGCCTTCCACATCCACATCCCCACGTGCGACGCATCCGTCGCCACCAACGCGGTTCAGGCTGAGACCGTGGAGGAGCTGACGGGAAGCGGCGAGCAGATCCTCCTGGTCGAGGATGAGGACGCCGTCCGCACCTTCGCCACTCGCGCGCTGACGGCCAGCGGCTACCGCGTCACGGCAGCGGCGAGCGCCGAGGAGGCGCTCGAGTTCTTCAAGAGCTGCGACGGCCGGTTCGACCTGGTGTTCAGCGACGTCGTCCTCCCCGGCAAGAGCGGCGTCACGCTCGCCGAGGAGCTGCTGGCCCTCGATCCCAAGCTCGACATCCTTCTCAGCAGCGGGTACACCGACGAGAAGTCCCAGTGGGGAGAGATCCAGGAGCGCGGATACGAGTTCCTCCAGAAGCCGTACCAGCTCTCCAACCTCCTCGATACGATCGGCAAGATCGTTCGCCCGAACTAGCCGCGAACGGCAGGACAGCGGTGCTCGTCACGTCGTCGTCACCGCGGGCAATGAACTGCGCTCCAGTGAATCCCCCCTCAAACGTGCACCTTGACTGTCACCGTCCTCCATGCAAGGATGGTGAAAAGGACTCAGTCTCGGACTGCTGAGCCGTCCCCCCACACTGAGACCACCTGCAGCGAGGTGGCGCGCCCTGATCGACTCGGCGCCATCGGTGGCAACGGGCAACCATGAACAGCAACGAGAAGACGCGAGAGGAGCTCCTGGCCGAGCTCGCGCAGCTGAACGACCGGCTCGCCGGCCTCACCGAGCGACTCAACCTCCTCGAATCCGCGGCGGCGGAGGACGACTCCCGTGCCACCCGTCTCGAAGGTGATCTCCGGCTTGCCAGAGTGCTGGCCGAATCCGCGGCCGACAGTCTCGACACACGCGAGGTCGCGAGGCTCCTCGCACGAGAGATCCAGAGAGTTTTCGATTCACACAGCGTCAACCTCTACGTCATCACCTCCGATGGGACCGAGCTCGAGATGCAGAACATCGGGCTGACTCCCGGCATCATGAACGCCGCCGAGCGGGCTCTCAAGATGAGGATCCCGCTCATCCGTGTCCCGAAGAGCGGTCGGAGCTCGCTGTGGCGCACCATAGTGGCGCAGGAGACGAAGGTCTGGCGGACGGGTGAAGAGGTCGCGCAGCTCCTCCGGGAGTTCGCTGCCGCCGTACCACCGGCGACCAGACGACTCATGGGCGATTCGACAGCGCTCGTCAACCGGGGGATCAAGATCCTCGCGCTCGAGTGCACCGTGCACGTCCCGCTCTACTCCGGAGGTCGCGCCGTCGGCCTGCTGGCAGTCTCATCCCGCGAACAGATCCCGGACGACGACGTCGCCCGTCTCGAGTCGATCGGCCAGCACGTCGCGTCCATTCTGGCCACGGCTCGTCTCGAACAGGACTGGAGGCGTGAGCGCGACCGAGCGGACGCCTACATGAAGGCCGCGCCGGGCTTCATGCTCGTCCTCGATACCGAAGGCCGGGTGCAGGCGATCAGCCACGTCGGCTGCGAGATTCTCGAGCTGCCGCAGGAGAAGATCATCGGACGCAACTGGGCGGAGTCGTTCATCCCGGAACGCTTCAGGGAGTCCGGTCGCAAGAGGATCTCTGCGATCCTCTCCGGTGACTCGGACGAGGTCTTCGACGGTCACGCGTTGACGGCGCACGGAGAAGTGCGTGTCGTCCGCTGGCGAGCTGCCGCCCTCCGGGGCGTTGACGGAGAGGTGACGGGCCTGTTCGCAACGGGAACGGATCTCACACGTATCGCCGAGAGCGAGAAGCGTACACTCCATGCCAGGCGACGGTATCAGGCCCTTGTTGAACACTCGTCCGATCTGACGTTCATCATCGGAGCTGACGGCATCCTGAAGTACGCGAGTCCGTCAGCGCTGCGGACGCTGGGATATCCTCGCTCCGAGATCATCGGGAAACATGGGGCGACCATCATCCATCCCGACGATGCGGCGCTGTTCACACGCGCGATGCAGGAAGCCCAGCAGCCGGAAACGACGATCGGCGGGAACTACGCGATGCGCCTCAGATGCAGGGACGGTTCGTGGAGACTCCTCGAGGGCAGGGGCAACCAGCAGTTCGACAACCCGGACATCGCCGGGATCATTCTCAATCTCCGTGATGCGACGGAGCGCGAGAGAATGGAGGGTTCGATCGAGCACTCTGCCGCGAGATTCCGGGCGCTCATCCAGAACTCGCACGATCTCATGATGGTGCTCGGACCCGATCTTCACGTTCGCTATGCGAGTCCGTCGTGCGCGCGTGATCTCGGCTACACGCTCGATGCGCTCCAGGGAGTCGGATTCGAGGAGCTCGTGCACGGTGAGGATCTCGATCGAGACGCGCTGCGTCAGTCAGGCGAGGCTGGAGGGACACCCATCGTCCTGCGGATGCGGCTCAGAGCGGAGCGTCGCCAGTGGCTCTGGTACAACGTGACGGTCACAAACCTGGTCGAGGACCCGACGATCAACGGATACATTCTCAATGCCATCCGCGCCCCGGCCGGGGCGTAGCCCGCAGGGTCAACGTGGCCCGAATCCCCGGCGCAGCGCCTCCCTGCTCCTCCCCACCTCCACCACCTCCCACGGGAACTTCTCATCCGCAAGTCGCTCGCGGTGAACGAGTCTCGTCAGATCGACGCCCGCTCTGCTCGCCGCCGCCTTCCACGGAACATCCTCGAGCGCCACGAGACGGATAACCTCCGCAAGTTCGTCTCCACCGCGCGCCAGAGCCGCCTCTCGCACGGCCTCGCGCGGTCCCGCGCTCGACACCTGAACACCGAACGCAGCGAGGAGCCGCCTGGTCTCGGAGATCGCGCGTCGATGGTCCCGCTCGGGGGCCATGGCCGCCCACTGGAGCGGTGTTCGCGGCTTCGGAACGAACGGCGACAGGCTCACCGAGAGCCGCGCGCCGTGCGCGTGCACCGTCGACTGGATGCGTTCACACAGCCGGGCGACGGCCTCCGCCTCGCTCTGCCCGGTTCCGGGGAGCCCGGTCATGAAGTACGCGCGGACCTTCTTGATCCCGTGAGACGCCAGTCGCCCGGCGACATCGACGACGACGTCATCGGTCACCGACTTCCCGATCGAGCGCCTGAGGTTCTCAGAACCGGCCTCGGGCGCGATCGTCGCCGTCCGCACGCCGCACGCCGCGAGCAACCCGGCGATCTCCGGCGTGACCGCCTCCATGCGGAGCGATGATATGTTGAGCTCCACACCGAGCCGTCGCATCGCTTCGAGGATCTCCACGATGTCCGGGTGATCCCCGAGCGCCGCGCTCACCAGACCGACGCGGCGCGTCACCTCAAGACCCCGCTCCACCGATGCGATGATCTCCGCGGCCGGTCGGAACCGCACCGGACGGCCGATCTCGCCGGCCGCGCAGAAGCGACAGCCGCGCGCGCACCCACGAG
>JAPEKQ010000017.1 GCA_029990205.1 bacterium
TGAAGAGACAGGGAGCCAGGATGCGGGCAGCAAGCGTAGCAGGTGAACACATGGAATCCTCCAGTGGCAGTGGTCTGCAGAAGGCGCGTTTCGGCCACGATACTGGGAGGTACTCAGTCTGGCAAGAGCGAATCCACTCCGGGGCGCGGGTGTTCCGCCGTACCGTCGCGGCTTGCCCGCCCTTGCCGCGGGCTGTATCATCGAGCCATCGACGAATCACCTCGGACACGGGAGGTACAGTGGGACTCTTCGGACGGAAGAAGAAGCGGACGCTCGTCATCGGTCTCGACGGCGTTCCGTTCACGCTGCTCCAGAAGTACATCGCTGACGGCACGATGCCGAACATGGCCAGGCTCGCGTCGCTCGGGCATCTCTCGCAGATGAAGGTGACGCTGCCCGAGATCTCGGCGGTCAGCTGGCCATCCTTCATGACCGGGACCAATCCGGGGACCCACGGCATCTACGGGTTCATCGACCCGAAGCCCGGGAGCTACGACATCCGGTTCCCGAACTTCAAGGACCTCAAGGCGCCGACGTTCTGGGAGCGGATGGGGGAGCGGAAGAAGCGGTCGGTCGTCATCAACCAGCCGTCGACCTATCCGGCGCACGAGATCCCCGGCGTGCTCGTCTCCGGGTTCGTGGCCCTCAATATGAAGAAGGCCGTTTGGCCGCTCCACGTGCTCGCCGATCTCGAGGGGATGAACTACAAGATCGACGTCGACACGGCGCGCGCGCGTGAGGACCACGACTTCCTCTTCACCGAACTCGAGTACACCCTCATGACGCGCAAGCGCGCTGCGCTCCACTTCTGGGAGAAGGAGAACTGGGACTTCATGCAGGTGGTCGTGACCGGGACCGACCGGCTCATGCACTACCTGTGGGCCGCGCTCGAGGACGAATCGCACGAGCGGCACGAGCAGGCCGTCGGTTACTACACGAAGGTCGACTCGTTCATCGGCGAGCTCTACGAGAAGTTCGACGCGGAGAACGGCCGCGACCGGGAGGGCGAGGGGTTCTACATGCTCTCCGATCACGGGTTCTGCGGGATCAAGCAGGAGGTCCGCGTCAACCGCTGGCTTGCCGACAACGGCTTCCTTCAGTTCGAGAAGGACGAACCGATGAACCTGGAGGACATCGCGGAGGGCACGAAGGCGTTCGCGATGGCTCCGGGCCGCATCTTCCTCAACCGCGCGGGCAGGTTCCCGAAGGGCGGCGTCGACGACGCGTCGGCGCGGTCGATCATCGACGAGATCAAGGACGGTCTCTCGAAGCTCTCGTACGATGGTGAGATCGTGATGCAGCACATCTTCGAACGCGACGCGGTCTACTCCGGGCCCGAGACACGGAGCGCCCCCGATCTCATTCCGGTCGGCCACCACGGGTACGATCTGAAGGACACGGTGCGCGAGCCGGAGCTTTTCGGTCGGACCAACCTCACCGGCATGCACACGTGGGACGACGCGTTCTTCTGGTCGCTCGACGCGCCTCCCGCGGGTTCTCCGCCCGACGGCGGGAATGAACTCGAGATCACCCAGCTCGCCGGCGTCATCATGGACGCGGTGGGGTAGACGTCGCCGGCGCGTGCTCAGAGAATCGTTGATGAACCGCTCGGGGTCCGGATGTTCCGGACCCCGAGTTGCGTTGTGCCACTCATACTTGCAGTTCGGCCAGTATCGGCTCTGCCCGGGGTCGCCAGGTCACGCCGATCTCCCGCCGAGAACCCGCGATTCACCGAAATCCACTCAGGATTCCCACTTCTCAGACCTCTTGACACCGGCGTTCTTCATAGCTGAAGCCTCCCTCACAGGTCTCTCCAGTTGGCACGCGCGTTGCAGAAGAAGCCGACGTACCCAGCTGTCAGTACGGTGAGACGAACGCTCTACATGGGGAAGATCTCCCGGGCGGGACGAGCCCGGCAGCCTGCCACTACACGCTTGGGCGGTGTGGTCGCATGGCGCCCGGGTGCCTTCGTACCGATTACCTCTATGGAGGAGTACGTGAGCGCAGCGCAGGTCACAGAGAGCATCCGTCAGCTGATCGCGGAGCGAAGCGGTCTGGTCGTGCCCGAGCGCGACTTTCAGGTGCTGCGCGGGTACGTGAGCGCGCGGATGGTGGCGACCGCTTGCCAAGACGGACTCGAGTATCTCGAGCTCATCTCGAATGGCACGAACGCGGGCGCTGAGTTCACACAGCTCGTGAAGCTCGTCACCGTCGGGCACACGCGCTTCTTCCGCAACCCGGGTCAGCTCGCGGCACTGCGCGACATTGTCCTTCCCGCTCTCATCGCGAGCCGCACCGCGACCGGCGACACGCTCGCCGGGAGCACGCGCGCCGTGGGCGACGTGGGCGCGAGGCCGCTGCGCATCCTCTCGGCCGGATGCTCGACGGGAGAGGAACCGTACTCGCTCGCGATGCTGCTCCTTGCCGAGGAGCAGAAGAGGGCGTGTCCTCCGTTCGAGATCATCGCGACCGATATCAGTCCGGACTCTCTGGCGAAGGCGCGCGCGGACGTACTCGTGCGACGTGCTCAAGTACGTCGAGAGCGATTTCACAGAAGGCTACATGAAACGCTACTGCGAGATCGGTGAGAAGGAACTCGTGGTAGGCCTTCCGGCGGCCGGTCGGGTTGAGTTCCACCAGGTCAATATCTTCGACTACGAACCTCAGCAGCCCTTCGACATCATCTTCTGCCGGAACGTCACCATCTACTTCAGCCAGAAGACTTCACGAGCCGTCCTCGAGAGGATGCACGGATGGCTCGCGCCGGACGGCTACATGTTTGCCGGGGCCGCAGAGTCCCCGAGTCAGGTGAGCGACCGCTTCCGTCCGGTTCGGATCGGGCGGAGCTTCGCCTACGTGAAAGCGGATGGATCGGCGGGTCGGACCGCTTCGCGCAGCGCGGCGACCACCGTGAGAGAGGCGGCAATGCGCGCGATCGAGCGTGCCGCGCACAGGCGGAGCGCATCGGCTTCGATCGTGCCGCGGACAACCGTGCCGCAGACAACCGTGCCGCAGACAAGCGCGCCACAGACTACCGCGCCGCAGGCGACCGGCCGCAAGAGCGGAAAGACGGCGCCCGGTTCCAGGCGTGGCCCGGTCGCAGAGAAGCAGTCATCGGCCCGAACACCTGAGCCGGCTCCGAAGTCGCCGGAGATGCCCGCAGTCGATGCGATGGAGCTCGTGTCCGAAACCGCTCGCTGGCTCGCCGTGAAGGACTTCGAGGCGGCGGAGCGAAGCGTGCGAGGCGCCCTCGCGATCGACCCCCGGAACTCGGGCGCGCAGGCGCTCCTCGCGCAGGTGCTCGCGAACCGCGGTGAACTCGACGAGGCAGAGCGCGTGTGCAAGGCGGCGCTGGCGGGCGACTCGCTAGCCCCGGAAGCGCACTTCGTCATGGGGTGCATCCACCGGGAGATGTCCTTGACTGACGAGGCGCTGGCGGACTTCCAGCGGTGCGTCTATCTCGACGGCGACAACAGCCTGGCGTACTTCGCCATTGCGGGGATCCATCGACAGATGGGCAGGGACCGTGAAGCGCAGCGGGAGTACAAGAACGCGCTGCTCGCGCTCAGCCGGCGCGGTGAGCGCGGCGAAGACGTCAGCGGCGCGATCACATGCTGGCTGCCCGAGGGCCGCGTGACAGCGTCCGGCGACGTGGCCATGGAGGGACAGGATGCGGACTAGTTCGAGACACCATCACGGCGAGGGTTCGCCGGAGAAGCGCGCCATGGACGTCGTGTGCTTCACGGTCGCCGGCGCGGAGTACGGGATCGATGTCGGGTCCGTGCTTGGCGTGAACCCGCTGATGGATATCACGCCGCTCCCGGGCGCGCCAGGGCACGTGCGCGGCATCGTCAACGTGCGCGGCCGTGTCATGCCGGTCGTGGGGCTCAGCGAACGTTTCGGTGTCGACGAGTCGGACGACGGCTCGAAGCGCAGGATCGTCGTGACCAGGACCGGGAACGGCCTGGCTGGCATCGTGGTCGACGCGGTGACACGCGTCATCTCCACGACGGATGACGACATCGAGCCGCCGCCGGTCGACGTCATCGGGACCGGCTACCTCAGCGGCGTGGCACAGGTGGAAGACGCGATGGTGATGCTCGTGGACCCGGACGCGGTGACGGGTATCGAAGACCTCAGGATCAATCCAGCTGACTGTGGGGGTGGAGATGAAGGCGGAACGACCCAGAATTGACGGAGACATTCCGTACTCCGATGACGGGTTCTACCTCTACGAGGATCCGTCCGAGATGTCCGGGGATGACACGGAGACGACGGACGAGCTGACGGTGCTCGCGTTCGCGCTCGCGGACGAGTGGTATGCGGTCGACGTGACCTCGGTCGTCGAGGTGCTCGATCTTCAGCCGGTGACGAAGCTTCCGAATCTTCCAGAGTACGTCGTCGGTGTGGCCAATGTGCGCGGTTCGATCACGTCCGTGATCGACCTGCTCCGGATGATGAACATCGGCGCGACGTCGATGGGCGTCGAGAGCCGAATTCTCGTTGTCGAGGGCGAAGGTGTGACGACGGGTCTCCTGGTCGACGACGTGGGCGCTGTCACGAGCATCACGGTGGATTCCATTCAGCCGTCGTTGTCGACGATTCCCGAGACCGAGGCCGCGTACTCGCGCGGTCAGGTCGAGTTCGCCGACGGCACGGTGGTGACACTTCTCGATATGAACCAGGTCATGCGTTCGAGCCGGATGCGGTTCGACAACGAATGACCTTGCGACTGACCGCCGCCGGCGGGGAGAGAACATGACTGAGAGAACGGGTGTCTTCATCTGCGAATGCGGGCCGAACATCAAGGATGCGATGGACGTTCCCGAGCTTGTGCGGTACGCGTCGCACCTGCCGGGTGTTGTGGTCGCCATGCCTCACAGCCTGCTCTGTTCGGACGATGGGAAGGGGATGATCGAGCGGGTCGTGCGCGAGCAGGAGCTGACGGGCGTTGTCGTCGCCGCATGCTCTCCGAAGGAGCACGAGAAGACGTTCCGCGCGGTGCTCACAGACGCGGGCGTGAACCCGTTCATGCTCCAGATCGCCAATATCCGCGAGCAGTGCGCATGGGTGACCGGCGACTTCGACGAGGCAACCAGGAAGGCCAAGCGGATCATCTCAGCCGCGGTGGAGCGGGTCGAGCATCACGAACCGCTGACGGCGACGGAGATCGACTGCCAGGCCGACGTTCTGGTCGTGGGCGCGGGTGTGGCCGGGATGAGCGCCGCTCTCACGCTGGCTCAGAAGGGCCGGCGCGTGTTCGTCGTGGAGAAGGATTCGTGGATCGGCGGGATGACGGTGAGGTACGAGGACGTCTTCCCCGGGCTCGAGTGCGCCACCTGCATGCTTGAGCCGATGATGGACGAGCTCCTCCATCACGACCGCATCGAGGTGCTGACCGGGAGCGAAGTCGTCCAGGTTCTCGGGACGCGCGGCAACTACACGGCGCGCGTCGTGACCCGGGCCCGCTCGGTCGATCTCGACAGCTGCATCGGCTGTGGCGTATGCGTTGAGGCCTGCCCGGCGAAGCAGCCGGACCCGCAGGTCGCCGGGATGGGCGAGAGATCCGCGATGCACGTCCCGTTCGCCGGTGTGCTGCCGAACGTCCCCGCTATCGACCGTGACATCTGTCTGAGGACATCGGGGAGCGACTGCGAGGTCTGTGCGACCTCGTGTCCGTTCGGTTCTGTCGTACTCGACCAGGAGGATACGGAGCGTGAGTTCGAGGTCGGCGCCGTCGTCGTGGCGACCGGGTTCGAATCGTTCGACGCCACCGTCGCAGTCCAGTACGGACTCGGCGAGGTCAGCGATGTCCGGAGCGCGGAAGAGTTCGAGCGGATGCTCAGCTCGAACGGACCGACCGGAGGGAAGGTCGTGCTCGAGTCCGGCGAGGAGCCGGATACCATCGCGCTGATCCACTGCGTCGGGTCGCGTTCCGCCGAGTTCAACGACTACTGCTCCGGCGTCTGCTGCAGCTACATGCTCAAGTTTGCGCATCTCATCCGCAAGCAGCTGCCGGATGCGAGGATTCTCGACATCTTCGCGGACCACAGCCTGCCGGGCACCAGGGGCGAGCATCTGCTCACTCCGCTGCAGGCCGACGAGCGCGTCGAGTTTCTGAGGATGAAGGGACCGGGCTGTGTCGGCGTTGAGGCGTCCGACGGAGGCGCCGAGGTGACGTACGTCAGCGCCGCCGGCACGGTCGAGAAGCGCCAGTGCGACATGGTTGTCCTTGCACCGGGGATGGAAGGCCCCCGGGACGCGGCCGACCTCGCTCAGATGCTCGAGATCGCGCCGCCGAACGAGGCGACGGGTTTCTTCGAGAGCGTCCACTCGCGGCTCGCTCCGGTCTCCACGACGAGCGAGGGCGTGTACGTGGCCGGCGCGGCGCGCGGACCGTGTGACATCGAGGCGGCTGTGGCGCAGGGTCAGGCCGCCGCGGGGAAGGTGCTCTCTGGGCTGGTCCCGGGTGAGCGGCTGACACTTGAGGCCACGGTCGCGGCGATCGAGGGCGAGCGGTGTTCGAGCTGTGGGATGTGCATCTCGGTCTGTCCGTTCAGCGCCATCCAGCACGACGATGAGGCCGGGCACTCGGTCGTGGAGGAGACGCTCTGCCGCGGATGCGGCACGTGCGCAGCGACCTGTCCCTCGGGGGCGGCAACGGCCAGACACTTCAACGACGCTCAGGTTTACGCGGAGATACGGGGGGTGCTCAGGTGACAGAACGATTCGAACCGAAGGTCGTCGGCTTCCTCTGCAACTGGTGCTCCTATGAAGGAGCCGATGCTGCGGGACGGGCCCACATGCCGTGCCCCTCGAACTTCACGCCGATCCGCGTGATGTGCAGCGGACGCATCGATCCGCAGTTCGTGCTCGACGCATTCGCCGAAGGCGCCGACGGTGTACTCCTGCTCGGCTGTCACCCAGGCGACTGCCACTACAAGGACGGCAACCACAGCGCCATGCGCCGGAATGTCCTCCTCAAGAAGGTGCTCGCGCAGTTCGGCATCGAGGAGGAGCGCATCCGGCTCGACTGGGTCTCCGCGAGTGAGGGTGAGCGGTATTCCCGCATCGTTACGGAGATGGTCGAGGCAGTCAGGACGCTCGGGCCGCGGGAGGGATACGCCGCCGAGATGTCGGTGACGGAAGACGGAGTTGGAGCTGACGAGACAACAGCCGCGGAGCCGTCGTTCGACGAATCCGTGACTCATGCTGATAGCGAGGCGGCAAAGGAGCGCGGCGAGTCACTCGGCGCGGCAGGCACGAGGTGATCATGATGAGAGCAAGGTGGACGATCGGAAGACGTTTCGCTGCGATCTGGATACCGGCGGCTGTGGCGCTGGTCGGGATCGCAGCGGTCGAGCTCGGCCGCAGCGCGGCGAGCGGTCAGACGAGCCTGGCGCTCGTGGCCGCCGGCATCGGCACGGCGGGCGTTCTCGGCATGTGGCTGACGGTGAACCGGACCGTGCTGACGCCGCTGCGGCGCATGGCGGCATCGGCCCGCGAGATCGGGCGACCCGGCTCGGTCAGACGAGAGCTGGACGCGCGCGGCAGCAGCGAGCTCGTGGAAGTGGCCGAGGCCATCAACGTCGTTACCCGGGCGGTGGGTGAGGAGCGGGATCGCACGGCGGCGACGGCGGCAGAACTCAGGGAGTGTATCAACGAGTGTCTCACGGTCCTCGACCGCATCGAGCAGGGCGACCCGACGGCTCGCGTCGAGCGCGTCTTCGAGAACGAGCTCGCATGCGAACTCGTCTCGGCCGTCAACAGCGCGGCCGACGGTGTGGCATCGCTCGTCGACGACGCTCACGAGGTGGCCATCGGTCTCGCCGAGTCGTTCGGCATCATTAACATGATGATCGCCGGCGACCTGTCCATGCGCGCATCTGAGGATTCGAAGGTCGAGATCGTCGGGAAGCTCGGGAGTATCGTCAACGAGCTGTGCGAGCAGATGCTCGAGCTGGCCGACCAGTCGAAGACGATCGCGGACGGTGACCTTCGTCACCGCGTGGCGATGAGCGGCGACGTGTCGGATGCGTTCAACGCGATGTCCGACGCGCTCACCTCGCTGGTCAGTCACATCCGCAGCGGCGCCACCGACGTGGCGACGGCTTCAGCCGAGATCCTGCAGGCGTCGCAGCGCGACGCGGCGGCGGCGACGGAGCAGGCGGCACAGGTATCGCAGGTTGCCGCGGCGGGGCGTGAGCTCGCTGCCACGGCGCGTCAGGTGTCTGAGCACAGTCAGGCCATCGCGGACTCCTCGGTTCGGAGTCTCGAGGCGATCAAGTCGGGCATCGACGTGTCCGAGTCGGCGATGAACGGCATGAGCAGCATCCGTGACTCCGTCAGCGAGACGGCGAGGAAGATCGAAGGTCTGGGCGAGAGCTCCCAGGCGATCACGGAGATCGTGACGCTGATCGAGGGGATCGCGGACCAGACGACGCTGCTGTCGCTCAACGCCGCCATCGAGGCGGCGCGCGCCGGCGAGGCGGGCAAGGGGTTCGCGGTCGTCGCGGAGGCCATCGGAAACCTGGCCGAGCGCACCACTCGTTCGACCCACGAGATCTCGGAACTCATCGCGGGGATCCAGCGCGAGACGGCATCCTGCGTGATGAGCATGGAGGAGTCGACCAAGGAGACGGAGCGAGGTTCCGAGCTCGTCGAGGAGGCCGGCACCCGGCTCAAGGAGATCGAGGGCGCATTCGGCGAGGTTGCCTCGGCGGCCGAGGAGATCTCGCTGTCGAGCCAGCAGCAGGAGTCAGCGAGCCAGGAGATCTCGCACAGCATGAGCGGGATCGACGGGGCGGTGAAGGAATCGGTCGCAGCGGCGGCGCAGGTCGCAGCGGCTGCCGAGCAGCTGTCACGCCTGGCCGGCGAGCTGTCGGAGTCGGTCACGGTGTTCCAGCTGCCGGAGCACGCCAACAGCGTGGACGCCTGCGGCGACGACGACTACGACGATGACGAGTACATGATGGATGGAGTCCCGGAGGGTGAGATGGACGAGGCCCGACGGGTTGAAGCGTTGGATCGTTAACTGAAGGTGAGATCCGGGGCGCGAAGCTCCGGACTCGGACGGGAGTCCGAAAGGAGCAGTACGATGGCTACGCACACAATGGACACGACGGGAATGAAGTGCCCCCAGCCGGTTCTCAAGCTTGCGGTGGCGGCGTCCGACGTCAACACCGGCGACATCGTCGAGATCACCGGCGACTGCCCCACGTTCGAGAAGGACCTGAGGGCATGGTGCGACCGGATGCACAAGGTGTGTCTGGCCGTCAGAGACGAGGGTGAAGGCAAGCAGACGATCCAGATCCAGTTCTAGGACGCGCGAGAGACCGGCGGAGCGCCGGTCGCGGTCGTAGAGCGCAAACCGATAGGGGCGACCATGGCCATCCGGCTTGTGCCGACTCGCGGGTCATCGACGTGGCTTGTCGTGCTCGCGTGCGCGGTCCTTGGAGCAGGCGCCTTCCTGATGCTGGGAACCGGCGCACTGACACCTCCCGTTCACGCCGCGGTGACGGCCGTACTCATCGCGGCCGTGGGCGTGTTGTGGACGAAAGACACACGAACGCGCCGCTCGATCGCTGAGCTGACGACGGGCGTCCGCGAGTGCGGAACCGTACTCACCCAGATCGAGCAGGGTGATCCGTCGGCGCGCGTCGAGATTACCTCGGAGAACCCGCTCGTCGCAGAGCTCATCTCCGGCGTCAACGGCGCCGCGGCGGGCGTTGCATCGCTGGTCGAGGACGCTCACGAGATCGCCATCGGTCTCGCGGAGTCCTTCGGTGTCATCGGTATGTTGAATGCCGGCGACCTCTCGGCCAGAACGAGCGAGGGCTCGAGCGCCGAGATCGTCGCAGCGCTCGGTGGTTCGATCAACTCGATGGCCGATTCACTCAGCGCGCTGGTCGGAGGTATCCGCAGCAGCGCCGGTGAGGTCTCCTGCGCATCGACCGAGATCCTCGAGGCCTCTCAGCGTGACGCGTCCGCGTCGGCCGAGCAGGCGGCGCAGATCTCGCAGGTCGCGGCCGCCGGACGTGAGCTGGCGGCGACGGCGAGACAGGTCTCGGAGCACAGCAGAGCGATCGCCGACACATCGAACACCAGCTTCGACGCGATCCGCTCGGGTATTACGGTTGCCGACGACGCGGTGGCCGGGATGCACGGAATCCAGGAGTCTGTCTGCTCGACGGCCCGGAAGATCGAAGGGCTGGGCGAGAGCTCGCAGGCGATCACGGAGATCGTGACGCTGATCGAGGATATCGCCGATCAGACGACGCTTCTGTCGCTTAACGCCGCCATCGAGGCCGCGCGCGCCGGGGAGGCCGGAAAGGGCTTCGCCGTCGTGGCCGAGGCGATCGGCAAGCTGGCGGAGAGAACATCGCGCTCCACACGGGAGATCTCCGAACTCATCGGCGGCATTCAGCAGCAGACGTCGGCGTGCGTGATGAGCATGGAGGACTCCACGAAGGAGACGGAGCGAGGCGTCGAACTCGTCAAGGAGGCCGGTGAGCGGCTTCAGCAGATCGAGACCACGTTCAGCGATGTCGTGGCGGCGGCCGAGCAGATCTCTCTCTCGAGTCAGCAGCAGGAGTCGGCGAGCGAGGAGATCTCGACGAGCATGTCGAGCGTCGACGGGGCCGTGAAGGAGTCCGCGGCGGCGGCGGCGCAGGTGGCCGCGGCGGCTGAGCAGCTGGCGCGTCTCGCGACGCAGCTGACGTCATCGGTCCAGGTCTTCAGACTGGCCGGCAGCGAACCGTTCACCGCGTGCGCGGAGGACCCGATCACCGACAGCCTCATCCAGGAAGCACAGGCTGAGGGAACCCAGGGAGCGCGGTTGGAGAACTGACCGGACCTGATGGTCGGGATGGAGTGATACACGATGCCTGCGATGTTCGATAAGGGCGCGTTCATGGCGCGCTTCAAGGAGGAGACGGCGGAGCACCTCGCCAATCTCGAGCGCGATCTGCTGCGTCTCGAGGGCGGGCCGCCGGACAAGACCCTCGTCGAGGACATGATGCGTGAGGCGCACACGATGAAGGGTGCGGCCAGCATGATGGAGCTCGGCGAGATCGCGACACTCTCACACGATTTCGAGGACTCGCTTCTCGGGATGACGACCGACGGCAAGACGCCGGACGGCGCGTCCTTTGAGGTGCTCTTCGGGATGCTCGATTCGCTGTCGACGATGCTCGCCCAGAGCGTCGGCGCCGTGGAAGCGGGCGCTGAAGGTGACGGCAGCGCGGTCGAGGATCCGGGTGAGAAGCGGAGTCAGGCCGCGGCTCAGACACCGCCGCCGATGGTCTGTGCGCACAACATGACTCCCGCGGAGTCGGGGGTCACCGGCGCGCAGAAGCGTCGCGCGTCGTGACGCGCGGACAGCGCTGGCGCTCCTGCGGCCGCCGAGGCCGGTTCCAGTTCGGTCCGCGTCGGCATCGCGAAGATCGACGAACTCGTGAACCTCGTCGGCGAGCTGGTCATCGGCAAGACGCGGCTCGACGAGCGTCTGTCCAGGATCGAGGAGGTGGCAAGCGCATCCAGAGGATCCGAGGAGCAGGGTTCGATCGAGGGTGTGGGTCAGCTCATCGACGAACTCAGACGAGCGGCGGACTCGCTCTCCTTCACGATCTCTCAGACACAGAGCAGCGTGATGGAGGTCCGGATGCTCCCGCTCCAGACGGTGTTCAGCCGCTTCCCGAGGGCCGTGCGTGACCTGGCTCGCGAGGAGGGGAAGTCGGTGCGTCTCGAGATGAGCGGCGAGGAGACGGAGCTCGACAAGACACTGCTCGAGCGCGTCCGCGATCCGCTCATGCACATATTCCGGAACGCAGTCGGGCACGGGATCGAGTCGCCTCTGGAGAGAGAGGAACTCGGGAAGAGCCCGACGGGGATGATCGCGCTCCGCGCGTACTGCCGCGGTTCGCAGGTCATCATCGAGGTCCAGGACGACGGCCGCGGGATCGACAGCGAGGCAGTTCGCGCAGCGGCCATCCGGAACGGGCTTCTGACGGACTCCGACGTGTCCCGCATGACCGACTCGCAGGTTCTGGATCTCCTGTTCGAGCCGGGCTTCAGCACGAACAGCGGGGTGACGGAACTCAGCGGCAGAGGAGTGGGGTTGGACGTCGTCAAGGCCGATATCTCCAGGCTCAAGGGGCAGATCGAGATCAGTTCCGAGCCTGGCTCGGGCACGACGTTCACGCTCAGGCTCCCGCTGACGCTGGCCATCACCTCGGCTCTCTACGTGGAGATCGGCAACGATACGTATGCGCTCCCGCTCGACAACATCGAAGAGACCATTCGCGTCGAGCGCGACAGCGTCAAGAGGATCCAGGGGAGAGACGCCATCAGTGTCAGGGACGAGATCATCCCGCTCGCCGCGCTTCGCGACGCACTCGGGATCGGGTCGGACGTCGTCGCGACGTCGCCCGAGTCGACGCCCGTGGTCATCGTCAAGTCCGGTGGGAGCAAGCTGGCGCTCGGCGTCGACGCGCTCAGCGGACGTCTGGACGTTGTGGCGAAGAGTCTCGGAACGCACCTGTCACACGTCAAGCACGTCGCGGGGGCCACGCTCTCCGGCGACGGCAAGGTGATCCCGATCCTCGATATCCCATCGATCGTGCGCGATGCGGCGGACATCCGCCGTGAGCAGCTGGTCGAGGCGGTCGGCGATTCCTGTTCCGGCAGCCGTGGGAAGGTCCTCGTCGTCGAGGACTCCGTGATCACTCGCGACCTCGAACGCTCGATCCTGCAGGCTGCGAACTACGATGTTGAGGTCGCGGCCGACGGAGTGGAGGCGCTGAACAAGCTTTCCGAGAGCGCCTTCGATCTCGTGATGACCGATGTCTCGATGCCACGAATGGGCGGGGTCGAACTCATCGGCAGAATGCGGGCGGACGAGAGACTGAGTGCCATCCCCGTGATCATCATCTCCTCCCAGGACCGCGAGGAGGACAAGCGGCGCGGGCTCGAGGTCGGCGCCAACGCGTATCTGGGCAAGAACAGCTTCGACCAGATGCAGCTTCTGGACACGGTGCAGAGACTGGTGGGGTGATGGAGCCTGTGAACAGCGATATCAGTGAGGTTCGGGTCCTTGTTGTCGAGGACTGCGGGTGGCGACGCGATGCGACGCGGAAGGCTCTCGAGAGTCTTCCGGGGATCAACGTGGTCGCGCTCGTGGGGACCGGCGAGGACGCCGTGCGAACGGCGCTCGAACTGGGACCGGCCGTCATCACGATGGGCGTGGAGATGGCGGAACTCGGTGGTCTTGCCGCGATCGAGGAGATCATGGCGCGTTGCCCGACTCCGATCGTGATCGTCGGATCGGAGAAGAAGGCGCCGGAGGGGTTCGGCGTGGACGCGCTGCGTCGCGGTGCGCTGGACCTCGTTGCCGCGAGGACGGCATCGGGGCTCGACGCCGATCTGCTGATCTCGCGCGTGCGCATCTGCGCGCGGGTCGCCGTCATCACGCATCCGCGGAGCCGCAGACTGAACGCCGACGCTCGAAGCCTCGTCAACGCCCGCGACTACCAGGTTGTGGGTGTCGCCGTCTCGACCGGCGGTCCGCCGGCACTGCAGACGATTCTCTCGCGGCTGCCTGCCACGTTCCCGGTGCCGGTCATCGTGGTGCAGCATATCCCGAAGGGCTTCAGTGAGGGACTGACCAGCTTTCTCGACGCGAACTGTCGCATGAGCGTCGTCGAGGCCGTGGACGGCCAGAGGCTCGAGCCGGGTGTGGTCTACGTCGCTCCCGCCGGGTATCACGTCACGGTCACGAGGCACCACCGAATCGAGCTGCTCGAGTCCGGTTTTGAGGAGTGTCAGCACAAGCCGTCGGCCGACGTCATGCTCCGTTCGCTCGCCGACGTCTACGGCTCCAGGGCGGTCGGCATCATCATGACCGGCATGGGGCGCGACGGCGTCGACGGAATCCGCGCGATCCGCGAGGCGGGCGGGCTGACGATCGCGCAGGACGAGGAGTCATCGCTCATCTACGGAATGAACAAGGTCGCGACCGAGGCCGGCTGGGTCCGGGACGTCGTGGCACTCAAGGATCTCGCCGGGCGACTGATCTCGCTCTGGGGTGATAGCGCTCAGGGGGGATGATGCCGCTCCGCATACTTGTCGTTGAGGACAGCCCGACGATCCTCGCCATCAAGCAGGCCATCCTCGAGTCCGCCGGGTACGAGACGGTGCCGGCGTGCGATGCGATCGAGGGTGTCCAGCTGCTCCGGGAGCAGTCGATGGATCTGATCCTGCTCGATGTCCATCTGCCCGACATGAACGGGTACCAGATCTGCCGACTCCTGAAGAACGACGACGACTACATGGACATCCCGATCATCATGGCCTCAGCGGCCGACACGGAGAAGAAGGATGAGTTCTGGAGTGTCCAGACCGGGGCGGATGCCTACCTCGTAGAACCGTTCGAACCGCAGGAACTCATCGGTCTCGTGGAGCGCTTGACGACAGCGGGACCCGGCGCCGGTGCACGGGCGGGAGGAGCACGATGACGGATAGTACGCATCTCGGCTCCACCGGAGGCTCGGTGAATCCGAACGATGATCGCGACCTGCGGATCGCCGAACTCGAGAAGGCGCTCAAGCGCTCCGAGATCGCGATGGAGATCGTCTCGCAGACGAACAGCCTTCTGGACAGAGAGCTGTTCAAGTCCACGATCGTCGCGAAGGTCGGAGAGATTGCCGCTGACATTCTCGACTACGACCGCATGGCCAATCGCGTGCTCGAGCTGATCGGTCGCGTCGTCGATTACGACATCGCGGGGCTCCTGCTTCTTCAGTCCTCGAGACCGCCGCTCGGTCTCCGCGTGTGCAGGCACGCCGAGGGCCGGCTGGCCGACTCGTTCGCGGCGAGCATCCTTGCCGCCGTGACCGACGAGACCGACCGGGCCATCGCCGAGGTTGAGTGTCGACGTTCGGTCCTCTCGTGTGAGCTGGCGGACGGTGGGGAACGCGCGCTCTCCGGCGACATTCGGATCAGGTCGTTCCACTGCAGTGTGCTGCGCGTGGGTGACGACATTCTGGGGATGCTGGCGATCGGGAGCGCCGTTCCGGATGCCTTCGGAAGCGGCGAGATCGAGAGTTTCGAGTTGATCGCGTCCCAGTCGTCGATCGTGGTCGACGACGCGGCGCGGCACGAGGCTCTCGCCGTCTCGCGGCGGCGCATTGAGGAGCTCCATGACACGGCTCGCACGCTCGAGGGCTGCGAGACCGCGGACGCCGCGTTCGGGACCACGATGGAGGCACTCCAGGGAATGCTCGACTCGGTCGACTGCTACATCGATGTCGTCGAAGAGGACAGTCTTGTCTGCAGAGCCACCACGCTGAACACGGAAGAGGACGAGCCTCCCGACGTGCCTCTTGCGTACGGCGGCGTCGAGGTCGAGGCGCTCCACCACGACGAGACGATCGCCTTTGACTCCGCGGGCGATGTGCCAGAACAGAGGGCTGCCGGCGGGTTCAGGTCCGGTCTGGCTGTGCCCATCGGTGACGACGCGGTGATGCTGGTCCTGTCCAGCCTCAGCCGCGTCGACGATGACGACAGCGTCCGGCTCGTCGAGCTGCTCTCCGGCCACACTGCCGAGGCCGTCGAGCGGATCAGGCTCCGGGATGAGCTGCGCGAGCAGGCGATCCACGATCCTCTCACCGGCGCGTACAACCGGCGCCACTTCGAAGAGGTCATGATCGTCGAGAGCGCGCGCGCCAGGAGATCCGGGGAGGCCATCGGGTTCCTCATGATCGACGTGGACAGCTTCAAACAGATCAATGACAACCACGGTCACGACGTGGGTGACCGTGTCCTCGTCGGGATCGTCGGGGTGCTCAGAGCTTCGACGCGCGACGCCGACCTCGTGGTCCGATCGGGCGGCGACGAGTTCATCGTCGTGATGCCGGGCATCGGCGCGAGTCTCGATGTTCCGCGAGACCGCGTGACGAAGTCCATGGAGGCCTGGAACGACACGAGCGGACTCGGCTTCCGCGTCGGTCTCTCCATCGGATGTATGCGGTGGGACCCGACGACGGGCGACACGATCGAGGATTCGCTCAAGCAGGCCGACGACAGGATGTACGAGGAGAAGAAGCGCCGGAAGGCCGGTCGCGACGAGGGTGACCGCCGGACCGACTCCTTCACCTGCTAGCGGGCGTGCCCCGTCCCGGGGGCCCGTGCGGCGTCCGCATGCCGTCCGCGCCCATATGCCATCCGCGCCCGCATGCCGTCCGCACCCACACGCCATCTTCGCCCACAAGCCATCCACTGAAACACGTCTGGACCTTCCCGTGTCATATGCGGTGCGATACACCCACGCCTTTGACACGGGGGGGAACCCATGCAGCTCACGATCAGCGACGTCTCGAAGACGTACTCGAACGGGGTGAGGGCGCTCGATGGCGTCTCGCTCACCATCGGCAACGGGATGTTCGGTCTCCTCGGGCCGAACGGTTCCGGCAAGACGACTCTCATGAGGACCATCGCGACGCTCCAGGAGCCGGACACCGGAAGCATACACCTGGGCGCCGTCGACATCCTCGAGAACCAGCACGCGGTCCGCTCGGTGCTCGGCTATCTTCCGCAGGACTTCGGCGTCTACCCGAACGTCAACGCCGAGACGCTCCTGGGATACATTGCGACGCTGAAGGGTGTGACGCGGTCCTCCGAGCGCGATGCGATCGTCGAGTTCACGCTCAGGCACGTCAACCTCTGGGACGAGCGGAGGCGCAGGCTCGGTACGTTCTCCGGCGGGATGAAGCAGCGGCTCGGCATCGCCCAGGCGCTCATCGGAGACCCGAAGCTCATCATCGTGGACGAGCCGACGGCGGGCCTCGATCCGGAGGAGCGGACACGGTTTCTCAACCTTCTCTCGGCCATCGGCGAGAACATCATCGTGATCCTCTCGACACACATCGTCGAGGACGTCGCCGAGGTGTGCGGTCGCATGGCGATCATCCGTGAGGGCAGGCTTCTGCACACGGGCGATCCGCAGGAGGCCATCGACGCCATCCGCGGGAAGGTCTGGAAGAAGAGCGTCGCCCGCGACGAACTCGCGGCGTTCGAGCAGCACCACAGCGTCATCTCGAAGCGGTTGAGGCGGGGCAGTCACGTCGTGCACGTGCTCGCGGACTCGCAGCCCGACTCGTCGTTCGACGGTGCCGACCCGGATCTGAAGGACGTCTACTTCGTCACGCTCGGCAACGGCGGCGCGCGCACCGCGAACGCGGGTGACCGGCAGGCTGCCGGCGCAGCGCAGGGGAGGTGACGGATGTTCCTCCACTTCCTCAGGTTCGAGCTCATCTACATCTTTCGCAAGCCGGCCGTCTACATCTTCGCGTTGATCTTCTTCCTGATGGCGTACGGCCCCATCGTCTCCGATTCAATGCAGATGGGAGGCTCGATCGGCAACGCCGCGAGGAACTCACCGTACGAGATCGTGCGGTTGCTCGCGATGCTCTCGGTGCTCGGGTTGTTCTCGCTCGTCGGGTTCGTCGCGACGGCTGTCAACCGTGACGACGAGTACCGGACGACCGAGTTCTTCTACACGACCCCGGTGGGCAAGGGTTCGTACCTCATGGGGCGCTTCGCCGGGTCGATGGTCGCGGCCGTCTTCACCGTCGCCGTCGCGGCTCTCGGTATCGTGGTCGGTTCGCAGATGCCGTGGCTCGACCCGGAGCGGATACTCCCGTTCAGCGCCGCTCCGTACCTCTTCGGGCTCTTCGTCTACGTGATCCCCAACATGCTGTTCGCCGGGGCGATGATGTTCTGCGTCTCGACACTGTCGCGTCGCGTCGTCCTCGGATACATCTCGGTGATGGGGCTGCTGACGCTCTGGGGCATCGGGAAGGTGCTGACGGGCAATCTCGATTCGGCGTTCCTCGCGGTGATCCTCGACCCGCTCGGGAAGGCCTCGCTCGACATGGCGACGAGGTACTGGACGGTCGTAGAACGCAACACGCTGCTGCCACCGTTCGACGCGGGGTTGATCGTGAATCGTCTCCTCTGGTCGGGTCTCGGGGTGGGCTTCCTTCTGCTGACCTGGTCGCGCTTCCGGATGGCCGTGCACGAAAAGGCGGGAGCCGTGCGCAGGTTCGGGCGGAGACGCCGCGTGGCGCACGGAGCGCTCGCGGATCCGTCGGTCGCCACATCGAAGAAGCCTGTTGGCGCGGTCGGCGCGGACGCCGCCGTGGGAGAGCCGCTCGCATTGGCCGCTCCCGAGGTCACGCTCGGCTTCTCGACGCGTGCGCAGCTCTCTCAACTGTGGTACGCCACACGCGTCGAGGTCCGTTCGATCCTCAAGAGCATCCCGTTCGTCATCATCATCGGCTTCGCCGTCTTCAATCTGCTGGGGAGCCTCGTCCCGGAGTTTGAGGGGACCAAGTCGTACCCGCTGACGCGTTCGATGATCTCGACGATCGAGGGGAGCTACACGATCTTCCTGTTCATCTTCCTCATCGTCTATGCGGGCATCCTCGTCTGGCGTGAGCGGCTCGCCTCCATGAACGAGATCACGGGCGCGCTCCCGACGCCCGACTGGATGCCGATGGCGTCGAAGCTCGCGGCGCTCACGGTCGTTCAGTTCGTGGCGCTCTGCGCGGCCGTCGCGACCACGATCCTCTACCAGCTCTCTCGCGGGTACCTCGATCTCGAACTCGGTCTCTACTTCCGCGGGATCTTCCTCCTTCAGATGTCCGCCTGGTTCCTCGTCAGCGCGCTCGCGCTTGCGCTCCAGGCGCTGACGAACAGCAGGCTGGCCGGCTACGGAGCGATGATCGCCTTCTTCGTGATCCAGGAGGTCATCGGCTCGGTGGGATTCGAACACAACCTGCTGCTCTACGGCGAGACGCCGGCCTACCGGCTCTCGGACATGAACGGGTTCGGTCATTTCGCCCGGCCGCTCTCGTGGTTCCTGCTGTATTGGGGATTTGCGGCGGGTCTTCTGGTCCTGGCCTCCGTGCTCTTCTGGCCGCGCGGGACCGACCTTCGTCCCGGTCTGCGGTGGCGAGAGGCAAGACGCCGGCTGACGGGTCCGCGAGTCGCGACCGCCGTGGTGCTCCTCCTGGGCTTCGTCGGCGTCGGCGGGTGGATCCACTACAACACGAGCGTACTCAACGATTTCGTGACCTCGAAGACACTCAACGAGCGGGCCGCGCGGTACGAGCAGCTCTACAAGAAGCACGACGGCATTCCGCAGCCGAGGGTGACCGACGTCAGCCTCGAGGTGGACATCTATCCTGGTGAACGGCGCGTCGACGTGCACGGTGACCTCGTGCTGATGAACAAGTCCGACGAGGCGATCAGCGAGGTGCATCTCACGCGCGACTGGCGGCTCGACATCAGTGAGATCGCGCTGGCCGGGGCGTCGTGTGAACTCGAGGACAGGGAACTCTGCTTCAGCATCTACCAGCTCCCGCGTCCTCTGGAGCCCGGCGAGAGCCTGGAGCTGGCGTACACAGGCAGCATCACCAATCCCGGGTTCGTCAACGGTCACTCGAACAAGCGCGTCGTGGAGAACGGGACGTTCCTCGACAGCAGTCATCTGGTGCCGTTCATCGGGTACGCGAGTGAGCAGGAACTCGAGAACGAGCACGACCGGAGGAAGTACGGACTCGATGAGCGGCCGGGTCTTCTCTCGCCCGACCATCCGGTCGCCGTGGAGAACACCTTCACGATGGACGCGGACTGGATCAACTACGAGGCCGTGCTCTCCACGAGCGCCGATCAGATCGCGATGACGGCGGGATACGTGGAGCGCGAGTGGGAGGAGGACGGCAGACGCTACTTCCACTACCGGATGGACACGCCGATCCTGCACTTCTTCCCGGTGGTCTCGGGACGATACGAGGTCGCGAGCGAGACCTGGAACGATGTTGAGATCGCCGTCTACCATCACGCGCCGCACATGTGGAACGTCGACCGGATGCTCGATTCGGTCAAGCGGTCACTCGACTACTACACGGAGGTGTACGGCCCGTACCAGCACCACGAGCTGAGGATCGTGGAGTTCCCGAGGTACCACACGTTCGCGCAGTCGTTCGCCACCATCATTCCGTACTCGGAGGGGATTCACTTCACGGATGATCTCCGCGAGGAGGGCGCGCTGGACATGGTGTCACTGGTGACGGCGCACGAGGTGGCGCACCAGTGGTGGGGCCACCAGGTGGCGGCGGCGCTGGCGCAGGGGATGGGGTTCGTCGAGGAGAGCCTCGCGCAGTACTCGGCGTTCATGGTCACCGAGCAGTACGCCGACGACGGCGTGATGGAGGAGTATCTCCGCTACGAACTCGACCGGTACCTCCAGGGGCGCGGGCAGGAGCGCGATGAGGAGCATCCGCTCGCGCTCGTCGACAAGCAGTCGTATCTCTACTACTTCAAAGGCTCGCTCGCGATGTACGCGTTCAAGGAGTACCTCGGAGAGGACGTCTTGAACACCGCACTCCGAGCGTATCTCGAGGACACGAGATTCGTCGGGCCGCCGTACCCTGTCTCGCTCGATCTCGTCGAGTACATCCGCGATGTCACGCCGCCAGAGTACGCGTATCTCATCGAAGACTATCTCGAGACGATCACGCTCTATGACAACCGGATGGAAGGCGTCGAGGTCGAGGAGCTCGATGACGGAAGGTATCGCGTCGCGCTCGATCTGATGTCGCGCAAGATGCGCGCGGACGGTCGCGGTGTCGAGACGGAGATAGAACACAACGATTGGGTCGAGATCGGTGTCTACGGAGATGATGGGGAGAGTGGAACGCCGATCTACCTGGAGAGGCACCGACTGGCCAGCGGCGAGAACAGGATCGAAGTCGTTGTTGAGGAGAGGCCGGTGCGCGCGGGGATCGACCCCAGACATCTTCTCATCGATCGCGTTCCTGACGACAACCTCAAGCGAGCGTAGCAGCAGCGAGCACGAGCGCAGCAGCAGTTCCGGATTCGCCCCCGGCGGGCGCCCCTGCGCGGACAGGCGCACGCGCTCAAACGCCGGTGGCCGCCGACCTCCGTATGTCGAGGCGCAGCGCCTTCGGGCCATCAGGGCGCCCGGCCGGATCGGCGGCACCGGCACCAGCGAGGGTTCGACAGCAGTGTGGCAGCGGCGCGGCCGCCGTCCGATTCCGTGATGAGGATATTGCCGTTCGGGAGAAGCGCGTTCGAACCGCACGTCTTCGAGTAGAACTCGTCTTCGGGGTCACCGCCGAACTGCCAGACATGTTCCTGCGTCGCCGGGTCGAACTCGACGACGCGGGAGATCTCGAGCTCCTCTCCGTTGTCGAAGATCATGATGTTGCCGTTCGGGAGCACGGTGGGCTGATGCGGCCCCAGCCAGGGGCCGGCCATCAGCCACGTGATCTTCCGGGTCTCGATGTCGAGGACGGCGATCGCGTCGATCCTGCGCATCGTGATGAGCGCGCTGCCCGCGCGGAAGGCCGGGATGCGGTCGGCCAGCGACCCGTCGAGTATCTCGAGCGTGTTCGTGTGTGTGACGTCTCCGTGGAGCTTCATATCGAGCGCGATGAGCGCGCGCGAGTAGTCCGAGTCCCAGAAGGCGTCGAGGATCGAGATGCGGTCCAGCTCTCTGCCGTCGTCGCTCAGGATCGTGATGGAGTCCTCGAGGACGATGTCCTCGCGACTGATCCTCGGAACGATGTGCGCCTCCCGAGTCAGAACGAAGATGCGGCCATCGTCGGTGACCTCGAGATCGTGATGCGCCTTGTTGTCGAGCGCCCAGATGACGTTCGAGTCTCTGTCGAGTCGCACGATGCCGGCGCCCTCGAAGATCCCGAGGATGTCTCCGTTCGGATAGAGGTAGGCGCGCCGCCAGCGGCACGTCCGATCCTCCGTGACGAGGTCCTCGCGTTCGGGGAAGGCGTCGAGGAACTCGCAGCGCCATTCGTGAAGGACGGTGCCGTCCATGCTCATGAGGATAGCGCCGGGGAAGTGGCCGGACGTGTACAGATTGTAGCCGGTCCCTGCGACTCCCTGCTTGTGCGTGATAACTCCGCCCACACCGGACGCCGCTCGCGAACCGGCAAGGTATCCGATCGACTCGAGCCGCTCGATCTCCGCCAGCTGTTCCTGTGTGAGGCCCCCGGCCTTTCCAGGCGCGGGGCGCCAGCGCCCGGGAGGGACCTGGGAGGAGGGACGGCGTGACGGGCGGCTCGGACGGACAGGCTCGTCAGCGTCATCCGAGTCCGCTGCTGTCGACGTATCGGACCGCTGAACGCTCGTCGTCCTGACTCCGCTGGTGTCCCGCCAGTTCCCCGTCGCCACTTCGTTCTCCGCCCGGGCGTCTCCGGTGGCTCCATCGCTGGAGCATCCCACGACAGCGATGAGTGTCGTCACAATGAAGAGCAGTGACGCCCTCACGGCGGACGGAAGGTTACGTTTCGCGCGGGCCGGGGCGGCCTGTCGTCTGAGGTCTTCGAACACGATTCCTCCTGTGAAAGCGGGTGTATGACTAGAACGTACCACGACGCGCACGGTCGAGTCCAGCCGGGCTGGTTCAACTCGGTTTGCTGGGTGTGTGTCAGTTCTCCTTGTAACGCGGGGGCGGCTGGGGATACACTCAGCCAGTCATTGGAATAGCCGGGCCGGCAGGCGCCGTCCCGGCTCAGCGCATGGATGTGCAGCGTGACGGCCGGTTGCCGCGACGCGGCAGCGCAGGCCGGGCTGAAGGACGCGACATGTGGCACGACCACGACAATCTTGAGGACGAGAAGGAGGTTCGACGGCTCCCGCTGCGGGCGATGCTGGCGCGTATCGTGCCGTTGTTCCGGCCGCATCACCGCAAGCTCGCGGTCGCGACCGTGCTCTTGCTCATCTCCGTCGCGGCGATGCTTGCAGGGCCTCTGCTCATCCGGCAGGTGCTCGACACGAGCATCCCGGCCGGTGACCGTGCCGGCGTGCTCTGGCGCGGCATCGCGTACGCTTCGCTCTTCGCGCTCGGCATGGCGGCCGCGTACGTCCAGGTCGTCATCGTCGCCAGGATCGGGCTGTCCATCATCACCGAACTCAGACTCCAGCTCTTCGCGCATCTGATGCAGCTCTCGATGGCGTACTTCGACCAGAACCCGCCCGGCAAGCTGATGGCGCGCGTCGAAAGCGATGTGGAGCGGCTGCGTGCGCTCTTCTCGGACGTCGCGCTCGCGCTTCTTCGGAACGTCGTGCTCCTCGGCGGCACGCTCGCGGTGATGATCGCGGCGAACGCTCGAGTGACGTTGACCATCATCGTCATCATGAGCCCGGTGGTGTTCTCGACGTACTTCTTCCTGAAGTACATCCGTCGGGCGTTCGGGACCATTCGGAAGCTCTACGCCAGGATCTCGTCGTTCCTCGCCGAGTACGTGCAGGGCATCCCGATCCTCCAGATCTTCGGATACACGGAGATGGCGCAGATGGACCTCGCGCGCCGCAACGCGCACAAGTACTCGAAGGAGGTCCGTGTCTTCTTCCGCGAGTACGCATTCTGGGGGTTCTTCACATCGTTCGAGATCATCGCGGTGATGGTCATCATCTACGTCGGTGCCCGGCATCTGTTCGGCGTGGCGATGACGGTCGGTACGCTCGTGATGTTCATCGAGTACACGAGACGGCTGTTCTGGCCGCTGGTGATGTTCAGCGAGCAGCTCGACTTCATCCAGCGCGCGTTCGCCTCAGCGGACCGCGTGTTCGGCATTCTCGACACGCCGTCCAGAACGCCCGATGACCCGAACGCGATCGCCGACATCCCGCGGGAGTGGAACGAGATCACGTTCGAGAGCGTGGGGCTGACGTACGACGGCGGGGCGCGCGCGCTTGACGGGATGAGTTTCAGCATCCGTCGCGGGGAGAAGATCGCGCTCGTCGGGCTCTCGGGCGGAGGGAAGACATCCGTGACGAGCGCGCTGCTGAGGTACTACGAGCCGACCGACGGACGCATTGCGATGGACGGCGTGGACATACGTCAGTACCAGCAGCAGGAGTGGCGTCGCCGGATCGGACTGGTGCTTCAGGATATCCACCTGTTCCCCGGCACGCTCGAGGACAACATGCGCGTCCTTCGGGATGACATTCCGAAGGAGGCGCTCGACCGCGCGCTTTCCACCGTGCAGGCGACGACGATGGTCGAGCGGCTGCCGCAGGGGTATGACACCGAGCTTTCGGAGGGCGGTGCGAACCTCTCGATGGGCGAGCGACAGCTGCTCTGCTTCGCGCGCGCCATCGTGGACGATCCGGACATCCTTATCCTCGACGAGGCGACCTCGTCGGTCGACCCGGTGACCGAGCAGCGGCTCCAGGATGCGCTCGATCACCTGCTCGAGGGACGGACATCGATCATCGTCGCGCACCGTCTGGCGACGATCACGAAGGTCGATCGCATCCTCGTGCTTCACGAGGGGAGACTGGCCGAGGAGGGGTCGCACCAGGAGCTCTATCAGCAGGGCGGTGTCTACCGTGACCTGTTCGACCTTCAGTTCGCATCACACGTAGTCGAATAGCGGCGCGGCCGCGCAGATGCGCGGAGGCTGCAGAGACGAGAGATGGAAGAGACGAAGAATACGACAGAGCGCGACGCTCCCAAGCTCACCTTCAAGGAGCGCGTCCAGTGGATCTGGCGGTACTGGCGACCGCACAGGTACGTCCTGGTGTTCATGCTCCTCTTCACGCTGCTGTCGACGACGGTGGCCGTGGCCTACCCGCTGGTCTTCCGGTGGGTCATCGACCGTGTGTCCGGGATGTTCGAGGCGGGCGGAGAGTCGGAGGGCATCCGGACCGTGATGCTCATCCTCGGAGCGATCGCGTTCGCGCACTTCATCTCGCGGCTCTATCCGGCGGCGCGCGCGATGGTCAACGCGCGGCTCGAGCGTGACATCCGGGACGACGTCTTCGGGCGCCTGATGTCGAAGGACTACCACTTCAACAACACCTTCCGGACGGGCGACATCGTCACGCGGCTGACCGACGACATCGCCGAGTTTCCGAAGGTGGCGTGGTTCAGCTGTTCGGGCATCTTCCGCGCGCTCGAATCGAGTTCGAAGCTCATCTTCTGCCTCGGCGCGATGATCATCATGAGCTGGAAGCTCACGGCGCTCGCCGTGATCCCACTGCCGATCATGATGTGGGTGTTCTACCGGCTGCGACACAAGATGCGGTACTACATGGAGGAGTCACAGAAGTCCGTCTCGAAGACGAACAACCTGCTGGAGTCCGCGTTCACCGGTATTCGCATTGTCAAAGCGTTCAGCGCCGAGGGTGCGCAGGAGAGCCGGCTCGCGGGGATCCTCCGCGAGCGCGTCGAGATCCTCTACGGGCTGGTCAAGCTCCAGACCGTCCTGTGGTCGCTCGACGAGTTCGCGGCGCGACTGGGTCAGATGGTCGTCATCTCGTACGGAGGATTCCTCGTCATCTCGGGCGACCTCACGATCGGTACGCTCTTCGCGTTCTACGTCTATCTGGACATGCTGACGCACCCGATGATGGACATCCCGTTCCTCTTCATGACGGGGCAGCAGGCGTTTGTGTCGATCGACCGCGTCGAGGAGATCCGCGGGTTCCCGATCACCGAGCCGCGACCGGCCGGGGAACCGTTCGACGACATCGAGGAGATCGCGTTCGAGGGTGTGAAGTTCTCGTACGACGGATCGCGGTGCAACGTTGACGACGTCAGCTTCGCGATCCCGGCGGGTCACCGCGTGGCACTCGTCGGACCGGTGGCGTGCGGCAAGTCGACGGTGCTCAAGCTCATTGCAGGGATCATCGGCGCACAGGACGGCCGGATCCTCATCAATGGCAAACCGCTGTCGGAGAGCGACTGGGAGTCGTATCGCAAGCTCATCGGCTACGTACCGCAGGAGGCGATGCTCTTCTCGAAGTCGATCGAGGAGAACGTGCTCTTCGGCCGGATCGCGCCTGACGAGTTCGGCGGCGTCGGTACAGGCGGTAACGGAGAGAGCAAGGATGCCGCGTGGGCCGAGAACTGCCTCGGGATCGCGCAGATGGAGGACGATCTGAAGACTCTGCCCTCAGGGACCGCGACCGTGGTCGGGCAGAAGGGCTCGCTCGTCTCAGGTGGGCAGAAGCAGCGCATCGCCATAGCGCGAGCCCTCGCGGGGAAGCCGCAGGTGCTCCTGCTCGACGACTGCACAGCGGCGCTCGACGCGCAGAACGAGGACCGCTTCTGGTCACGGCTGGACCGTGAGATGGAGAGCCGTATCACGTTCGTCGTCTCGCACCGTCTCGCGACCATCCGCCGCGCGGACACGATCCTCGTGTTCGACGACGGGCGTCTGACCGACCACGGGTGCCACGAAGAGCTCGTGGAACGTTCGGCGACCTATCGGGAGTTCCTGCAGACCGAACAGCGGAAGGCGCACCTGGCCAAGGTGGCCGGCGGCGGGATCAGCCCGCGGGCGGCGAGGCGGGGGAGGAAGTAGATCTCGCCCTCGCGCCGAGCTGTGCGATGACGGCGCCCGCGAGCATGAGCGCGCACCCCACGAGGGCGCGCGTTGAGAGAAACTCCGAGAGAAACATCCAGCCGCCGAGCGCGGCGAAGACAGCCTCCTGACCCATGATGATGGCAGCATGGGCGGGGGGCGTTCTTCGTTGTCCGACGAGCTGGAGCGTGTAGGCGATGCCGACCGAGACGAACCCTCCATAGAGGATCGAGACACCGGCCTTCCAGATGTCGGCCGCGACGAACTCCTCGACGGCGAGCGCGACGGCGAAACTCAGAACCGAACAGGTCGCGAACTGGATGCAGGCGAGTCGCGGGACGCTCATCTGCCGAGTGACCCAGGCGGCGTAGACGACGTGCCCGGCCCAGAAGAACGCGCCGATGAGGACCAGTGTGTCGCCGAGCCCGATGGTGAACTGCTCCGTGACGCTCAGCAGAAACAACCCGACCACGGCAAGCACCGCGCCGAACCAGACATTGCGTCCCGGGCGCTGCTTCCACACGATGCCGAGAAGCGGGACGAACACGATGTAGAGACCCGTGATGAACCCGGCCTTGCCCGCGGTCGTGTAGACGAGTCCCACCTGCTGGAGTGTCGCGCCCCCGAAGACGAGCAGTCCCGCCGCCAGCCCCCAGAGAAGCGTCCGGCGCGACCAGCGTTCGCGGCCGCGCGAGTCCGTCTCGGGTCGTGCATCGGTTGGCGGGTCCGCGGCTCCGGCTCGGATGTCACGCGCCGTCACGATCCCGAGCATCACGAGCGCGCCGATGGCGAAGCGGAGCGCGTTGAACGTGAACGGTCCGATGTGGTCCATGGCCGTGCGCTGGAAGACGAACGCGAACCCCCAGATCGCCGCGGTCAGAAGCAGCAGCGATTCGGAGATGACGAGGGAGCGCTGGTCGTGGGAAGGGGAGCGCTGGTCGTGGAAGTGGCCTGTTGTGGGCATCAGGCGGGCGCCTGTTCCGTGCGCGAGATGATCTCGTCCTGGAGTTCGCGCGAGAGGTCGCAGAAGTAGTCGCTGTACCCCGCGACTCGCACGATGAGGTCGCGGTGCGCCTCGGGGCGGAGCTGCGCGTCGCGCAGCGTCTCGACGCTGACGACGTTGAACTGAATGTGGTGACCGCCGAGCTTGAAGTAGGTCCGGATGAGGCTCGCGAGGTTGTCGAGGTCGCGGTCCTCCGCCAGCGCGTCCGGAGCGAACTTCATATTGAGGAGCGTGCCCCCCGTCCGCTCGTGGTCCATCTTGGCCGCCGATCTCAGAACAGCGGTCGGCCCGAGGCGGTCTGCGCCCTGGACGGGGGAGATGCCTTCGGAGAGCGGCGTGCCCGCCGCGCGTCCGTCTGGCGTAGCGCCGGTCACCGAGCCGAAGTAGATGTGGCACGTCGTCGGGAGCATGTCGATATGGTAGCTCCCTCCGCGCCGGTTGGGACGACCGTCGACGGCCTGGAAGTAGGCGTCGAACACGCGCCGCATGAGCTCGTCGGCCTCGTCATCGTCGTTGCCCCACTTGGGCGAGCGGTTGACGACGAGTTCGCGGAGTTCCGCATCGCCCTCGTAGTCGCTTGCTAGAGCCGCGAGGAACCGGTCCATCGGACAAGGCCTGCCCGTTGCTCCGGGGTCGCTCGCTGCCCCGGCTCCGCCGCCCCGGGCAGCGCCGTCGAACGCGTGTCGTCTGAGCGCCGCCAGGCTGTCGGTGATGGTTCCGATCCCGACGCCCTGGATGTACGAGGTGTTGTAGCGCGCGCCGCCCTCATTGTAGTCGAGTCCGTTTTCGATGCAGTCGTCCGTGATGAGTGAGAGGTACGGGGCAGGCATGTGCTCCGCGTAGTAACCCTCGATGATGTCGTTCCCAAGGAGCTTGATCTCGAGGAAGTGCCGCATCTGTGTTTCGAACGCCGCGAAGAGCGCATCGAAGTTCTCGAAGGACCTCGGGTCGCCCGTCGCCGGTCCGAGCCGGGTGCCGGTTCTCGGGTCCACGCCGTCGTTGAGCGCGATCTCGAGCACCTTCGGCAAGTTGAAGTAGCCCGTGAGGATGTACGCCTCCTTGCCGAATGCGCCCGCCTCGACGCACCCGCTCGTCCCGCCCTCGCGCGCGTCTTCGATCGACTTGCCCTGCCGGACCAGCTCATCGACGACCCGGTCCGCGTTGAACACCGACGGGTAGCCGTATCCCTTCCGGATGACGCGGACGGCCTCCTGGAGGAAACGGTTGGGCGTCTCCGACGAGATCTGGACATTCTGGCTCGGCTGGAGGATGTGCATCTCCTCGATGACCTCGAGGAGCAGGAACGAGAGCTCGTTCGAGCCGTCGGTCCCATCACGCAGGAGACCGGCAAGGTTGATGTTGGCGAAGTCGGTGTACGTGCCGCTCTCGGCCGCCGTAACGCCGACCTTCGGCGGGGCCGGGTGGTTGTTGAACTTGACGAAGAAGCACTCGAGCAGCTCCTTCGCGCGATCGCGGGTGAGCGTGCCGGCCGCGATCTCCCGCTCGTAGAACGGCCAGAGGTGCTGGTCGAGGTGCCCGGGGCTGAACGCGTCCCACCCGTTGAGCTCCGTGACGACGGCGAGGTGCGCGAACCAGTACGTCTGGAGCGCCTCATGGAACGTGGCCGGGGCATACGCGGGCACGCGCCGGCAGATCTCGGAAATGGTCTCGAGCTCCAGCCGACGGTTCGGGTCGCGCTCGGACTCCGCCATCTTCCCGGCGAGCTCCGCGTGCCGCTGCGCGAAGAGGATGACCGCGTCCGCCGCGACGTCCATCGCCGCGAGCTGGGCACGCATGCGCTCGGTCTCTTCCTCCGCGCGTGTCCCCACGGCCTCGGCGTCGAGGCGATCCAGCCGCCCGGCGATGTGACGCTTCATATCCAGCGTGCCGGTCGTATAGAGCTTGCCGTCCGCGACCGTATGACCGGGCGCGCGCTGTTCCATGAACTCGGTGAAGATGCCGGCGCCGTAGGTGGCATGCCACTCGGCGGGGAGGAGCTCGAAGAGCCGGTCGCGGAGGCTTCTTCCTCTCCAGTACGGAATGATGTCTCGCTCATACGTCTCGATCGTCCCGGGCGCGACGTCGTAGCTGGTCTTCTCCCGCGAGTTGAGTATCTCAAGGTCGGAGACGCTGTGACACGTGAGCTCCGGATAGGTGGGAACCGCCGCCGGTCTGGGGCCGCGCTCTCCGACGATGAGCTCGTCGTCGCCGATGTAGATCGTCTTGTACTCGCAGATGTGACGGAAGGCCATGGCGCGGAGGAGGGGCGTGGGGAATCTGCCGAGACTGACGCGGTAGAAGTTGGTGAGGAGCTCAGCGCGCTCGGCGGAGATGGTCGGTCTCGCCGCGAGCGTTGCGTCGCGGAGTCTTTGGACTCTGTCGTTCATCGATTCATCCTCCGAGCCTCGCGTCGAGCCCGCGGCCTGTCAGGTAATCCACAACACGGGCGGCTCTTCCTTCCGATGCATCGGGAAGGTCATCGTGACGCCACGAACGTTCCAGTCGAGCATACTTGTCCGCCGCCGTCCTGTGGAAGGGGAGAACGTGGACGCGTCTCGTGTTCGTGAGCGAGAGCACGGTATCGGCAAGCGCTCTCAGGTTCTCCCGCGCGTCGGTCGCTTCCGGGATGAGGGGGAACCTGATCCAGGTCTCCGTTCCGGATCCATCGATCGCTCTGAGGTTCTCGAGGATCGGCTCGAGTTCGGCGCCGACCGTGTTCCGGTGCATGTCGGGATCGAGCTGCTTGAGATCGAAGAGGACGAGATCGGAGAGCGCGGCCGCGCGCGCCGCGACATCGGCCGGTGCGGCCCCACTCGTGTCGAGCGCGGTATGGAGTCCGCGCTTCCGGCAGAGCTCGAGCACGGCGAGCGCGAATTCGGCCTGCATGAGCGGCTCGCCGCCCGACAGCGTGACACCGCCGCCGGACTCCTCATAGAAGGGACGGTCGCGTTCGAGCTCGTCCGCGAGCCCTTCGACCGTCACCTCGCGTCCGACGAGCTTCCGCGCTCCGCGGACGCATGCCGCGACGCAGCGGCCGCAGACCTGGCAGACGGCCCGGTTCGTCCACGGTGTTCCGTCGGCTCGCTCGACCTTCGGCTGGGGACAGGCTTCGACACACGCGAGGCAGCCCGCGCAGCGGTCCGCGAGCACGAGGATCTCGGGCGTCGGCTCGACACCCTCCGGATTGTGACACCAGGAGCAGGTCAGGGGGCAGCCCTTGAGGAAGGCCGTCGTGCGGATGCCGGGCCCGTCGTGGACCGAGTAGCGCTGGACGTTGAAGATGGTGCCCGTCATGAGACCGCCTCAGGCTCGATTCGTGCACAGATAGGCGTGTTCTCCGGAATCCCCGGCATGCGGGGACCATCTGAGTATAGAGGAGCCGAAAGGGATGGGGAAGCTCCCATCCTCCCTGCGGGTCAGTACTTGAATCGACCAGCGGATGTGGCTACTATGGATGGTCAGGCCTGATGACCCAGAGGGAGGGGTATGTCCACGTCCAGAACACGCTCGCTCGTCGCACTGGCCGCGCTCGCCGCGGCTCTCGCGTATCCGCAGAGCGCGGCGGCCTATGTCGGCCCGGGCGCGGGATTCGCGGTCGTGGGGTCGCTGGGCATCGTGTTCGTGACCGTCTTCCTCGCGCTCGGTTCGCTCATCTCCTGGCCGTTCCGCGCGCTCGTCCGTGCCGTCCGCGTACGCAGGGTCAAGGGGAAGAGCGAGATCAAGCGCGCCATCGTGCTCGGTCTCGACGGACTCGACCCCGTGCTCGCGAAGCGGTTCATGGACGAGGGGAAGCTTCCGAACTTCTCGAAGCTCGCCGCAAGCGGTACTTTCACTCCGCTCCAGACGGCGTGCCCTTCGATGTCGCCGGTCGCCTGGTCGACCTTCGCCACCGGTGTCGATGCGTCGCGTCACAACATCTTTGACTTCCTCGACCGCGACGTGCGGTCGTATCTGCCCATTCTCAGCTCGACCCGCATCTCGAACCCGGAGAAGACGATCAAGGTCGGCCGCTACCGCATTCCGATCGGCAAGCCGTCGATCCGCCTGATGCGGAAGAGCCGTCCGTTCTGGTCGGTGCTCGATGATTGCTACGTCCCGTGTCACATTCTCCGCGTTCCCATCACGTTCCCGCCGGAGAAGATCGCGAACGGCGTGCAGCTCTCCGCGATGTGCGTCCCGGATCTCCGGGGTACGCAGGGCAGCTTCACGATGTTCACGACCGACTCGGAGCGCGCCGGCAGCTACACCGGCGGCACGCTGCTCCAGGTCGAGCGGCAGGGGAACACGGTCATCGGCGAACTGCCCGGCCCGCCCAGCCCGTTCGTCGAGGACACCGCGGAGATGACGGTGCCGTGGCTCGCGGAACTCGACGAGTCCGCGCAGCGCGCGTCGTTCACCTTCGGCGACACCGAGTTCGAGCTGGGCGTCCGCGAGTACTCCGACTGGATCACGATCGAGTTCAACGCGGGGCTCGGTGTCAAGGTGAAGGGGATCGTGCGCGTCTACATCAACTCGATCTCGCCGGAGTTCGAACTCTACGTCACGCCAATCAATCTCGATCCGTCCAGCCCGGCGATGCCGATCTCGTATCCCTCGATGTTCTCGTCGTATCTGTCGAACCTCCAGGGCCCCTACGCGACGCTCGGTCTCGCCGAGGACACGTGGGCGCTCAATGAGCGGATGATCGACGAGCAGGCGTTCCTCGAGCAGACGTGGCTGATCAACGACGAGCGGGAAGCGATGTTCATGAACTCGCTCAGGAAGAACCGCGACGGCGTGACGGTCTGCGTGTTTGACGCGACCGACCGCATCCAGCACATGTTCATGCGGTACCTCGACCCGGACAACCCGTCGAACCGCGACAAGGACACCGAGAAGCACGCGAACGCCATCGAGGACCTCTACGTGAAGATGGACGGGCTGCTCGAGCGAACGATGGAGCACGTGGACGACAGGACGCTGCTCCTGGTTGTGTCGGACCACGGTTTCAAGCAGTTCAAGCGCGGCGTCAACCTCAACACGTGGTTCCTCGAGAACGGGTACATGGCGCCGAAGGACGGAACGGACGCCGTGGCGAAGGAGTCGACGCACGCCGACGAGACCTGCAGTCTCGGCGGGTACTGCGGCGCGACGGCCGGCGGCGACAGCGTCATCGGCGAGTATCTCGAGAACGTCGACTGGTCGAAGACACGCGCCTATCAGCTCGGGCTTTCGGGTATCTACCTGAACCGGAAGGGCCGCGAGTCGCAGGGCGTGCTCGGCAAGGACGAGTACGATGCTCTCAAGCGCGAGATCGCCGAGAAGCTCACCGGGATGAAGGATCCCGACACGGGCGAGACGGCGATCACTTCGGTCTACAACACCACCGAGATGATGAACGGTCCGTACGCGACGAACGCGCCGGACCTTCTCATAGGATACAACGTGGGCTACCGCACCTCGTGGGACGGAGCCGTCGGCAAGGCGAGCGCCGCGACGATCGAGGACAACATGAAGTCGTGGAGCGGTGACCACTGCATCGATTACAAGCTCGTTCCCGGCGTGCTCTTCTCGAACCGGAAGGTCGAGGCGGAGAAGCCGGGGCTCATCGACATCGGACCTTCCATCCTCGAGCTCTTCGGGGTGAAGGTGCCACGGTACATGCAGGGCCGTTCGATCTTCCGTCGCGCGGGAGCGAACAGTGAGGGCGGCGCGGATGACGGGGGAGGTACAGGTGATGCGTAGAACGCTGATTCCGACGCTCACGCTGGCGGTGTTCGCCGCCGGCGCACTCTGGCTTGCCGGCTGTTCGGCCGACATGCCTGAGGACGCGGGACTCTCTGAGCAGGACAAGGAGGCGCTTGCCTCGCTCGGCTACGTCGAACTCGATCCGGCGATGCGCGAGGCTGTTGATTCGGGCGAGAAGAAGGTGCTCGTCGTCGGGATCGATGGGATGGACTGGCTGCTGACGCGCAGACTCCTGGACGAGGGCAAGCTCCCGACGTTCCGGCGTCTGGCGGAGCAGGGCGGGTTCAGCCCGCTGCTCTCGAGCATCCCGCCGCAGAGTCCGGTGGCGTGGTCGAACTTCATCACGGGAGCCGACCCGGGTGGACACGGTATCTACGACTTCCTCCACATCGATCACGAGACCTACATGCCGTACCTGTCAACGTCGCAGGTTCAGAATGCGCCGGAGAAGGCGAAGGTGCTCGGGTTCATCCCCGTCGCCAATCGCTTCGCGGTGCCGTTCACGGACTACGTGTTCCCGCTCGCGGGCGGCGGCACGCTCAACCTCCGACGCGGTGTCGCATTCTGGCAGGTGCTCGAGTCCGCCGGCGTGCCGTGTACGATCTTCAAGATCCCATCGAACTTCCCGCCGGTCCCGAGCGAGACAGGGACCACCACGAGCATCTCGGGAATGGGGACACCAGATATCCTGGGGACCTACGGGACGTTCTCCTTCTACACGACCGACCCGTGGCCCGGTTCCGACGGTATCTCGGGTGGATATGTCTACCCGGTTCGCGTTGTGGACGGGGTTGTGAACGCCAAGCTCTACGGTCCGCCAAACGACTTCAAGGACTACGAGCGGATCGAGGAGCGAACGGGCGTCGCCGTCGCGTACAACGAGCGGAAGGTCTCGGCCGACTTCACGGTCTATGTCGATCCTGACAATCCGGTCGCGAAGGTCGTGCTCGGAGACCAGGAGGTCATCCTGACGGAGGGCGAGTTCAGCGAGTGGGTCGAGATCGATTTTGAGATGGTGCCTATGGCGGTGACCGTCAGCGGTATCGCCCGGCTCTATCTCAAGCAGGCGCACCCCGAGTTCGAGCTCTACGTCACGCCGGTCCAGATCAATCCAGCGAACCAGGTGCTCCCGATCACCGACCCGCCGGAGTACGGGCAGGAGCTGGTCGATGCGGTCGGCTACTTCTACACGCAGAACATGCCCGAGGACACGAAGGCTCTTGAGTGCGGCGTCTTCGGGAACGAGGAGTTCACCAAGCAGTCGGGCATCGTGTTCGACGAACGGCTGCGGGCGTTCTGGCACGAGTTCAACGGGTTCGATGAGGGTCTTCTGTACTTCTACTTCGGCTCGCTGGACCAGTCGTCACACGCGATGTGGCGCTGCATGGACCCGGCGCACCCTGCGTACGACCCGATGGAGGACGCGGCATTCGCCGACTTCCTCACGGATCTGTATGTGAAGTTCGACGGCATCCTTGCGGACATCCTCGAACAGCTCGACGAGAACACAACGCTGATCGTGCTTTCGGACCACGGGTTCGCGCCGTGGTATCGCGAGTTCCACCTGAATCGCTGGCTCTACGACGAAGGCTATCTGGTGCTGAACTCCGGAGTCGACCCGAGCCGTGTCGACTGGCTTCTCGGTGTGGACTGGGGCAAGACGCGGGCGTTCGGGATGGGGATCAACGGGCTCTACGTGAACGAGCGCGGCCGATGGGCGCAGGGCATCGTGGCGCCGGGTGAGGAGACGCAGGCGCTCGTGGACGAGATGGCTGCGAAACTCGAACAGATCCTGGACCCGAAGGATGACAGCCGCGTCATCATCAAGGCATACAAGGCGCGGGAGACCTATCACGGTCCGTACATGGAGAACGCGCCCGACATCGTCGTCGGGTACGGCCGGGGGTACCGCGGCTCCGACGCGACGGCCGGGGGCCAGGTCCCACCGGAGATGATCACGGATAACCTCAAGAAGTGGTCGGGCGATCACTGCGCGGACTACCATCACGTGCCGGGCGTGCTCTTCACGAACCGGCCGATCACGCACGAGATGCCGTCGCTCTACGACATGGCGCCGACGATGCTGGCGGAGTTCGGCATCGAGAAGCGGAGCTGGATGGTCGGGCGGTCGGTGTTCGAATAGCTCACGCTCCGCCGGAGTTCGGCGGTACGCGCGGAAGGGTACCAAGGAGGCAGCGATGTTCGGTGGCGGAGGCAGCGTCAAGATCGGCAAGGAACTTCTGGAGAAGATCAAGAAGTACTCCGAGATGGCCGGATACTCGTCGGTCGAGGAGTTCGTGATCCACGCGCTCGAGAAGGAGATCTCGCAGCTCGAGGAGTCGGACTCCGACGAGGACATCAAGGAGAAGCTGAAGGGCCTCGGCTACATTTCGTGACCCAGGTCACGAAACGTAGCCCGGGATACATATCGTAGCAGCGACACTCGCACTACTGGAGCGATTCACGCATGTGGCCGGTACTGAAGGCGATCACTCGAGGGTTTGACATTCTGCTCGCGCCGTTCGCGGGGCTGCACCCGATCATCGGGCTGCTGGTCGTGTCGGCGGTGACGGGTGTCATCATGCTCTTCCTCTTCGGAAAGACCTCGAACCAGAAGATGATCGCTGCGACCAAGAACAAGCTGAGGGCCTACATCATGGAGATGTGGCTCTTCCGCAACTCGCCGGTCGTAATGTTCCGCGCCATCGGGAACGTTCTGCGGAACAACGTCCAGTACCTGCGACATTCGCTGCGGCCGATCGTCTTCCTCATCGTTCCCGTGCTCTTCATCATGGTGCAGCTCGGCATCCGGTACGCGCACGAGCCGATCCGGCCGGGCGAGACGGTCGTCGTGACCGTCGCTCTCGCAGACGGCGTCCGCGCGACCGAGGCGGACGTTACGCTCGAGGCGCCCGACGGTCTGACGGTCGTGTCCCCGGCGCTTCGGATGAACGCCACGGGCGAGATCGAGTGGAAGCTCCGCGCCGACCGGTGCGGGACCAGGAGCCTCGGCATCGTTACACCGGCCGGGCGCATCGACAAGACCGTCGTCGCGGGGGAGGACCTCGGGACCGTGCGGTTCGCGTCGATCAAGCCGCGCGCCGGGACATGGAGCGCGTTCCTCTATCCGGCGGAGCCGCCCATCGCGCGGGACTCCATCGTGAGGAGCGTCGAGGTTCACTACGGCGAGAAGCAGGGACTCCTCTTCGGTATTACGTTCAACTGGCTCTGGATATTCTTCATCGCATCGGTGGTCGTCGGGTTCGCGTTCAAGGACCTGTTCGGAATCGAGGTCTAGACACGTGAACCGCGCCATCGATCTCCACCTTCACACGACCGCGTCCGACGGAACGCTCACGCCCACCGAGCTGGTCGAGCGTGCTGTCGAGCGCGGGCTCTCGGCCATCGCCATCACCGACCATGACACCATCGGCGGCGTCGGGGAGGGGCTCGAGGCGGGCGCTGCCGCCGGCATCGAGGTCGTTCCCGGTGTCGAGATCGGCATCGCGCACGACCCGTCGCGGCATCTCGTCGAGATCGACATTCTCGGGTACTTCATCGACCCCGGGCACCCGGAACTCGTCGAGGCGCTGGACCTCTTGCAGAAGGCGAAGAACGACAAGCTGTTCAAGCAGCTGGCCGTGCTCGCTCAGAACGGGTACGAGATCGAGAGCGGGGAGGTGCTGGCGCACGCGGCGGGCGATACGGTGCGGCGTCCGCACATCTGGAAGGCACTCCGGGCGCACTACCCGGAACTCCGCGCGGAGGTCTTCTTCGACAACACCTCGTTCGGCGGCGACTGGCACGTGACGCGCGACTTCAGTCTGACGCTTGAGGCAACGGTCGATCTCATCGAGCGCGCCGGCGGCGTGTCGTCGATCGCGCACCCGGGCGCATACAACGAGACCTTCACGAAGCACCGCCAGCTTCTGGACCCGAACGTCGACACGGCGATCGGTCACTGTCTCGATGCGGGTGTCCGGGGGATCGAGGTCTACTACACGTACGACAAGAACCGGCCGTTTCACGACAAGACCGGTTCGCTCATCACGCCCGACAAGCGCGACGAACTCATCGCGCACTACGCCGCGATCGCTTCGAAGCGTGGTGTCCTCATGACGGGTGGCACCGACTTCCACGGCACCAACAAGCCACAGATCGAAGTGGGAGAGCTCGACATCCCCTTCGAGCTCCTCGAGCGTCTCCGAGAGGCGCGCCACTAGAGCATCGACCGGTCTTGAGACCGCTCATTCGTTCTTGACACCCGCACGGCGTCACGCCTACTGTGCGGTGGTCGGAAACGAATGGGCGGATTCGTTATCTCGCTGGACAGGAGGGGTCGATGTCGAACTCTGCGAAGCTCATGACGGTCCTGACGGTCGCGCTGGCGGCCGTTCTCTGTATGTCGGTCCCGGCGGCCGGTGGCGACCGGGATGTCTCCCAGACGGTGTGGTATCAGGGGTTCCTCGCAGACGTCGACACCGGCGAGCCGGTGAACGGAACCGTCGCAGTCGTGGCGTCGCTCTACGACCAGCTTGCCGGCGGCACCATGCTCTGGGGTGAGGAGACCCACGCGGGGACCGTGGTGACGGAGGGCTGGTTCAACATTGAACTCGGAAGCTCTCAGCCGCTGCTCGCGTTCGGAGACCCGCCGTACTACCTCGAACTGACCGTTGCGGGCGAGCTACTCGAACCTCGCGTGAAGCTCGCCAGCGTGCCGATGGCACTGCGCTCGGCAGCCGCGGACTCCGGTGACGGGGACTGGACGGTGCTGAACGGCAATGTCTATCGGGAGACGGGCAGGGTCGGCATCGGGGCAACGATTCCGAGCACGGCGCTCCATGTGGCAGAGGATGACAACATGGCCACGACCATCACGATCGAGAACGAGGACACGGGCGCGAACTCCGCCGAGCGGATCACCTTCAAGAACGAGAACGGCGGTGTGGCCTTCATCTCCTGCTACGACGAGGGGAACGCGACCTATCCGTCGAGCATGGTCATCGCCAACAATCGCCCGCGAGGGCGCATCGTGTTCAAGCCGGACGCATTCTCGACGGTGGTCATTGACAGCACCGGCTACGTCGGGATCGGTGACTCGTCACCGGCGTCGGAGCTGACGGTCGGTGGGACGGTGGAGACAGAGGGGTTCAAGATGACGGGGGCCGCGGCCGACGGGCATGTGTTGACCTCGGATGCGGCCGGCAACGGGACGTGGCAGGCCCCGGACACGGGAGGGAGCACGCTCATCGACGTGTACAGTACCTCGACTCCCGATACGATCGGCGCGACGGCGGGTCAGTACGGCGACGTCGAGGTGAGTCTGACGGTCCCCGGTGCGGGCTACATCATCTGCACGTCGACGGTGCGAGTGAACATCAACCACGCGAACAACTCGGTCTCGGACTACCTTCAGATGAACCACTCGGAGAGTCCGTCGGCGCTCGGCAACAACACCTCGATCGTGGCGCACCACCTGCTGCCCGCGGACCCGATCGGCGGAGTCTACCGCTCGTTCTGTATCACCACAGCGCACCAGGTCTTCACCGCCGGCACGTACACGTACTACCTGGTCGGCCGCATGGTGTCGGGTCAGGATTCGAGTGACGAGTTCACGAACGCGCAGATGATCGGCGTGTACTACCCGAACTAGCGCGGCGGGGTGTCGGGTCCTGACAGGCGCCTGCTGGACGGGCCTGTCGCGAGGTCGGCTGACATCCAATCATGATTGACGAACTCAGCCAAATGTGATAGAGTGAGGCGATTCCAGCTCAGAAATCCCGTTCTGGAGGGCCATGAGGCCCGATGCAGGAGGGAAGGCATGAGGAGATACGGTATCGCGGCGGCCCTGCTCGTCCTGTTCGCGTGTGCGGTCCCGGCATCGGCTGACTACGTCATCTCGCAGAGCGTCATCGGGTCGGGCGGCGGAGCCGCATCCGGCGGTTCGTACTCGGTCATCGGGACCGTGGGACAGCCCGCCATCGGCATCACCCAGGGTGGAAGCTACATCGGTGAGATCGGCTTCTGGTACCAGCCGGGTTGGATCCTGACGGGGGTCGAGGAGAGCGACTTCCCGAAGAGCTTCTCGCTGGGGCAGAACTACCCCAACCCGTTCAATCCCGTCACGACCTTCGCGTTCTCGCTGCCCACCGAGTCGGACGTGAGCATCAAGCTCTACGATGTGACCGGTCGGGTCGTGCGGACGCTCATCGATGAGGAGATGGAGCCCGGGTTCCACCAGACCGTGCTCCATGCGACGGGTCTGCCTTCCGGCGTCTACTTCGCGCGGATGGTAGCCGGACGCTTCTCAGAGACGCGCAAGATCACGCTTCTGAAGTAGGATTGAGGCCCTGCGGGGCTGCTCAGGACACTATCAAGGGGCGAGTGACCGCTCAGATGCGGTGGCTTGCCCCTTGTTGCGTCTCTTGACAGCGGAGCCTCCTCTCGGTAGAGTGCCGCAGAAGGTCAATGAATGTGGTCAGTCTCCAGCGGAGGAGGGTACCATGCGCCGGGTAGTGATGGTTCTTGCGCTGTCGCTGTTGATCGTATGTGCCGGAGTGGCGACGGGTGAAGCGCCCCGTCAGGTGCCGCCCACGGTCTGGTACCAGGGATTCCTCGCGGATGTCACGACGGGTGAGCCGATCGACGGCACCGTCGACATCATCGCTCGCCTCTACACGCTCCCGGTCGGGGGCTCGGTCCTCTGGGGTCCTGAGTCGCACGCCGGGGTCACCGTCTCCGAGGGCTGGTTCAACATCGAACTCGGTTCGGTCCTGCCGCTTCCGGACTTCGACGGTCCCGGTTTCTACCTCGACCTGCGTCTTGATGGCGAGGTCCTGTCGCAGCGGATGAAGCTCGCGTCCGTCCCCGCGGCCTTCCAGGCGGCGCACGCGGATACGGCTTCCGCCGCGCCCGACGGTGGTGGCAGCGTCTGGACCGAGCTCGGCCCCGACGTCTACCGGCTGAGCGGGGATGTCGGCATCGGCACCAGCACGCCGCAGCGTCCGCTCCATATCAAGCGGGATCAGAACACGACGACCGGCATTACCATTGAGAACGACGACACGGGTGCTCTCTCGGTCGAGCGCCTCGATTTCGCGAACGAAGATGGTTCGGTCGCGATGATCGCCGTCTACGACGATGACCATTCGTCGTATCCAAGCCGCATGCTCATGGCCAACAACCGTCCGAACGGAACGCTCTGGCTCAAGACCGAGAACGGCTCGGTGTACATCGACACGATGGGATACGTCGGTGTTGGGACGATGTCTCCCGATGCAGAGCTCGATGTCAACGGGACGGCCCGGGTCGAGGGGCTCGCCGTCACGACATCCCCAAGCGACGGATACGTTCTGACATCGGACGCCACCGGTACGGCGACCTGGCAGGAGCTGCCGGCCGGCGGTGACAGCGACTGGACCGTGGACGGTGACAACATGTACTCGGCGGTCGCAGGGAGTCTCGGAATCGGGACGTCGACGCCGAGTTCGCTGGTGAACATCGTGGGAGATAGTCACGATGACGTCGTGCTCGAAACGACGGCAAACTGGGGATCGGTCGAGTTCATCGCCGAGACCCCTGACGGCTTCTACAACGACGTGACTCTGTCGAAGTACGGTTCGACGTCCAGCGCTTCGACCGTTGGACTCCCGCTGGCGGGACTCGGGCGTCTCGCGTCCGGAGTCGGGGCCGACGGCCTCCTGGTCCAGGTCACCAGTCAGGACCCGATGTACTTCGCGGCGGGCGACACCATCCATATGCGCATCGATCCCGAGGGCGTTGTGAACATCCTCAGTCTCCTTCATATCGAGCCCACGGATACGATTCCGATGAGCCCGCAGAACGGCGACATGATCGTGTACGGTACGCCACCCTCGCAGGGACTCTACATCTACATCAACGACTTCTGGGAGCTTCTCGTCGGCGTGGTCAAGGCCGGTGAGGACCCGAACGAGCTGTCGGGAGCCGTGAGGCGATGACGGTAGCCGCCAGGCGGCTGGGGCTGCTCCCGCCGTATCTGTTCGTTGAGATCGATCGTCAGAAGCGAGGTCTGCGCGATGCCGGCGCAGACCTCGTTGACCTCGGTATCGGGGACCCCGACCTGCCGACCTTCCCTGAGGTTGTCGAGTCGCTGCGCGAAGCATGCCTCGACCCGAAGACCCACCGGTATCCGTCGCAGCGAGGTGACGCGTCACTCCGCGATCTGTTCGCACGGTGGTATCAGGAGCGGTACGGTGTCGAACTGGATCCTGCGCGCGAGGTGCTCACGCTCATCGGTACGAAGGAAGGTCTCGGGCACCTTCCGCTTGCCGTGCTCGATCCGGGACGGCTGGCGCTGGTGCCGGATCCGGGCTATCCGGTCTATCAGGCCGCATCCTGGCTCGCCGGGGGAGAGGTCAAGCACGTCAGACTCGAACCGGAGCTGGGGTTCAAGCCGGACTTCGACGGTCTGCCGCGTGCGTCGATGGACGACGCGCAGCTGATGTTCCTCAACTACCCGAACAACCCGACCGGCGCACCTGCCGACGCCGACCTGTTCCAACTCGCCGTCAACATGGCCGAGGAGCACGACTTCGTCGTCGTCAATGACGCCGCGTACGCCGAGGTGTTGTTCGAAGGGGAGCGGCTTTCCATCCTTCAGGCGGAGGGCGCGCGGAAGGTCGCCATCGAGTTCCACTCGCTGTCGAAGACGTTCAACATGACCGGGTGGCGTGTCGGCTTCGCCGTGGGGAACGCGGACGTGCTCGATGCGCTCGCGGACGTCAAGAGCAACATGGACTCGGGCGTCTTCACGGCCGTGCAGCGCGCGGCCGAGGAAGCGCTCCATCTTCCACAGTCGAGGATCGACGAGCAGCTTGAGATCTACCGGCGCCGGCGGGACGTGCTCGTCCAGGGGCTGAGAGACGCCGGGTGGAATGTGCCCAGTCCTCACGCGACCTTCTACGTCTGGTCACGGGTGCCGACGGGCGAGGACTCGAGCGTTTTCGCCGCCCGTTTGCTCAATGAGGCTCATGTCGTGGTGACGCCTGGAGCCGGGTTCGGCCCGTCGGGCGAGGGGTACGTCCGCATGGCGCTCACGGCATCCGAAGACCGTATCGCCGAAGCCGTTGCCAGAATTGCCCGAATCCTGTAGTTTTGACGCGCTTGCTGGAGCCTGGGGCTCGCGCCCCGAGGAGGGCACCATGGCGCAGTACATCATCTCGCTCGAGAACATCCGCCTCTACGGATATCACGGGGCGATACCGAACGAGCGCGAGCTGGGACAGCGTTTCGAGATCGACGTCGAGATCCTCGCGGATCTCGAGGAGGCGGTCGCGACCGACGACATGAAGAAGACGGTCAACTACGAGACTGTCTACCGCCTTGTCGAGGCGGAGGTCGTCAACGAGAAGTACCACCTCCTCGAAGCACTCGCGAACAAGCTTGCGCGCGACGTGCTCGACAAGTTCGAGAACGCGCTCGAGGTCACGGTACGCATCAGGAAGCCGAGCGTCCCGATCGCCGGGTCGATCGATCACGTCCAGATCGAGGTGGTGCTGGAGCGGTGACGGCAACCGCGTGGATCGGCATAGGGGCGAACGTCGGCGACCGTCTCGGGAACGTCCGGGCGGCGCTGGCGGAACTCGCATCTCTCGACGCGACGAGCATCGTGCGCGTCTCGTCGGTCTACGACACGACTCCGTGGGGTGTGACCGACCAGAGGAGATTCCTCAACGCGGTCGTGGAGCTCTCGACAGAGCTGTCACCCGAGGTACTCCTGAGTGGGTTGGGTGCGGTGGAGGAGCGATGCGGGCGTGTGCGGCACGAACGATGGGGGCCGCGGACGCTCGATCTCGACATACTGCTGTACGGTGACCGGATCGTGACCACGGACGATCTGGTGATCCCGCACCCCCGGCTGGCGCAGCGCGCCTTCGTGCTCGTTCCGCTGGCGGAGCTCGCACCGGAGCTCGAGGTGCCGGGAATGAACGCCACGGTCGCGCAGCTGCTCGACGCGCTGGGCGACGCGGCGGAGGAAGCGAGACTGGTTGGACCGCCGCCCGAGTCGGGTGGCGGTGGCGAGACGGGGAGCGACGAGGAGGACGGGTGCCGAAGAAGAACTACGTAGCGATCGAAGGCGTCATCGGCGTCGGGAAGACAACGCTCGCCACGCTCCTTTCGAAGGAATGGGGAGCACACCTCAAGCTCGAGATCGTCGAGGAGAACCCGTTCCTCGCTCAGTTCTATGCCGACATGCGTGGCTACGCGTTCCAGACGCAGCTCTTCTTCCTGCTCTCGCGACACAAGCAGCAGCTGGAACTGAAGCAGTACGACATGTTCATGGAACGCGTCGTCTCCGACTACCTGTTTGCCAAGGACAGGATCTTCGCGAACATCACGCTCGATGACAACGAGCTGGCGCTCTACAAGCGGCTGGCCGATCTCATCGAGCGCGACGTGCCGAAGCCGGACGTCGTCGTCTACCTGCAGGGCTCGACGGACGTTCTGATGGAGCGGATCAAGAAGCGCGCCCGCGAGTTCGAACGCGACATGTCCTACGAGTACATCGACACGCTGAACGAGGCGTACAACTACTTCTTCTTCCACTACAAGGACACACCGCTGATCGTCGTGAACACCAATGATATCGACTTCGTCGCGAACAGCTCGGACTTCGAGGAGCTCGCGCGGGAGATCGAGGAGCACACGACGGGCACCGCGTACTACGTCCCGATAGGGAGCAGGAGCTAGCGATGGCTGACGCGGCGGCGAAGAAGGTCACGGCTCCGGGCATCCGGGCCATGAAGGGGAGCGGTGAGCGGATCGTGGCGCTCACCGCGTACGACTTCATGACCGCGAAGCTCGTCGACGAGGCCGGAGCGGACGTGATTCTCGTGGGCGACTCCGCGGCGATGGTCGTGCTCGGATACGACAGCACGCTGCCGGTGACGGTCGACGAGATGGTCATGCTCACCGGCGCGGTCGCGCGCGCGAAGCCGCGGGCGCTGGTCGTGGGCGACATGCCGTTCATGTCGTATCAGGCCGAGGTGGCGGACGCCGTGAGAACGGCGGGCCGCTTCGTCAAGGACGGCGGCGCGTCGGCGGTGAAGCTCGAAGGGGGCGTGAAGGTCGTCGACCGGGTCCGCGCCATCGTGGACGCGGGCATTCCCGTGATGGGACACATCGGGCTGACGCCGCAATCGGTTCACGAGTTCGGCGGGTACCGGGTCCAGGGGAAGAGCGACGATGCGCGCGCGCGTCTTCTCGAAGACGCACGCGCGTTGGACGAGGCCGGGTGCTTCTCGCTCGTGCTCGAGGCCATGCCGAGTGGTCTGGGCGCCGAGATCACCGACGCGGTCACCATGCCCACGATCGGGATCGGCGCCGGCGCAGCGTGCGACGGCCAGGTCCTGGTGATCAACGACATCCTCGGGTACACGACGGGTCGCGCGGCGCGGTTCGTGCGAAGCTACGGTGACGCGCGCTCTCTCGTCCTCGATGCGGCACGGCGGTTCGCCGCGGACGTGCGCTCGGGTTCCTACCCGAACGACGACGAATCCTACTGACCCGCTGACAAACATGTTCCGGGCGATGGACAACCGGAGGGATACACCTTGGAGACGATCCGGACAGTGGCCGAGATGGAGCGCCGCGCATCCGAACTCAGGGAGTCGGGCGCGGTCATCGGACTGGTTCCGACGATGGGGGCCCTGCACGAGGGGCATCTCAGTCTGATCCGCCGGGCCGCCGGTCTCGCGGACACGGTCGTCGTGAGCATCTTCGTCAATCCGACCCAGTTCGGTCCGTCCGAGGACTTCGAGAGCTATCCCCGCGACGTGGAACGTGACGCGGCGCTCGCCGGGGAGGCCGGCTGCGACATCGTGTTCGCCCCCGAGGCGCACGACGTCTACCCGGCTCACTACGCGACGGTCGTTCATGTGCAGCACCTGACTCGCAGACTCTGCGGCGCGTTTCGTCCGGGGCACTTCGACGGCGTGACGACGGTGGTGGCGAAGCTGCTCAACATCGTCCGGCCGCATCTCGCCGTGTTCGGGCGGAAGGACGGACAGCAGCTCGCCGTCATCGAGCGGATGGTGGCCGACCTGGATATGGGGGTGCGTATCGTTCCCGGGGATACTGTCCGCGAGCCGGACGGCCTGGCGATGAGCTCCAGGAACAGCTACCTCTCGGATGCCGAACGGGAGGACGCGGTGGTGCTCTCGCAGGCGCTCGAGCTCGCCAGAGGGCTCTTCGACTCCGGCGAGACGAACGCGGCGCTCGTCGTCGGGCGAATGCGTGAGATGATCGAGTCGAAGGAGACGACGGAGATCCAGTACATCGAGGCGGTGGACCGCGCGACGATGGATCCCGTTGCCGAGCTCGGAGAGAACGTGATGATCGCGATGGCCGTCTTCCTCGGCAAGACGAGACTCATCGACAACATGGTGCTGTAGCGGTTGTGAAGACAGTGGGACCGGGGCGATGGAGGCCCCGCGCATGGCGATTCTGTGGGCCCCCTGGCGGATGGAGTATCTGATGAGCGAGAGAACGCCGGAGTGCATCTTCTGCGTGAAGCACGCCGAGGGCGATGACCGGGGCAACTACATACTCTTTCGGACACCGCACTCGTTCGCGCTCCTCAACGCGTATCCCTACAACAACGGGCACCTGATGGTGGCGCCCTACCGGCACGCGTCATCACTCTCGGAGCTGTCGGCCGAGGAGCGGACCGACCTCATCGAAGCCGTGGCGAAGGCGGAGGCGCTGCTCGGGAGAGCGTACTCTCCGCAGGGCATGAACGTGGGCGCGAACCTGGGGCACTGCGCCGGCGCGGGTGTCCCCGGTCACGTGCACGTGCACATCGTGCCGCGGTGGGAGGGCGATACCAACTTCATGCCGGTCGTCGGCGAGACGAAGGTCATGCCGGAGACGCTCGAGGGCTCGTACGAGCGGCTTCTGAAGTACCTCGAGGAGTAGCATCCGATGGCGGCAAAGAGGCGGAAGAAGAAGGGGTCCGGAGCGTCGGTCGTGTACACGATCACGGTACTCGTGCTCCTCGCGGCCGTCATCTATCTCGGTTTCTCGGTCTACGGCGTGTTCGCGCCTCGCGCCTCGCGCTCCGAGCCCATCTCGATACTCGTTCTCAACGGATGCGGAGCCGAGGGGATCGGCTTCCGGACGGCCAAGCACCTGCGCGGTCTCGGATTCGATGTCGTCGACTTCCGCAATGCCGAAGGGTTCGGATACGAGGAGACCGTTGTCGTCGACCGCTCGGGTGACATGGGGAGCGCTGTGAATGTGGCGCGGCAGCTCAGGAGCGCGAACGTCATCCAGCAACTCCAGACCACACCGCTCGAGGATGTCGTCGTCATCGTGGGCAGGGACTACGAGCGTTTCCTCGGGGAGTCGTGATAGGGGGGCGGTGCGGTGCGGCGCGCGTCGCGCCGGGGCGCGGCGCACAGCGCCTGTCCGGGTACGCGCCCCCGCCACGGCCAACAAAAGAACGCCCCCGCGCCCCCTCCCGCGCGCTCTTCTCATTGTGTCTCGTACTGTGCAGCGACCTGTTCGGTGGTCTAGAAGTAGAGGTCGCGGAAGTCGTCGATACGCGCCTGTTCCTTGAGGCCCTCGAGCCACGCTGCGAACAGCTCGATGCGCTCGTTCTGGAGCATCTCCGCCCGAAGCTGTTCGCGTTCGGTGCCGAACTGCTGCTGGTCGGGGGCGACGTGCTCTTCCGCGCGGACAACGTAGTATCGCGGCGGATCGTCGGCCGTGAACGCCCCGCTGGTCTCACCGACGCGGAGGCCGAAGCTGACGCCGAAGAACTCGTTGGCGCGGCCGATGGCCGGGACGTAGTCACGACGCGAGAACAGGTCGGTCGTGCGAACCGTGAAGCCGGCGGCTTCGGCCGCGGTCTCGAGTGGCTGACCGGACGCGACGGCGGCGGCCATCTCGTCGGCCTTCACCGCGGCGGCGTCGGCCTGACGCTGCTCGACGAGCGCGATCATGGCCGGGTGCTGCATCGTCGGATCGGCAAGTCCCTCGGAGAGATCGTCGTACGTCGGGAGCCTGCTCTCATGGAGGGCCTCGAGCTCGAGGACGTAGAAGCCTTCCGGGGTCTCGTACGGACCGAAGATGGCGCCGACCTCACCCTCGAAGGCGGCGCGGACGAGCGGTCGGGCGTTGCCGATGCGGGGGACGAATCCCTCGCGAGGGAACGGACCGGTCGACTCGACCGTGAAGCCGTCGGCAGCCGCGGCCTCGGCAAGCGAACTCTCGTTCGCGGCGTCACGGATCGCGACGGCAGCCTCTTCGATCTCCGCCAGCGTCTCCTCGCTGGGCTGGACACGGATGAGGATGTGGCGCGCCTTCACTTCCTTCGCGTCGCCGCTTCCACGCGTCTCTTCTACCATGATGATGTGGTATCCGAACTGGGTGCGGAACGGGTCGCTGACGTCACCGGGGTTCAGGCTGAAGGCCACCTCCGTGAACTCGTCGACCATTCTGGTGCGGTCGAACCATCCAAGGTCCCCGCCGCTCTCACGAGAGCCCGGATCCTCCGTGTACATCGACGCGAGGTCTGCGAAGTCCTCGCCGTGACGGACCGCGTCGGCGATGTCCATCAGCCTCACGCGAGCATCCTCTTCGTCGAGATCGGTCGCGGCCTTGGAGAGCGTCACGAAGCTCAGGACGGCGGTCGCCGGTTCCTCGTACTCCGCGCGGTGCAGATCGAAGTACGCGCGGGCCTCATCCTCGGTGGGCGTGAACCCCTGGAAACCGAGCGTGCGGGGGTCGAGCTGCGCGTAGGTGACGCGGACCTTCTCGTTCCGCGCGTTGAACTCGGTCCATACCTCGTTGTCGGTCACGAACGCGCCGGCGGTGACCTCCTGCTGGAGCATCTGACGGCGGAGCGACTCGCGGTACATCTGGGCGATCCCCTCCCATCGCTCCGGATGAAGCTGGATCTCGCGATGATACGCGTCGAAGTCGAACTGGCCGTCCTCTGTCTGGAAAGAGGGAGAGCGGTAGACGTACTCGGGCGGGTTGTTCCAGAGGACGTCGAAGACCTGCTGGTTCGAGACGTCGATGCCCAGCCGCTCGAGCTGGTTGTTGATGAGGACGTCGGCCAGAAGCGAGTTCCAGGTCTCCTCGCGGAGAGCCTCTGCCGTCGAATCGGTGATCTCGGCGCCGCCCGTGCGCTCGGCGTACTGCGCGACGCGCTGACGGTAGGCGTCGGCGAAGTCCTGATAGCGGATCTGCGTGTCGTCGACGCGGCCGATCATCCCGCGCTCGGGCCCCCGTGTCTCGCCTCTCAACTGCCTGACGAGAGCCGTGAACCCCTGACTGCCGAACCAGACCACGATTCCGACGACCACGATCCAGAGGATGTACTTACTGTTCTCCCGAAGCTGCTGAAGCATCGACCAGCGCCTCCCGTAGATGCCCTCGGTGGTTTCTCAGCATGGATTGCCACAATTGAATGAGAATAGCACGGTGAGAGGGCGGAGACAAGCGGAATGTCGGACTTTCAGGTTGACGAAGCGCCCATAGCTTGGTATCTTCTATCGTTTGATATACTCCCGAAGATACCACCAGCAACGACATGGGGCAGACCCCCGGAAGGACGAACAATGAAGTCTCCGTCACCCGACAAGATCAGGAACATAGCCCTCGTCGCTCACGGCGACGCAGGTAAGACAAGTCTTGCAGAAGCGATGCTGCTCGCAGGCAAGGCCATCCAGCGCATGGGCAAGGTCGACGACGGCTCCAGCGCGCTCGACTACGCCGAGAACGAGAAGAAGCGCGGGATCACGATCAACCTGGGCCTTGGCAATCTCAAGTGGGCCGACACGAAGGTCAATCTGCTCGACTGTCCCGGGTACGCTGACTTCTACGGCGACGTGAAGGCCGGTATCGCAGTCGCCGACGGCGCGGTTCTGCTCGTGGCCGCTCCGGCGGGTGTCGAGGTCGGGACCGAACTCGTCTGGCAGTTCCTCGACAGGCTCTCCCGTCCGCGCGTCATCGTCATTAACAAGATGGACAAGGAGCACGCCGACTACTCCAAGTGCCTCAAGGATTGTCAGGAAGCGCTCGGCGCGCGCCTCGCGCCCGTGACGATTCCGATCGGTTCGGCCGACGGCTTCAAGGGCATCATCGATCTCATTGAAGAGAAGGCCTATCTCTACGAGGGGCCGGGGAAGTTCAAGAAGGAAGACATCCCCGCCGACATGGCCGACGAGGCCGCCGACCTCCGGACGCAGCTGATCGAGGCTGCCGCCGAGAGCGACGAGGAGCTCATGGAGAAGTTCTTCGGTGAGGAGACCCTCTCGAAGGACGAGATCCTCAAGGGCCTCAAGGCCGGAGTCGCGGCTGCGACCATCGTCCCGGCGCTGGCGTCGGCCGCCACAAGCGGTGTCGGCGTCGAGCCGCTTCTCGATATCATCGTCGGTGTGATGCCGTCTCCCGCGGACATGCCGGATGCGGTCGGCACGAAGCCGAGGAGCGAGGACGAGATCACGCGCCCGTGCGATGCGAACGGTCCGCTCGCGGCCCACGTCTTCAAGACCGTCGCGGAGCAGCACGTGGGTGAGATGTCGTACTTCCGCGTCTACTCCGGTTCTGCGAGCTCCGGTACCGAGGCGCTCAACGCCAACAATGACAAGACTGAGCGAATGGGGACCGTCTACGCGATGGTCGGTCGCGAGCGCAGCGAGATGGAGGCTGTGACCGCGGGCGATATCGGAGCGGTCGTCAAGCTCAAGAGCACGCATACGAACGACACACTCTGCCTGAAGAGCGACCCGATCATCCTTCGCCCGATCGAGTTCCCGAAGGCCGTCCTCTCGGCCGCCGTCAAGGCGAAGTCCAGCGGCGACGAGGACAAGGTCAGCGCCGGTCTCCAGAAGCTCCACGACGAGGACCCGACGTTCAGCGTCGTGTTCGACTCCAACCTCAAGCAGACGATCATCTCCGGGCTCGGCAACCTCCACCTCGACGTGATGGTCGACAAGCTCAAGGAGAAGTACGGCGTCGAGGTTGACCGCGAGAAGCCGAAGATCGCGTTCCGCGAGACCATCAGGAAGTCCGCGAAGGCCGAAGGGAAGTACAAGAAGCAGAGTGGTGGACGCGGGCAGTTCGGCGTCTGCTGGCTTCGCATCGAGCCGAACGAGCGAGGCGCCGGCTTCGAGTTCCTCAACGAGATCGTCGGTGGCTCGATTCCTTCGAAGTTCATCCCGGCCGTCGAGAAGGGTGTTCTCGAGCGGATGTCGAAGGGCGTCATTGCCGGCTACCCGATGGTCGACGTGAAGGTGGCCGTGTACGACGGCAAGTACCACTCGGTCGATTCGAACGAGATGGCTTTCAAGATGGCCGGTTCGTTCGGCTTCAAGCTCGCCTCCGCTGACGCGTCGGGCGTGCTGCTCGAGCCGATCCACCTGGTCAGGATCGTCGTGCCGGACGAGTACCTCGGCGACGTGATGGGTGACATCTCTTCGCGACGGGGCAAGATCCGCGAGACGGGGCAGGAGGGACGCAACCAGGTCGTGACCGCGCTGGTGCCGCTCTCCGAGCTCTACATGTACTCGACCAACCTGCGTTCGATCACACAGGGACGAGGCTACTTCGAGATGGAGTTCTCGCACTACGAGGAGACTCCGCCGGACGTGCAGGCGAAGATCGTCGCAGAGTCCGAGCTCGAGGAAGACGAGGAGTAGATACTCCGCTGATGCGCCGGAAGGACGACGCCGACGTCGTCGGAGGGAGGAAGCCAGGTGTCTGGACATTCGAAGTGGGCGTCCATCAAGCACAAGAAGGCCGCGACTGACGCCAAGCGCGGGAAGATCTTCAATAAGCACGCGAAGCTCATCGAGGTCGCTGCGCGATCCGGTGGTCCGGACGTGAGCATCAACGTCCGGCTCCGCGGGGCGGTGCAGGCGGCTCGCGATGACAATATGCCCAACGACAAGATCGACCACGCCATCAAGAAGGGCGCCGGTCTGATCGAGGGCGTGACGTACGAGGAGATCGTCTACGAGGCGTACGGTCCTGCCGGTGTGGCGATGATGATCGACTGTCTGACCGACAACAAGAACCGGACGGTCGGTGAGATCCGTCACATCCTGCTGAAGAAGGACGGACATCTCGGCGAAGGCGGCAGCGTCGCCTGGAACTTCTCGCAGAAGGGCATCATTGCGGTCCCGACCGAGGGGAACGACGAGGACGCGGTTCTCGAGGCGGTCCTTGAGGCGGGCGCCGAGGACATCTCCAATGAGGGTGATGTTTTCGAGATCACGACCGACCCGAAGGACTTCGCGGCCGTGCGTGACGCGCTGGACGCGGCGGGCATCAAGGTGCAGAGTTCGCAGATCACGCGCATCCCCGGTTCGACCGCGAAGATCGAGGATGAGGGGGAGGCGCAGAAGGTCCTCAGCCTCATGGAGATCCTCGAGGATCACGACGACATCCAGAACGTTTCGGCGAACTTCGACATTCCCGATGAGATCCTGGAGAAGCTCGGATAGCGAGGCGGAGCCCTGTGGCCGAGAAGGTGGTCGTCCTGGGGATCGATCCCGGAAGCATCATCACCGGATTCGGCGTCGTGGAGACCGACGGGTCGTCGTCCCGCGTCATCGAGTGGGACTCCGTCAAGACATCATCGCGCACCCCGTTGCCGGCGCGTCTGGCGGCCATCTACGAGGCCGTCGTTGAACAGATCAGTTCACACCGACCCGATGTCATCGCGGTCGAGAACGTCTTCCAATCCAAGAACGTCAAGTCGGCGCTCAAGCTCGGTCACGCACGGGGTGTCATCCTGCTTGCGGCGGCGCAGAGCGGCGCCGAGATCCACGAGTATGCACCGCGCGAGGTGAAGCAGTCGGTCGTCGGTATCGGCTCGGCGTCGAAGGCGCAGGTCGCCTCGATGGTGCGCCGTCTGCTCGATGTCGGGGACGCTGAACTCGCCGAGGATGAATCGGATGCTCTGGGCGTCGCGCTCTGCTACGCTCACCGGATGCGGTCGAGCGTCCTCAAGGAGAGCCGAACATGATAGCCGAGCTGTCCGGCAAGCTCATCAGGAAGAACCCGTCCGGAATCGTCGTCGATGTCGGCGGGGTCGGCTTCCGCGTGCTCGCGCCGCTCTCGACCTTCCGGTCGCTCCCCGATGAGGGAGAGAACGTGCACCTCTTCACGCATCTGAACGTGCGAGAGGACGCACTCGACCTCTTCGGCTTCGCCACCACAGCTGAGCGGACGATCTTCACCGAGCTCATTTCCGTCAGCGGCATCGGTCCGAAGCTGGGGCTGGCCGTTCTGTCAGGGCTCTCGCCCGAGGTCTTCCACGAGGCCGTCATTCAGGAGGACGTCGCACTTCTGACCACGATCAAGGGAATCGGGAAGAAGACGGCGCAGCGGCTCGTGGTCGAACTCAAGGAGAAGCTCTCCGGGATGGACGTCTCGTCGATCGGCGGCGCCGGCGACGAGCAGCGTGAAGAGATGGGTGACGCAGTCCGCGCGCTGGTCTCGCTCGGGATCCCGCAGGCGTCGGCCCGCGAGGCTGTGCTGGCGGTGCGCAGGGAGTGCGGCGAGGACCTTTCGATCGAGGAACTGATCAAGCGTGCCCTGAGGAAGTAGCCGGGCACCGGCCAACGGAGCGAACACGATGTCCGAGACTCGCGTGACCACCCCGAACCTGTCCAACGACGACGCCCGATTCGAGACGCGACTCAGACCGCCGTCGTTCAGCGAGTTCGTCGGCCAGGACTCGCTCAAGGCGAATCTCAGCGTCTTCATCGAGGCCGCGAGGAAGCGCGAAGAACCGCTCGACCACTGTCTGTTCTACGGTCCGCCGGGCCTCGGCAAGACGACGCTCGCGCACATCATCGCGCACGAGATGGGGACCGAACTCGTGACGACCTCGGGGCCGGTCATCGAGCGTCCGTACGATCTCACCGGAGTGCTCACCAACCTCAAGCGCGGCGATGTGCTCTTCGTCGACGAGATCCACCGTCTCTCGCACGTGGTGGAGGAGTACCTCTACCCGGCGATGGAGGACTTCTGTGTCGACATCGTTCTGGACAAGGGACCATCGGCTCGGAGTGTGAAGCTCAATCTTGAGCACTTCACGCTGGTCGGCGCGACGACGCGGGCGGGACTCCTGACCTCGCCCCTCAGGTCCCGGTTCGGCGTCGCGCAGCGACTGAACTACTACGTGGCCGATGAGCTTGCGAGGATCGTTGAGCGGTCGGCGGGCATTCTTGGTGTTCCGATCGACCCGGAGGGCGCGCTCGAGATCGCGCGCCGTTCGAGGGGAACGCCCAGGATCGCGAATCGGCTGCTGCGGCGTATCCGGGACTTCGCCGAGGTCATCGCAGACGGTCGGATCACGGCCGAGGTCGCGCACGAGTCGCTCCTTCGGCTCGAGGTCGACGAGGCGGGTCTGGACGAGATGGATCGCCGGATCATGGAAGCGGTCATCCACAAGTTCGATGGCGGACCGGTCGGTGTGAAGAGCCTGGCGGTCGCTGTGGGTGAGGAGGCGGACACGATCGAGGAGATCTACGAGCCGTTCCTCATCCAGCAGGGTCTGCTCAAGCGCACGCAGCGCGGGCGCGAAGCGACCCCGGCCGCGTATGACTACTTCGGCGCCGGCGGCCGTGGGCGGAACGAGTCAGAGGAACAGGGAAGCCTTCTCTAGAGGATCCGGGTCTTCCTCAGGCGCGAATGCGACGCTGCCGAAGGCAGCATGCCTGTCGCCCTGAGCGCGGGAGGAAGGCCCGGAGTCTCATTGGAAACCATGCGTGTACTCCTTCACATCTGCTGCGGCCCGTGCGCCATCGTGCCCATCCGAGCGCTTCGCGACGAGGGGCATGATGTTGAGGCGGCCTTCCTGAATCCGAACATCCATCCGTATCAGGAGTACGAGAAGAGGCTTGAGGCGGCCCGTGAGGTGACCGAGGCCTTCGACGTGCCGATGCCGTTCGTGGACGAGTACGGGTTGACGGCGTTCCTGCGTGCGGTTGTCGGAAGCGAAGACGAGCGATGCCGCATCTGCTACGCGCTCAGGCTTGACCGCGCGGCGGAGGTCGCAGCGGCGGGCGGCTACGATGCGTTCACAACGACGATGTTCGTGAGTACGCAGCAGGACCACGAGGTGATCCGGAGCGCGGGGGAGGCGGCGGCGGAG
>JAPEKQ010000018.1 GCA_029990205.1 bacterium
GGTAAGACGTTGCGTCCCGCCGGGAATGCGCCGGCAGGACCTACAGCAGACGGTTGTCGTTGACGAACAGCTCGTAGGTGCAGTTGAGGAAGTCACCCGCACGCCGCGAGACGATCATCCGCGACATGAAGATCTCGAAATACTCCATAACCTGCGAGATCTTCGTGTTGACCTTGAGGCTCAGCCGGATGATGCGCTCATCCGGAAGCACCTTCAGGTCGGACTTCTGGACCGCATAGTTGACACGGTCGTGGATATCGAACTTGATCATCGAGGGATTTCGGACCCTCGAACGGTGCACGTCCGCCTTATCCGCGAGAATGAGCGCCGCCGAGACGTTGTTGACCGGGTCGGCGTGCTCCTCGTGGTGGTTCCCGATAGCCGAGATGACCGTTGTGATCTCCTCGAGGTCCATCTCCCGCTCCCTGAGGAGCTGGAACGCGAGCTGGGCGCCGGACTGCGCGTGATCCTCGCGGTTGATGATGTTGCCAAGGTCGTGCATGTAGCCGGCGATGCCGGCGAGGTCCGCCTGGCGATGGTTGATCCCCAGGTCCTTGAGCAGCCTCTGCGCCGTCCGCCCGACCCACTTGCCGTGGCGCACACCGTGCTCGGTGTAGCCGACGATGCCGAGGTGGTCGTTGGCGGTGCGGAGCATCCCCGTGATCTCGGGGTCCTTCTGGATCTTGTTGAACGTTATCTTTCCCATGTTCCTACCTCTTTGCGAAAACCATGCCTGCCCGGGAGCGGGCAGGCACTATCCAATCTACCTGAGCGCGGGCTCGCAGTCAAGCTTTCGCGCATCGGGTCTGCTGTCAAGCGACTGCAGGGCAGTGAGTTACAGGAGGTCCATCGGGTCGACATCGACGGCGAGCTGGACCGTCGAGGGCAGGCTCAGCGCCTTCTCCTGCTTGAGCGCCGCCGCCACGAGCGCTCGCGCGCTCCCGCCTCTCCCCCGAACGAGGACCTGCCAGCGGTAGACGCCCTTGATCCGCTCGATGGGCGCCGGGGCGGGTCCGAGCACCTCCGGAGCCGGGTCCGCCATCTGGTCGGCCCCCCGGTCGAGGAAGTCGGCCAGCCGGGCGGCGCTCTTCATCACGGCCTGCTCGTCGCGGCCGCGGACGATGATCGAGACCAGCCGCGAGAACGGCGGGTATCCGAGACCGAGCCCCTTCCGCTCCTCGGTCTCGCGCTCGAAGAACGGCCCGAACGCCTGCGCCCGGGCCATCGCGATCGTGTAGTGATCGGGCAGATATGTCTGGACCAGCACCTTCCCGCGCTCGTCGCCGCGGCCGGTCCGTCCCGCCACCTGCGTGAGAAGCTGGAAGGTCCGCTCGCCCGAGCGGAAGTCCGGAAGATTGAGCCCGACATCCGCTGCCACGACGCCGACGAGCCCGACCCCGGGGAAGTCGAGTCCCTTCGCGATCATCTGTGTCCCGAGGAGAATGTCGGTCTTCCCCTCCGCGAAATCCTTGAGGATGCGCCAGTGCGCGCCCTGTCTCCCGGTCGTGTCCTGGTCCATCCGTTCGACGACGGCCTCGGGGAAAAGCTCGCGGACGGCCAGCTCGACCCGCTGCGTCCCGGGAGCGCCGAACCGGAGGTTGCGGCTGTTGCACTCGGGACAGCGGTCGGGCGCGCGCCCGGTCTTCCCGCAGTAGTGACACCGCATCGATCGGTCGGTCGAATGATACGTCATCGAGACGTTGCAGTCGTCGCACCGCTCGGAGTGCCCGCAGTCCATGCACTGGATGAACGATGCGTACCCGCGCCGGTTGAGGAAGAGGATAACCTGCTTCCCCTCCTCCAGCGTCTCCTTCACCGCGTCGCGGAGCGCGCCGGAGAATGAGCCCTCGGAATCAACCGGTGTGAGTTCGCGCATGTCGACGATCTCCACCTCGGGAAGCGGCCCGGAGTCGATACGCTCGGGGAGCTCCACGAGGTCGAACTTGCCGTCGCGCGCGTTGAGGTAGCTCTCGAGGCTCGGGGTCGCCGTCCCGAGAATGACGACGGAGCCTTCGAGCTTCGCGCGCATCGCAGCGACGTCGCGCGCGTGGTATCGCGGCGATTCGCCCTGCTTGTAGGTCCCCTCGTGCTCCTCGTCGACGATGATGACGCCGAGATCGTGGACCGGCGCGAACACGGCCGACCGGGGGCCGACGACGATCTGGAAGCGGCCGTCCCGGATCGCGCGCCACGTATCGTACCGTTCGCCGAGGGAGAGCCCGCTGTGAACCACAGCGACCTCTCCCTCGAACTGCGCGCGCATCCGCTGCACCATCTGCGGCGTCAGCGCGATCTCGGGGACGAGCACGATGGCCCCGCGACCTGCGGCGCGCGCCGCCTCGACCGCTTCGACGTAGACGCGGGTCTTCCCGCTCCCCGTCACACCGTGGAGAAGCACGACCCCGAACTCCTTCGTCTCCAGCCGCGCGTGAATGAGCTCGAGCGCGCGGGCCTGCTCGGGCTTGAGCGGCCCCTCCTCACGGAGCGCCCATCCCTCGAAACCGGTGGAGACGCGGTCGCGCGTCCGTTCGTCCCGCTCGACCAGCCCGCGTTCGACGAGGCGTGCGGCGACCGTGGTGGCGAAACCGCGCGCCGCGAGTTCCGCCGTCGTCAGGACACCGTCCTCGGCCGCGGCCAGCTCCCGAAGCGCGCCCGCCTGCTTGGGAGCCCGCTTCTCGAGCATCGAAGCCTCGCCCTCGGCGTCCGTCGGGCTCACGGCGAGCCGCACGATGCCCTCGGTCACCTCTTCCACTCTCGGCTGGCGGACCCGCTCGACGAGTTCGACGTATCCGGCGCTGCGGAGCGCCATCACGTCGGCGCTCCCGCCCCGCGGGATGCCGGCCTCCCGGTTGACGATGCCGAGGCTGGCCTCGTCGCGTTCGGCGAGCACCTCGAGGATGCGGCGGCGCCGCTCCGTCATCCCGCCGTCGCCCGACTCGAGCGTCTCGCGTCCCTCGTCGGTGATCCGGGCGAACCGGCGGCTCTCCATGTTGATGCCCGGCGGGAGCGCGGTGCGGAGCACTTCGCCCCACGAGGCGAGGTAGTAGTCGCCGATCCACCGCGTGAGCTCGATCATGTTCGCGTCGACGACGGGCTCGACGTCGAGCACGTCGATGATCGGCTTGACCCGCTCGACCTCCGCGGAGTCCGCGACACCGACCACGAACCCGGTGACCTTCCGGTTGCCGAACGGCACCAGGACTCGCACACCAAGCGTGGCCGCGTCCTCGAGCGGTTCGGGAACCGAGTAGGTGAATGTGCCGGTGACGGGCAGCGGGACCGCTACCTCGACGAATCGCTCCGGCATCGGGTGGTCCTCCAGGGGTGTGTTGGCCTCTACGAGGTGCCGTCCTCTGCGAGGTGCCGTCCTCTGCGAGGTGCTGTGCTACGCGGTTCCTTCGCGTCCGGCCCGTGCGTCCTCGCGCGACGCGCTCACGTCGAGATCGAGACCGCTGGTGATACCGCGGTCAAGGAGCGCCTGACCGACGGCGGCCACGACCGCTCCGTTGTCGGTGCAGAGCGAGCGGGCCGGGATGACGACATCGAGCCCCGCGCGTTCGGCCGCCTCTGTGAGGCGCTCGCGGAGATGCGTGTTCGCCGCCACGCCGCCTCCGAGCGCCACGGTTGGAACTCCTGCCTCCGCCGCCGCCCACATCGTCTTGGTGACGAGCGCGTCGACGACGGCCTCCTGGAAGCTCGCAAGGAAGTCGGTGAACTCCTGACCCTCCGGACGCCCGCCCCGGTCCTCCACGGCGTACCGCACGGCGGTCTTGAGTCCCGAGAAGCTGAAGTCGAAGTTGCCGCGCTGCATCATCGCGCGCGGGAAGTCGAACGCCTTCGGGTTCCCTCCCCTGGCGAGCTTCTCGATGGCGGGGCCCGCCGGATAGTCCAGCCCCAGCAGCTTCCCCACCTTGTCGAACGCCTCGCCGGATGCGTCGTCGCGGGTCCGACCGAGCGTCGTGTACCGACCCCAGTCCTTCACGAGGATGAGCTCGGTGTGCCCGCCGGACGCCACGAGACAGATCGCGGGGAGCCGCATCTCCGGCCTCTCCAGCCGGGCCGCGAACACGTGGGCCTCGATGTGATCGACGCCGACGAGAGGAATGCCAAGCGAGTACGCCAGGGCCTTCGCGTATGACGCGCCGACGAGCAGACATCCGACGAGACCGGGACGGCTCGTGACCGCGACGGCCTCGAGGTCGGAAGCCTCCTTGCCGGCGTCCTCGATCGCCTTCTCAACGATGGGCGCGATCAGACGGATGTGCGCGCGCGAGGCGTGCTCGGGGACGACGCCGCCGAACTCCGCGTGGATAGCCTGTGAGGCGACCACGCTCGAAAGAATGTCGCGGCCATCCAGGAGAAGGGCCGCGGCGGTCTCGTCACACGATGTGTCGATCCCAAGGACAAGCATGGGCTTACTCCAGAGTCACTGTGAACCGCACGGGTGTCACCTGCTCGATCACCACACCTTCGGGCGTCTCGAGGTCGGGCACGAGCTCGTGCACGCCGCGCGGGAGCCCGCGCGCGTCCACCGTCGCCGTGATGTCGTCCGACCCGAGATTGTGGACGCGGTGCTCCGGTCCCGTGACCTGCGCGTTGTAGACCATCGGCGAGACCGTCGCCGAGAGCCCGGGCTCGTGCAGGAACGTCACGGGGAGTCCCTCGACGGTCACCGCCCGCGTCCCTTCGATCTCGACGGCCACCCGGACGTCCCGCGGCACGGCGTGGAGGTTCCAGGCCCCGTCGAACACGACGGGTCTCGCCGCTTCGACGCGGGCGCGACGCCCGGCGATGTTCAGCGGCGCGGTGCTCACGGTCGACAGCTCGGAGATGACGGACATGGGACCGTAGACGTCGACCGAATCGGGCATGCTCTGCGGGGTCCCGAGTACGAAGTATCCGCTCGGGAGCTCTCCCTCCGTCGCCGCCGTCACCGCCACGGAGCGCTCGGAGAGCGTGTCGATGTCGAGGTCCAGGCTCTTCGGGGACCGCACCTCGGTCACGTAGACGCCGGCGTTCCGAGGCAGCACGACATCCGCTGGCGAGAGGCTCACACGGAGTGCGCGTCCCGGCTCCGCATCGGTCATGTCGATGAACGCGTACGTGTCACCCATGAACGCGAGCTTGAGAATCTCCTTGTTCGGTCCGGAGAGCACGACCTGGACGGTCTCCGGAACCTGTTCGACGGTCGTCACACCCTCGGGGATGTTCCGCAGGACCAGGGGCACGTCGGTGAGACGTATCCCCTCCTGCTCTCCCTTGGCGAACGCCCAGAGGACGAGCGCAAGGATGACGGCCGCGATCTTGACCGGGATGTTGTTGGTGATGGCTCGTGCTGTGAGCACCACGTATCCTCCGTCTTGCGTACCCGACACGCGGCCGCGATCACCGCGGCCCGGCGTGCCGCTACGTCCCCGACACGTTCAGCTTCTGTCCGACATAGATCGTGCAGTCATCCGCCAGGTCATTGATGTTCCTGAGCTCCGCGACGCTCTTGCCGTAGCGACGCGCGATACTCCACAGCGTCTCCCCGGGCGCCACCTCGTGGGTGCCGTCGGGCGCCGCCGCCACGGGCGCGTACGCCACGAAGTACCCGTCGATGGCCTCGGCGAGCGCCTCGGCGTACTGCTGACGGTAATCCGCGCGCTTGAGCTTGGCGACGTCCTTGTTGTTCGAGAGGAATCCTACCTCGACCAGCACTGACGGCATCGCGAGCGACTTGAGCACTACGAACCCGGCGCGCTTCGTGTGCACGGGTCCGAGTCCCTCCTCGGTCAGCTCTCCGTTGATGAACGACGCCAGATGCATGCTCTTCTGCATCCGGTCGCCCATCTTGAGATCGACCAGAATGGCCAGCACGTCATCGCCCGTCTCGGGCGTGACGCCCCCCACGATGTCGGCCGCGTTCTCCCTGTCGGCCAGTTCGCGCGCCGTCTGATCGCTTGCCCCGCGGTCCGAGACCGTGAAGACCTCCGTACCCGTCGCCCGACGGTTCGGGGCCGAGTTGCCGTGGATGCTGATGAAGAGGTCGCCGTTCCACGCGGACGCGAGCTCCTTGCGCTTCCTCAGACTGACGTAGTAGTCGCCACCGCGGGTCAGCTTCGCCTCACACCCCTCCTGCTCTCCGAGGATCGCGGCAAGCCTCCGCGCGATGTCGAGCACGACGTCCTTCTCCATGAGCTCGCCGTTGCCGAGCGTTCCGGGGTCCTCACCGCCATGCCCGGCATCGATGACGACGACACGGTGCGAGAGCGGGCGGTCCGCGATCTCGCGCGCGGACTCGATCCTGGGATCGGCGTCGCGGAAGACATCGATAACGACGCGGTGCGGCTTGCCCGCGTACGGCAGCAGCGGAAAGACGTTGTACTCGGACGCCTTGGTGAGATCGAGCACGACCTGGGCGCCACCGTCGAGTTCGTTCACGCGAACCCGTTCTACGAGTCCGTCACCGACGGGCGTCACGGCGACCGGTCCGTCGAGCGAGGCGTTCTTGACGAGCACGACCACGCGGTCGGGGTCTCGCCTCGTCCCGGCGTCGTACTCGACCGACCCGGTCATGTCGATGACGATGCGCGTGTGGTCGGGCGCCGTCCAGAATCGGATGGCCGTCAGCGACTCGTCGGCGACAGCCTGTCCGGCCAGCGCGACCATGAGGAACGCTGCCGACAGGACCAGCGCGGCGGATGCGCGCAGCGGTCGCCCGCCGCCGGATGGCGTGCGGAGAAGCAAGGATGGACCAGCTCGCATTGGAGCGTCTCCTCGAACTTTCGCCGGACGGGGCTTCCGGAGTACGGCCCACAATGTACACATCTCACGACGATTTGTCGAGCCAGTCTTCTTCAGATTCGATCGAGATGCCGTTTCCGGCGAGAAGCGCCGCCGCAACGCCCATTCCGGGGCGAAGTTCCCCCTCGAGCGTGACGCTCCGGCACCCGCAGGATGGGCTTCGGTCCTTCAGGATGGCGCGCGTGGCCCCCGCGGTCCGCGCCAGCTTGAGGGTCTCCTCGGCGCCGCGCACGAACTGAGCGGTCACATCGTCACCCGACTCGGTGACGACCCGCGCGGTCCCGGCAAGCACGGCCCCGCCGTCCCCGCCCGCGAAGTATGCAGGCGGCCGCGGCGTCGGCAGACCACCGAGCTGCTCGGGACAGACAGGGATCGCCTCTCCCCGCTCCACGAGCTCTCTGACCGCGGTGACGAGATTGTCATCGCCCTTGTAGCGTGTGCACAGGCCGACGAGACATGCGCTGACGATGATCAAGACCGCACCTCTCAGTGTGTGGGCGTGTCAGTCGTGGTTGGGTTCGATGGTGGTCGGATGCCGCGCAACGGTGGTGCGAGACCGCGTCCGGTGATCAGATGCCGCGCTTCGACGGTGCGGCGCCCGAACGCTGGAACACGATGGCGGGATTCACAAGGTAGCGCTCGGCGGCCACCCTGAGCTGTTCCACGGTCACCGCTTCGGTGTCGGCGATGTAGGTGTCGCAGCAGTCGATCGGGAGACCGAGGAAGTAGTCGCGCGCGATGCTCGACGCCTTCTCGGCGTTCCGCTGCATCCGCAGCGCAAAGCTGGCGATGACGTACTCCTTCGCGCGCTCGAGTTCGTCCGCGTCGGGCGGGTCGGTCTTGATGCGCTCGATCTCCTCGAGCATCCCCGTGACCGCCTCCGAGTCGGACGCTCCCATGGCGTAGACGATCAGCCGCACCTGCTCAACACGGTGACTGGCGAAAGCGCCGGTCGAACTGATGACGACATCCTGGGACTCGTCGAGCATCCGGTAGAGTCTCGATTCCGTACCCGCTCCAAGGACCGCCATGAGCACGCGGAGCGCCGCCAGGTCGTCGGTCTCCGACGGACGCGGCCCCGCGAATCCGATCTGAACGAACCCGGGCCGCTCGCCGCCGTAGAGCTTCCTCACGGTCTGCGACGTGCGCTCGGGGACCGGGATCGGCGCCGGTTCCACGGTCGGACCGTCGTACGGCGCGAACGCGTCCTCGAGACGGGCCAGCGTGGGCTCGGGTGTCAGGTCACCGACGGCAACGACGATGGTGTTGGACGGCGAGTAGTACTCCCCGTAGAACTCCTCAACATCGCCGATCACCACGGCATCCATGCCCTCGGGCGTTCCGAGCGGCGTGTGCTCGTACGGGTGGTCGTCGTACAGCATCGCCGTCACGGCGTGGTACGCGTACTTCCAGTCGTCGGCGATCTCACCTTCGTACGAATCGAGCGCGACCTTCTTCTCGTGCTCGAGACGATCGACGAGGAACACCGGCTCACTCAGCGCGGTCGCTGCCATGTCGACGATGTAGTCGAAACGGGACTCGTGGCCGGTCATGATGATCTCGGCGGTGTCCTCGGAGGTCAGACACTTCAGCTCGACACCCTGGCCCGAGAGATCGTCATAGATCTCGTCCCAGGACGTCTCGGCGAGACCCTCGAAGAAGAGCTCGTTGGTGATCTGCGCGAGTCCTTCCAGACCCTCCGGATCGTACTTCGACCCTGCACCGACCATCACGGAGAGAGCGACGGTCCGGCTCCACTGATTCGGCAGCACGACGAGCGTGAGACCGTCATCGAGAACCACGTGCTGGATCTCGGCCGACGCGGCGCACACGAGCGCGATGAGCACGAGCACGGCCGCCGCCGTGGTCCACGTGTGTCTCGTCGTGCGTGTCGGTCTGTCAGTCATCGTGTTGCTCTCCTGGTCATCGTGGCGCTTTCAGCGGATGGCTCCACTCCCGGCGCGCGAGGCGCTCTCGGTGCCGGGCTACTGCGGCAGCAGGGCCGTCGTCAGGTGACCCTCCGCCGCGAAGTACTTCTCCGCGGTCCTCCGAAGGTCGGCCGGAGTCGCCGACTCGATCCGTGCGAAGTAATCGTCGATGAAATCGTCTCCGCCGACGATCGTCCAGTAGCCGCGGTAGCTTGCCTGCTCAACGGCGAGTTCCTGACTCATCGCGATCTCGGTCTGGAGGAGGTTCTTGAGGCGTTCGAGTTCGACCTCGCTGACCTCTTCCTCGGCCAGCGATGAGAACGTCTCCGTCGTGACCTGCTCGGCCATGCTGACGTTCCCGGCCGGCAGATGCATCCACGCCTGGAACGGGTACGGCTGAATGTGCGTCCCCCATCCTCCGCCGACGTCGCTGACGAGGTCGTGATCTCTGGTGAGCGCGACATTGAGGAGTGAGACCCTGCTCCGCGCCAGCGCCATCAGCAGGAGGTCCATGTAGGCCACGTCCTCCGCGCTTCCGGCCGGCCCCGGGTAGTTGATGATCATGTAAGCCGACTCACTCGCGCCGTGCTGGACGATCCGCGGCTGGTTCGTGGGCCACGGAAGCTGGGCGCTCGCGGGCTCGGCGCGCTCGCCGGCCGCGATGCCGCTGAAGAGCGACTCCATCAGATTGGCGGCCTCGACCGCGTCGACGTCGCCGGCCACGGAGATCACGAGGTTCGCGCCGACGTACATCCGGTCGTAGCGCTCCTGCAGGTCTTCGGCTGTCAGACTGTTGATGTACTGCATCGTCCCGTACGAGGAGACGCTGTACGGATGGTCCGGGATGAGAGCTGCGAGACCGGCCATGTAGACACCCTCGCGCTCGGACTTCTCGTAGGATGCGATGTGCTTCGACACGGCGTCGCGCGCGATCTCGATGTCGCCCTCGTCGATGCGCACGCCGACGAGCCCCTTCTGCATCAGCCGCGCTGTCCGGTCGAAGTGACGCGAAGGCGCGGTGGCCATGAAGCTCACGAAGTCGTAGCTCGGGTAGCCGGTCACCTTGCCGCCCAACGCGGAGAACTCCTCCGCCATGCGGAGGAGCTCATCGTCGCGACGACCGTCGATGATGGTCGAGTGGAGAAGCATGGCTGCGCCGACCTGGTCGGTCGGCTCATAGAGCGCGCCGTCACGGACCCAGACCTGGACCGAGACGACCTCGATGCCGCGATTCTCTTCGACGATGATGGTGGTTCCGTTGGGGACCGTGCGGATGACGGTTGTGGGGCGTTCGCCACGCGAGCAGCTCAGGAGACACACGAGCGCCACTGCGAGTATCACCGCGGCCAGCAAGGCCGCCTTCTGAGTCGCGTACGATCTCATGCGGGGTGTTCCGGACCCCCTTCATAACCCACGAAGTAGTGACGAACTGCTCACTTCGTTAGACAAGCGACGAGACAAGCGGTTTAGCGCTCATTTCCCGTCTGCTGCTCCGCCCGAGACGCCCCGGAGAGGAGCGTCCGTACGGTGATTCTAGACGCGGAAAACCCCGCCCGTCAAGGCGTTTCGGCCTGTGGAGCGGGGTCTCCGATACGTCCGGTCGATCCATCGACCGTGATTCCAGCGATCGGCAGCGATACTAATTGAGGTACGAGACGAGCTCGGCCGCGCGGGGCGCGTCCCGGAGCTTGCCAAGCGCCTCTTCCTTGATCTGACGAATGCGCTCACGCGTCAGCCCGATCATGATGCCGATCTCCTCGAGCGTCTTCTTGGTCTCACCGTTGAGACCGAAGTAGTGCTGGAGGATGAGCGACTCACGCGCGGTCAGCACGTCGAACGCCATCTCAACTTCCTGCCCGAGCGACTCGTAGTGGAGCATCTCGAGCGCCGGGTCGTCCGCGGGATCGGGAACCATGTCTCCAAGGTCGGCGTCCTCGTCGACCGCCAGCGGCGCGTCGAGCGAGAGACTCCCGATCGAAAGGATCCTGAGTTCCGCGATCGCGTCCACCTTGAGCTTCATCTGCTCGGCGAGTTCCTTGTCGGTCGGCTCCCGGCCCATCTCCTGTCTCATCCGCTCGATGGTCCGCCACATGCGACGGATCGCACCGGACTTGTTGAGCGGGAGACGCATCGCGCCCGACTGCTCCGACATTCCCTTGAGGATCGCGTGACGGATCCACCACACGGCGTACGTGATGAACTTGCGACCACGCTCCGCGTCGAAGCGGTTGGCGGCCTCGATGAGTCCGAGGTTGCCCTGGTTGATCACGTCCATGATGGGCGAGCCCGTCCTGCGCGCGTAGTGCTTCGCCACGCTCACCACGAACCTGAGGTTCGCCGTGACGAGCGAGTCCCGCGCGGACTGGTCACCGTCGAGGATTCTCCTGCCGAGCTCCTGCTCCTGCTCACGCGTGAGGAGCGGAGTCTTCGCGATCTCGCGAAGGTACTGCTGCAGGCTCTTGTCTTCTTCTGCTGCTTCTCCGTAATACGGCATGTGCTTGTACTGCCTCCGTGCGCGTTCGGGCGAGGTTTGACTGGCCCTCCGGCGCGTTCTGTAGTTCCCGACGCCTCGTGGCGCCGTACCACTTCCTATGATGCATCCACCCTGTTCGCGGTTCGCATGACCCGCCCGGGTGGGTTCCTCTGCCGCTAGCCTGCCGGTCGCACGGCGACGAAGTACGTATGTTCGCCACGCTGCACCATGATGGCTACGGCCTTCTCGACTTCCTTGTATTCGGCCACGGCGCGTCGGTAGTCCCCGAGGTCGTCGACCTCGATATCACCGATGCGGACGATGACGTCGCCCGCGGTGATCCCCGCGTCCGACGCTTCGCTCCCGCGCTCGACGCTCACGACCAGCACGCCGCTTCTCGCCTGGATATCGAACTCCCCGGCGAGCGGGTCATCGATCGACGCGACATCGAGACCGAGCCAAATCTCTTCCTCGACCGGCGTCTCCTCGACGTCCTCGTCGGTCGTCGGGCGCTCGACGAGCGTCGCCGTCTTCGTGGTGATGTCGCCCGCGCGCAGGATCTTCATCCTCGCGCGTTCACCGGGTTCGACCTCCGCCACGACGCGCCGGAAGTGCGACGCGTCATCGATCTCGACGCCGTTGAGTTCGATCACAACGTCGCCGGCCTGAAGCCCTGCATCCGCCGCGGGCGTGTCGCCCTCGACGCTCGCGATGAGCACGCCGCGCGTGTCGTCAAGACCCGTCGCCTCGGCCAGATCGCGGGTGATGTCCTGCGGCACCACGCCGAGGTAGCCACGGACCACGCGCCCGTCGGCCATCAGGGCCTCGGCCACGTCTCGCGCGAGGTTGATCGGGATCGCGAACCCGATCCCCTCCGCCGACACGTTGGTCGCGGCATTGACGCCGATGACCTCGCCGCGGATGTTGCACAGCGGACCACCGCTGTTTCCGAAGTTGATCGACGCGTCCGTCTGGATGAAGTCCTGATAGACCGGCGCGCCGCCTGAGATGTTCAGGTTCGCTCGACCGAGCGCGCTGACGACGCCGACCGTCACGGTTCCCTGAAGCGAGAGCGGGTTGCCGATGGCGATGGCCCAGCTCCCGACCTTCGTGTCCTCGGAGTCACCGAGCCGCACGAACGGGAGGTCGTCTCCCTCGATACGAACGACCGCGATGTCCGTGCTCGGGTCCTGCCCGATGATCTCGGCGGAGAACTCGCGTCCGTCGGCCAGTGTCACCTCGATCTCGTCCGCTCCGCGGACGACGTGGTTGTTCGTCAGGATGTACCCGTCACGGTCGAAGATGAATCCGGACGCCGACCCGGGCACCTCGTACTCCTCATACTGAGGACTGCGCTGCCCGCGCCCCGGCGTCTCGCCGAAGAACTGCCGCCACATCTCCTCGAACGGGTCACTGCTCCGGCGGATCGTCCGCTTCGTGTCGACGCTGACGACCGCGGGCATGACCTCGTCCACGACCGCGACGAACGGACTCTCCCCGAACGCGGTCACCGGACGGCCTGAGACCTCGACCTCACGGCCGCTCAGTTCCTGCGCGATCGAGACCGGCGAGAGATTGGCGCTCGCCGTGATAAGGACTCCTACCACAACTCCAAGAAGGACCAGCACGATTCCACCAATCAGCCAGCCAGCTGAGCTCTTCATGTGTGTCAGCCTCCTGATCTCAGACGGTTCACTGTCGGACTATCACCCGTGCTGTTCCGGCCTGAGTGCCTCCGGACACCTCCCAGGTGTCCGCCGGCACTCCCGAGTGTACTCGGCCACCGCGCAGGCGGCCGTGGACACTCCCCCTGTACCACAATCCCGCGGCAAGCGGGCATAGTTTCCCGTCACAAGGTCCCACGACGATCGACGACTCTGTTCCCAGGCTAGTGTGCGACGCGGAGGGCGTTTGGTTCCGTGGTGTCACAACTCCCGTGGTCTTGCCGTTCGTGGTGCTGCTACTCAGTCGGTGCCGCCGTCTGTGAATCGCCGCGCTCGGCCTTCACACGCTCGATCTCTTCCTCGAGCCTTCCGATCTCCTTGCGCAATGAACGAATCTCCTCGACGGCTCCCACAACATCAGCGTCTTCCGCCAGCGTCGATTCCTGTTCGTCCTCGAACAGCTGGAATACCCGGTCGCCGATGCCCGTCATCGCCTGGGCGATCTTGCGGTTCGCCTTGACCACGTCCACTCGGGCTTTCCCGATGGCCGTCAACTCCTCGGCCTTGTCCGAGGCGTACACGTAGCCGTCGACGATCGCGTTCTTCACATCATCCCACAGCGTTGACATTCTACCTCTCCTCCGGCGGGCTGTTCGTGGGGGCCCGCTTTCGCTTGCAGCAACGCCCGCCTGAAGGTATATTCCCGCTCAGGACGGTTGCGGCAGCCGCACCAGGCCGAGCGCATCGTCTGCACCTTCTCGACCCAGTACCATAGTGAGATGCAATCCTAGAAAAAAGGTTGCGTCCAAGTCAAGCGATTTGCGGTTCATTTATGACGATTTCGGGCTCCGCGAAGCCGTTTTCGGCTATCTCGGTCCGGAAATCGCCCTTCGAGACCCCGTTTCAGCGGTCTCGGCACCCCGAATCGCGCTCTTTCTGGCGGGTACTCGACCTCGATGGCGTGACGGGGCGACCCGGTCGCCGCCGGCGGGGTAATACCATCCCGTGTAAGAGCAATAACTACACCACATGTCAAGCAAAGGTGCGCTGTGAACCCTCCCGCCGACCGAGCCGTCTACTTCCTGGCCGACGCCCATCTCGGCGGTCTCCACGGCCCCGCGGATGCCGCCGGCGAACGGGACCTCGAGGCGTTCATCAGATCGCTCATCGGCGCCGCCGACGCCCTCTATCTGGTCGGCGATATCTTCGACTTCTGGTTCGAGTATCGTGTTCCGTCGAGCCACGGACACGACGGCGTCCTCCGGGCGCTCGAAGCCCTCTCCGATTCGGGGACGACCGTGGCGTTCCTCGGCGGCAACCACGACTACTGGGCAGGCCCGGAGTTCCAGAGTCTCACCGGCGCTTCGGTACACCACGACCCGCTTGTTGTGACGCACGGAGACAAGCGCGTGTTCATCGCGCACGGCGACGGACTGCCCGCGGGCGACTGGGGCTACCGGATTCTCAAGTCCGTGCTCCGCCATCCGATCGCCATCTCGATGTTCCGCCTGCTCTCCCCCGCGTTCGGAGGGAGCCTCGCGGTCCGCGTCTCGAACGTATCCGGGATCACAGACGACCGGGTCCAGGCGGCTATCCCACCGATGCGCGAGTTCCTCATCTCAAAGCTCGACGAGGGGTTCGACGCGGCCATCGTCGGGCATGTCCACGCGCCTCGACTCTGGGAGCGCGACGGGCGGTCGGCCATCATCGTCGGCGACTGGCTCACCAACCGATCCGTCACGGCGCTGGACGCGTCCGGCTTCAGGATGCTTCGCTGGAGTGACGGCAAGCTCGTCCCGAACGACGATGCCCGTCGCGAGAGCGGCCCCGGCCAGTAGCGCACCCACTACCGCAGCATCTCCACGGACCGGATGCGCGCACCAGCATCGGATCCGTGCAACGAGAAAGGGGCCCCCGCGTGGGGACCCCTGTCGTGTCTGGTCTTTGTACACCCCTGGTACTCGCACGCCTCAGGGGCGCCGCCTCGCTAGAGCGCGAACCCGAGCGAGAAGCGGTGCGTGTCGCCGAGGTCGGAGTAGAACGGCACGTACGCGTAGTCGATGCGCATGCCCCTCACCTTCGCGCCGAGACCGAATGAGACGTTCTGATTATCCCACCCGCTCCGGTAGCCGACCCGCAGAGCGACCATGTCATCGTACTCGTACTCGATGCCGAAGTGCGTCTTCGGGTCACCATCGTTCGGAACGATGACGTCGCCTGTGAACAGCACTTCGCCCTTGAGCGTCTCCACCGGGGCCGCGTACGCCGCGCCGCCCTTGTACTGGACCGGCAGGTCGAACTTCTCCTCGATGAAGCTCATCTGCGGCCCGAGATTCTGGACCGACAGACCGACCGAGAGACCGTGTACCATCGGGAATCGATACATGGCTCCGAGGTCCACCGCCACACCCCGCGCAAGCTCGTCGTCGATCTTCTCATGCAGGTACTTCACAGAGACACCGGCGTCGAACTCGTCGGTCAGCTTCCGCGCGTACGCGCCGGTGAGCGCGAAATCGAACACGCCGAAGTGGCCGATCGGATCCGAGGTCGGACCGTCACGCCGCTCGAGGTCGTCCATGTAGAGCCCGACGAGACTGACGCCGAACGCCTGGTCCCCGAACGAGCGCACACCACCCGCGAACTCGTAGCGGATGTCCTGGAACCACTCGGCGTGCATGAGACCCACGTCGGTCCCCTCGACCGCCACCATCCCAGCCGGGTTCCAGTAGATGGACGACACGTCTCCCCCGACGGCCGTGTAGGCGTCGCCGAGAGCGATCGGGCGTGCCCCGACACCCAGCTTGAGAAACGCGAGCCCCGCGGAACCATCCTCCGCGGCAGCCAGGGCGGGCAGCATCAGTACGATGATCAGTGCTACAAGTGAGATTCGCTTCATCAGTACCTCCTCCGCTGGTAACTGACGATGTCTAGGTCAGTTTAATCAACGGAAAACGGAGGCGCAAGCCACATTTCCAGAGACCCCCACTCTGTCGGCGCTGAAGCGCGCGGATTCTTCGGCCGGTGCTGGGACGGAGAGGCTCTGCCCCTTTTCAGAACATCCCCGCCCAGCTCCGAACCTCGTCCAGCACAGGACGCAAGCGCTTGCCCCACTGAGTAACAAGCCGCGTGCCACCCCGCACCTCGTGCGTTCCGCCGCGCCGCTGCGCTGCCGCAACGTGTTGCCGGTGATGCTGTTGGGGAGGTCTGCCGAACGCGCCACGAGCTCGGGCGCGACCGGCGCGCCCCGGAACGTGTCAACTCGGTCGACAGCTCGAGCGCGACGGCTCCCGGATTGACCTGCGTGCCGCCCGTGTGCGATACTGAGTGGTGGAGTGCTATCGTGGCTCTGTCCCCTGTGTTCCTGCGAGGCGAGTGCCACCGTGAAGGCGAACCTGATGGACCTCATCGCGAGTGCATGTCACGCTGCGCCCCTCGTGTGCGTGGTTCTCATCGTCGCGGGACTCATCGCGGGCTGCTCCGACTTCGTCCCACCCGAGGTCCATGACGATCCCCTGGACCGCATCACGAGACAGGGCGTCCTGAGCGCACTTGAGGCCTCATACAACTCGCGCGACATCCACCTGTTCCTCAGCTGCATGGCTGACAGCGTCGAGTTCTATCTGGAGCCGAGCACGGCAGCTGCCAACCCCTCGCTCCCGGACTCCTGGGGCATTCGCTGTGAGACGGTGATCCACGAGGAGACCTTTGGCCGACGCGCCTCGGTGGAGTCGATAACGCTGGAGCTGACGCAGGAGCGCGAGCCTCTCGAGATCGAGGGTCCCACTCCGGACAGCCCGAGCATGTGGGAGCACTACGAGCGCTACGCGATCGCCGCCTCCATCGGCGGCGTGACCCACGAGGTGCACGGATACGCGACGTTCACTCTCGCGACGCACGACGATGACATCGACATGCACGGCAACAGGCTCTGGAGCATCGTCAGGTGGACCGACACCGGTGACGTTCCATGTCGGCGAAGAGATGTCACGAACTGGACGGAGCTCAAGCTGCGGATCAACGAGAGCAACAGCCTCTATCCGGCGCGCACGTCCGTCGCGAACGTCATCCAGAAGCTCGACTGGGCGTACACGTACAGGGACGCGCTTGCGGTCATCGACTGTTTCGCGGACTCGTTCAGATTCTGGCTGAACGAGGATGACATCGCGAACGACCCGAGCCTTCCTCGGAACTGGCGTCTCGACACCGAGGCACGGGTCATGTGGAACATGCTCGGGCCGGGGACGGACATCCAGAGCGTCTACGTTCGCTTCTGGTCGATCGACTCCGCCGCGCCGCCGGCCGGCGGCGACCGGAGCGAACCGTACTTCTATGCGTACTCCGTGGACTTCCGCCTCCCCGACGACCTGGTGCTCAGCGCTGACGCGGCTTGCATGTTTCTGCTGGCGGCCGACCCGGATGAGACCGGACCGTCCGGCGAGACGCTCTGGGAGATCACGAGGTGGGATGACATCGACTACCCGGCTTCGGATGCCGGCCCGCGCGGACAAGCAAGGACGACGAGCTGGGGCGTCATCAAGTCGATGTACCGCTAGACTCTCCCAGCGACCTGGTGCGGACGACTGAGCGGCTTCGCCGAACGCGTATTCGTCTCGATGAACCTCTGCGGCGACGGATGCCGCTCCGAAAGGAAGACCCAGTGAAGAACATGCGATGGGCAAGACTCGTGTCGGCCGCTCTCATCATTCTTGTCGCGGGCGGTGCGATGACGGTCGGCTGCTCGGACTTCGTGAGCCCGGAGGAGGACGACAACGACGACGGGTATCCGCTCCGGACGTCGCACGCGAACACCGTCGAGAAGCTGAGGCAGGCATACGCGGCGATGGACACGACCGCGTTCGAGGACTGCCTCGGCTCGACGTTCGAGTTCTGGTTGAACCCGGGCGACCTCAACGACCCACAGAACCCGCTCCCCCAGTACTGGGGCCAGACGGAGGAGATGGGGATCGCGACGAACATGTTCGGGCCGGCAACCGATGTCCTGAGCATGTCGCTCACGCTCACGAAGCTCGGCGACGCCGTCGAGGTTCCCGGAGCGAACCCCGAAGATCCGTCCACCTGGCTGTGCACGTATGATGTGGACCTCTTCGTCTTCCTCCCCAACGACCTCACGCTCTGGGCGAACGCCGCCGCCCTGTTCACCGTCTCGGTCGATCCCGACGGGACCGGCCCCGCGGGCGAGACGCTCTGGGAGATCACGAAGTGGGAGGACATCGACGATCCTGCCCGCTCCGAAGAGTGCACGTGGGGCAGCATCAAGGCGATGTACCGATGACGCTCGCTGCGGAGCGCGTCCGCATCCATCCCATCCTCGGTGTCGTGCTCTACTTCATCGGCTACATCGTGGCGCTCATGGCCGTCTGGATCGCGGGTTCGATCGCGCTCGGCTTCCTCACGGCGTTCGGCGTCGTCCCGGAGCCGACCATCGACCCGGCGATGACGACGATGGATGTCGAGGCCATCCTTGCCGCACTCGGGCCTTGGTTCTTCCCGCTCATCATCGCGGTCGGGATCTTCACGATCATCTACACGTGGCTGTTCGTGCGGTTCATCGAGGGACGACGGTTCTCGGCGCTTGGCATGCCGTTCCATCGCGGCTGGGGGCTGAGCTTCTGGAAGGGGGCCGGCATCGCGGCGGCGCTGCTCGCCGTCGCCTTCGCCGTCTCGGTCTGGTCCGGTGAGATCGAGGTGATCGGCTTCGCGCGGCCCGCCCCCGTGGGGCAGTCCGTGTCAGCCTACATGATCCTCTCGCTCGTCGGGTTCTTCATCGTGGGGATCTACGAGGAGCTGATGTTCCGGGGATACGTTCTCCAGCGGCTCGACGAGAAGGCCGGACGCATCGTCGCCATCGTCGTCTCGTCATTCCTCTTCGCGGTACTCCACTTCGCCAACCCCGGCGCAGGGTTCCTCAGCCTGTTCAACACCTGGATCATCGGCGTCCTGCTCTGCGCGCTCTACTACCGGGGCCGCTCGCTCTGGACTCCCATCGGGTTCCACTTCGCGTGGAACTTCCTGCTCGGGATGTTCTTCTCGATGCCGGTCAGCGGTCTGCCCATCCACGGCATCCTCGAGATCGCCGAGACGTCGGAGGACGCTGCGGTCTCCGGAGCGATGTACGGGCCGGAGGGGGGACTCGCCTCAACGATCGCCCTCGGCCTCTTCGCGGTCTGGCTCCTGTGGCGGCGAACGAAGCCGCAACCAGATGCGCCGGCTGACACCGAAGCACTTCCACCGACCGACGAGCGGCTCTAGCCGACCGTCGAGACGTGGACCGTGCGCGTCCGAGGCCCGTCGAACTCACAGAAGAAGATCCCCTGCCACGTACCGAGCATGAGCTTGCCGCCGCTGACGAGCACGAGTTCGGAGCACCCGACCAGCGATGACTTGATGTGGGCGTCCGAGTTCCCCTCGGCGTGTCGGTAATCGCTCCGCTTCGGGAAGGTCTCATCGAGCGTCGCAACGATATCGCGGACGACGTCGGGGTCGGCGCTCTCGTTGATGGTGATCCCGGCCGTCGTGTGCGGCGTGTAGACGGCGACCGCTCCGTCGGTGACACCCAGCTCACGGACCGCGTCGGCGACTTCTCGCGTGATGCCGGCCATGCCGCTGCGGGCGGACGTCCTCACGGTGAAACTCTTGATCATCTATGCCCTCCGTCTGTTGTGTCGAGCGCCGGACGCGCGGGATCTCACGAAGCGCGCACCCATTTCCCGTGCGTTGCATCCTAAAGATGGGGATGAACCCATGTCAAGGAACCCCCTTGACGCAGCCTGAATCCCGGCACTATAACTAATGAAGAGAGTCCTCACAGGCAGAGGGGAGCCGCGGGTTCGCACACGCGTATGGCCGCGGCACCGAAGGAGGAATGCATGCTTATCCTTATCGCTGTGATCATCGTCATCGTTCTCTACGTGATCGCCACGTACAACTCGCTCATCCAGCTCCGCAACCGCATCGAGAATGCGTGGTCGCAGATCGACGTGCAGCTCAAGCGCCGCGTCGACCTCGTCCCGAACCTGGTGAACACGGTCAAGGGATACGCCGCCCACGAGAAAGAGGTGTTCCAGAAGGTCACCGAGGCGCGCAGCGCTCTGATGGGCGCCCAGACCGTCAAGGACAGCTCGGACGCCAACAACATGCTCACCGGCGCGCTCAAGACCCTGTTCGCCGTCGCCGAAGCCTACCCGGAACTCAAGGCCAACCAGAACTTCCTCATGCTCCAGGAAGAGCTCTCCGGCATCGAGAGCAAGATCGCCTACGCGCGGCAGTTCTACAACGACACCGTCCTCAAGTACGACAACAAGCGCCAGATGTTCCCGTCGAACATCATCGCGGGAATGTTCGGATTCAAGGAGCGCGAGTACTTCGAGGTGGAAGAGGGTTCGCGCGAGCCGGTGGAGGTCAAGTTCTAGAACGACGGCCCGACCGGTCACACCAGGAGGCACACATGTTCGGCACCATCGTGAGGATCATCCTCGCGCTTGTCTACCTGTACGCCGGCGGAGCGCTGCTCCTTGGAAGCAAGCGCTTCAAGGAAGAAGGCAAGGAGCCCAACCTCGTCATTCCGGCGGTGCTGCTTGTGCTTGCCTGTATCACGACGCTCGCGAACTGGTAGCGGCAACACGCAGGAGTATCAGCGATGTGGGAACAGATCAGCGCGAACAAGGCGAAGTCGACGGTTCTGCTCATTCTCTTCGTCGCCTTCGTGATCTTCCTCGGGTGGATATTCGGTGAGACAACGTCCCTCGGATACGCGGGACCCGTTCTCGCCGCGCTCGTCGCCGGCATCGGCGCGTTCGTCAGCTACTACAACAGTGACAAGATCGCGCTCGGCATCAGCAAGGCGAGGCCCGCCAGGCTCGAGGACCATCCGCACCTCTACCACTCCGTCGAGGGACTGGCCATCGCCGCGGGCATCCCGACGCCCAAGCTCTACATCATCGACGACAGCGCACCGAACGCGTTCGCGACCGGCCGCGACCCCGAGCACGCCGCTATCGCGGTCACCACGGGGCTCCTCTCGAAACTCAATCGCGCCGAGCTCGAGGGCGTCGTCGCGCACGAGATGTCCCACGTCGCCAACTACGACACGAGGCTGATGACGATCACGGTGGTTCTCGTCGGCACGGTTGCGCTGGTGAGCGACTGGATGCTCCGGACCTTCTTCTGGGGCGGCGGTCGTCGGCGAAAGAGCACCGGCGGCGGCAATGCGGGGGTCATTCTCCTGATAGTCGCGATCGCGCTGGCGATCCTCTCCCCCATCATCGCTCAGTTGATCAAGCTCGCCATCTCGAGGAAGCGCGAGTTCCTCGCGGACGCCAACGGCGCACTGCTCACCCGATATCCGGAGGGGCTGGCGAGCGCGCTGTTGAAGATCTCCGGTGACCGTCAGCCGCTCGAGGTTGCGAACAAGGCGACGGCACATCTCTACATCGCCAATCCGCTCAAGGGACAGAAGGGCGCATTCAACAAGCTCTTCTCCACGCATCCGCCGGTGGAGGAACGCGTCGCGGCGCTTCGCGCGATGTAGCAGCACGCTCGCATCTCGGCCCGCGGGACGAGACGGCGACGGGATCCGCGCTGCGGAAAGACAAGCAAAGAGGGGACGTCTGAAGACGTCCCCTCTCTCGTTATCGTTCGGTGCGCACCGGCCGCGTCCGGCGCGGCGGGGTCTAGCGGTACAGAGCCTTGATCAGGCCCCAGTGCTTCTCCTCGGTCGGCGCCCAGGTGTTGCAGTCCGGCATCGGACCGAAGTAGTCGCACTCGATGCAGAAGTCGCCGGCCTTGATCATGAGCGCGCCGTAGTACATCTGGTCGCTGATCGGCATGCCGTAGGAGTGGAAGACCAGCACGGCGGAGCCGGCCGTCGGCGGGTCACAATCGAGCGACAGCCCACTGTTCTCCCAGGAGACGTGCAGCGTCGGGAGCCAGCAGTCCGGATCTTCCATCGCCACTCCACCCAACCACTGGATCTGATCGATCGGTTCTCCGGTCGCCGTGGTGCACTGACCGGCGGTCTCGCTGTACGACTCGATAGGGATGATGTACAGCTGCTGGATCGGGTCGTCCGGATTGTAGAACGGGCAATCGACGAGGTGATCGAGGTTGAGCATGAAGCGGTCGGGTGACCCGTTCTCGTTGAAGTCCCAGTTCACGGTGATGGCGTACTCATAGTAGTCCTCGCCCTGTGCGATCGACACCTCACCGGTCGCGCCGCACGCAACAATAGCCATTGCCGGAAGAGCGAAGACAGCACTCAAGAGAATCGCCAGGACTCCCGCGCACATACGTCTGACCAGTTTCATGATGCACCTCGCGGTTGATACCAAATGCCGATATGGAAGCCCGGCCCCTCTCGAGACCATACGCTTCCGACCCCATGAACTAAGAAGAACACAGACGACAACGGTTGTCAATAATACAACCGACTAAATCGCTCAACTTCTGCATCGGTGTCATGCTACAGCATACACCGATTCACCCCGATGATACCACAAGAGACTATGTTCTGCAAGAAGCTTGCCGGGGCGTCGGTTGCCCCGCCAGGCGGGCCTGTGGAGCCCGGCAGGAGTGCCAGAGAGACCCGGACGGTCGGCCGATCGGGCTTCCTCATCGGACTCCTAGCGCGCCGGTCCGCTGCGTGAGAGGTGTTTCAGGAGGGCTCTCCTGTCCAGCGTGTTCAGGATTGACTGAGGAGCCAGCCACGCGCGGCGTGCCGTGTGCACGCCGATATCCATCATCCATCCCTGCGACGGATCGTGCGAATCGGTTCCCAGCGAGATCATGACACCCATCTCAACAGCTCTCCGGGCGTGGATGTCGTTCAGGTCCACGCGTTCGTCGTGGCAGTTGATCTCGAGCGCGGTCCCCGTCTCCGCGGCCGCGCGCATCACCGCGTCGAGGTCGACGGCATACGGCTCGCGCCGTTCGATGAGTCGCCCGGTGGGATGCCCGATGATGTCGACGTTGGGATTCTCCATCGCCGAGATGATGCGTCCGGTGATCTGTTCCTGTGACTGCTCGAACCCGGAGTGGATCGAAGCGATGACCACGTCGAGTCCCGAGAGGATCTCGTCAGGATAGTCGACGCTCCCGTCCGACTTGATGTCGGCCTCGGTGCCCTTGAGGATCCGGAAGCCGCGGAGCTTCTTGTTGATCCGGTCGATCTCCTCTCCCTGCTCGAGCAGCCGCTCCTCCGAGAGACCGTTCGCGATGCTCAGGGACTGCGAGTGGTCGCTGATGATGATGTACTCGTACCCGCGCCGCTTCGCCGCCCGCGCCACCTCCTCGATCGACGCGAACCCGTCGCTCCAGCTCGTGTGATGATGGAGATCGCCCCGGATATCCTCCGAGGTGACGAGCGTTGGAAGACTCCGGTCGAGCGCGGCCTCGACCTCGCCGCGGTCCTCGCGGAGTTCCGGTGCGATCCACGGCATTCCGAGTTTCCGGTAGACCGCCTTCTCGGTCTTCGCGGCGACGCGGTCATCGCCTGAGAACAGACCGTACTCGCTGAGCTTGAGACCCTTCTTCCGCGCGATCCCGCGGAGCCGGACGTTGTGCTCCTTCGATCCGGTGAAGTACATCAGCGCGGCGCCCCACTCGGCCGCCGCGATGACGCGGAGGTCGATCTGGAGCGCGTCGTCCATCCGAACGCTCGCCTTCGTCGTCCCCGACGCGAGGACGTCGACGACGCCGTCCATCCCGACGAACGCTTCGATGACGGCCTTCGGGTCGGAACCGGTCACGAGGATATCGAGGTCACCGATGGTCGATCGCCACCGTCTCGCCGACCCGGCGAGACTGACGTCCTTGACGCCCTTGACGCCGCGGAGCAGCTCGATGATGCGGTCCGCCACAGGGAGCGCCGCGCCGAGGAGCGTTCGACCGCTCCGGGATTCGTACGCGCGGACACCGCCCTGGATCTTCAGTACCTTCTTCGGACCCATGCCCGGCAGCTCGAGGATCTTCCTGCTGCGAAGCGCGCGCTTGAGCTGCCTCAGCGTGCGGACGTTGAGCTCGCGCCAGAGCATCCCGACGGTCTTCGGGCCAAGCCCCGGGATCTCCAGGAGCTCAGCAAGCTTCGGCGGGATCTCCTTCCTGACGGATTCGTACCCGAACATCTCGCCGGTCTCGAGATAGTCAACGATCGCGTCGGCCGTCCCCTGGCCGATCCCCGGCAGTTCGGTGAGCTCACCCGAGGCGGCGAGTTCGGCGATGTCGACCGTCAGGTCTTCGACGACGCGCGCCGCGCGGCGGTACGCGTTGATGCGAAACCGGTTCGCGTCGAGGATCTCGAGAATGTCTGCGGTCGCGTGGAAGAGACGCGCGATCTCTCTGTTCTTCATGTCTATCCCTTCACGACCCCGAGCGGCTTGAGACGTGCAACCTTCGCTGCGATTCCGGCCCGGTCGACGACATCGACGACCGACGCCACATCCTTGTACGCCCGCGGCATCTCCTCGGCGAGCGTGGACTTCCCCGTCGCCATCACGACGACGCCCATCGCGTCGAGTTCGGAGCGCAGGTCCCGACCGCGAGCGTCCTTCTTCGCGCGCGAGCGTGACATCACGCGCCCAGCGCCGTGGCACGAACTCCCGAACGTCTCAGCCATCGCCCGCTCGGTCCCCGCGCAGACGAACGACTCCGTCCCCATGTCGCCGGGGATGAGCACGGGCTGCCCGACGGCGCGATACCGCGACGGCACGTCGGGATGCCCGTCCGGGAACGCCCGGGTCGCGCCCTTGCGGTGGACGCAGAGCGTACGCTCGCGTCCGTCGGTCGTGTGACGTTCCATCTTCGCGATGTTGTGACACACATCATAGACCAGCCGGAGTCCGAGAGCCGGCTCGGTCGCGTCGAACACCCTGGCAACCGCGCGTCGCGCGAGCGTCATGAGGATCTGGCGATTGGCCCACGCGTAGTTGGCGGCGCACGCCATCCCGGCGAGATAGCGCTCGCCCTCCGGCGAGAGCACCGGGGCGCACGCGAGCTGACGGTCGGGAAGCCGGATCTCGTATCGCTCCGCGGCGCGCTGCATCACGTCGAGCGAGTCGTCGCAGACCTGGTATCCCAGTCCGCGCGAGCCCGAGTGGACCATGAGCGTCATCATCCCCGGCTCCAGACCGTACGCGCGCGCGGCCTCATCGTCGTAGACCTCATCGACATAGCCGACCTCGAGGAAATGATTGCCCGAACCAAGCGTCCCGAGCTGATTGCGCCCACGCTCGATCGCCCGCTTCCCCACCGCATCCGGGTCGGCGGTCGTGAGCCTGCCCGACTCCTCAGTGTGCTCGAGGTCGGTCGCGGTCCCGTAGCCGCTCTCGACTGCCCACGCCGCGCCGTCTCGCATCACCGCGCCGACATCGCGCGTGGACAGCTTCCCGATGGCGCCGCTCGAGCCGACGCCGCACGGCACGTCGCGGAACATGGCCGTCACGATCTCCCGGATCCGCGAGACGGCGTCCTCCTTCGGAACGGTGCTCGCGATCAGCCGAACTCCGCAGTTGATGTCGTAGCCGACGCCGCCCGGTGAGATGACGCCGCCCTCGCGGGGATCGGTCGCGGCGACGCCGCCGATCGGGAATCCGTATCCCCAGTGTATGTCGGGCATCGCGAGGGAGTACCCGACGATGCCGGGCAGATGCGCGACGTTGGACACCTGGAGCGTCCCGTTGTCGGCGAGGACGGCCGGGAGGAGTCGCTCGTCCGCGTAGACTCGACCCGGCACGCGCATCCCTCCCGTGCGCGGAAGCTCCCAGATGAACTCCGTCACCTGCCTGAGTTCGGGTGTCTTGTCCCTCTTGCCCATGCGATTCCCCCGGCGGAGACCCCCGCGCGCTCCGAGTCATCCCGCAACGGTGTCGCGTGCTACGTATCGAAGATGACGCGGACCGACCACTCGTCGTCCGGACGCTCCACGGAGATCTGGTGGTAGGTCGGCGCCTTCAGTTCGGTCTTCATCTGATGACGGGTCGCATCGAACCTCTCGCCGCGTACGCGGGCGGTCAGGAGCGACCCCACGCCCTCGGATGCGCCGACACCCTTGAGTTCGAGGATGTCGAACTCCGAGAGCAGAACGCCTTCAGAGCTGTAGAGATAGAGAAGCTCGGAGAGCCAGCGCACCATGAGGTGTTCGAGATCGTCCGGACGTCCCTCGACGCGAATCTCGAAGCTCGCACCGGACGCCACGCTGTCGAGATCGCACATCATGTCGAAAGCCGCGGCCGCCGCCCCCGCGAACGCGGAACGGATGTCCGGTGCGCGGAAGGTCATGCCGACGTCGGCCGTGTGTTCTATCTCGGTGTACTCGGGACGACCGGTCATCTCGGATGCCCCCGCGTCTCGCTCCGTACCGGGCGCGTGGGCCCGGGCAGCGAACTAACCGGCTCCGCCGCCTCCGCCACCGCCGCCTCCACCACCGCCGCCGCCGGTCCCGCCACCGCCCGTGCCGCTGGCGGTGCTCATCGCGCTGCCGGCAACGGAGACCATGCTCGACATCCCCTCGGCCAGACCCGAGATCCCGCTCATGCCGTCACCGATACTGCTCGCCGCGCCGACGTACCACCCGGCAGCGAACGGTCTCCCCGCGGCCTGCTCCATCGCCGGCAGGATCGGCTCGAGCTGCTTGAGAACCTCCTTCGCGACGCCGAGCGATGTCGCGTAGACGAGGAAGTGCTCCCAGAGCGTGAGCGATTGCGGCGGGGCCTCGTCGAGCGTCGAGAAGTGAAGCAGGTACTTCCGGAGCGCCTGCCACTTCTTGAACTCCAGACCGGCCTCCTTCGAGCGCCGCTTGATGAGCATCGACAGCGCAATGACGAGGACGCCGACCACCATCGTCGCCAGAGCCAGCAGGTTCTGCGTGAACGCCGTGATGAAGACGCCGGCCGCCGTGCCGAGGATCCCGATGACGAGCGCGAGGATGGCCATCTTCGTGCTCGTCGGCTCGAGCAACTCCTGTTCCCGCGCGTCCTGAACGATGCGCTTCTTCCAGTTGCTGAACCAGGCGAGGAATCGCGACGAGTGTCGCTGCGCCTCGCGCTTGAATTCGTTGAGCGAGAGTTTGTTGCCCTGGACGCACTCGGCGCCGAACAGGAACATCAAGAGGCTCCGCTCGCTCTCACTGAGATCCGAGACCTCGTGGTTCACCCACTCCAGCACGTAGTCCTTGCCGCCGCCGAGCATATTGAGGAACCCGTGTCGCTCCTCGATGCGCTCGGTGATGGTCATGTATCCGCGCCGCGCGAGATCGAGCATGGTCGCCACCATGTCGTCCGCGTTCACTTCACCGGACCGTACGAGATACCCAACCTCCGCGGGCGAGCGTTCGGACGGAAGCTCGCGGTAGTAGTCGCCATCGAAATCGACCTTGTGCTCGCGTCCGAACCTGAGGAAGAGTCCGAGCCACGTGAGGAGCACGGCAAGCCCAACGCCGATGCCGAGGAACCCGCCCATGCGGTGTATGCGCCGACGCTTCTCCACGTAGTTCTGGGCGGCAACGCGCCGCGCGTTCGCCTCCTCCACCCACTCCCGCTCTTCCTCGAAGACCGTCGTCCAGATGTCGCCGCTCCGTCGGCGGGATGCGCCGGGGACGAGTTCCGGAGGGAAGAGCACCCTGAGTTCGACGTACTGCTGTGACGGCAGGCGATCGACCCAGAACGAGATCGTCCGCGAGTCCTCGATGGTGTACTCGCTCGTCAACGGCGCGTGGAGCCATGCGCGCACGCGGTCGATGTCGGCTCCGGCCGGCAGGTGGATGACGCCCTCGACGCGACTGGTCGGGACGGTCCAGTTGTCGCTGATGAACATCCAGTAGAGGACCGCGAAGTCATCGTGGACGACGACCGCATCGTGGACGGTGTACGAGATGTCAAAGCGGCGGTGCTCATCCTCGGCCCGGTAGAACCACTTGATGCGCGCGAAGCGCCCCTCGTAGTCGTAGTCGACGTAGTACATGTTCTCCGGGCGCTGGTCGTCGAGAACGCGCGGACTGCCGTGCGTATACGGGACACCGTTCTCGCTCACGATCAGGTCGGTAACCTCGACCCGGTCACCGGTCGACGCGCGCTTGGCCACATCGTAGTAGGCGAACGTGAAGTCGTCCTCGAACGCGAACGTCCGCGCCTCGCGCACATCGAACCCGCCGTCCTCGCGGACCGTGATGTCGAGCCGGACCTCGGGGAAGTAGTATTCCTTCGCGGCAGCCGGCAGTGCGGCGGCCAGCGCGACGAGCGCGAGGACGACCAGGACCGCGGCTGTTCTTCGTCGTGTGCGCATCTTCCCTCCCGTGTGAGACCGGTCGCAGAGGCGGCCCCGGGATCGGTCGCGGACCCGGGCGCCGCCCTGACCCGCGTTAGCCCTTCGCCGCGATCGACACATCCCGCAGGACGATATACGGGTACCAGTGGCTCCCGATGCCACCCAGGATCCCCGTGCGTTCGACCTCCTTCGAGATGGCGACCACGCTATCGCGGAACAGCTCGTAGACGTTGCCGGATATCATCGCGTCCTTCACGCGCCCGACAGTCTTCCCGTTCTCGATCTTGAGAGCGTACATGAGGTTCCCGGAGAAGTCGCCGGCCGCGAGGTTGGCCATGATGATCCCCATGATGCTGTCGACGAGCACACCGCTGCCGATCTCGCTCATGAGCTCGTCGTGCGGCTTCTCGCCGCCATCCATCACCCAGTTCGTGATCTCCGGTGACGGGGTCTTCCCCAGCTCCTTTGACATGATGAGACGTTTCGCTTTGAGTCCGTTGCCCGTCGGCGCGTGGTGGAGTTTCGCCGCCGTGCGACGGTCGGTCAAATAGCTCTTGAGCACTCCGCCTTCGAACACCGTCGTCTCCTGCATCGGCACGCCCTCGTCATCGAACGCAGCCGAGAAGTACCCGCCGGAGCGGATGCCGTCATCGCGAAGCGTGATGCGCTCATCGAGGATGGTCTCGCCGAGCTTCCCGGCGAGCGGTGAGATTCCCTCGTCGACGTACAGACCGTTCACGCCCAGGTTGAGCGTGAGGAAGATGTCGGCGACCGCGCGGGGCGTCAGCACGACCGTCGTTTTCCCGGGACTGATGTCGACATTCGTCCGTCCACGCTTGATGTCGTCGATGGTCCTGGCCGCGAGCCCGGCGTGGTCCGCCCCGAACTCCGTCCCGGAGTAGCCCGCTCCAGTGTGGAGCATGCTCGTCCCCTCGATGAGGAGCCCGCCGACGTAGAACTCGTAGGCCGTGCGCTCGAACTCCGCCTCGAACCCGCGACAGGTCGCCACGCCGATTCGCTGCATCCGGCGCGCGGTGGCCGAGTCGGTGTTGACCTGCTTCTCGTAGTCGAGGACGCGCGCGATGGCATCTTCGGAGTGCTTCATCATCTCGTCGACCGTGAGAGCCTTGACGCGCTCATCGGTGATCGACGGCGTCGGCAGCTCCGCCGCTTCCGAGAACTCGAATGTAACGGGTTCGCCCTCGGCCGCCGTGGCGAGCGCGTTGTCGACCAGCCCGTCAATGTCCTCGAGCCTGGTTGTGGTCGCGAACCCGAGCTTTCCGTCCTTCACAAGCCTCAGAGCCGCACCCTTCTCCTCGGTATCGGAGAGCGACTTGAGCGCTCCCGCCTCGTACTCGACATCGGTCTCGAGGTTCTCGTAGAAGAAGACCTCGGCGCGCTCGACACCCCTGGCTAGAGCTCTCTCGATGATCTTCTTCACGTTACTCACCTCCGATCACGACGTTCTGGATCCTGACGTGCGGCGAACCGTGCGTCACCGGCAGCGGGAACTGGCCGGCCTTGCCGCACCCTCCGCCCCCGTCGTGGCACGCGAGATCGTTGCCGATCGCGTCGATGCTGTCGAGTGTGGTGAAGACATTCCCCGTGAGCATCACGTCGCGCACCTGCTCGGCCAGCTTTCCGTTCCGGATCATGTAGGCGTCGGCGGCCGTGAAAGTGAACATCTCGCCGTTCGTCTGCCCGCCCGAGGCGGAGATGGCGTAGATGCCGAGGTCGATGCCCGCGATCATGTCGTCGAACGTGGAGTCCCCGTTCTCGATGACGGTGTTCCGCATCCTCGGCACCGGCGGATGGCGATAGTCGATGAGCCGCGCGCTGCCCGTCGGCCGCTCGCCCATCTTTCCGGCGGTCTCGCGTGAGTGCAGCCGGCCGACGAGCTCGCCCTCGCGGATGAGGTACGTCTTCTCGGTCGGAACGCCCTCGTCGTCATAGACGAGATAGCCGCGATACCCCTTGTCGAGTCCGGTGTCGTGGACGTTGAGGAACGGCTTGCCGAACTTGCGGCCGAGGACCATGACCTCCCGGAGGTTCTTGTTCTCGTAGACGTTGTCGCCCTCGGAGAGATGCCCGAACGCTTCGTGGATGAAGACGCCACCGAGCCTCGGGTCGACGACGACCGCGTACTCGCCGGCCTTGACCTTCGGGGCGTCGAGCTTGCCGAGCGCGACCCGGCAGGCCTCCTCGACCCCGGCCTCGTTGCCGCGCGCCACGTTGAAGTCGTTGCTCCCGCCGAACGATGCGCTGTACGACTGCGAACCCTCACCGCGCGACGCGACGGGCGTGACCCGACCGCCGATGTCCACTCGCTCCTGGTAGACCATCGCGCCCTCGCTGCTCCCGAACCAGAACCGGCGGTAGCGGTCGAAGTACAGAAGCGAGCTCGTGATGATCTCGTCGTGGAACCCGAGGACCTGTTCGTTGTACGCCCGCATCATGGCGACCTTGTCCGCCAGCGAGACGTCCCGCGGGTCGTTCTTCACATCGAGCGCCACATCCGCGATGACCGGTTCGACAGGCGCGAGCTGACTCGTGCCGTGACCGACGATGCGTGCCTGGTCGACCGCGTGACCCGCGAACTCGTCGATGCGGTCCAGGCTGTTGAACGACGCGAACCCCCACCCACCCTTGTAGAGGGCACGGACGTTCCCGCCGAAGTCGACGCGACGCCCGAGTTCCGAGATCCGGTTCCCCGTGAAGCCGACGCGCGACTCCTCGGTGTCCTCGATGTGAACCTCGAGGTAGTCACAGCGGTCCGCGAACTTCGTCAGGACCTCCGAGATACGGTTCTTCATGAGGTCTCCTCGATCGTAATGGTGTGCGTGACCGGCGTCGCCTGCTTCAGCGCTCCGCTCACCGTGCAGTACTTCTCCTCGGAGAGCCGGACGGCCCTCTCGATCTTGTCCTTTGAGAGCCCCTTCCCCCGGATGATGTACTCGACCTCGACGCCGGCGAGTCCCGGAGTGCCATCGTCCCTCTTCTCCGCCGTCACGCGGACGTCAAGACTCTCGACCGGCTGGCGCATCTTCTGGAGTATCTCGATCGTGTCGATTCCCGTGCACCCGGCCAGCCCCATCAGCGGAAGCTCGGCGGGTCGGAACCCGTCGCCCTCGCCGCCGCCCTCGACGCTCGCGTCCATCTTCATCTCGCGGCCGCCGCTATCGGTCCCGACGAACTTCCAGCCGCTCACCCACTTCGCTTTGACTTCGAGCATGTGTCTCTCCTTGCGCTTCTGCATGTGTCCGGTTTCCGCATACGTACGTTGCAGCATGTCCGGCTGCCGCGCACATCCGGTTGTCGCGTGTGTCCCGCTACTGCATGTATCCAAGTGAGCGGAGGCGTTCCTGCGTCTCCTCCGGCATGTCATCCATGGCCATGCTCTGACGCGGCACGCGGACCTCGGTCTCGTAGGTCTCGACCGTCTCGAACTCCGCACGCGCGTTGAACTCCTCGGTGAACGTCCCGGTGAGGACCCGGCCGTCCATGTCGTCGGCGACCGGAAGACCGAGCGCCGCGAGAACCGTCGGGGTGATATCAAGCACCGACGCGTCGGTCAGGACGGCGCCGCGCCTGAACTGCGGGCCGACGAACACGCCGATCCCGAGAACGTCGTGCGCGCCTGAAATGTCGAGCACGCTGAGGAACTCCGAGATCCGGACGCTGCGGCCGTCGCCGGTGAGAAGCATCGGATCCTCGGGCGCCGCGATCTGGAGCTCGGGCGTGACGGTCACTTCGACGAAGTCGTCGCCGACACCCTCCTTGTCGACGTCCCGAACATAGAATCCCGGCGAGTCGCCGTCGGCGATCGTGAGCGAACCGAACGTGCGCGCGAGGTCATCACGCATGCGCGCGTTCTCCTCCGCATCGAGCGTCAGCGGCTGGAGATAGAAGCTCCCTCCGAGATTGACATAGCTGACATCGGTGAGCGAGTAGCCGAGGGCCTCAAGCAGCACCTTCGTGCGGAACGAGACCATCTGCATCCCGAACCCCGTGTTCGCCTGGAACCCGTGGTCCGACATGATGACCTCGACGCCGTCGTCCGCGACGTACCGCCGGATGCGGGCGAGTTCGCTGTCGGCGAGCATGTAGACATCCTCGATGACGCGACCGTAGGCCTCGACATCGGCCGCCGCGAGTTCGCCGAACGGTTCCGGATCGAAGAACTTCCAGTACTTGTGTGAAACAGAATCGGTCGCCTTGTAGACCATACCGAGCATCTCAGGCCGTGCGCTTCGCAGACGGTGGCAGGTCGCATCGCTGATGATCCTCACGAGCGCCTTCTGCTGCCGGTGGTAGAGCTCGAGCTGCGTGGCGCCTGGGCGACGCTGCGCCACGGCGATCGAGGCGAGGTCGGTGAGCGTCGAGAGCCGCGCGCCGTTTCGCGCGGCGTCGAGCGCGATCCCGAGGTAGTACGCGCCTCCGCGCGCCCGGACGTCCTTCCCCTGGCGTCTCAGCTTCTTGATGAACGAGAGGTCCGGGGGAATCGTGTCGTCGGTCATCGCGAGGATGCCCGGCACGCAGAATCCGTCGGCGCTCGCCGCCGGCGGCCACGTCAGGTACCACTCGACGAGCCCGTAATCCCAGTCGAGCTGCTCCTCGAGGATGTCCCACACACGCTTCACGAGCACCTGGTCGGAGCGCGTGTCCGAGAGTCCGCGGATGCCGTGCTTGTCGGCCGTCTTTCCGGATGCGACCGACGTGAAGATGCGGGTCGAGTACATGGGCTTGAGGGACTCGAGCGTACCGCCCGTCCCCTCGGACATCGCCGCCGCGAGGGTCGGCAGGTCGCCGCTTTCGAGCAGCGGGTTCGCCACGCGCCACGTCATCCCGTCGAGTCCGACGATGAGGAGACGCAGCGGAGGCTCGGACGGCCCGCGCTCGACATTCGCCTGGATGCCGAACGCCACGAGAACGGCGATGATCACCAGCGCGCCCGAGATGAGGCAGAACGAGTAGCGTCCTTCGGAGAGGTCATCGAACAGCCAGAGCCCTCTGATGCGGTTCCGGCTCCGCTTCGACCGGTCGCGTGAGGCGACGGCGGCCACGATCCCTCCGACGATCATTCCGAGGATCCCGCCGATCGCGCCCGGGATCACAGCGAAGTACAGGAGACCCAGCCAGACGTTGTCGACGAGGAACGGGTTCTCGGCAACGAGCCAGATCAGCACGCCGACCGAGATCAGAAGCGCGGTCCCTTTCCATAGGCACGCCGTGCGCCTGAACCTGATGCCCGGCGTCGCGTTGCGATGTCCCGCACTCCGTCTCGACGACATATTCGCTCCTTACCAGATTGGCGCCCTGTATCCGACTGACAGCGAGATCGCGAACGTGTCCGCGTCGAGCGACTGATCCAGATTGCTCTCGTCCGTGCCGAAGGACCCGCGCGTGAAGTCCATCACGATGTAGTCGGCCCGGATCGAGAACAGGAATTTCGAGCTCCGGAAGTAGTCGATGCCGATCGATGCGTATCCCCCGTGTCCGGTGAGACGAGTGAACTCGTCGAGCGGCGCGTCGAGCGAATCGGTCTCCATGAGCTGACGGCAGTAGCCGCCGCTCACGAAAGGCTGAAAGGCGCTGTCACCGACGACGCAGTACTTGATCCCGATGAAGGTCTGGTCCAGGTCCCACTCCCCTTCATCGATGTGGTGATTCGACTGCACGGTGCGAGCCTCGAGTCCGATGTTGTCCACGACACCAAGCATCAGGCCGAACCCGAACCCCCAGCCCTCGTCGATGTAGTAGTCACCGACGAGCCCCTCGCCGATCGGGAAGATGTACCTCGGGATCTCGACGCAAACCTCGGCGCCCCGCCGCGAGCGCGGGACGAATCCCCGGAGCTCGGCGGGCGCCGCATCCGCGGCGAGGAGCATCAATACCAGTGCAAGCGCGATCGTTGTCTTTCGAACCATGAAACACCTCTGTGGTCGCAGTTCCGGGGTCTCCGGCGACAAGAGCTGGACGTATCCCTTGGACACGTCACCGGGTCCGGAGGATGACGGGGCGAGCGGGACGCCCGGAGGCGCCCCACGAAGACCATATGCCAGGAAATGGCCCTACAAGAATATATACCGCAGCACGAAGAGCCCGGCAAGGACGTAGACCAGCCAGTGCACGTCACGACCGCGCCCGGACAGGAGCTTGAGCAGCGGATAGCTGGTGAAACCGATGGCCAGACCGTGAGAGATGCTGTAGGTGAACGGCATCACGATGAGCGTGAGAAACGCCGGAATCGCCTCCGAGAAGTCGTCCCAGTCGATCCTGGCCACGCTCTTCATCATCAGGCAGCCCACGATGATGAGCGTGGGTGCCGTGATCGGATGGAGGAGCACGCCGCCCGGACCGGGGATCCCGACGCCGAACATCTCGGCCACCGGCGAGAAGAACAGCGCGACCAGGAACAGCGCCGCGGTCACGACATTGGCGAGACCCGTCCGAGCACCCGCGCTCACGCCCGCGATGCTCTCGATGAAACTGGTCGTCGTGGACGTTCCAACGACGGCGCCCGCCATCGTCGCGACCGAATCCGACAGCAGCGCCTGCGTCGCGCGCGGGAGCTTCCCGTCTCTCATGTACCCCGCCTGCGTCCCAACGCCGACGAGCGTCCCGACCGTATCGAACATGTCGAAGAACAGCAGCACGAAGATAGGCGCGATGTACTCGACACGGAGCGCCGCGAGCGGCCGCATCTTGAGGAAGGTCGGCGACATATCGGGCATGGCGACCAGACCTGTGAACTCGGTGATGCCGGCGATAATGCCGACGACGCCCGTGGCGAGGATGCCCCAGAAGAGACCACCCCGCACTCGCGCGGCCATCAGCCCACCGGTGATGACCAGTCCGAGGAGCGCGACGAGCGTCGGCGGGTTCCCCAGGTCGCCAAGCGTGACGAAGGTTGCCGGGTCCGCCTTGACGATCCCGCCGTCGTGCATCCCGATGAACGCGATGAAGAGTCCGATTCCACCCGCCGTTGCGAGCTTGAGGGTCATAGGTATGGCCGTGAGGATCATCTCGCGAACGCGCACGACCGCGAGGATCGTGAAGACAACTCCGGAGATGAAGACGATGCCGAGGGCGATCTCCCACGGGACCCCCATCTTGCCGCAGATGATGAAGCTGAAGTACGCGTTGAGCCCCATGCCCGGCGCGAGCGCGATCGGATACCTCGCGAGGAACCCCATGAGCAGCGTTCCCAGGGCCGCGGCCACGCATGTCGCCGCCATCACCGCGCGGAAGTCCATCCCGGCGCCGGTCGGCGCAGACAGCATGCCCGGGTTCACGAAGATGATGTACGCCATCGCCATGAAGGTCGTGGCGCCGCCGATCACCTCGGCGCGAACCGTCGTCTTGTTCTCCGAGAGTCTGAAAAGCCGCTCGAGCATGCGCGCCTCCTCTTCCCACGTGCACGGAGGTCATCCCCGCGCGTCCGGCGGTCGCCTCAGTTGGCCATCGGAGCGCAGTATAGGACCGCCCCACGGAGCCTACAAGGGGGAAGCGGGCGATCCCTTTCGGGACCGCCCGCTTCGGGGGGACGGACCGGTTGTCGGTTGAGCCGCGCGGCGACTCTGGGTTAATGCTGCTTCCGGTCCGTGCCGGAACAACGTGGAGAGAGAGTGGTACTCGTACTACTGGTGCCAGAAACGCTGGTTTGCGTCAGCGTGTTGCCCCTGTGCTTGTGTCCTACTCCTCTTCCTCGACCTCGAGGATGATCTCATCGCCGTCGACGATCTTCTTGACGATGATGCGACGCTCGCCGTCCTCGCCACCGTGCCGCTTGAGAATCTCGACGAGTTCACCATCGTCACCGCGGAACATCCTGGCGCCGGGCGTACCCTGCGGGCCACAGCTCATCTTGCCGCCGCGTCCCATCTGGCCGCAGTCCGCACCGCCGCGCATGCCGCCGCGCATGGCGGCGCGACCACCTCGGTCACCGTGGCCGCCGCGAGCGAGCTTCCCGGCGATGCTTCTGTCAAAGAGCACGCGCTGGTCATCGTCGAGAATCTCGCGGACGGCGCGGTGCTGCTTGAGCCTCAACTTCATCATCTGAGCCTGGAGTTCCGTCACTTCGTCGATCATTTGCTCGAGCTTGCCGAAGTCCGGGCTGTCGGCCTCTGCGAGTTCCTGCATTTCAAGGTGGAGGACCTTCATTTCATTCTGGAGTCCGACGCGCTCATCTTCGAAGCTCTCGCGGATCTCCTTCATCTCTTCCTTCTGCTCGGTCGTGAAGCTCGGACGCATGCCTCTGCAGTCGTCCGCCGCCTGGCCGCGGCGATCGCCGAGTCCGGCCAGTGCCGCGGTGGTCAGAAGCGCAAGTGTCGCAACCGCGACGACCGCTGCTGTGGTGATGGTCTTCCTGCTCATCGTTCTCTCCTTCCGAGGTCCGGGTCATTGCCCGGTCTGATACTCGCCAGAGTGTCTGCTGCCTGTTCCTCTTGTTTCGATGCGAATCCTTCTTCCGGTTTCTGTCCGTCCGGCCAGCGCGGGCCGCTGCCTGGGAGTTAGCGGGGAGCGCCGGCCGGCGGACTAGCCCCTTACAAAGCAACCGAGGTGCCAGCTCGGACCGACAGCGTGCCAAACGGAGCGGAATTCTCTAACAGGCCCTTAAACTGGGGCTTTCTCGCGCAGCCACGGCCGCCGCGGGAGCGTCCGGACGGTCGGATGAGGGCTCCCGGACGGGTAAGAGTTGCCCAATCGGGGGTGAAAGACCTGCCCAGGTGCGCAGGTTCTTCGCACCCCTACGACTCGATCTTGTATTCCTTGATCTTGTTCTGGAGTGTGCGGCGGGAGATGCCGAGGATCTTCGCAGCGTGGGTGCGGTTGCCGCCGGTCTGGGCAAGCGTCTTGATGATGATGTCCCGCTCCATCTCACGGATGGTCGTTCCGGTGGTCTCGCCCTCCTCGTCCGATGCGTCGGCGGGGCGGAGCTTCGCGGGAAGGTGCTCGGGGAAGATCGTCTCCCCGCGTGAGAGCACGACGGCGCGATGGATAGCGTTCTCGAGCTCGCGGACGTTGCCCGGCCAGTCGTGGTTCATCACCAGGTGCATGGTCTTCGGAGACATCTTCTTGGGCTTCGAGCCGCGCTCGGCGCGCAACTTGAGGAAGTGATCGACCAGCAGAGGGATGTCCTCCTTGCGGTCGCGCAGCGGCGGAATCTCGATGGTGACAACGTTGAGACGGAAGAACAGGTCCTCGCGGAAGCCGCCCTCGGCGACCGCGGCCTCGAGGTCCCGGTTCGTTGCGGCGACCACGCGGACATCGACCGTGATCTCGACCGAACCACCGACGCGATTGAACGTGCGGTCCTGGAGGAACCTCAGGAGCTTCGCCTGAAGCTGCGGCGACATGTCACCGATCTCATCCAGGAAGATCGTGCCGCTCGCCGCGAGTTCGAACCTCCCCCGCTTCTGGCGACCGGCGCCGGTGAAGGCGCCCTTCTCGTGACCGAAGAGCTCGCTCTCGAGCAGTCCCTCGGGGATGGCCGAGCAGTTGACGGCGACGAACGGCTTCCTCACACGCGGACTCGCCCGGTGCACCTCGTGCGCAACGAGCTCCTTGCCGGTCCCGCTCTCACCAAGCACGAGCACGGTCGCGTCGCTGTCGGCCACTTGACGCGCCATCTCGACGACATCACGGATCGCGGCGCTCGCGCCGATGATCTCGGACGACGGCTCGTAGTGCGCTTCCTCCTCATTCGGCTCAGGCGAAGACTCGCCGACGAACCGCGCGATGACCTTACGGACCTCCTCGATGTCGATCGGCTTGGTGACGTAGTCGAACGCTCCGAGCTTCATGGCGCGAACGGCTGTCTCGACCGACGCGTAGGCCGTCATCATAATGACGCCGGTGTCCGGGCTGATCGCCTTCATGCGCTCGAGCGCGGAGACACCATCGAGGTGCGGCATCCGGATATCCATCACAACCAGGTCGTGGAACCCTGCTTCGAGCGCGTCGACGCCCTTCGCGCCGTCCGCGGCGGTCTCGATCGTATGCCCGTCGCTCTCGAGCACCGCTTTGAGGAGTTCGCGAACACTCGACTGGTCATCGACGATGAGGATCCTGAGACCGCCCGATTCCATTACCGCTCCTCCGATCCGACATCATCCGGCACGGTCCCGACCACCGGGAAGCTGATCGTGAAGGTCGTTCCCTCACCGGGCGCGCTCTTCACGGCAAGGCGGCCGTGGTTCTGGTCGATCAGACGCGAGACGATCGTGAGTCCGAGTCCCGTCCCCTCCGGCTTCGTCGTGTAGAACGGTTCGAAGAGCTTCTCGAGCTCCTCATTGCTCATCCCGACGCCGGTGTCGGCCACCTCCACGGCGACCTGCGACTGCTCATCGCCGCGCAGCGACGTACGAATCGTCAACCGACCGCCGTCGCGCATCGCCTCGATACCGTTGAGCAGGACGTTGAGGAGCACCTGCCTCAGCTGGTCTCCATCCACCATCACCGCGGGAAGCCTCTCGCTCAGGTCGCGGACGGTCTCGACGTTTCGGAACGCCGCGTCCTCGGTCACGAGCGACAGCGCGTCCTCGACGATGGCATTGATGTCGCTCTCCTTGAGCTCGGCCGTGACCGGCTTCGCAAAGTCGAGAAGCTCCTGAACGACCCGGTCGAGCCGCTCGACCTCCTCGATCATGATGTTCGAGTAGCGTTCCTCCTCCGAACCGGGGTTGAACTTGCTCCGGAGGAACTGCGCGAACCCCTTGAGCGAACTCAGGGGGTTCCTCACTTCATGCGCTACGCCAGCCGCGAGCCGTCCGAGCGCGGCGAGGTGCCGCTCGCGTTCGACCTCATCCTTGAGCGCCTCGATCTCACGCAGGTCCTGGAACAGCAGCACGGCGCCGCTGCGCTCTCCAGCCTCGTCCCGGAGTGGCGACGCGCTGACCTCGACGGGAACGCGCCCGTCGCCCGTCTCGATCCCTATCTCGGTCTCCACCGGTCGGGAAGCTCCGGAGAGAACCGACTCGATCTCGCTACGTGCCCCGCCCTCTTCGAATCGGACGACACTCTCGATGGGTTCGCCACGCACGCTCCGTTCACCGAGGCCGAACAGCGCCCGGGCGCGTGAGTTCACGCGGACGACGTGGGAGTCCGGGTCCACCGAGACCAATCCGCTCGCCATACTCTCAATGACGTTGTCCGTGTAGGACTCCATGTTTGCGAGTGCTGTCTGTGTGGAGCGGTACGACGTCGAGACGAAGAGGAAGTAGATGGCGGCCGCGCCGATAGCCAGGAGGGCGCCTGCGAGAACGAGCGCTCTGTCGCGCGACGCGAGATAGACGCTCTCCAGTTCGCTCGGATCGAGCGCGACGACCGCGTAGATGGACAGCTCGCTGGTCTCCTCGACCGGATCTCCGAGGAGTCCGGCGAGACGCTCGGCCACCAGGGCCGGAGCGCATCTGACCGGTGGCAGCAGCCGCCGGCGCCCGCGCGCTTGCGGAGCGGGGTTGCAGATATTCGCGGGAGTCGCGTCGATCCTCGCAACGTACTCCTCGACACCGACGAAGCCCTGCTCGGAGATCTCCACCATCCTCCTGCGGCGGTCGATGTGCGGGCGTTGCTCGGGAGCCATCGGCGTCTCCCACTCACCGAGCTGCGTTCCGACGAGCGCGGGGTCGCTGTGAACGACGATGCGCCCCTCCTCCGTGACGAGCGCCATGTAGGTGAGGTTCTCCCGGTTCGCGATCTCCTGCGCGAAGAACTGCAACCGGTCGGGGCTCCAGATCGGTGAGACGAGCTCCGTGCGCATGTCGAACCGCAGGAAGGTGAGCATGCTCATCGCCTTGCGGTCCAGCACGTCGAGCACGTGCGCCCGGCCTCGGTCCACGTCCCGCAGTGTCATGATGACGAGAACGGCCGCGAGGACGCAGATCGCCACCACGGCGTAGGTGATCGGCAGGTAGGCCCCGCGACTGGTTCGCGCCTTTCGGCTGTTCGGACTCATGATGTCAATTAGACACCACGCGCGCGGGTCGGGCAAGTGCTAACGAGGTTCAGTAGCGGGCGAGCGTGCCGGCCCGGCGCGCGCATCTGATCCCCCACCGGAGGACCAGGGCGCCCGAAACGACGGCAGCGGAAGCGAAGAGCGCGAGCGCGGGGAGCGCCTCGGGAGGAGGCGCGGACCCGCTCACCGCGGCCCGGACGACGGCGAGCGCATGCGTCGTCGGCAGAACGCGAGCGACAGACCCCACCCAGGAAGGGAGGAGAAACTGCGGGAAGCAGACGCCGCCGAGCGCGCCTGAGAGTATACCGAACGCCCAGGCGATCGGCTCACCCTCCTTGAAGATCACGACGACGCCGGCGGAAGCCAGACCCAACCCCGCCATGCCGAGCGCATAGAGCCCGGCGGCGGCGAGCGCCAGTGGCGGCGGCCCGCTCAGACGCGCGAGGACGACGGCTCCGAGGCCAAGCCCCGCGTACGCGGCGGCCTGGAGCGCCAGCTCTGAACCGCCGGCCAGTGAGATGACGGCGGTCGGGCTCCGACCCGACGCGACCAGCTGTTCGAGCGTTCCTTGAAGCTGCTCACGGCGGACGACCCGACGGAAGACGCCGAGAGCCGACATGCCGAACCCGTGGACAAGCGCCCCGGTCAGCGCGAACGATGTGTACGGCATCCCGACCCGCTCCTCGAACCCCGGGCCCGCCAGTGCCACGACGCGGCCGATGAGCACGAGCATCACCACGGACACGGCAGCCGAGAGAACCGCAAGCGCGAGCTTCGTTCGGTAGCTTGCGTGGTGCGCGACCGACCTGGTCAGGAACGCGGCAGGAAGCTCGAGCCACCCGAGTCCCGGCGCGAGTACGTCAGCACGTCGCCCCACTCACTCCCCTCCTCCACGCTGTGTCCGCTCATGAGGATACCCGTACCCAGCGACATCCTCGACTCGAGTGCGGCGTGCGCACGGACCCGCCCGAACGCATCGACGCCGCTCAGCGGCTCGTCGAGAACGAGCAGCTCCGGTTCCGCGATCAGGGCTCTCGCAAGCCCGAGCAGTGACCGTGCTCCCCGGGAGAGTTCGGCGACGACGGCGTCGAGGCGCCTCTCCACCCCCAGCTCCGCGGCGACCCCGGCGACCACCGCCCGCGACCGCCGGACCGACACACCGGCGACGTGCGCGAAGAACTCCAGATTGCGCCTGGCGCTCAACCGAAGATAGAACGACCGCTCCGTCCCGAACGCAACACCCGGCCGTCGGGCGAACGGGGTCACGCACCCCGACGATGGTTCGAGGAGTCCAGCCGCGATGCGAAGTGCCGTGCTCTTGCCGCAGCCGTTCGGACCGACGAGCACGACGCACGAGCCCGCCGCGATGCGCATGTCCATCGAGTCGAGAACGACCCGGCGCCGCTCCCCGCGCCCGAACACCCGTGAGACGCCGCTGAACTCCAGGACCGCAGCATGTCTCTCCGACATCGGCATCACTCCGGAACGGTCACAGGGGGCGCGGCCGTCGCGTGTGGCTCGGCGGTCACGGGCGGCGCGGCAGCCACGGGCGGCTCGGCAACCACAGGCGGCTCGGCAACCACAGGGCGCGCGTCTCGCGGCACGGCGACCCTCCACGCCTCGAGACGCCCGGCCGGTCCGTCCGCCACCACGACCGCTACAGCATCATCACTCCAGTCGAGTACGGCCGCCGTCGTGACGGACGCGCGCGGGAGCGCTGCGAGCTCTCTGCCCGTCGTTGTCTCGAGCACGTGGACGCACTCCTCACTCCAGAGCACGAGCCGCCGCGCCTCCGCCGGATCCGGGACCGGACGGTCGTAGACATCCTTCCCCGGCCGGAAACGCCAGAGCCTCTCGCCACCGCGCGGGCTGAAGGCGTAGACGAACCCGTCACTGCAGCCGAAGACGAGGTCGGCTCCCACCACACCATCGAGCTCCACCGCGAGCATCTCACCGATCGGCTCGCCCGTGCTCGCAAGCGCGTTGCGGATGAACGCGGACAGGCGGCCCGCGAGGTGTTTCTCGTGCGACTCCGCGCCGAACTGCGTTCGCACGAGCTCCTCGCCGAGTTCACCATCGAGCACGACGACATCGCCGGCGAAGCATCCGACGGCGACGTCCGGGACGCCATCACCCGTCACGTCCGCCACGACCGGGTCGGCGCTCGCCACACCGATGGGTTTGAAGCGGCTCTTTTCACCAAGGATGGCGCGCCATCGCTCGTCTCCCGCCCGGGCGCGACAGACCACCTCGTTCATCCGCTCGATGACGATAAGTTCGTCCGTGCCGTCTCCGTCCGTGTCGCCGAACACGGGCCGCGAGAACCCGTCGTCGAAGGTCTTGTCGTGATCGACGAGCGCTCGCGCCCATGTTCGGACAACCCCCGACACAGCCGAACCGGAGCCCGGACGGCGCTCGAACACCACGAGACTGTCCGCAAACCCGGACTTCGGACGACCGGCACACACGCACGCGCGCCCTCCACCGACGGCCGCCGACCGGAAGACCCCGGGCAGGCGGACCGCCGCGCTCGCCGGACCCTCCCGGCTCACGAACATCAACGCGCTCTCAGCCGCCATGACGCACTCACCGTCCCCGGCTGTGCCGGCGAACACCTGTCCCCCCTCGGCGCCGCCCGGCAGGCGACGCCACAAGAGCTCACCTGATCTCGCGTCCCTCAGTTCGACCCGCGGCCCCGTGGTCCGGCTCACCACGGCGACGAGCACACCCGCCGAACCCCCTCCGCCCCCAGGCGTGGAATCGGTCGGACTCGGACCGACCGCCTCGAGTTCGATCGAGAAGATGTCCGGCGCCGCGATGTCGGCGCTCCAGAGCAGCTCGTGCTCCATGGCTGGCTCCGCGAGGGCTGGCTCCGCGACCGGCGTGACGCCGCCGTCACTCGCGGGCGCGTCGCTCGCGCCCCCCACCGTCGTGTGCCCGGCGACAAGCAGCGCCGCCGCGCACACGACCATCCTCCTAGTAGTCAACAAGGCAGACGTCCCTCGTGTTGCAGTCGCCGATGTCGAAGCCGCACTGGTCGACCGACCCGCAGCTGCCCCAGTCGATGAAGATGTAGCAGAGAAGCGACGCGGGCGTCGCGTTCGCCGTCTCGGTCGTTCCGTTCGCCACTCGAAGATGCTTCATTCGGTTCCCTCCAGCGCCAACCGGCGCATCAAGTCGCCCCCATCCGCTCCGCGTCGCGCCATACGACGCGTGTCTGCCCCCGATCGCCCCGCTTCGAGCGCGCTCTAGCTCGTGTCGATGATGCAGTTGTCTCTGTTCTGACATCCGCAGCCGAGATCGAACAACCAGCACAGATCCGATGTCGGACACTGCGAGTAGTCGACGAAGCAGACCTCGCTGTCCTCCGTCTCGCGCGGGCACTCACCCCCGCCGTTCGCCAGTCTGAGATGCGTCACGTCACCTCCCCCCTTTCCTCGCCCACACCATCACCTTCTCCCGCTCCGCAGGATGGACCACCCATCTCCGGGCGCGGGCCGACCTTCCTCAACCTCGCGCGAGCCTCTTCCGGCAGCGACGCGTAGAGCCACATCGCGGTCTCCAGACAGCGCCGCCTCAGGGCGCATCGCGCGGACCTGCGACCGACCGGCTCACCCCCCGGCCCGACGTCGTGATAGCAGGGACCTCCGCAGAGCGGGAAAGCCCAGCACGCCTCGCAGTCCTTCGTCGCCGCCGCGAACCGCTCCCGAACGCGGAAGAGCTTCGCGCGATCAACGCCGGTGGCGACGTGACCAACGTCGTACGCCGGGTCGGTCGCGAACCGGTGGCAGAACGAGAGTGTTCCATCGGTCGTCACGCAGAGATACCGCGTCCCCGCGCCGCACGGGAGCGTCCTCCGCCGACCGGTCTCGAGCGTCACCATGGGATCGACGAAGTTCCCGACGAGCGGTGCGCCCCCGGCCAGGAGTCTGTCCCGCTCGGTCATGGCGAGTTCCTCGAACTCCCGTCCGAGCCGCTCGGCGAACGCCTCGGTCATCGCGCTCCCGCTCGCGGGCGCCAGGTGAACCACCGATGCCCCGAGCCCCTCGAGGTGCCCGACGATCTCACCCATGGGACCGGAGCTCTCGGTCAGCGTCACGCGCACGCCCACCCGCATCCCTTCAGGCAGACGGTTCAGGTTCGACGCTACGTCGTCGTACGAACCGCGTCCGTCCGGATAGCAGCGATGCGCGTCCTGTTCCCGACGCCTCCCGTCGATACTCACGAGAACCGACACGCCGAGCCGGTCCAGCTCCGCCGCCGCTGACGGGTGAAGCAACGTGCCGTTCGTCGTGATGTGCGAACTCAGGCTCATGCCGCACGCGGCCGCGCGGTCGCGCGCGTACTCCACCACCGGGCTGATCTGCTCTCGTGCGAGGAGCGGCTCTCCCCCGAACAGCACGAGCGAGACGCGTCGTTCACCGAACGCCTCATGAAGCAGCAGGTCCGTCGCTCGCCGCGCGACCGCCTCCGACATCGTGCGCTCTCCCTCACGCAGACGCCCGGGCGCGCCTCCGGCCGTCGGCCGAATCGCCTCCGCGGATCGTCCGCCCGAGAGGTAGCAGTAGTCACATGCGAGATTGCACTCCGCGCTGACATTGAGCGCGAGCGACGTGAGCGACGTCGCATCGCCCGGCCGCGGAGCGCCGTTCGCGGTGGTCAGGGGTTCCGTGAGTTCCCGTTCGTCGGTCGCCGACTCGAGCGCGGCGAGTTCCGTGACCGCCGTCTCGATCACGGGCGCGCCGTGGTTCATCTCGAGAACGGCTCTCCCGGCGTTGCATGCGCCGCCCTCCAACCACTCGATCACGTCGCATGCCGCCGCGTCGGCCTCGAAGAACAGCCCGGAGCCGGGATCGAACACGAACGCGTCTCCGTGAACGCGGAAGCGGTGGAGCCGGCGCGACGCCCTGGCCGCCCGCGAGACCGCGAAGCGCCCAGGCTCGGGCGCCAGACCGACGCTTGCCCGCAGCCGCCGCATCAGCCATACGTTCTCGGACTGCGCCTTCGCGGCAAGTTCACGGAAGTGCGAGGCCAGCGCGGTCGCCCCGCACCGGTCCGCGGACCCGGCGGCAGCCCGGTACCGCCCGACCATCTCCTCGAGGATGAGCCGCAGGCCACCGTGCCGCACCGCGAGCACGAGCAGTTCGCTCCAATCTCCGAGTCCGGCGACATCGGGACGACCGGCCGCCGCTGCGATGATCCGCGCCGCGGCCGACGGGCGCCGGTGCTCCAGATCACTCCTGAGATCGGTGAGGTCATCCGCCAGCTGGTACGCGGTGTGATACGCCTCGATGGTCCGCTCCATGTCGCGGAGCGTCTCGCCCGCGTCACGATCGTCACCGACACCCGCACCCAGCAGGCAGACCGCGGCGGCCGTGACCTTCAGCGGCGACAGCTTCCTTCCCGCCGTCGCGAGCACGTCCTCGATTGCGGCGTGTTCACATTCCCGCTCCCGCTCCAGACTCGTGAAGTACTCGTCCATGTACCGGTCGAAGTGCTCCCAGAACTCCCGCCGGTCTCCCACGAGCCTCGCGTACTCGCGGGTAAACACCGACAGACATGTGTCGGAGAGGCGGCACACGCCCGGCGTCAGCGAGGCCTCGGCGTCGACAACATCGTCCTGCGCCAGGAAGTGCGCCGCGCCGAACGCGTTCGCGAGAGCCATCGTCCGGCACACGGTACGCGCGTCGGGCACCGGCACGGCTTCGGCGAGGTAGTACGGGAGCGTCAGGGCCAGGTTCGCCGGCCCCGCGCCTCGGTCCGGCGGAAGCCCCGTGTCGATACCCGCGTGCGCGAGCCTCTCGGAGAAGCCGGCGGCGATCACACGCAGCTCCTCACGGAGCGCGAGCGGGTCGCACGGAACGCCGGAGTCCGTGCGTGACGGGAGCGCGCGGGCCGCGCGCGATGTCGAGTGGGTCACGTCGTGTGGTCTCGTCGGGGATGAAACAGGGACTGAATGCGTGGAGCGGTGATGGAGTAACTGAAGCAAGCGTCTTGCCACAGTTGGAGGACAAGTCGACTGCGCGCAAGCGAGGCCGCATTCGGGGCGCAAACAGTCGAGGGCGCCGCGTGAGCGACGCCCTGCCGGGGAGAGGGCTGTCAACTGCGCTGACAGCCACTGAGACGATCAGATGTATGGATGATGTCACGGGACTGACATGCGACAGGTCGAGGTCAGGGTGTCGGACGAGAGACCACGGCTCCAGAACGCGGAGCGGCCGGCAGGTCGATCGTGGAAGAGAGATCGTGACCTGCCGGCCTTCGTGGGCTGACCCCATCCTTGGGAGGAGAGATGTTCACAACTGACCAAGGTTGCCGGACTGGATGAGGTCGGGGTGGAGAGAACCTTTCGCTTTGCTGCTGTCGCTGCTCCTTGCTGCTGCCTGTGCTTCCCTCTATCTCGGACAGCTCCGGAGGTGCCAGGATGTTCGGAGCTGTTTCATCATCAGCCGAGAAACGGCGAGGCTATTCCGATGAGCAGGATCACAACGATTACCTTTATGCTCGCCGTACTCGGCATGGCTACTCCCTCTGTTCTATATAATCTCCCCGATACTTCGGAGAGCCTGCCTGCATGGAAGAGGAAGGGGCCAAAGAGCGACCGGACTCGCCCCCCTGTTATTTCCACTCATGGCCACGATCCTCTTCCAATTTGAAGTCCCGTTGTCAAAGCGCTGACCTCTATAAGGGCATGGGATGTGCCAGAAACCGCTCCTGGACCCCTCCGTGAACGGAAAATCACTACCCTGTAACTAACCACTCCATCGCATCTTACAACGATTGCTCGATAAACGATGAGTGGTCAGATAACCGGATTGTGCGTCATCGGCGACACAGACCGGACGACGGCGAGGCCCGATTCAGCTAACCAGCTACGGAGTCGGCAGTTAGCCAACCGTCACGTTTACGACGCCGTGTCAGGATTTTGACGGTTCATCGGGAGCGCCAAACTGACCGGAGGGGTCGGCCGTCGACCGGAACGGGTGCCCGGGATACAAGAAAGCCGGGTCATCTCTGACCCGGCCTGAGCTGCCTGCTGTCACACCTGTCGGGTGCTCGGTCTACCCGAGCCCGTACTTCTTCATCTTGGCGATCAGACCGGTCCGCGAGAGACCGAGATGATCGGCCGCCTTCTGCTTGTTCCACCCGGTCCGCTCGAGCGCCTCGAGGATCCGACTGCGTTCGAGCGCGCCGACCTCGTCCTTGAGCGAGCGTGACCGCGGCTCCTCGCCTTCGGGCGCAAGGCCTACATCGGCGCGGCGTCGGAGCTCGGGCCTCAGCTTGTCGATGCCGATGACGTCGCCGTCCTTCGTGAGCGCCACACCCCGGCGGATCTCGTTCTCCAGCTCGCGGACGTTGTTCTCGTGCCAGTCGTGACGGATGAAGAACTCCTTCACCTCGCGACTGAAACCGGCGATCCGCTTCCCCTCGCGCTTCGAGTAGTACTCGAGGAAGTGCTCCATGAGCGCGGGGATATCCTCGGGTCTGTCGCGGAGCGGAGGGATCTCGATGGTCACCGTGCACAACCGGTAGAACAGGTCGCGGCGGAAACCGTCGTGCCGGACCTCTTCGCGGAGATCCTTGTTCGTCGCAGAGAGGACCCGCGCGTTGCTCTTCCTGGTGACGCTCTCCCCCACCCGGCGGTACTCGCCGCTCTGGAGGAACCTGAGGAGCTTGACCTGGAGCTCGCGGCTCATCTCCCCGACCTCGTCGAGGAAGAGCGTGCCGTCGACCGCCGCCTCGATGACACCCTCACGGTCGCGGTCGGCGTCGGTGAACGCGCCGCGGACGTGACCAAAGAGCTCGCTCTCCTGCAGATGCGGGGCGATCGCGCCGGCGTTGAGCGCAACGAACCGTCCGCTCGAGGAGCGCCCGCCCGCGTGAATGGCGCGCGCGATGAGTTCCTTACCGACGCCCGACTCCCCGCGGATGAGCACGGGAACCTGGCTATCCTTGAGCTGCTCGACGGTCGCCAGGATGCCGAGCATCTGAGGGCTCCGAGTGATCATCCCGACCTCGGACGCCGAGTCGACGAGCTTGTCGACCTCGTCGCCGGAGGCCTGCCATGCCAGTGCCTCGCCGATGCGCGAGTGCGTGAGCCCCAGCAACCGCCCGGCTGCGCCGATGAACTCGACGTCGCTCTGTGTGAACGCGACCGAACGGTCGGTCCTGGAGCGGTCCGCGTAGACGAGGTAGGTGCGTCCCCCATCGAGCCCGATCTCGGCGGGAATGAGCGCGAGCGCGCCGACCCCGGCTGGGATGAACGCATCGTCCGAGTGGCCGTTCGTGACGACGAGAGGACGCGAGTGTCCGCGTCGCGAGAGCGTCGTCTTCACATACCGTGACACCTCGGCGACACCGCCGCCCGAGCGGTCGACCGAGGTCGCCACCGAGGGCGAGCCACCCTCGAGAAGATGGAAGACCACGAGCCTGTCGACCGAGAGCCCGTCGGCGATCTCAACGGCGAACCGGTGCAGATCGTCGGGGACCGGCTCGGTTGTCTCGAGGAACCGGTACCCCTCGGCGATGAGCGAGTAGCGCCCGCGCCGCGCCACGCCGGCGTCCGCCAGCGCGACATCGAGCTCACGGAGCGCCGCGTCGATCTCGGCGAGCCCCGTCGCGTCGTGAGCGGCCTCGAACTTCAGCCGCGCGCTCTCGAACCAGCGTCGCGCCCGGTCGGGCTGACCGCCGATCTTCAGCGCCTTGGCCCGCTCGAGTTCGCACCGCGCCACCCAATCGGAGAGCCCGAGCCTCGCGAACTGCGCAGCAGCCGCGGAGAGTCTGGCCTCGATGACATCAACAGGTATCTCCTCGCCGACGGAGGCCTCGCGCATCCCGATGCCGTCGGTGAGCTGCGTCCGCGCCAGCTCGAAGGACTCGCCCATCCGCCGGAGGATCTCCTCGGCGCGATTGATGAGCACCTCGGCCGCCGCCCTCTCGCCCCTCGCGTAGCACACGCTCGCGAGGACCCTGAGGGTGGCGCCCTCTTCGAGACTGTCGCCGATCTCGCGAGTGAGCTTGAGACCGTCGGAGCAGTCGCGATCCGCCTCATCGAGCCGGCCGAGCATCTGGAACGTCTCGGCGCGTCTCCGGAGGACCTCGCTGACGACGTCGCTGTTCGACGCCAGACGGTACGCGCAGCCGAGCGCGCGGTTCAGCGTCCGGAGGGCGTGCTCGGTGTGTCCCTGGTCCATCTCGAGATGCCCCAGGAACTCGAGCGCGAGCGCTTCGGCCCTGAGGTATCCGTTCTCCTGGCTGGTCGCCAGCGCGCGCTCGAAGACGTCGCGCGCCTCACCCCACTCACGACGGACCCGGTAGATATTGCCGAGCCCGGTCTCCGCGGCCACAAGGCCTCGGGTCGCGCCGATGCGTGTGTAGAGCTCGCGAGCTTCGTTGAGCCGCTCTTCGGCCTCTGACCAGCGGGAAAGCTTGTAGAGAATGATACCGAGGTTGGTGAGCCTGTCGGCGATCGCCATCGCGCCGCCGTGCTTCCGGTCGAGTTCCAGCGCGCTCTCGATGTACTCGAGGGCGCCGTGGAGGTCGCCCGAACGCTTGGCAAGAACGCCGAGGTTGTTGTACGCCGCCGCAAGACCCGCCTCGTTGCCGAGACGCTTCTGCGTGACGAGGTAGTCCGTGAAGTAGTCCCGTGCCGCATCGATGTTGCCGAGTTCGGCGTTGGCGACACCGAGCGCCTTGCCCGCCTCGGCGAGCACCGGGCTGTCTGGGAGCGACCTGAGCACGTCGTAGGCCTTCTGCGCGGCGCGCAGGGCCTCGTTGTAACGACCGCTCTCGACCTCGACGCGCGCGAGGACCACGTTGGCTTCCGCCCACGAGTTGCTTTCATCCTCAGCGAGATCGAGATCGTCGAGCTTCTCGCAGTACCGCCTCGCGGCGTTGTAGTCGCCGAGACCGAGATGGCACTTCGCGATGCTCACGAAGAGAGCGGCGGCCTCAGGGTCGGTGAGCTCCTTGCGGAACTCACCGACCTCGGCCTGCTTCAGATAGCTCAGCGCGTCCGAATAACTGTCGGACTCGAGGTAGACACCGCCGAGACGCACCGCCGCGACTGCGGCCTCGTGGCCGCTTCTCGCTTCGATGGCCCGCTCGAACGCTTTCAGCGCCTCGCGTTCCGGCCTCTTGTCGTACCTCTCATCGCTCATGGTCCTGCCCCGCGCTAAGCCCAGGGGTTCGGATGAGCTGGAAGGATCAGAACCTCGTCAGCATCGAGCTGAAGAGGAACCGAACCTGCAAGCTCCACAGTTCACCAGGGGTGAACACCATCATCATGGCTCCGTCCGGATCGTCACCGGGACCGGCATTGCCCATCTCGGGCTCGATACCTTCCTCGGTGGGAGTCGTCGGACTCGTGTCGCCCCAGCGGTCGTCGTCGCCGCCATCCACCCCGCCACCATCCTTGAACACGACACCGCCCGGCACTTCACCAGATGCATCAGGAGCCATTGTCCGAACCGCCGAGTTCGCGATCCCCGAGAGGAGCAACGAACTCAACGCGAGGACCACAAGCAATACGAGAAACCGCTTCGTCTGCATGGTTCCTCCTCCTTGTGGTTTCTGAGGGGTAGCCTAACATCCTGCCAGCAAGCCCATCGCCGGAGGATACGCGTCGGTATGCCCGCCGGCGGCGGGATGACGCTGCATAGGGGGATGTCCGGTCGACCCGTGAAGGGTCTACGTTCATTATAGGCCCTGAGCGCCGTAACTGTCAAGGTCAAACCGGATGGGAAAGGGCCCGGCGGCCGGGCCTTAGAGGAGGAAATCCTCGAGGTCGTCGGGCTTGGACTCCGGCTTCGCGACCACCGGAGGCGCCGCGGGCGGGACAGAGGGCGCGCCCTCGAGCCAGTGTCCGAGAAGCGAGAGAAGCGAGCGGATCCGGTCGTCGCCGGACGCCCGATTCGCCTCATAATAGACCCAGCGTCCCTGCTTCTCCTCGACCGCGAGCCCCACGTCCTTGAGCCGCTTGAGATGGTAGGAGACCTGCGGCTGAGCGAGACCAAGCTCGGCAACGATCTGGGTCACATTCTTCCTGCCCGCGAGGATGGCGCGGAGCACGCGGAGCCTCGTCGGGTCTCCGAGCTCGTGAAGAACGTCCTGCGGTGTCGCCATGATGTCTCCTGCGGCCGAGGGACCGTCCGGGCGCCGCCTCATGACGACACCCGCTCGCCCCACGCGAAGCAGTTTGCATCAACGACGGTACATTCGTCAAGACAGAGCTTCGCTCTCCCCTCCCGCCCGCCCGGCGTGTAGAATGGTGCCCTGTTGCGAAATCCAAGGAGACGCTGATGCCATCCGACAGAAGCTCGTCACGACGCGACCCCGCCGGGAAGACGCCCCAGGACCGCGCAGGCGCGCGCATCCCCGATCTCAAGGGCATGAAGCTCCCCGACCTTGAGGCCTTCTTCGCCGAGCTCGGCGAGCCGCGCTATCGGGCCGACCAGGTCGCCTCGTGGCTCTTCGCGCGCGGCGTGAGCAGCTTCGATGAGATGACCAATCTGTCCAAGGCGCTCCGGGAGCGGCTGGCCGGCGCCTCGCGCGTCACATCCTCGACCACGGTCGCGCACGAGCGCTCGGGCATCGACGGCACGGAGAAGCTCCTTCTCGAGTTCCCGGGGACCGGCGACCGCATCGAGGCGGTCGTCCTCCGCGACGAGGACCGCACGACGGGCTGTATCTCGAGCCAGGTCGGCTGCCGCTTCGGCTGCCGCTTCTGCGCCACCGGCGCGATGGGACTGACCCGCTCGCTGACGGCGGGCGAGATCATCGAACAGGTCCAGGCGCTCAGGCGCGCCGTCGCCCCGGACCGGCTCAACAACTTGGTCTACATGGGGATGGGTGAGCCGCTCGACAACTACGATGAGGTGATGCGCTCCATCCGCATCGCGAACGCGCCCTGGGGTCTCGGCATCGGCGCGCGCCGGATGACGGTCTCGACATCCGGGGTCGTTCCCGGCATCCGCCGTCTTGCCGGCGAAGGGCTCCAGATCAATCTCGCCGTATCGCTCAACGCCCCGGTCCAGGAGCTCCGCGCGCACCTGATGCCGGTCGCGGCGAAGTACCCGCTGGACATGCTGATGGACGCGCTCCGAGGGTACATCAGCTCGGTCGGCCGACTCATCACCCTCGAGTACGTCCTCCTCAAGGGCGTCAACGATTCCCCAGAGATGGCCACTTTATTGGGTGATATCGCAGCCGAACTCTTTTGCAGGGTGAATCTCATCTGCTACAATGAGGTATCGGACGTCGCATACGCCCCTCCAACCGACGAGACTGTCAGCCGCTTCATGACGGCGCTGAGACGGCGCTGCCCGACGGTGGTCCGAAGGATCAGCCGCGGGAGCGACATCTCCGCGGCGTGCGGACAGCTTCACACGCGGTCGTGAGGGGCGCGGTCACAAACCGGACCACTATGAGAAGACTGATTCTGGCCATCGCCGTGCTCGCTCTGGCCGCATCAACCACGAGCGCACTGGCAGGCACCACAACCGACACCGGCGGGACGACGCTCGACGAGCTCGTCAGCCGGCTCGAAGAGACGATCCCCGAGACGTGGCGCATCGTCGAGGCCGACACGGCCCGGACCCCGATCGGCTGGACAGGTCCCGAGCAGGGTCTCTACGTCATGCTCGAGGACACGCGTACGCGGTTCTTCCACCCGAACGGTTTCCACTACTTCTCGTTCTATCGTATCTGGCTCGTCCCGACCGACTGGGAGGGCGAGATGCGGATGACCCCGTACATCTCCGACAGCGCGCCGGCCTACCTCCTCGGTGTGAGCGACGCGTACTCCGCGTTCTTCCACACCGCGGGCGGGAACGTCTGGGAGGAGGGACCGAAGACCCTCTGCGACGCGCTCGGTCTCGAGAGCATCTGCTTCACGAACCTCACGCGGCGCGTCGTCGACCTCAACTTCGAACAGCGCCTCAAGGAGAGCCTCGCCTCGCTCCAGGATGCCGGAGAGACGCTCGTCCTGAGTCCTCAGCGGATCCTCGGCCTCACCGGCGCCGGTTCGAGCCTCTATCTCGAATACATCTTCGCGGGTGACACGGAAGAAGAGGACGAGGCAACCCCCGAACTGGCAACCCTCACAGAGAGCCTCGCGGAGAACGTGTTCGTCGCGTTCCCGGAGGTCGAGTCGCTCTACCTTCGCCGTTGCAGGAGCGACACCTTCACTGATACCATCGTCGCCAGAGACTGACGAACCTCCCTATATGGTCACGAATGCCGCGCCGGTCCTCTCCGGCGGGGTGTCGTCACGCTCGGAGATACGCATGTCCTCATCTGGGTTGAGCACCTGCACGCCGCGCCCGGCCGGCGCCATGATGGCCGGCGCCATGACGCTCATCGCGGTTCTCGCAGCACTCCTCCCCTGCGTGGCTCTCGCCGATACGCACGAGGCGTTCCTCACCGCGGACATGTCCGACTTCATCCCGTGGGATGAGGACGAGGGGTTCCGACCCGCTGCGGAGATGCACTACAACCGCGTCGACGGGCTCATGTTCATGGCCGGCATCGAGTACACGCGCAATTCGAGCATGCACCCGCGGCTTCTGGCCCTCCGGGGCTGGCCGTCCGCGCGTGCCGACAACTACTACGCGATTACTGTGGAACAGCCGTTCTTCTCATCCGACGGCTTCTCGCTCGGCGTGTCGTTCTACGACCGTTCGTCGTGGAACCGCGAGGACGCGAACATGATCACGGACGAGGAGAACGCGCTGCTCGCGCTCTTCTTCCGCGAGGAGTTCCGCAACTACTACCGGCGCGACGGGTTCAGCGTGTTCGCGCACCACCGCTTCAATGATCGCGCGTTCGTGCGCATCGAGTATGCGAACGACGAACTCTCCACGCTCGATGCGCAGCAGCACGTCTGGACGGCGTTCCGGCGCGGCGTCGATTGGCAGGAGAACCCG
>JAPEKQ010000019.1 GCA_029990205.1 bacterium
GGCATCTTCAAGGACGGCTACAACTTCGCTGGTCCGGTGGACAAGCACATCCCGGTCGACGCCTACGTCCCGGGTTGCCCGCCGCGTCCGGAAGCCATCATCGGCGCGATCGTGAAGCTGATCGGGAAGCTGTAGGCGAAGCGGACGGGAAGGGACGTCAGTGTCCGTTGTGGGAGCGGCCGCTTTCGCCCAAGCTCTGGGAGTGTGAAGACGATGAGCAAACAGGTTATCGAGAGTCTCAGGACCAAGTTCGGCGACCGCGTCGACATCCTCGAGCGCAACGAGCGCCGGGTGTACGTGACCGTCGCGAACGAGGACTGGATCCCCGTGCTGCGGCATATGTATGAGGTGGAGCACGGGCGGCTGTGCACCGCCACGGGGAGCGACCGGTCGACGGGCGTCGAGCTGCTTTTCCACTTCGGGATGGACCAGCACGGTACGGTCGTCAACATCCGCACTACGCTCAAGAAGCCGTTCCCGAAGATCGAGTCGTTCACGCAGCACTACCAGGCGGCGGACTTCATCGAGCGAGAGATCTTCGACTTCCTGGGAGTCGAGTTCACCGGACATCCGGATCCGAGGAAGATCCTCTCCTCCCACGACAGACCGGCTGATTTCCATGCGATGAGGAGAGATGAATAGATGAGCACGACGATCCCGATCGGGCCATTCCACCCCGTTCTTGAGGAGCCCGAGTACATCACGCTTCAGGTCGACGGCGAGACCGTGCTCGATGCTGACATGGATCTCGGCCGTATCCATCGCGGGATGGAGCTCCTGGCGCAGGAGAAGACGTTCGACCAGGACTGCTTCCTGGTCGAGAGGATCTGCGGTATCTGCTCGGCTTCGCACAGCTGGGCGACGGCTCTGGCGTACGAGGATGCGGCGGGGGTCGAGCCGACACCGAGGGCGCGCTACCTACGCACCATCGTCCACGAGCTCGAGCGGCTCCACAGCCACATGCTCTGGGTCGGTCTGGCCGGCCACATCATCGGCTACTGGACCGTCTACATGTGGGGCTGGAAGTACCGCGAGCCGATCCTCGACGCGCTCGAGGCCATCACGGGCAACCGGAACAACTATGCATGGTACGTCCCCGGCGGCGTCCGCCGCGACGTGCCGGACGAGGTATGGCCTCCGATCCTGAAGGCCCTCGACGAGTTTAACGACAACACGAACCTCCTCATCGGTGCCGTGCTCGACGACCCGGTCATCCTGGGTCGCCTCAAGGGCGTCGGCATCCTGACGAAGGAGGACGCGATCCACTACGGCGCGCTCGGTCCGGTCGCGCGTGGCTCCGGCTACGACATCGACCTTCGCCGGGACGAGCCATACGGCGCATACGCCGAGTGCGACTGGAACGTCATCGTCCAGGAGGACGGCGACCTCCTCGCCGTCTCGGTCGTACGACTGCTCGAGATGCTCGAGTCGGTCAAGATCGTGAAGCAGTGCATCAAGAACCTGCCTGGCGGCGAGATCCGCAACGAGATCCGCGAGATCCCTCGGAGCGAGGGTGTGGGTCATGTTGAAGCGCCACGCGGGGAGAGCTTCCACTACGTCCGGACGAACGGCACGAACATGCCCGAGCGCCACAAGATGAGGGCGCCGACGTTCGTCAACATCCCGACGTACCGGCCGCGGGTGAAGGGAGAGACGATCTCGGACGCGACGGTCATCTTCGCCATCATTGACCCGTGCTACAGCTGCACGGAGCGTATGGCGGCGATCGACCCGACGGGGAGGCGCATAGCGAACGCGCAGGATCTGATCAAGCTCAGCCACCAGAAGACAGAATGGCTTAAGAAGAACCTCTAGAGGCCCGGGGGGAACTAGATGCCACAGATACTCATTCCCATCGTCGTCCCAGCAATCGCCGGCGGACTCTGCTTCCTGGTCCCGAGGCGCGTGAAGGGCGTCAGGGAGGTGCTGACTCTGGCCGGCATGGCGTGGGCGCTCGTCGCGTCCATCCAGCTGTTCGGGCAGTACCCGCTTGCTTACGTCAAGCCGTGGGTGACGATTGGGAGTCTCGACATTCAGTTCGATCTCATGCTCAACCACTTCAGCGCCTTCGTCATCATCTTCGCATCGCTGTTCGGCTTGGGTGTGGCGATCTACTCAATGGGATGGCTCTCAGACAGGCACGACGGACGCAGGTTCTACTCGCTCCTGCTCTGGTCTGTTGCGGCGGCCTGCGGTGCGGTGCTCTCGAACAGCCTCCTCATCCTTCTGATCTTCTGGGAGGTCCTGACTCCGATCCTCTACATGCTCGTCAATCTGGGGAAGAACGAGGATGAGGCGGCGCGGTCGGGAGCCAAGAGCTTCGTGATGCTCGGGTTCTCCGATGCGGCGCTGTTCCTCGCCGTGGCCCTGATCTGGGTGCGCTTCGGATCGCTCTCGATGAAGGACCTGTCGATCTTCGTCGGCGACGCATACACGACCTGGGTCTACATCCTGATGATGATCGGCGCGATCACCAAGGCGGGTGCGATGCCGTTCCACACGTGGATCCCGGCGGCCGCCAAGGGCGCGCCCACCCCCGTGATGGCACTCCTGCCCGCGTCGATCGACAAGCTGCTTGGCATCTATCTCCTCGCGCGGATCAGCCTGGACATCTTCTCGATCGGCCCCGGGCTCATGATGCTCCTGATGATCATCGGTGCGGTGACCATCCTGGGCGCTGTCCTGATGGCGCTCATCCAGCACGACCTCAAGGTGCTGCTCTCGTACCACGCCGTCAGCCAGGTCGGATACATGGTGCTCGGCATCGGCACGGGCGTTCCGATCGGCATCGCCGGCGGCATCTTCCACATGCTCAACCACGCGATCTACAAGTCGTGTCTCTTCCTGGGTGCTGGCTCGATCGAGAAACAGGCCGGGACGACCGAGATCGCCAAACTCGGCGGCCTGGCGCGGGCGATGCCCGTGACGTTCATCAGTATGACCATCGCGGCGCTCGCAATCTCGGGCGTTCCGCCGCTGAACGGGTTCGTCTCGAAGTGGATGGTCTACTCGGGTGTCGTTGAGCTCGGCAGCCGCGGGTTCAACTCGTACTGGATCTTCCTCGTCGCGGCGCTCTTCGGTTCGGCGCTCACGCTGGCCTCGTTCGTGAAGGTGCTCTACTCCGGGTTCCTCGGACAGAAGCTCAGCGCGCTCGCGCACGTGCGTGAGTCGTCGTGGCTGATGGGGGTCCCGATGGCCGTCCTCGCGGCGCTCTGTCTGCTCTTCGGCGTCTGGGCGAAGTTCCCGATTGAGACCTACATCAACCCGATCGTGCACGGCGCCGTCGGGACGACCGCGGGCGGGACCGTCGAGCTAGGGACCGGCTTCTGGGATCCGTCGGGCGCTACAGGCCTGATTATCCTCGGCATCATCGTCGGGTTCCTCGTCCTCGCTGCGGGCAAGCTCACGAAGCGCCGCACCGGGCGCGTCTTCATCGGCGGGACGAAGCCGGCCGAGAACATGGATGCCATGCACGTGACGGGGACCGGCTTCTACGAGACCATAAGGCAGATGGTGCCGTTCAAGGGATTCTACGCGAACGCGGAGCAGAGGGTCTTCGACGTCCACAACGTCGGTAGCCGCGTTGGCGACGTGTTCGTCCAGGGTCTGAGGTCGCTCCACAGCGGCGTGCTCTCGACCTACCTTGCTTGGAGCGTCATCGGGCTCGGCGCGATCGTGTTCGCCGTGCTCTCGGCGCTTCTCAGGGAGCTCGTGGGTAACTAGCGGAGTTTGCGGCGCCGGCGCCACGGTCCGCGCGATACGCGGCAGGCACCGGTGTCTGGAACCATCGAAGGATAACAGTCAGGGTCGCACGAGACAGGCGGGAGACGAGGATATATGGCAAACATCGCTCCACAGCTCTATGCGCTCCTGGTGTTCATGGTCATCGGTTCCATCGTGGCCATCGAGACCAGGAACCTCCTGTCCGCCGTGATCTCGGTCAGTGCGGTCGGCTTCGCGCTGTCCGTCGCATTCCTGTTCCTGGGAGCGCCGGACATCGCGATCACGCAGCTTGTTGTAGAGGTTCTCGTCCTCATCATCCTCATCCGAGGCACGATCCTCCTCGACAACACGGCTGTCGACACACACCGGGACACGCTCGCGGTCGTAACATCGCTGATCTTCTTCGGGTTGATCCTCGGGTTCGGGGCGATGATCTTTGGGAGTAGAGGATTCCCGGAGTTCGGTCAGCCGGTCATGCGCGTATCGAAGGTTTACGTGCAGACCGGGCTGCCGGCAACGTACGCAGCCAATATCGTCACGGCGGTCATCCTCGACTTCAGGGCGTACGACACCCTGGGTGAGGCGACCGTGCTCTTCACCTCGATCCTCGGAGCGCTCGCGCTCCTCAGGCGCGAGGGCAAGGTATCGAGGGAGGAGGTGGTCGCCGCATGAAAGGCATGACGCTGATCGTCAAGACCATCACTGACTTCGTCGCCGGCTTCATCGTCATCTTCGGCGCCTACATCGTGCTCTACGGTCACCTGACCCCGGGCGGCGGCTTCGCCGGCGGCGTCATCGTGGCCTGCGCGTTCATCCTTCTGATGCTCGCGCACGGGAGCGATGTGGCGTTCTCGAAGCTGCCGGAGAAGGTCGCGCACGTGATGGATTCCGCGGGCGCGCTGGCGTTCCTCGGCATCGGCTGGTTCGGCATGACGATGGGATTCTTCTTCATGAACTCGTTCGGCAGGGGCGAGATGTTCAAGCTCTTCAGCTCGGGCATGATCCTGCCGCTCAATATCGCGGTCGCCTTCAAGGTCGGGAGTTCGCTGTTCCTGGTCTTCTCGGCGCTCGCTATTTTCCGCAGGCGTTCCTTCAGGGCCATGATCGAGGATGAACTAGCATGACGGTATATTTCCTGTGCGTAGTTCTTCTTACGATGGGGCTCTACTGCCTCGTGGCGAAGAAGAACATTGTGAAGAAGGTTCTCGGCATCGTCATCATGGACTACGCCGTGAACCTCTACCTCATCATCATCGGATACAAGACGGGCGGTGTCGCTCCGATCATTGAGGCCGACATGCCGCTCTCGACGCTCGAGAGGTTCGTGGACCCGTTGCCACAGGCGCTGGTCCTGACATCGATCGTCATCGGCCTTGGTGTCATGTCGCTGATGGTCGCGATGTGCATCAGGCTCTATGAGAAGCACGGCACCTTTGACATGTCCGTTATCAGTAAGCTGAGGGGATAGCCAATGAACCTTGTACCTCTCTTTGTCGCGGTTCCGCTGGCGGCGGCGTTCATCATCCCGCTGCTCGGAATCTGGTGGAAGAAGAGCGGGGAGGTCCTCGCGCCAGTCTGCACGGCGATCCTGGCTATCATGGCGATCGTTCAGACAGGTGCGCCCGCATCAGTGCACCACATGGGAGGCTGGGCGCCGCCCGTCGGCATCGCAATGGTGAGCGACGGGCTCTCCACGCTTCTCCTTATCGCGATCAACATCGTGGCCTTCGTGAGCATCATCTTCTCGCTCAAGTACATGAGGGTCTACACGGGGCTCACGAAGTACTATGCGCTCTTCATGTTGATGGTCGCCGGGATGAACGGTGTGGTCCTGTCGGGAGACCTCTTCAACATCTACGTGTTCCTCGAGATCGCGTCGATCGCGTCGTACGCGCTGGTGGCGTTCGGCGTCGACGCCGAGGAGCTCGAGGCGGGATTCAAGTACCTCATTCTCGGAAGCGTCGCGTCGGTGATGCTGCTCTTTGCCATCGGCACGGTCTACGCGGTCACCGGTTCGCTCAACATGGCGGACGTGGCCCGCGAGATCTCGGTACGCTTCGGGACGACCATGAACCCCGCTCTGCTCCTGGCGGGAGCGATGTTCCTGATGGGATTCGGGCTCAAGGCCGCGCTGGTTCCGTTCCACGCGTGGCTGCCGGACGCGCATCCGTCCGCGCCCGCGCCGATCTCGGCGATGCTCTCCGGCGTCGTCATCAAGAGCCTCGGCATCTACGCGATCTGCCGCGTCTTCTTCCACGTCTTCGGCGTCGCCTCCGGAGCCGGCGGGAGCATCATCTTCGCGAACGCGATGATCGCCTTCGCGGTGCTCTCGATCGTCCTCGGCGGTCTGCTCGCCATCGGACAGTGGGACTACAAACGGCTGCTTGCCTATAGCTCGATCGGCCAGGTCGGCTACATCATGCTGGGCATCGGTGTCGGCGCCAGGGTTCTGGCGACCGGCGGCCAGCTGTCCGTGGCGGCGCTCGCGATCCTGGGCGGTCTGTTCCACCTGATCAATCACGCGGCGTTCAAGTCGCTCCTCTTCCTCAGCTCGGGCGCCGTGCAGCATGCGACCGGCACGAGGGACATGAAGCAGCTCGGCGGTCTGCGCGAGTCGATGCCGATCACGTCCTGGACGATCAATCTCGGGACGCTGTCCATCGCCGGCGTGCCGCCGTTCAGCGGCTTCTGGAGCAAGCTGATCATCATCATCGCGACGATCAAGGCGGGGCACTACGCGATCGCCGCGGTGGCGATGGCGTTCGCGTTCGTGACGCTCGCGTACTACGTGAAGGTACAGCGTGAGGTTGTCTTCGGGTCGGTGACGAAGCTGGTCGAGAAGGCCAGAGAGGTCCCGGCGCTCATGTACGTGCCGCTCATCATTCTGGCGATCGTCTGTGTCGGATTCGGATTGCTCTACCCGGTCTTCGGGGCGCGCATCCTTGAGCCGGCGCGTGACGCGCTCATGAACGGCACTGAGTACATTCAGCTGGTCCTCGGGTAGAGGGTAAGGAGCACTGATGGAAACACTGAAGCGAAGGCTCCTGGATCTCATCATCTACTTCGTCCTGTGGCTGCTCCTGACCTGGTCGTTGGATGTGCAGGGGCTTGTGGCCGGAGCCGTTCTTGCGATCCTCTTCGCGCTCATTCTGTCGGGGCTGCTGCCCCAGCGCGTGGAGCGCCTGTTCAGTCCTGTGAGGTGGTTCTGGGCGATCGCCCACCTTCTCTCGCTCGGCCTGTGGATCATCGTCGCGAACTTCGACGTGCTCTACAGGGTCGTGCACCCGAATCTGCCGATCCGGCCGGGTATCGTGAAGGTGAAGACATCGCTCAAGACTGACGAGGCCAAGACCTTCCTTGCGAATTCGATCACGCTGACGCCGGGAACGCTGACGATCGACGTCATCGACGACTGGCTCTACGTGCACTGGATCAATGTCCACGAGAACCTCGAGGACACCGAGGCGATCACGCGCGACATTGCCGGGCGTTTCGAGGTTACATTGAGGAGGGTCTTCGACTGATGAATGTGTTCCTGTTCTTGCTGATCATGGGGTGCTTCATGTGCCTCATTCGGGTCGCAAAGGGCCCGACCCCGCCGGACAGGGCAGTGGCGATCGACACGATCGGTGTGATGGTGGTGGGTATCTGTGGAATCTTCGGGATCATCACCGGTCAGGACTTCTACCTGAACGTCGCGATCGCCTGGGCGCTGCTGGCCTTCATTGGCACGCTTGCACTCGCCAAGTATCTGGAGGGGAGGGGATTCGATGAGTAGCCAGGTCGGGATTGCGACAATCATCCTCGTGTCGCTCGGCGTGGTCTTCGATCTCGTCGGGGCTCTCGGTCTCCTGCGTCTGCCGGACGTTTACAACCGGCTGCAGGCGGCGACCAAGTGTGTGACGCTGGGAACGCTGTTCATTCTGGTCGGCGTGCTCGTGCACTCCGGCTGGAACGCGATGGGCGTCAAGGCTCTGCTCGCGGCGATGTTCGTTCTGTGGACGTCGCCGACCGGAAGCCACGCCCTCGCGAGAGGCGCGCACATCGCGGGTGTGCCGCTCTGGAAGGGCACGGTCGTCGACCGCTACAAGGAAGACACCGATCGCTAAGCGCACGCACGCGCGGCGCTGCCGCGCGTCGATATAGATGCAACTCCCCGAGAGTCAAGCTGGCGAGGTGAGTCGCTGTTGACGAGCCGCGCCAGGGGAGAGAACTCACACGGGGTGACCCACTCGAGAGGATGGAAGCTGGCATGAGGACGCCCAAACTGAGGGAGCTCAAGGAGGCCATCAAGTCGGTGGTGCAGGGACCGTATACGACTACGTTCCCGGTCACACCACTGAAGCCCGCCGAGGCCTTCCGAGGACAGCCGGAGTACCACGAGGAGGACTGCATCGGGTGCGGGGCGTGTGCGGAGGTGTGTCCGGCGAGAACCATCGATGTGATCGATGAGGGGAACACCCGAACGCTCATCCATCACTACGACAACTGTATCTACTGCGGTCAGTGTCAGGCGTACTGCACGACCAAGACGGGGATCACGCTCTCGAATGAGAAGTACGAGCTCGCCGTCTTCGACCGCGCCCAGGCCGTGACATCGGTCGAGAAGGAGCTCGTCCGCTGCGAGTCGTGCGGCGGTGTCATCTCGACGAGGGAGCACCTGGTGTGGATCGCGCGCAAGGTCGGCTCGCTGGCCGTCGCGAATCCCGTGCTCACGGTCGCGCTCCAGCAGGAACTCGGTATCACGACCGACCCGGTCCCGCGCGGCGAGAAGGACCTCGGCCGTGCCGACAGCTATCGGGTCATGTGTCCGACATGCAGACGAGCCGTCTACCTGACGGAGGACTGGCTCGGCTAGAAGTAGTCTGCGCAAAGCGGACGGGGAAGCGGGTTCCGAAAGGGGCCCGCTTTTCTTTGTGGCTTGGTCCTGGTGGGCGGGCGGGTGTCCGATCAGCCGGGGTGGTCGTGCTTGGTGCAGCGGCCGGCGTACTCGCGGCTGATGAACGCGGGGATCAAGACACGGTCCTCGAGCATGGACAGGAAGCGGACCTTGTCCGCCGAGCGGACCACACGGATCGTTCGGCCGGACTCGGCGGCGCGAGCGATCGACCGGCCGCGGTCGGCGCCGTCGGTGAGTACGTCCACCGAGACCTTTTCTGTCTCGACGATCTCCGGTCTGATCACGGCCGCGACGGCGAGCGGATCGTGCATGTACCCACCGGGTAGACCGGACTCCCATTCCTGGAAGGCGATGTAGTAGTCGAGCGCCCGGTAGAGGATGCAGCCGAGTGACCGTCCCGGCCGCGCCGGGGGTGCTCCCTCGGCGTGGGCAACAAGCATGGCCGCCGGGAGGATCGTCGTTGTCGTTGCGTCGAGGGGAACGAGCGTGATGGGGAGCCCGGACGCCATCAGGACGGCGGCGGCCTCCGGGTCCACGTAGAAGTTGAATTCCGCAACCGGGCCGGTGTTCCCCGGCACATCGAACGCCCCACCCATGATGACGATACGCGCGTAGCCGTCCAGAGCATGGGAATCCCGCTCCAGAGCGAGCGCCAGGTTCGTCAGGGGGCCGGTGGCGATGAGCATCGGTCTGCGGTGGACGGGCAGAGCCCCAGCGTCCAGATCGCTCGCGAGAGCTGCGCGCGACACGCGCGCGATGACCTCGTGCGCCGGTTCGTCGGTCGCGGGATGGTGCGGGTCGGGAAGCGATCGTGTCACGCCACCAAGGCCGTCGCCGCCATGGACCTCGGGCGCGATGACGAGCGGGCGCGAGAGCGGCGACGCGGCGCCCCGGGCGACCGGAGGCGCGTCGTGGTCGCGGATGAGCTCGGAGAGAAGAAGGTTGTTGCGCGTGCACTCATCAACGGGGGCGTTGCCGGCGACCGATGTGATGGCCTCCACGACGATCTCCGCGGAGTGCATCGCCATGACGAGCGCGACGGCGTCATCAACACCGGTGTCCATATCAAGGACAACGCGGGTCGGCTCGGAGTCGTGGGCGCGGCCGTCTGCGTCCGGCGTATCACCGGTAGGGAAGGGGCGCCAGATCTCGCTCATGTCGTCAGGAACTCCCTCCAGCTCCGGGCAGGCCTGAAGCCTGTGAGCGTCTCGAGCATGTCGGAGGAGATCAGGCTTCCGAACTCGGTGACGTCGTCCGGCACGCCGAGCTTCGGGAGGAAGCGGCCTACGAGCTCGCGCGTCGGGTACACGGTCCCGTTGTCCGGCGCGGACACGAACGCCGCGTGGCACCCGACCGGGAGGTCGGAAGAGAGACCGCGGGCGACCGCCTCGGCCACATCGTCACCGTGGACGTATGCCCAGAGGCCGTCGCTCCACTCCTCGGGGGTTATCAGAAGGTTGCGGCAGCGTTCGTACTCCTCGGGCACCCAGATCCACGGCGGGCGCAGGATGAGGAGCGGCATCCTCGGCCCGACCTCCTGTTCGAGGTAGGTCTCGGCGAGGAGCTTGCTCTTGCCGTACGGCTCGACCGGGAGAAGGGGGTGACCTTCGTCGACCGGGACGTAGCGGGGGCGGACCTCGCCGCCCGAGAACACGAACCCGAGCACCGATTCGCTGGAGATGAAGACGAGGCGCGTGACGCCCCCTGCGGTGCAGGCGCGCCCCACCTGGAGCGAGCCCTCGGCGTTGATGTTCATCATCTCTTCGGGCGTCCCGAAGTGTGGTCCCGGGATGCCGGCGACGTGCACGACAGCGTCGTATCCGTGGACCGCGTGCGTGATGCCGTCGACGTCGAGGATGCTGCACTCGACGAACGGTTCCGAACCGTCGCGCGGCGCGCGGATGTCGATGTTGACGACCTCGTGGTCGCGGGCGAGACGTGTGACGATGCGACGGCCGAGCAGACCGCTGCCGCCGGTGACGGCGACCCTCATGACTCCCTCCTGCTGGACTGGGTTCACGATCGATGCTACTGCGCAAGACGGCGGCGCGCAACCAGTGACCGTCGGACCCGAGCGATCGGCTACTCGCCGACGAGCTGGACGATGACCTCGCGCGTGCGAGGACACTCGTCGAAGTCCATCAGCACGACCTGCTGCCACGTGCCGAGGGTCAGCGACTTGTCGATGAACGGAACGGAGAGGCTCGGACCGACGAGCGCCGACCGGATGTGGCTGTGGCCGTTGTGGTCGCCCCACCGCTTGTGGTGGCGCCAGTCGCGCTTGCTCGGCGCGAGGGTCTCGAGCACCTCCTTGATGTCGTCGATGACGCCCGACTCGTACTCGACCGTCGTGATCCCGGCGGTCGAGCCGCCGATGAACAGTGTCGCCACACCATCCGTAAGTCCGCTCTCTGTAACGAGTTCGGCGAGTTCGCGCGTCAGGTCGATGGTGTCACCGTCCCCGCGCGTCGTGGCCGCGATGGCCCCAGAGACGACCGTCATGTTTCCTCCCTTGCCTGAGCCGTGGACGTCGGGGTTCGTGGGTCCGTCTCAAGACCCGGAGCCGCACACCCAGTTCCTCGCGTGAGCCGCCGACCGACTCATGGTATCCTGAACGGTGACTTCAGCAAAGCCCGCGTCGTGAGGGACGGCACCGGCCGGCCCGGGGACGCGGCGGGCGCCCCGCGATGGTGGGCGCAGGATCTCCGCCAACAGGAGTGTGCGGCGTGACCTACGCCAAGAGCGCGCAGTTCTACGACTACTTTGACACGAAGGGCAACGCAGCTTTCTACGTCCAGATCGCCGGGGAGAGCGAGGGCGACATCCTGGAGCTCGGTGTCGGCACCGGGCGGGTGCTGTTCGAGCTGGCGAAGCTCGGTCGCGACTCGGTCGGGATCGACAACTCGCCGGAGATGCTCCGCGAAGCGAAGCGGAAGCGCAGGAATCAGTTCCCCGAACTCGCCGGGCGCACGCGCTTCATTCTTGGAGACATGCTCACTCTCGATCTCGGTCGGACGTTCGGATTCGTCTGCGCCCCGTCGGGCGGCATCCAGGGGGAGAGCGCCGACGACATCCGCGGCATCTTCCGCCGCGCGGCAGAGCACCTCAGTCCGGGTGGCATCTTCGCGTTCGACATCATGTCGCCGTGCGCGCTCCGACAGACCAAGGTCTACGCCCCTGAGCGCAAGGAGGTTCCCGGAGGGAGGGTCGTGGTCCGGTTCATAGCCCAGACCTATAACGAGGGTGATGAGGCCGCGTCGCTCGATCTGCTGTTCAAGGAACACATCCCCGGCCGCACCCGGTACGAGACGTACAAGGAGGAGTGTACGGTGGCGATCATCACGCTGCCGGCCGTCAGGGAGGCGCTTGAGTATGCAGGGCTGAAGTTCGACAAGGTCCTTGGCGACTTCGAGGGCGGGGACTTCACCGACCAGAGTCCGCGCATGGTCGTCGTGGCGAGGCGACCGCTTTAGCGCTCGGCGGCGCGCCAGCGCGAGCCGAGACCCTCTCTAGCGCACCACCACCAGCTTGCGGGTCGCTTCGTAGTCACCTGCCGCGAACCGGATGAAGTAGACGCCGGAGGCGGCCCGCTCACCGCTGCCGCTCCTGCCGTTCCAGAACACCGTGTGGCTCCCGGCGTCCTTCGGGCCCGAGACCAGCGTCCGCACGATCTCACCCCGAACATTGTAGAGAACGAGTTCTACCTCGACATCGTCGGGGATCGTGTAGGTCAGCTGCGTGATGGCGCCCTGCTCGAACGGCGAGCCCGGGTCCCCGTGCTCGAGCTCGGAGCCCGCGGGGTTCGGATACCACTGTGAGATCGAATACTCGGGCAGCCGCCCCGCGATCTTGAACATGGCGACGTTGTTGGTCTCGTTGATCTCTTCGAGCAGCGAGTCCGGGTCGACGACGATGTAGAACTCCTGCGTGTCGGTTCCTGTCGGCGTCCAGTGATGCGTGATGTCGGCGCTGCCGTTGCTCGGGATGTAGTGAGCCGTGAGGTAGTTCTCGGGGTAGTGATCACCGATGTCGGCGACCGTGTTGGTCGGGCCGACGAACTCCTCGAGTACCATGGTGCCGGTTCCGTAAGGGTCGCCCTCCCAGAGCTGGACGGTGATACGCGAGCTGTCCGGCGGATCGCACGCGCGGGGCTCGATGGTGAGTCCGCGCTTGTCGCCGTCGGGGTCGTTCCCGCCTGTCCGGTCGAATGTCTCCGCCTCGATGTGCGTATCACCGATCTCGATCCAGTCGACGAAGAAGTCCGGGTCGTAGTCCATCTGATACGTGCCGAGGAAGACGCGGTGCTGACCGGCGGCGATCGGCACATCCCTGATCGTGACGATGTTCCACAGGTTCGTGTCGCCGAGCGACGGAGCGGTGAGCGTGCTCAGGTGGAGTCCGTCGAGTTCGACCCGCCAGTCGACGTCCCAGTTGTCGCGGCAGCGGAACGCAATGTCGACCGTGTCCGCGCGGCTCGTTGAGAAGTCCCACTCGCCCCAGCGCGAGCGACCGAGCGGCGAGAACCAGCCGTGTGCGCTGCGGGCCTGGCAGAGCGCGTAGTTGCTGATGCTCGCTGTGATCGTGACGGCTTCGCCGACGAACGGCGAGGGGTTGTCGGCGGTGATATCCCCATTCGCAAGACCCCAGTCCCAATCCTCCCACCGCGGGAACGAATCGTCGATGTCGATGGCGATGGCGAACTCGGGATCGTCGGAGAACTCGACGTCGAGATAGGGCGCGAAGTCGGGGTGATACTCCTGCGTTCGGAGCGACGTCGTGGGGATGCTTACGTCGCCCCAGCGGGTTGTGTCGCGGATGACCCAACCGTAGTTGCCATACGGGTCGGCGAGCGCCTGCAGGTCCGGCGTCACGTCGAACGCGAGCCAGGCGTTCAGTGTCTCGGGCACCGTGGCAGCAGACGTCGGCGTGGGCGAGAACGATGGCTGTGTGGTCCACGTCACTGCCATCTCGGTCCACGGGCCGGTGGCGCGGTGACACGTCAGGTCGCGTCCGGCGGGATTGGTGCCGCTGTAGTTGAAGTAGTGGACGTAGAGCGTTGCCGATTCGACCGTCGCCCCGTACGGGATGTCCGAGAGCTGGAACTGGACGAGCGATTCGTACTCGAAGCTGTCGTCGTGAGAGGGATGTCCATACCGGTTGCGGACCTGCATCAGCTGCGCTGCGCCGTGGTTCGCGCTGGGTGATTCCATGCGGATGTAGGCGTCGTCCGTCACGGTGATGAGTTCACCGTGAACCACCGGTGCGATCACGGCGGATGCGATGAGAACCAGAACTGCCGCCCGCCAGCCGTTCATCTCTACGCCTCCAGGGACGTTCGGTGATTGCCAGGGAGTGCATTGCGCGCACTATATCATGAGGGCAGGTTCGCGTCAAAGCGGCCGCGCTGGTGTCGTTCGCGCCGGCGCGCTGGAGTGGGCGATGGCCGACAAGATCCCGTACCGGAACGATGACGGCGAGATCGCCGGGATCATCGGTCTCTCCGTTGACATCACCGAACGCATTCGCGTCGAGCACGAGCTGCTCGCGAAGGAAGAGGAGCTCCGGCAGTCCCAGAAGATGGAGGCGGTCGGGCGTCTGGCTGGAGGCATCGCGCACGATTTCAACAACCTGCTTACGGCCATCTCCGGATACTCGCAGCTGCTCTACGGGCGGATGCCGGAGGGAGATGCGAACCGCGAGCTGATGAAGAACGTACTCGACGCGGCCGAGCACGCCGCGTCGCTGACGCACCAACTTCTCGCGTTCAGCCGCAAGCAGCCGGTCCAGCTGAGGTCGATCGATCTCAACAAGACCGTCTCCAACATGCAGGCGATGCTCAAGCGACTCATCGGAGAAGACCTGGGGCTCGACACGGAGCTCGGCAGCGACCTCGAGTGCGTGGCGGCCGACCCGTCTCACATCGAGCAGGTGCTCCTGAACCTCGCGGTCAACGCCCGCGATGCCATGCCCGACGGTGGGACCGTGACGATTCGCACGGAGCACGTGACGGTCAACGACGAAGCGAGCAAAATGAGCCCGGACGCGCACACGGGTGACTTCGTCTGTCTCTCGGTGACCGACGAGGGAGTTGGGATGGACCGGGCGACGCTCGAACACATCTTCGAGCCGTTCTTCACGACGAAGGAGAAGGGGAAGGGGACCGGCCTCGGTCTCTCGGTGGTCTACGGCTGCATCAAGCAGCACGGCGGCTGGATCTGCGTCGACAGCTCGCCGGGACTCGGGACGACGTTCCGTATCTACCTCGGGCTCTCCGATCAGAGCGCCGCGTCCAGCGCGGACGACAAGCCCATCGACGAGTGCGTTCTCGAGGGACACGACGAGCGGATCCTGCTCGTCGAGGACGAACCCGTGGTTCGCGACTTCGCGTCGCGTGCCCTTCGCGAGAAGGGATACGAGGTACTCGATGTCGGGAGCGCCGAGGAGTGTCTCGAGGCGTTCGAGCGCGAAGGGCATATGTTCGACATGGTCTTCAGCGACGTCGTGCTTCCCGGGAAGAGCGGCGTGCAGCTTGTCGATGAACTGATTTCGATGGACCCGAACCTTCCAGTGCTTCTCAGCAGCGGATACGCCGACCAGAAGTCCCAGTGGCCCATCATTCGGGAGAAGGGCCTCAGATTCCTCCAGAAGCCGTACTCGCTCCAGGACCTCCTCAGCAGCATCCGCGAGGTGCTCGACCAGGACGGCGCTGTCTAGCAGTTTCCACACGGCGTTTGCCTCGTGAGCCATCACTGTGTTTCAATCGCCTCATGACAAACACACCACTGCAGATCATTGAGTCGATCGATCGCGGCCCGGTTCTCGTGCTCGGGGCCGGCAACATCCTGCGGTCGGATGACGCCGCCGGCTGCGTCGTGGCCGAGCGGGTCGCGGAGCGGTTCCCCGAGAGCGTCATCGACGGCGGGCTCGTTCCCGAGAACTTCGTCGGTCCGATCCGGCGTTTCGCACCGGGAACGGTCATCATCGTCGACGCCGCGGACTTCGGGGCCGAACCCGGAGAGCTCTATATCGCGCACGAGCACGAGGTCGTCGGCGACATGTTCGGGACCCACGGAGCCCCGCTCAGCCTGTTCATGCGGGCGCTCCACGAGTCGATGACGTGTGACGTCATCCTCGTTGCCGTTCAGGTCGAGAGCATGGAGTTGAACGTCCCGATGACGACGCGTGTCGAATCGGCCGTCGAGACGCTCGTCTCATCACTCGTTGGATTGCTCGAGAGGACGACCGGCGACTGACGTTTCTACATGGAGGTTCCCTCATGATGACACGCATACCCCTGTTGGCGGTGGCGTCGCTCGCAGCGCTCGCCATCTGTCTCACGTCGTGCTCGGGCATCCAGGAGCCGGTCATCCGGCTCGAGGGTGTCGATCTCGTCGGCATCTCGACCGACGGGCTGGAGCTGATGCTCCAGGCCTCGCTCGAGAATCCAAATGACTTCGGCGCCGACATCGATGGGCTCGAGTACGTGATTCTCGGCGACGGCGAGGAGCTTGCGCGCGGGTCGCGCGAGATGGAGATTCGCGTGGGCGCGGGTGAGACCGTCGAAGTTGGTGTTCCGTTCGACCTGAAGTGGTCGAGCGGCAAGACGATTCTCGAGGGCATCCTGGATGGGGAAGAACACGAATGGAAGCTTGAGGGGAGTGTCGGCGTCAGCAAGGGTCCGATCCGCAAGACGTTCGCATTCTCCGAGAGCGGCAACATCAACTCCCCGAACCAATCCCAGGACCTCTAGCAGTTTCGGAGGCCTATCATCAAGAAGAAATACGAAGCCAAGGAAGAGCGCGCGATTCTCGTCGGCGTCAGTCTGCCCGACAGCTCCATTGAGGTCGAGCAGGAGTCGCTGGACGAACTCGCGCAGCTCGCGCGCACGGCGGGGGCGACGGTTGTCGACCGTTTCGTGCAGAACAGGACACGGATCGACGGGAAGACCTACGTCGGAAAGGGATTCCTGGAGCGCATCAAGACCGCTGCGGAGTTCCACGACGCCAACCTGCTGATCTTCGACAACGATCTCAGGCCGGCGCAGGGACGCGAGATCGAGAAGGCGACCGAGATCAAGGTCATCGACCGGACCGAGCTCATCCTCGACATCTTCGCGAGTCGGGCCCAGACCAAGGTCTCCCGCACGCAGGTCGAACTCGCGCAGCTCGAGTACGAGCTGCCGAGGCTCAAGCGGCTGTGGGATCATCTCGAGCGTCTCGGCGGCGGCATCGGAACGCGCGGACCGGGTGAGACACAGCTTGAGAGCGACCGGCGGCTCGTGCGAACAAGAGTGAAGATACTCAAGAAGGTTCTCGAGGGCGTGGAGACCGACCGTGCCGTGCAGCGGAAGCAGCGCGGGACGATGACGCGTGTCGCGCTCGTCGGGTATACGAACGCCGGCAAATCGACGCTGATGAACGCGCTGGCGGACGCCGACGTCTTCACCGAGGATCTGCTGTTCGCGACACTGGATGCGACGACGCGTCGGATCGATCTTCCGGGCGGGCACGCGGCGCTTCTGACCGACACCGTCGGTCTGATCAAGAAGCTGCCGCATCATCTCGTCGTGAGCTTCCATGCGACGCTTGAAGAGGTCGCCGAGGCGGACCTGCTGCTGCACGTTGTCGACGCGTCGCGGCCGCACTGCGAGCACTATCTCGAGCTCGCGGACACGGTCATCGCGGATATCGGCGTGACGGAGAAGCCGACGCGCATTGTGTTCAACAAGGTCGACCGGGTGACGGACACCGCCGAGCTGGAACGGCTCCAGCGGACGTATCCCGGGGCGCTGCTGACGAGCGCCATCGAAGGAAAGGGCGTCGAGGAGCTTCGGAACGCGATCTGCGCGTTCGTCGAGGGACACGAGGAGGTCGTCAACGTGGCTGTGCCGCACGATGACGGGAGGCTTCTCGCGAGGCTCCACGAGCGGGGAGACGTGCTCTCCCGCGACGTGGGCGAGGACTGCATCGATGTCCGCGTCCGTGTCTCGAAGCCCGAGGCGGACCGCCTGCGGAAGCTCGGCGTGGTGAAGTAGCGACACCGAAAGGACTACCCGGGGCCTGGGCGGCAGGCGCCTGCGGCCCCGGTTTCCTCACCGTATCTTGCTTTACACATCCACACCTCCATGCTACCCTTGATAGTCGGATTTGGCCCTTAGCTAGGGGCCTTTCCGGGTACAACGACATGAATTCTCGGTCACACAGGGTCGGCACCGAAGTGACCGCCTGACCGTGTCGGGCGGCGCGAGGAGGAGAGTCAGCATGCCGATAATGAACTCGAAGACCGGCAAGATCAGGAAGGCGTACACCATCGCCGAGCTCGAGACTGCCGCGAACGAGATGCGCGGCTACAACATGGTCGCGCTCAACGCGTCCGGCTCGGGTCACTCGGGTGGAACGCTCTCGATCATGGACATCACCGCGGCGCTCTATCTTCACGTCGCGAACCATGATCCGAAGGATGCCTTCTGGAAGAAGCGCGACCGCATCGTCTGGTCGGCCGGACACAAGGCTCCCGCGCTCTACATCGGGCTTGGCATGGCCGGCTACTTCAACATCGAAGATGTCGTCACGCTCCGCAAGCTCTACTCGCCGTTCCAGGGTCATCCGCACTGGCTCAAGCTCGATGGTGTCGAGGCCTCGACCGGCTCGCTCGGCCAAGGTCTCTCGATCGCGGTCGGCATGGCCCTCGCGGCGCGCATCGACAAGACGGACCAGCGCATCTACTGCCTCATGGGAGATGGCGAGCAGCAGGAGGGGCAGGTCTGGGAGGCGGCGATGGAGGCCGGGCACTTCGGGCTCGACAACATCTGCGCCGTCATCGACGCGAACAGACTTCAGATCGATGGCTGGGTCGACGATGTCATGTGCGTCGACTGTCTCAAGGAGAAGTACCGTTCGTTCGGTTGGGCGATCGTCGAGTGTGATGGTCACGACATGCAGGAGATCGTCGACGCGTTCGAGATGGCCGCATCGATCAAGGACAGGCCGACTGTCATCGTCGCTCGGACGGTGAAGGGCAAGGGCGTCGACTTCATGGAAGACGTCGCGGGCTGGCACGGCAAGGCGCCGAATACCGAGGAGATGTGGTCGGCACTCAAGCAGTTCGGTCTCGACAAGAAGTTCCCCGTCAAGCGGATGCTCAAGAAGGCCGAGGACTGGCAGAAGAAGGCCGAGAAGCATCTCGAGGCCAAGCAGCCGAAGTTCTCGAAGGATTACTTCTGGAACAAGACGCGGAACATGAAGGCCGAGATGGACCCGACCCGCAAGGGCTTCGGTCGCGCGCTCGCGGACCGCGGCGGCGACAAGAGGGTTGTGGCGCTCGGCGCCGACATCTCCGGGTCGATCACGATCAGTCAGTTCTATGAGAACCATCCCGAACGGGCGGACCGCTGGTTCTCAATGGGGATCGCCGAGCAGTCGGCGACGTCGGCCGCCGCCGGTCTTGCGAAGGAAGGCAAGCTTCCGGTCTTCGGCACCTACGGTGTGTTCGCGTCCGGTCGCAATCTCGACCAGCTCCGAACGACGGTCGCGTACGGCAACTTCAACGTGTTCATCGCCGGCGCTCACGGGGGTGTGTCGGTCGGTCCCGACGGCGCGACGCACCAGGCTCTCGAAGAGCTCTACCAGATGTGCGGCATTCCCAATATGAGCGTCGAAGTGCCGTGTGACTCGATCGAGACGAAGCGGGCGTGCGAGCATCTTCTGTTCAAGGTGAAAGGTCCGAAGTACGTGCGCTTCGCACGCGAGGCGACCCCGGTCGTCACCGACATGAAGACGCCGTACAAGTTCGGGAAGGCCAACGTCATCCGCTTCCGGAAGACCAAGCCGAAGTTCAAGGACGCGTTCGAGCACACGTTCGCCTCGAAGTACAAGAACGAGAACGAGGATCTCTCGATCATCGCGTGCGGACCGTCAGTGCCCGAGGCGATGCGAGCGGCCTGGATCCTCAAGGCCGAGTACGGCATCGAGACGCGTGTCCTCAACGTCCATACGGTGAAGCCGCTCGACACGACCGCGATCGTGAAGGCAGCTGCGGACACCGGCGTCGTGGTCACGGCCGAGGAACACCAGGTCGGCGGGTTCGGCAACAAGGTCGCGGGTGTGATCTCGCAGAGCGAGAAGCTCTACGGCAAGCCGGTCATCATCGGCATGATCGGCGTCAAGGACCGCTTCGGCGAGTCCGGTGCTCCGTGGGAGCTCGTCAAGGAGTTCGAGGTCTCGGCTGAGCACATCGTCGTCGAGGCAAAGCGGCTCTACGATCTCAAGATGAAGAAGCTGGCGGCTGCCGCTCCGAAGCCGGCCGCGAAGAAGAAGACGGCTGCTAAGAAGAAGACGGCTGCTAAGAAGAAGACGGCCAAGCCCAAGGCGAAGCCGAAGAAGAAGACGGCTGCCAAGAAGAAGACGGCCAAGGCCAAGGCGAAGCCGAAGAAGAAGACGGCCGCCAAGAAGAAGACGGCCAAGGCCAAGGCGAAGCCGAAGAAGAAGGTGGCTGCCAAGAAGAAGACGGCACGCAAGAAGAAGACCACGCGGCGCAAGAAGTAGCCGCCGCGGACATGAACGAAGAAGAGGGGCGTCCCATGCGGGCGCCCCTCTCTCTATTGCTGTCCGGTCGCGGGAACTAGCGCTTCCTCGCCTCGCGCTCCGCATGCCTCCTGGCGCATCGCATCATCGTATCGATGGCGCGTCTGGCCGACCGCTTGTGCGCGGGTCCGGTGACGCGAAGCGTCATTGATTCGTAGCGGCCCGTCTTGCGGTCGCGATGCCGGCTCTCGAAGGTGACCCGCTCGGCGGCGAACCGGCTCTTCCTGCTGAAGCACGGTCCGAACCCCGGACCGAGCACGACGTCGAAGTCGGCTCTGTGGAAGCGCAGGCGGACGACCGGCTTCCCGGCGTAGAAGAAGGCGACGCCGGACTTGCCGAACCGCGTGAACTCCGCGCCCATTCCGTGTTCTTCAATGAGATGATCGATGATCGAGCGCGCGATGTTGCGCAGATCCCACTCCTTGATACGCACCGTGACGCGCTCAAGCTGGCCGAACAGGTCGCGCGTCGCGTCCGGGAGCAGATTCCGAAAGACGAAGTCCTGCACGTTGATGCGGGAGAGTCCGTCAGGGGCGTTCTCCATCAGGATATCCGTGAGCGCCTCGGCCGCCTCGGCCTCGTGCGCGTGGAGCGTGCGCCGGAGCGTGTCCTCAAACGACTCGCCGAGTCGATCGGCGCCGCGCGGGCCCAGCTCGTACGCGACCGCCTTCGCGGGTTCAATGAGATCGTACCCGGCGTCGAAGACGAGGTCGGAGACGCGACCGACCGGCAGCATTGCGCTGGCCTCCTTGAGACCGGCGCGCCCGGCGATCCTGAGCACGTCGCGCGCGAGCGCCCGGACATCGGCGTCCGGTCCGTCGACGAACCCGAGACAGAGACTCTGGCCATCGAAGGAGGTCCGCTCGTAGATCGCGGCCGCGCGCACGGCGCTCTGTCGCGGGAGGATGAGGACGCGCCCCGCCCGGATGAGGTCGCGTACACGCGCGCGCTTGAGCTCGAGGAACTTCCAGTCGACGGCGAGGAGGCCGCTCGTGTCGCGATAGCAGTCGGTCCCCTGGATGAAGTCGAGCACTTCGTCCAGCTCGCCCAACGACGCGATTCGCCCGGAGAGGTTCCCCTTGCTGATGCTCTTGCCCCAGGTCCAGTGTGTCTTCGCAGCGAGCCAGAACCCGCGGGTCTCACCGAGGTGGCGGGACGCCGCGTTGCCCACGCCGGTGGCGTAGCGGATGCTCTTCGGTTCGTGCTTCATCGCCTCGCGGAACGAGACGCGGTTGATCTGCTTCGTGAGGCCGAGCCCGTGCAGCTTCGGATGCAGCCGGAGACCCTCAAGCCAGACCTCGCCGGGGGAGAGAAGTGTCACCTTCGACACGCCGACCGGCTCTCCGTCGAGCAGAACGGTGAGCAGCCCTCCGTTCGGGTCGTCCAGCCACCTGTCCCATGCGTGCGGGAGGTAGTCGAGGCCGCCCCAGATGTGTTTCGACATTTCGATGACGGCGTCTCGGTCGGATGCGCGCGCCGGTCTCACCACAAGCCTCACGTCGTCGACATCCGGTCGCTCGATCTTCATAGCGGTGATCCTGTTCATGCGGTGTCTGTCCTGTTGTCTTGAGCCCCGGGCGCCGGGTCAGATCCCGAGTTCGTCGATCGCATCGAGCACATCCTGCGCGTGACCGGTGACCGTCACCTTTGGCCACACTCTGCGGATGACGCCCCTGGCATCGACGAGGAACGTTGCGCGCTCGGCCGACTTGCCGTTCTCCTTCAGTACGCCGTACGCGGTCGCGATCTTGCCGCCGGTGTCGGCGAGCAGCGGGAAGGGGAGTTCGTGGTTCGCCGTGAAGCGCTGGTGTGAGCTCACGCTGTTCGTGCTCACACCGACCACCGCGACGCCGCGCTTCCTGAGCTTCGGCATCGCGTCACGAAACGACTGCGCCTCGCGGGTGCAGCCGGGCGTGTTGTCGCGCGGGTAGAAGTACAGAACGTACGGCTTCTTCGCGAGGTCCTTGCGAGCGAGAATGGAGCCATCGGCTGTCTCGGCCTTGAAGCTCGGCGCCCGGTCTCCCGCCTTGAGTGATGTGGGCATGGAACCTCCTTGCTGCGTGTCTGCCGGATAGTGCTCGCCGGCGCCATCGGGAAGACGACGCCGGCCATATTCGTTTCCGCCGGGTACGCAGACCACTCACGACACACGTTCAGGGTCGCGTCTGGTCATCACGGTCCAGCCGACGGGGCAAAGACACTGATAGTTTTTGGGACACGTGGATTGTACCCGATGAGGTGTGCTCAATGCAAGCAAAAGCCCCACAGCTTGGGCAGGAAGTGGGGCGCGGTGAGGCCTGGATCGAAGCCCGTCCGGGTGGCAGGCGGGTCGCCGGGGGAAGAACAACAGCGGTGGGCCACCGGCCGATTCGGTGACCCACCGCCTGGCTAGAGGGGGGGCAATTGACCATTCCCCGCCCCCAGGGGATATCGAGTATTCAGTTTTCGCACCGGCCGCAGAGCGGGCGCGGACGCGCCGGCAGTGAGGGCCAGGGGTCCTTTGGCCGACCGGCTGAACCCCCGTGGAGGGGTGCCGATACCCGCCCTGCGGCTCTGGTGCCTGCGTCAACGATGTATGTGAGGGGAGTCCGCGCCCCGCATGGGAGGGCGACTCCGTCTTCCTCCTGGCGCCTGACGGCGCGCAGGGGGATGACGCAGAGCACGGGCTTCTTGAGCGAGTCACGGGTTTTGACACGCCGAACGGCGTAAAGGTTGAAGGAAGAGGGAGTTCCGGCGGGTACCGCGTGGGTCGGCGGGTGCAGCTCGGGGCTAGTCGGAGTCGCGGGAGGCCCGGGCCCGGGCGCGGGTCCCGTAGCGCCCGTCGCGCCGGCGCATCGAGGCGAGCCGCCGCCGGTCGAACTCCGGGGTGTCACCCGGGACCTCGAACACGGACGGCACATCGCCGATCCGGGGCGACCTGATCAGATTGCGGAGAGCCCCGAACCCCATCACGCCGTCCGACCACATCGCGTGCTGGTCGCGTCTGGCGCCAAGCTCCTTGAGCGAATCGTTCGCGTGGAGCGCGTAGAGCCGGTCCAGACCGGGACCGCTCTCCGTGTCGTCGGCCAGACGCTCGACCTCCTCGGGAATGCGCATGTCGTACCCCATCGCCCAGAGATGGGCGGTGTCGAGAAGAACGCCGACCCGGTCCGCAGGGAACGGTTCGACGATACGCCCGAGTTCCTCGAGCGTCACGCCGATGGCGGTCCCCATTCCGGCCCCATTCTCAATGGCGAGCGTCGCGCCGCCGCGTGCGCGGTCAAGCGCCGCCGCGATCGTCTCGTGAGCGGCCGTGATCCCGGCATCGAGTCCGGAGCCCTTGTGGTTTCCCGCATGGACGACGACGGGGCCCGCTCCCAGGTCCGCTGCTCGTTCGAGGGCGTCGACGAGCCCTTCTGTCGAACGGCGCTTGAGTTCCGGGTCCGGTCCGGCAATGTTGATGAGGTAGGGGGTGTGCACGAGCACCGGAGCGATCCCGGCAGCGCGCGTGACCGTGACGAATCCTTCAGCGTCGCGCGGGTCGAGCCGGCCGGTCCTCCAGGACATGGGATTGCCCGAGAAGATCTGCATCGTCTCGCATCCGATGTCGCGCGCATACTCAGCGGTCGCGGTCATCGTTCTCTGTTTCGGGACGTGGATGCCGAATCGCATTCAATCCTCGTGGTTCATCCGGTACAACCTGTGAGCATACGGGAGCTTGTGAGCGAAGCTTCATATCAGTCTGATGTCGCTGCCGACGGGTGGATTCTACCACATCTTGGGGATTATCGTTGAATCCATCCTTGCTAACTGGTATAATTTATCATAGGTTACGGCGATTCCACCCAATCGGGAGAATTGTCGAAATCGCACCGTATCGACACATGCCGGGCCGCGTGAGGCGGCTCGGTGCGCAGATACTCGGATGGAATGGACAGGGGGAGACCCCGGACTCAGCTGACGGGAGGCGCCGCGCGGTGGCCCGACCGTCAAAGGAGGCAAAGATGGCTCTGGCTCTGAATCGAAGGACGCGGCTGATGGCGCTCGCCGTCGTGGCCGTCCTTCTCGTTGCCGGCAGCGCCCCTGCTGGTGTCGTCACGCAGCACTACGAGTTCGCCGAACCGACGGTGAAGCTCGTTGACGGCTATCACCGTATCCAGATGGATGGTGCCTGGCACTTCGGCGCACCCGGCGCACCCGTCCTTCCGATGGTCGGCGCCAGCATCCTGCTCCCGCCCGGCGAGGTCGCGGTCGACATCTCGGTCGTCCCCGGTGAACTCGTTGTTCTCGGCGACGGCTACACCGTCGAGCCCGGACAGGCGCAGTACCCGCTGAGCTTCGAGGGTCCTTTCGAGACCTTCGGCCCGGACCCCGAGATCTACGGGATCCGCGGCAGCTACCCTGACAGGATGATCGACGAGCCGAAGACGGGGACGTTCCGCGGGTACGGAATCGCCTCATCGGCGATCCATCCCATGGAGTACGAGCCCGAGACCGGCCGCCTTGCGTACTACGCGAGCATGGACGTCGTCGTGACGACGGCTCCCGACGCCTCGCAGGGCCGCACGGTCGTTGAGCGTGTCCGTCAGGACGACGCGACGATCGCCCGTCTCGACCGCATCGTCGACAATCCGCTCGCCGCGACCGCCTACCAGGCGATCACGCCGGCGGCGCCCGTGTCTCGCGCGCTGGACGCGGCGCTCAACTACAACTACCTGATCATCACCACCAGTTCGTGGGACAGCTACCTTGATGACCTCGTCGACTTCGAGACGACGATGGGTCACAAGGCCGGTGTCTTCCTCACCAGCTGGATCGCGCTGAACTACACCGGCACGGACGAGGCTGAGCAGGTCCGCAACTTCATTATCGACGCCTACAACACGTGGGATGTCGACTACGTGCTCATCGTCGGTGACGCGATGGACGCCAACGGTGTCGAACACCGCGGTCTCTACTCCAACACCGACTACGGCGAGTCCGACGCGGACATCCCGGCCGACCTGTACTACGGCGGTCTGGACGGAACGTGGAACGATGACGGCGACGGTTACTGGGGTGAGCCGGGTGAGGACGATCTCTACCCGGACGTCGCGGTCGGTCGCGCGTGCGTGAGCACAGCCTCCGATGTTCAGAACTTCGTAACGAAGGTCACGCGCTACATCAACTCGCCGATCGTCTCAGAGTCCGATGAGGCGCTGATGGTGGGCGAGCTTCTCTGGTCGAGCCCGCTGACGTACGGCGGGACCTACCTGGACGAAGTCCGCTACGGCTCGTCGAACAACGGCTACACCACGGTCGGCATGCCGGGTACGATGACCACGGACACGCTCTACGACATGGATGGGACGTGGACGAAGGCCACGCTCATCTCGATGATGGAGAGCGGTCTCAACATCGTGAACCATCTCGGTCACTGCAGCACGACCTACGCGATGAAGATGACGACCTCGGACATTCCGTCCTTTGATAATGACGGCACCGTTCACAGCTACAATTTCGTTTACTCACAGGGCTGCTACGGCGGCGCGTTCGACAACCGAGACACGTCGGTCGGCACCTACGTGGGTGATTGCTTCGCTGAGGAGTTCAACGTCGATGACGACGGCGCGGTTGCCGAGGTCATGAACTCGCGGTACGGGTGGGGCGATCCGGGCGGAACGAACGGCTCGTCGCAGTACTTCCACAGGGAGTTCATCGACGCCATGACCGGCGAGGGCATCTACCCGGTCGGTGAGGTCAACGACGACTCCAAGGTTGATAACATCTGGGCCATCGATTACGGCGCGAACCGCTGGTGTTACTACGAGCTCAACGTCTTCGGTGACCCGGCCATGCACCTGTGGACCGCCTCGCCGACGGCGCTCAGCGTCTCGCACCCGAGCGGCATGGTCGTTGGCCAGCCCGACGTGACCGTCAGCGTGGGCGTCGAAGGCGCGACCGTGACGGCCTACTACGATGACTACTCGATCTACGCCACGGGCGTCACGAACGGCTCCGGCGATGTCACGCTCTCGCCGAGTCCGGACGTCCCGGGCACGCTGTACATCAAGGCCTTCGCGCACGACTTCCTCGTGTACGAGGGTAGTCTCGAAGTCGCTCCGGCGGCAGGCGCGTTCGTCGTCTACCAGAGCTCCACGATCGACGACGACACGAGCGGCGAGAGCAGCGGAAACGCCGACGGCATAGTCAATGCCGGCGAGACGGTCGAGCTTCCGGTGACGCTCGAGAACGTCGGCACCGACCCGGCGACGAACGTCCGCGGCACGCTCTCAACGACCAGCGGCTACGCCACCATCACCGACGACTACGAGACGTTCGGCGCCATCCCGGCCGACGGAACGGCGGCCTCGGCCGATGACTACACCGTCGTCATCTCGTCGTCCGCTCCGGATGGAGAGATCGTCTCGTTCGATCTCGACATTCTTTCGGATGACAAGGGGAACTGGCTCTCCGGATTCACGGTCCAGGTCTCGGCTCCGGCGCTCCTGTACGCGAGCCACGAGGCGGACGACACACCTGGCAACGGCAACGGCTGTATCGAGCCCGGCGAGGCTGTCGATCTCACCGTTTCGATGACGAACGCCGGCAGCGCGATCGCCACGAACCTGAGCGCGACGCTCAGCTCGACGGACCCGTACGTGGTCATCACCGACGACTCGTCAGGTCTGCCGTTCATCAACGCGTCGTCGACCGGGGACTTCACGAGCCTCCGCGCGACGCTGCTTCCGACCTGCCCGGGCTTCTACGAGGTCTCGTTCGATCTCGACATCACGGGTGATTGGGGCTACACGGCGAGCACGTCGTTCTCGATCCTCACGTCGGGCAATGAGTTCGCTGACGATGTTGAGGCGGGCGAGGGCGGCTGGACGCACGGCTCCGTGACCGGCGGCTTTGTGGATCAGTGGCACGTTGAGACGTACCGCAGCCACAGCACGAGCCACAGCTGGAAGTTCGGCGGCGCCGGTTCCGCGGTCTACGCCAACTCGGCAGACGGCGCGCTCTACACGCAGGACATCTGTCTCGGCACCGATGGCGAGATGACGATGTGGCACTACATGTTCGCCGAGGAAGAGAGTTCGACGTTGGCGTGGGACTGCGGCCTCGTTGAGATCAGCGATGACGGCGGCGCCACGTGGGCCACGCTCGTTCCGGTCGGTGGCTACAGCCACGCGAAGAACGACAATACGGCCAACCCGCTTCCCGAGGGCACGCCCTGCTGGTCCGGTGAGATCGCCTGGACCGAGGTGACGTTCGACCTCACGGCGTACGAGAACGATACGGTTCAGATTCGCTTCCGGTTCGCCTCCGACGGCTACGTCTCGGAGGAGGGCTGGTACGTGGACGATATCGAGATCACGAGCACGGGTCCGGAGACCGGCGTGGATGACACCATCATCCCGGCGCTCTTCTCGCTGAAGCAGAACGCGCCGAACCCGTTCAACCCGACGACGGTCATCCACTACCAGCTGCCGCAGGCGGCCGATGTGAAGGTGGAAGTCTACAACGTTGCCGGTAAGCTCGTCCGGACGCTCGTGGACGGGGAGCAGGACGCCGGCTTCCGTTCGGTCGTCTGGGACGGCACCAGTGACGACGGCCGCGCCGTCGCGAGCGGTGTCTACATGTACCGTCTGCAGGCCGGCAGTGAGATCGACCAGAAGCAGATGGTGCTTCTGAAGTAAGCGCTTGAACCTACCGGGGCGGTGGAGCCTTGTGTTAGCATCTAATGGCTCGCCGCCCCGGCTTTCTTTTGCCCTGGAGTGACGGAATGGTCGTCGAGGTCAACGGTCTGGAGTATCCCCGACACGTGACGGAGGAGGTTGATCTTCTCTCTCGCGCGCTGGGCGCGGCAGGCCGTGTCTATCTGTTCCTGGACTACGACGGCACGCTCGTCTCGGGGCCCCGCGGCGAGGCCATCCGTCCGCCGAGCTCTGTTCTCCGCCGGCTGACCCAGCTGGGGGAGGTGGACTCGTTCTCCGTGTTCATCATCAGCGGACGCCCCGTCGAGGAACTCCGGCGCCTTGTCGGGATTCCCAGCATCGGCTACATCGGCCAACGCGGGTTTGAGATCAGCATCCCCGGTCGTCCCATCATCTACCCCGTCGAGGGCGAGACCGCGGCGACCGTGCTCCATCACGCCGAGCTCGAGGTGCATCGAGCCCTGGACTCCCTCGACGGTATCGAGATCGAGAACCGCGGCTACGGTCTCGTCCTCCATACGGCGCTCGCGCCGAAGAAGGCGGCGAGCGATGCGATCCAGCGTTTCACCGCGACGGTCCGCCGCGTCGACACCGCATCGGCTCTCGAGGTTCTCTATGGGGACGGCGTTGTCGAGGCGAGGATGGCCGGATGGGGGAAGGGCGACGCGCTCATCCATATCCTCCGGGAGGCGGACGCAGGAAGCGCCCTCGCCATCTATGTCGGGGACGACGTGACGGACGAGGACGCTTTCGAGGCGGTCAATGTCTGGTCAGAAGCCAGTCTGCCGGACATTCCGTGGTTTGTAGAGGAGGATGCTGAGGACGATGTTCCCGCCGCCGTCGGCATCCTCGTTGCGAACAAGCCGCGCCCGACCGGAGCCGAGCTCTTCGTGCGCGACCCGCAGGAGGTCTACGAGTTTCTCTCCTCGCTCTCCGCGATCGCCTCAACACTGCTTTAGCAGACCTGCTCTAGAGATCTGCTCTGGCGGACCTGCTCCGGCAGCTCTACCGCTGAGCGATCTTTCGTCTCACGATCATCACCGATGCCTTCGCCCCCGCGGCAATGGCGCTTCCCACCGACCCGATCTCGCGCGAGCCGTCGGTCGACTTCCCGCGCGCGCCAAGCACGATGAGCCCCACGCCGAGTTCTTCCGCGAGTGTGGTGATGGCTTCTGCCGGATGGCCCGTGGACAGGAGTCTCGAGTCGGCCTCGACGCCGAAGCCGGCCGCGACCTTGACCGCGTGGGCGAGGATGTCCTCGCCGTCCTGGCGGATGGAATCGCGCAGGGGGCCGATGAGGTCGTCACGGTACGTCTCGGGGATGTGAAAGACGTGGCAGACCGTGAGCTTGGCGCCGAACGCAGCGGCGATCTCGGCGGCGGCGCTGACGGCGTGATCGGAGCCCATGGAGCCGTCGGCCGCGACGAGGATGTTGCTGAACATGTCGTCCTCCCGAGTGGGTGACGCACGGCGGCTAGTCCTGCGCGTCGTCCTCTGTGACCTCTGGGCTCACACGCTGATTCGCGTCGGCCATATGCAGCGTACGCTGGGGGAACGGGATCGAGATCCCGCGCTCGTCGAACGCCTTCTTGATGCGGCGTCGGAACTCGCGACCGATGCCCCACTGCTCTATCGGTTTGGTCGTGAACTGCGCCCGGATGACGACGGCCGAGTCGGCGAGGTCCTGAACACCGAGCACCTCGAACGGGCCGATGATCTTGCTGCCGATCTCCGCATCAGCGTTCATCTCATCGCCGACCTTCTTGATGACGGTCATCACCTCGTCCACGTCTTCTTCGTAGGCGACGCCGATGTCGATGACGAACTTCGAGAAGGTCCTGGTCATGTTCGTCACAACGTCCATCTTCCCGTTCGGGATGATGTGGACCTTGCCCTCCGAATCACGCAGTGTCGTCGACCGCAGCGTGATCTTCTCTACCTTCCCGGCGACCCCGGCCACCCGGACGACGTCACCCACGTCGAACTGGTTCTCAACGAGGATGAAGAGCCCCGCCACGATGTCGCGGACGAGAGATTGCGCGCCGAAGCCGATGGCGATGCCGGCGATCCCGACGCCCGCGAGCATCGGTGCGATGTCAATCCCGATCTCACGGAGAATGAGCAGGAGCGCGATGACCCATGCCGCGACCCGGATGGTATTGCGGATGACCTTGCCGAGTGTCGCCGCGCGCTTCTCCCTCGCGTTCATCGTCGTCGGGTCGTCGTCGTCGAACAGCCGTTCGGCCCGGCGGCTCAGGAACGACGCGCCCGCCGATATCAGGAACGCTCCTATCAGGATGGCGACGACGCGAATCCCGCTGGTCACCAGCCAGTTCTCGGCGTTCTCGATCCTGAAGACCTCTGCCCAGTCGACCTGCATCATGACCTCCGTCCCGGGCCCGGCTTCCATGCGCCGGAACCGTGGCTACTTCAGCGCGAACTTGCCGTCCCTGTGGATGACCTTGCCGTCGGCGTAGATGGTGCCGCCGCCGCGGAGGTCGTTGACGATGTCCCAGTGGATGCCCGACTCGTTGACGCCGCCGGACTCCGGGAGCGACGCGCCGAGTGCCATATGGATCGTGCCGCCGATCTTCTCATCGAAGAGCGTATTCTTCGTGAACTTCTGGACGTTGTAGTTCGTACCGATGGCGAACTCGCCGACGCGGCGAGCGCCCTCGTCGGTGTCGAGCATCGCCAGTAGGAAGTCCTCGCCCTTGTCGGCCGACGCCTTCACGACCTTGCCCTTCTTGAACGTGAGTCTGACGCCGTGGACCTCGCGCCCGGCGTAGCAGGCGGGGAAGGAGAAGGCGATCTTCCCCTCGACCGAATCCTCGATCGGGCCCGTGAAGATCTCGCCATCGGGCATATTGGCCTGGCCGTCGCAGTTGATCCACTTGCGGCCACCGACCTTCATCTTGAGATCGGTGTCCTTCGCCACGACGCGGATGGTCTTCGCTTTGTTGAGCTTGTTGCAGATCCGCTTCTGCTTGTTGTGGATCTTCTTCCACGCGGCGATGGGGTCCTTGAGGTTGACCAGGCAGGCGTTCAACACGAAGTCCTCGTACTCCCTGAGCGACATCTCTGCGTCCTGCGCCGAGGCGTTGCACGGGAACTGCGTCCCGACCCACTTGATCTCGCCGGCGGACTCGCGCTCGAGGAACCGCTGGAAGAGCTCCCGGTTCGAACGGCTTCGCAGCTTCTGCTTCTCCGGGTCGACGTTCGAAAGGGCCTTGGTGTTCTCGTCGCCCCAGATCGTGATGAATCGGTCGATCGTCTCGGTCTCGAACTTCGAGAGCGGGCTGACGTATTCCAGCTGATGCTTCTTCGCCCCGGAGTAGAAGATCTCGCTGAGCCCCGGGAAGTACGGCCGCGTGGCGGCGTAGCCGCCCGCCTTGATGACCGCACGGTAGACCTCGGTCATCAGCGGCTCCGCGATCGTCGGGCCGCTGATCTGGACGAGCTGCTTGCGCTCGACCGCGACCGAGTAGTTGACCAGCACCTCTGCCAGCTTCGCGTATCTTTCGTCTCGCACCGTGTCCTCCGTTCAAATCGCCTATCAGAACCGCTGATTGTCAGAGTCGTTGGTTGTCAGCCTTCCCGGCCGCTAGCCGAAGATGAACTGACCGTCCTTGTAGATGAGTTTGCCGTCCGCATAGATGCGGCCGCCGTCACGCATGTCGGTGATCATGTCCCAGTGCACGCTCGAGGTGTTCTTCCCGCCGGACTGCGGGTACGAGGCGCCGACCGCGATGTGGACCGTGCCGCCGATCTTCTCGTCGAACAGGATGTTCTTCGTGAACTTCTGGATGTTGTAGTTCGTGCCGACGGCAACCTCGCCGACGAATCTCGCGCCCTCGTCGGTGTCGAGCGTGGCATGGAGGAAGTCCTGGCCCTTCTCCGCCGTCGCCTTGACGACCTTGCCCTTCTTGAAGGTCAGCTCGATGCCGTGCACCTCGCGCCCGCCCCAGATGGCGGGGAAGGAGTAGCGGACCCTGCCCTCGACGGTGTCCTCGACCGGACCGGTGAAGACCTCACCGGACGGCATGTTCGTGCGACCATCGCTGTTGATCCACGTCCGCCCGGCGACGCTCATTGTGAGGTCGGTCCCCTCGCGGACAATGCGGAGCTTCTTCGCCTGGTCGAGCCGCTTGCAGAACTTCGCCTGCTTGCGGTGGACCGAGCGCCAGGCGGCGACAGGATCCTTCCTGTGGAGCATGCACGCGCGGAACACGAAGTCCTCGTACTCCGAGAGCGACATCTCGGCGTTCTGCGCGTAGGCGCTGCACGGGTACTGCGTGAGCGACCACCGAAGGTCACCGGCGGCTGAGCGGTCGCGGAAGGTCTGCATCCACGTGGTCTGCGACTTGCGCGCGACGGCCTGCCGCTTCGGATCGATGTTCGACATGGCCTTTGTGTTGTCGGTAGCGCGAATCGACATCAGCCGGTCGATGTTTTCGATCTCGTGCTGTGCGAACGGGCTTGCATGTTCGAGCTGGTGCCTCTTCGCGTTGTTGTAGAAGGTCTCGGTCATGTCCGGGAGGGCAAGCCTCAGCATGGGGTGCGCCCCCGCCCGGAGCGCCTCGGCATAGACCTCGTGGACAAGGGGCGCGGCGACGGTCTCGCCGCGGATGAGCAGGGAATGGCCTTTCTCGAGACCGAGGCAGTAGTGAACGAGGACCTTCGCGAACTTCTCAAGTCTTGCGTCTCTCACGATGCGCGTCCCTTCCGGTGCGTAGTGTGGCGCGTGCCCCGGCGTCGTGCCGGGCCCGCCGTGTTGACTCGCTGTCCTATTCGCTCCAGGGGTCGTACTTCGCCGCGATCGGCATGCGCCGGCCCGTCCCGAACGCCTTGCTCGTGACCTTGAGCCCGGGCGCGGCCTGTCGCCGCTTGTACTCGTTGCGGTTGACCGCGGCAACGACCCATTCGACCGTCTTGCGGTCGATACCGTTTGACACGATGTCTTTCGGCGACGCGCCCTGATCGACGTAGAGGTCGAGGATGCCGTCGAGCACGTCGTACGGTGGCAGGCTGTCCTGATCGAGCTGATCAGGGCGAAGCTCCGCCGACGGTGGCTTGTCGAGCGTCGACTGCGGGACGATCTCGCCGCCTTCGTTGATGTGCCGCGCGAGCTCGTAGACCATCGTCTTCGGAACGTCGGCAATGACGGAGAGGCCGCCGCTCATGTCCCCGTACAGCGTGCAGTACCCCACTGCGATCTCGCTCTTGTTCCCCGTGGAGAGCAGCAGCGCGCCCGTTTCATTCGAGAGCGCCATGAGGATGTTCCCCCGGATTCGCGCCTGGATGTTCTCCTCGGTGAGCGTCACACCTTCGCCGTCGAGCTGTCCCGCGAGCATCTCCCGGTAGGCGGCGAGCGTGTCGCCGATCGGGATGTTCTCGAAGCGAACACCGAGGTTCGCCGCGAGCGCCTCGGAGTCCGTGACGCTTCCCTCGGACGAGTACGGTGACGGCATCGTCACGCCGAGCACGTTCTTCGGGCCGACGGCCTCGGCGGCCAGCGCGCAGACGACGGCCGAATCGATGCCGCCCGAGAGCCCGACGAGGACGGATTCGAACCCGCATTTCGAGACGTAGTCCCGGAGCCCGAGCACGAGCGCCCGATGGACGGACGCGATGCGGCTGTCGGGCTCGAACGCGATGGCGGGCGGCGCGGCGGCGGTCGCCGTCGCCGCTGCGGCGGCTACGTCGACGTCGATGACCTCAACGCTCTCCTCGAAAGCGGGGAGGTATGCGGCGAGCGAACCGTCCGGGCGCACGCAGAGGCTGTGGCCGTCGAAGATGAGCTCGTCGTTCCCGCCGACCTGGTTGACGAGGACGACCGGGCATCCGTGGCGCTCGGCGTGGCCCGACATCAACCGATAGCGCACCTCGTCTTTCCCCGCATAGAACGGCGACGCGGAGAGATTGATGAGAACGGTTGCGCCCTGCGCGGCGAGCTCCGCGACAGGATCGGCGCCGTAGATGGTGGTGCGCCAGAGCGAGGGGTCGTTCCAGGCGTCCTCGCAGACCGTCACGCCGAGACGGTGACCGTTGAACTCCACGATCGAGGTCGCTGTCGCCGCGTCGAAGTACCGCGCCTCGTCGAAGACGTCATAGGTCGGGAGCAGCATCTTGTGAACGGTCGCTTCGACGGCGCCGGCGCGGAGGAGCACAGCGGAGTTGTGAAGACCCTTGCCGATGATCGTCCCCGTGCGGCGTATCGTGCCGACGAGGATGCCGGTCTGCGGGTACCGCGCTGAGATGCCCTCGAGCCGGTCGAGCGCGTGCTCGGCCGCATCGATGAACCAGTCGCGTTCGAGAAGGTCCTGCGGCGGGTAGCCGGTGAGGAAGAGCTCCGGGAGCACCATCAGGTCGGGCGCCGCGGAGGCCGTGGCCTCAAGGGCCCGCTCGATCTTCGCGAGGTTCCCGAAGAAGTCTCCGATGGTGGGGTTGAGCTGGGCGATCGCGATACGCATCTCTCAAGCCTCCTCGAGCAGCCTGATTCGACCGGGCGGTCATCGCGTGCCCGGGGTCACGGCGCGCGCTCTGCATGTCGACTGCCCATGATACCGCCCCCGGAGGGTCGGTTCCAGCAGGAACGGCCCCGTGTATGCGGGTTTTCCGGGCCTCCATGGCGGCCGCCGGTCACACAGATGATGGCACATGTCTTGCATTCTTCACCGGTGAGAGGGTGCATGCTCGATATTCCTGAAGGGGGAACCAGTCATGAGTAACGGTCCTGAGTCCGGCCACGGTCGGACGCTGCTCGCGCGCAGACGTCGGAGCGTCTTCCGAGAACTCTTCGCTTCCATGATCTCGTTCGGCATCGGGGTCGGAATCCTCTTCCCGCCGTTCGCGTCGTGGACGCTCGGGTCATCCGAGGCGATGTCCGTGCGTTTCTTCGCGATGTGTCTGGGAGCCGGTCTGACCGTCGGTGCCGCGAACTTCATGCTCTTCCGCATCTTCGTGACGCGGGAGATGCGCCGGGTCGTCGACGGGATGACTCACATCAACGAATCGGTCGCGCGTGCGGAGGGGACGGGTGGTGAGTGCGCGGACGACTGCATGCTGGCCGTCACGAGCGACGATCTCATTGGTGAGATGTCGACTGCGTTCAACGGAATGGCGGAGGCGATCGGCCGCCGTATCTCGGTCGAGAGCACGACGCGCGCGCTCCTTGCAGAGCTCTCGGGCACGATGGATCTTGAGATCGTGACCGACAAGATCCTCAAGGGGCTTGCGAGCATCTGCGGCGCCAACTCGGGCGTGCTGTACGCCGACACCGGCACCCGGATGGAGCTCATGCAGACCTTCGGTATCGACGTGACCAATGAACTTCCGAAGGTTCTGGACGCGAAGCAGGGACTGACCAGTCGCGCGCTCGCGACGGGAAACCCGATTCATGTCGTTCCCGAGCGCGACGGTTTCACATGGTTCAACACCTCGACGCCGTTCGGCCAGATGCGTCCGAAGTCGATCGGGCTCGTGCCGCTGATGGCCGAGCAGCGGGTCGTCGGTCTTGTCGCGCTCTCCTGCGCGAAGGGGGAGCTCGACGCGGACCAGCGAGCGCTTCTCGAGACGATGCGCAAGCAGTCGGCTCCGTATCTTGCGACGGCGATCATGCACCGCAAGGTCGAGGACCTCGCGGCGGTCGATGAGCTGACGCATCTGCTCAACCGGCGCTTCGGCATGAGGCGGCTGAGCGAGGAGTTCTCCCGCTCCGTCCGTCACGGCGTGCCGGTGAGCGTCATCATGCTCGACATCGACAAGTTCAAGGACTTCAACGATACATACGGGCACGACGCAGGCGACGCGGTGCTGGTCGCGGTGAGTCGTGTCATCGAGGACAGCATCCGCTCCGGCGATGTGGCCTTCCGCTACGGCGGGGAGGAGCTCGTGGTTGTGACGCCGGGGATGGGTCTCAACGACGCCGCGGCGATGGCGGAGCGCGTGCGCAGACTCATCGCCAGCACGAAGGTCAAGTGGGGCGGCCAGACGCTCTCGGTCACCGTGAGCGTGGGCGCCGCTTCGTGGCCGGTCGTGAGGGCATCGACGCCGGAAGAGCTTGTCTCGTACGCCGATATGGCGATGTATGAGGCGAAGCATGGCGGCAGGAACCGCGTGGCTCTCAACGACGGCGACCGCGTCATCGAGACGTCGGAGGTCCGGACGAGCGCCATCGAGAAGGACCAGACCAGCGCAAGGCCGACGGCGAAGCGGCAGCGCAAGAGCCCGCCGAAGCGCTCACCAAAGAGTTCGCCCGGGAAGCCATCGGGCAGCGCGGGCAAGAGCGGTGGCCGGAGCAAGCAGAGACCGAGGCGGGCCGACGGAAAGAAGCCAGGGCAACGCACGGACAAGCCGGAGGGCCGCAAGGACAAGCCGCCCAGGGGCGAGTAGGTCGGTCGCTGGTCGAAGGATCGCCGGGCGGATGCCCGGCGTGGGACAGGCTACTCCACGTCTCGGCGACGCTCGCCGAGAAGGATGATGTGCCGGAGCTCCTCGGGGCTGCGCGCCTTCGCCCACCGGTCATCGAAGTCCGGAGCCTGCGTGATCTGGGCGATGTGCATGAGTGCGCGGAGGTGGTAGTTCCTCTCATCGCGCGAACCCATCAGAACGAACACCGCGTGGACCGGAGGCATTTCATCATCGAACGAGATGCCCGGTTTTGACCGCGCGAGCAGGATGTTGAAGACTCCTTCTCCCTCGACGACGATGTGGGGGATGGCAAGACCGGGGCGGAGCGCGGTTGTCGACTCCGCCTCTCTTCGTTTCAGAAGCGCCAGCACCTCGCCCGCCTCCATGCCGAGCTGGAGCCCCAGTATCTTCGAGATCCTCTCGAAGAACGCGTTGACCCCCTCCGCCTGATCGATGTCGATCACGATACCCGCCTTGATGAGCGAGTCGAACCGGTCCTCGATGATGCTGTCCCGTTCCTGAAGGATCCCGCGGAGCTCGGTCTCGAGTGTCGACGTGGCGAGCTCGCGCGATGTGACGCGCTGGACGATCTGGATGAGCGCGGAGTCTCGCGTCTCGTGGACGCCGGCATAGAGCAGATACCAGAGCAGACTCACCGCGAAGAACACGCCGGCGATGGCAAGCGGGACCATCCCCATCTCGAAGAGCAGGAAGCCGTACACGAGGATCGCGACTATCTGTATCCACGGATAGAGAGGAGCCCGGAACGTCGGTCGGTATCCCTGGATCCGGCTCTCCCGCATCATGATGACCGAGACGTTCACGAGCAGGAACAGGAGGATCATCATCGTGGAGGCGGTCTTGACGAGCGTCTCGAGGTCGAGGAACACGATCACCGCGATCATGAACGCCGTCGTCAGGAAGATAGCGATGTGTGGCGTACCAAAGCGCTTGTTGACGTGACCGAGCACCGACGGCAGGAGTCTGTCGCGGCTCATCGCCATCGGCGTCCTGGAGGCGGAGAGGATTCCCGCGTTCCCGGTCGTCGTGAACGCGATGAGCGCGGCGATCGTGAGGATGATGAGTCCCGGGGCGCCGGCGACGGCGTTGGCGGCGGTTGAGAGCGGCGTGCGCGATGCGGCGAGGACGTCGCCTTCGAGCACGCCGATCGTCGCGAACACGGCAAGGACGTACAGGGTCGTGACAATGGCGAATGCGAGGAACATCGCGAGAGGAACGTTGCGGCCCGGGTTCTTGACCTCCTCGGCCACCCCCGCGATCTTCGTCAGCCCGCCGAACGAGACGAACACAAGACCGGCCGTTGCGAAGAGGGCGGTGTTCCCGTGCGGCATGAACGGCGCGAAGCGCGTGACATCGACCTCGGGGAGTCCGACCACGAGGTAGTACGCGATGGTCGCGAGGAGACCGACGACCAGCACGGACTGGAAGCGTCCGGCGTGCCGGGTGCCGACGAGGTTGATGAGCGTGAACAGGATGCAGAGCCCGCTCGCGATGGCCTTGATCTGCCAGACGGAGATCTCGGGGAAGAGCAGAATGGCGAACGATCCCATGCCGACGAGCGCGAACGCGGACTTGAGCGACAACGAGAGCCAGGACGCCATCCCGCCGACGGTCCCGAACGCGCCGCCCAGGCTGCGTTCGATGTAGAAGTAGGTACCGCCCGCCTTGGGCATGGCTGTGGCGAGTTCGGCCTTGCTCAGAAGCGCCGGGATGATCAGGATGCCGGCGAGCACGTACGCGAGCACGGCGGAGGGTCCCGCCTTCGCGAACGCGATGCCGGGCAGCACGAACAGTCCGGAGCTGATCATCGCGCCGGCTGCGATACAGAAGACGTCGAGCAGCGTGAGCTCACGCCGGAGTTCGGACACTTCGGGCGCCCCCGTTCGCTAGCGTTCCCTCAGCGCGCCGCCGATGATGCCGCCGACCATGCCGAGTATGCCGAAGTAGAGCTCGGCAATGATAAAGCCGCCACCCATGACAGCGCCCGCGAGACCGCCGGCCGCAGCGCCCGCCGGTCCCATCGCCAGCCCGCCGATGAAGATGCCAGACGTGGCCAGGATGATCGTCGCGAGAACCGCGAGGAGCGTACCGCTCAGGAATCCGGCGAGCGATCCGCGCGCCACGCCTCCGGCCATTACTCCAGCCACGAAGCCGGCGATCATCGGGCCGATGACCGGTATTTCACCCAGGACGGCCATGCAGATGCCGCCCACCAGGACTGCCAGCACGATCATCGGCTACCCCTTGTTCTCGTAGATCATGACCGGGATCTGGTCGATGTCCATGAAGAGGGCCCACCAGCCGATGTTGGGGATCTCCGTCCGGTCGACGAGGACCTGGCCGCCCGCCTCCTTGACCTTCCCGAGCGTCTCGTCGATGTTGTCGACGAGGAAGTAGATGCTCAGGGCGTTCGCCGGAACGTGCTCCGGCTTCTTCATCATCCCGCCCATCGGTTCCTTGCCGGTGTCGATGGCGATGTAGCCGGGCATGTTGTCGTACTCGGAGAACTTCCAGTCGAAGACGCTGCCGTAGAATGCCTGCGACTTCGCCGTGTCACCCACCATCAGCTCGAAGTAGCACACGTGGTTCGCCATGCTTCGTTCTCCTTTCGTCTGTTCCCGCAATCCTACAACAGCGGGATCCGTGTTCCCAGTCCGCTCGGAACATATCCGTCGCCGAACACCTCGGCGAGGATCTGACAGCTTCTCTCGCCCGTGCAGTGCGACGGAGCGATGAGTTCCACACCCTGACGCTGGAGCTTCTCCGCGAGCTCGCCGACCGCCTTCCTGCTCTGGCGCTTGAGGTGAAACCCGCCGATGACAAGCCGGACCGGAACGCCGAACAGCTCGTCCGCCGTCTCGACCATCACATCGAGTCCGGGGTGCGCGCATCCCGTGAGAAGCGAGGCCCCGCCATCCCCGTCGAGTATCAGAGCCTGCTCCGCCCGGCGTCCGCCGACCACGCCTGTGGTCGCAACACCCGGAGCGATCTCCCCACCATCGCTGACGATCACGGGCGTCGCGCCCGTCTGCTCTACCTGTTGGATCTGCTCCGGCTTCACGCCCTCCGGCAGGAAGACCTCGATGCGATGGTTCGCCCTGAGGAACCCCATGAGGCCACCCATGTGGTCATCGTGTGTGTGAGAGATGACGACCGCGTCCACCTCGGATGGCGAGACACGGAGCGCGAGCATGTTCGAGAGGAGCTTGTCGGGACTCGCGCCCGTATCGAAGAGAATGCGGCGACTGTAGCCGAACACAACGGCTGCAAACCCCCATCCGGTCTTCAGTCCGCGTGTCCGCGCGACGTTGTCGAACACGACGTGGGCGTAGCGCACTCGCGCACTCCTGTGAGGTGTGAGCGACGGTCAGCTCATTCTACCGGCGAGAGGGTCCGCGCGCAAGGGCCGGTCACGTCGTGTACTTCGACATAATCGTCAACTCGCCACGTTCGAACCATCCCGCCTTGTGCCAGAATTCCAGCGAGCCATGATTGCTCCGGTACACGAACAGATGGCATTTGTCGATGCCGGCCTCCCGAAGCGCATCAAGACACCGATCGGTCATGGCGCTCCCGAGGCCGCTGCGCTGGTGCGACTCCGCGACCGCGAGGTGGTGGATGTAGCCGCGTCTGCCGTCGTGGCCGCAGAGCACGGCGCCCACGAGGTCGTCGCCGTCCCGGGCGACGAAACACATCCCCGGGTTGCGTTCGATGAACTGCTCGAGTCCGTCCGGCTTGTCCGCGTCCGAGAGGCCAACGCCCTCGGAGCGTTCCCAGAGCGCGACCACCTCCCGGCGATCGTCGAGCGTCATAGGGAGGATGCTGGCATCCATATCCACCCCCTTTGGATCCTCGGTCGAGCGGGGTGAGCCCGACCGTTCCTGTCGCCGCGCGCTATTCGGTCATCCCCAGCTGGGACATGAGGAACGCGTAGTAGTCGACGTACTGCTTGCGGATGGCCGTCATCCGTGCGGCGAGACCATGTCCGGCCTGCCTTTCGAGCCTGAGGAGGATCGGGCGCGCAGGCGTGTCGCCGGACGGAGCGATCGCCTGCATTCGCGCGGTCATCTTCATCGCGTGCGCCGGGTGGACCCGCGAGTCCGACTCGCCGGCGGTGAAGTAGACGGCAGGCTGCGTCGCGTCCTCGTTGATGCGATGGTACGGTGAGTACTCGTAGATGTACTCGAACTCCTCCGGGATGTCCGGGTTGCCGTACTCCGGCGTCCAGATCATCGCGCCGAGGAGCATGTGGTATCGGACCATGTCCAGAAGCGGCACGTCGCAGATAGCGGCCGCGGCCAGGTCCGGGCGCTGCGTGACGAAGGCTCCGACAAGGAGCCCGCCGTTCGACCCGCCCCAGACGGCCAGCTTCTCGGGGCTGGTGTACCCTTTCTCAACGAGCCACTCGGCCGCTGCGATGAAGTCGTCGAACGTGTTCTGCTTGTTCGCGAGCATCCCGTCCTGGTGCCACTCCTCGCCGTACTCGCTCCCGCCGCGGAGGTTCGTGTTCGCGATGATGCCGCCGTGCTCGAGCCACCAGTAGACGTTGCGCGTGAACCCCGGGGTCTGCGCCACGCCGAACCCGCCGTATCCGTTGAGCATCGTCGGGTTCGATCCGTCCATCGGCATGTCCTTGCGCCGGGTCACGAACATCGAGACCGGCGTGCCGTCCTTCGACTCGCACCAGACCTGCTCGGTGAGGTACGGCGACCGGTCGACGGGCGCCTCGACCGCCATGTACTCGGTCATCTCGCCGGTGGAGATCTCGTAGCGGTAGACCGTCGGAGGGAAGAGGTAGGAGCTGACGAGCAGGAACGCATCGTCCTGCCCCCAGTCGGCCGTCACGTCGCCGACGCTGCAGTGCTCGGGAAGCGGGATGTCGCGGAGCATCTCTCCGGCGAGCGAGTACTCGCGGAGCGCCGACTCGGCGTTCTCGAGCGTGTGCACGAGCAGCCGGTCGCCGGCGTCGCGGAGCCAGCTGATGCTGTGCTCGCCCTCCGGGATGATGAGCTCCCAGTTCTCGCGAACGGGGTCCGCGAGATCGATGCGAAAGACCTGACCCTTCGGCGCGTCGAGGTTCGTCATCAGGTAGATGTGCCCCTCGATGACCGGCCCCCAGGAGCGCGCCTCCTCGCCGACGATGAGAGGCATGAGTTCGCCGCCGGCGGCCCGGTCACGGAAGAGGATGTCGTTGCGTCCCCCGCCCTGGTGCACGTAGACGAGTTCGTAGCGACCGTCGCGAGAGACCGCCGCGCTCGGCCACGTGTAGATGTTGTCGGGATCCTCGTAGACGAGCGGGTCGTTGGCCCAGTCATCGCCGAGCGCGTGGAAATAGACCTTTCGATGATAGAAGAGCTCCTCGTCAGGCACCTCGCCCTGTGACGGGAAGCGCGCGTAGTAGAAGCCCGTTCCGTCAGGGAGCCAGGAGAGGCCCGATGCGCGCGTGTTCGGAATCTCATCGGTCAGGTGCTCGCCGGTATCGACGTCCATGATGCGGAGCAGGCTCATCTCGCTCCCGCCCTCCGAGGTGCCGTACGCCAGGAGCTTCCCGTCGAACGAGGGATACCACCAGTCGAGGCTGATCGACGCATCCTCGCTGCCGAGCTGGTCCGGGTCGAGGACGACGCGGGGCTCGGCATCGTACGACTCGCGCAGGTAGAGCACCATCTGTTCGTTCCACGGATCACGCCGCATGAAGAAGAGCCGTCCCTCGCGGTCCCAGAGCGTTCCGATCGCCGGGATCTCGAAGAGCTGCTCGAGCCGGGCGTCGATCGCGCCCCGAACGGAGACGGCGCCCAGCACCTCGTCGGTGTAGGCGTTCTGCGCGTCCGCCCACGCCTGGACCTCCTCGGTCTCGAAGTCCTCGAGCCAGCGGTACGGGTCGGCGATGACGACACCGTGCACCGTGTCGACGACGGTCTCGACGCGCGTCGCCGGAGGCGTCGGGACGGGTGGCGGGGTTGGCGGAGCCGCCGACACGAGGGTGACGGCAAGCACGGTGATGAAGATCGTCATGGCGGCGGGGCTGACGGGCGTGCGGCGAGATGGAACGGCGGAGCGGATCCAGCGTCCTGACATGTCTGTCTCCTTCGGAGTGGAGGTGTTGTTCCGTTCTATGCGAATCCCAAGAGGCCGCCGAGCTGGTAGACGGCGAAGCTGACGATCCAGGCGAGCGCGGTCTGATAGACGACGGAGAACCACATCCAGCGCGCACCTATCTCACGGTAGATGGTCATCACCGTGATGATACACGGGGTGTAGAGGAGGACGAAGACCATGAACGCGAGAGCCGCGCGCGGTGTGATTCCGCTGTCCGGTGAGGAGAGCGCGCGGGCCAGCGTCTCGCCTGACTCCGCACTGTCGCTCTCTGCATGGTACAGCACGCCGAGCGTCGAGACCACAACCTCCTTGGCCACGAATCCGGTGACGAGACTGACGCCCATCTCCCATGTGAAGCCGAGAGGCGCAATGGCCGGGGCGATGATGCGTCCGGCGCGTCCAACGTAGGTCAGCGACAGCTCCTCGGCCGCTCGCTCCGCGCGGAGTGATTCGACCTCGGTGGAGTTCGCGGCGGCACCCGACGCGAGGAGAAGCTCGATCTCGCCGTCGTAGTCGCGCGAGAGCTCGGCCGCCCGAGGGAACGTCCCGAGGAACCAGAGCAGGATCGATGCGACCAGGATGACGCCGCCCATCTTCTGGAGGTAGACGCGCGAGCGTTCCCACATGTGGATCAGCAGTCCGCGCGCGGTCGGGAGGCGATAGGGGGGCAGCTCCATGACGAACGGTTCCGGCGCCGCGCGGAAGATCGTGCGCGACAGGATGCGTCCTACGAGCACCGCGATGGCGACGCCGAAGAAGTGGAGCGCGAAGACGATGGTTCCGGCGCGGGCCGCGAAGAACGCGCCGGCGACAAGGATGTAGACGGGGAGTCGCGCGCTGCACGACATCAGCGGGACGAGCAGCGTCGTGAGAATACGGTCCCGCTTCGACTCGAGCGTTCGCGTCGCCATGATGGCGGGGACCGAACACCCGAATCCCATCAACAGCGGGATGAACGACTTGCCGTGAAGTCCGAGCGCGTGCATCAGCCGGTCCATGAGGAAGGCCGCGCGCGCCATGTACCCGGTGTCCTCGAGAATGGCGATGCCGAAGAACAGGATCATGATGTTCGGTAGAAAGATGAGCACCGAACCGACGCCACCGAGCGCGCCCTCGATGATGAGATCGGTCAGAAGCGACGGAGGGAGCACGCCCGCAAGAAACACCGTGAACCGCGAGACCAGGCTGTCGAGCCACGACATGGGGTACGTACCGAGCCTGAAGGTTGCCTGGAAGAGCAGCCAGACGAACACGAGGAAGATCGGGTAGCCGAGGAGCCGATCCGTGAAGACCTCGTCGATTCTCCTCGATCGTTCCATCCTGTCGATGGGGACGGCGCGCTCGGAGAGCGCCATCTTGAGCGCGCCTTCGACGTAGCCGTGGCGCCCCTCCGTGATGACCTTCTCCGGGTCGGAGCGCGTGGCCCTGCTGATGTGGCGTGACGCGCGCTCGACGAACCTTCGTATCGTCTTCGTTTCGGGCGTGTCGCCCTCGATGAGCTGCGCGACGACCGCGTCGCCTTCGATGAGCTTGATGGCCGCCCACCGCGGCGGCGCGTTCCCCAGGAGTTCCGGGTTCTGTTCGAGGAGCGTTGCGAGCTCGCTGACGAGGTCGTTGACATGCGACCCGTAGGAGACCGGCACGTGACGGTGATGCTCCTCGGTCTCCTCGACGAGCGTGATCGCGGCGTCGAGGAGCTCGGTGACGCCTTCGCCTCGATGCGCCTTCGTCTTGACGATGGGCGCGCCGATCATGGTGTGGAGCTTCTCCAGATCGAGATCAGAACCCGAATCTTCGAAGTCATCCCACATGTTGAGATCGAGCACGAGGTCGACCCCGAGTTCCAGCAGCTGTGTCGTGAGATAGAGATTCCGGGCGAGGTTGCCCGAGTCCACCACGTGGATGACGACGTCGGGCTTCTCGTCGACGATGAAGGTGCGGGTGACGAGTTCTTCCGCCGAGTAGGCCGTGAGGCTGTAGGTTCCTGGGAGGTCGATGAGCTCTATGGTGTAGCCGCGGTACTCGAGAGTCCCGGTCTTGCGCTCGACCGTCACGCCGGGCCAGTTCCCGACCTTCTGCCTGGCGCCTGTGAGCGCGTTGAAAATGGTGGTCTTGCCGGAGTTGGGGTTGCCCGCGAGGGCGATCGTGAGACGCCGGGACGCATGCATCGATCCTAGTCCCTCCACCAGCGACGCCATCCAAGACCCCGGCGCAGTCCGCGACCTCTTCTCATGCCTCGCCCCGGACCACACGTTCTGAGATGTGGAGCTGGTGTGACCATCACGAGCGAAGCCTCGGCCTTACGGAGCGTGATGTGCGTCCCGCCGATGCAGTACTCGATGGGGTCCTTGAGCGGAGCGGTCTTGATGACCCGGACGCACGCACCCTCAACGAATCCCATGTCGAGGAGTCGCCTGCGGAACGCGCCCGAACCCGTGATGCCCGTGACGATACCGGCGTCACCGGGGGAGAGGGCGCTCAGTGGCGAGAGATGTTCAGTCCCGGTCATTGTCCAACTCCTTCTCGGTGCCGCAATTGGAGGCGTGAGGGCACCCGCGACACGCGGCGGGCTTGCACGTCGGATCCGACCCGTTCGACAGCCCGAGCCACACGCGGCGTCCGGTCCACGCAAGAGCCGCGATGAGGATGATCGCGAGAGCGATGCTCTGGATCATGACGTCGGACCCTCCTGCGATTCGAGGAACGCGGTGAGCTTCGCGACCGTGTCCGGCGAGAGCCCGTGTTCGAGCGTGCATGCCTCGTGGTCCGCCCGCTCATCCTCCACACCCAGTACGTCGTGGAGAAATCGGAACAGCACGCTGTGCGTCCGGTAGACCTCGGTCGCGCGTTGTCTTCCCTTGTCGGTGAGCACGAGCTTGCCGTAGCGCTCCTGGTGGACGTAGCCGCCGGTCTTGAGTCTGCTGACGGCGGACCGCGCGGTCGGGATCGTCACATCGCGTTCGGCCGCCACCTGCGATACGCCCACGGTGTCGTGCCGCTGGGACAGCAGGTAGATGGTCTCGAGATAGTCGACGGCCCTTGGGGTCAGCACGGTCCCTCCGCTGCGTCTGCCTGAGTATGAGTCACCGCACAAAGTGTGAGTACTCTTACTCTACAGCAAGAAGTGTCCCAAGTCAAGCGGCACGGAGGATTTGACCGTGGGCTGTGATGGTAGCTTTTTGGGCGTGTCTGGCTGGATGTCACTGCTGGTGGGGACGTTCCGGCCCCGGAGTACGGCGTAGAGTCGCATTTCGCCGTTGCGAGCCACCGAACTCGGTCGGGGCACCGGCCTCGCGGGGTCCGCGGCCGTACGTGGAAAGGCCGACCTAGCGGTACATCGCTTTGATCGAGCCCCAGGTGCGCTCTTCGACCGTCGACTCGATGCAGCCCTGGCCGTGGGCGCCAATCTGCTGCCCCCACCCGTTCCCGCCGGGGAGGCAGGGCGAGTTCGAGGCGACCGTCAGGTCATCGGCCGTCACGTCACAGAGGAGCGGGTCATCGACGATGTATGCCGCAGAGCCTCCCGGCAGATCGTCGCCGGGCGCGTTCCCGTGCGAGCAGCACTGGATGAGCGTGGCCACGCTCCGTGTTCCGTCCGCGTAGATGGTTCTCTGGGCGCAGGGTCCGGTGAATGCGAAGATGCACTTCGTGAGGACGCACCAGTACGTGTTCGCCGACACGCGTACACACCCGCCCCGCAGCACGGCTTCGTTCCCGACGAATGTGCAGCCGGTGAAGTACGAGTTGGCGCCTTCCGTCGCGTGCAACGCGCCGCCGCCCTCGCCGGCCGTGTTCCGGAGCAGCGTACAGCCCGTCGCGGTGAGCGAGCCTCCGCTCGTCGTGATCGCGCCGCCGTTCACACCCGAGTCGTTCTCCCGGAAGAGGCACCGGGTCGCGCGCGGGGCCCCGCCGCCCGATGCGACGTACAGAGCTCCGCCCTCAACGGATGCGACATTATCCTTGAGTTCACACGTCCCGACGACCGGGCTGCTGTTGCCCGATGTGTAGAGCGCCCCGCCCCGGTCCGCCTCGTTCTCGGCAAGCGTTGAGTACCTGACCACGACGCCGGATCCGCCTGCGGCAGCGATAGCTCCGCCGTTGCCGTCGGTCGCTATGTTGTCTTCGAAGCGGCAGTACGCGAACTTCGGACTCGACGCGACGCAGCGGACGCCCGCTCCGTCATCGGAGGAGACGCGGCCGCCGCGAATCGCGAACCCGCTCACCAGACAGGTCGTATCCTGGCCGGTTCCATCGAAGTCGAAGAGCCGGTGGCCGGGCTCTCCCTGGTTGTCGATGATCGTCCAGAACGAGCCCATCTGGCTGATGAGCGTGAGGTTCTTCGTGCCGAAGTCGAGATCGCGGTTGCCGGCGCCCGTGTACATGCCGGTGAGAACCAGAACGGTGTCGCCCTCGGCCGCGGCCGTGAGCCCGTCCTGGATCGTCAGGTGGTCTCCGGAGCCGGAAACATCGATCGTGATGGTGGCGGCGCCCGCCGCGAGAGGGGAGAGACAGAGCACCGCGAGCGCGACGAGCACCGCGCGCGCGAGCAGCGCGGCACGGGTGACGAGGGCCGCGCCGGACGAGGCAATGAGGATTGTCCGCCGGGAGGCGGCTCTCTGAAGCGGAGTGTGCACTGCATGTGTGCGCATGCGTGAGCCTCCCGCGGATGTCGGCTAGCGGTACATCGCCTTGATGGTTCCCCAGCTCGTCTCGGTGACAGGCGACAGCACGCATCCCTGCCCGTATGTTCCCATGGTTCTGCCCCATGCGTTTCCGGCAGGCATGCACGGCGAGTTCGCCGCGAGCGTGAGATCATCTGTCTCGATATTGCAGAACAGCGGATCCGACTCGATGGACAGCAAGACCATCCCGCACGGCGTGTCGCCGTCGGGGTTCCCGTACGAGCAGCAGTAGACGATCTGAGGCGACGTCGTCCCGTCGCAGTAGAACGTGCTCGCCCGGTCGTCGGTCGGCTGCGAGAACGCGAAGATGCAGTCGGTGAAGGTCGGCAGGCCGTACTGCCATGCGTGGTAGACCGAGCCGTCGACGAGCGCGCGGTTCTTCACGAACGTGCAGCGGTAGAAGTCGTCCTCGGCGTCCTGGCTGTAGTATGCGCCACCCGTAGTGCTCGCCAGGTTGTTGAGGAACACCGAGTTGAGGATAGTGGCGTCCGTCTCCCACGAGCCGAGTCCGCCTCCCTGGTCGCCCGAGGCGTTCCCTTCGAACCAGCACCCGCGGACCACCGGAAGACCGGTGTTGTTGAACGCCAGCCCGCCGCCGAAGCCGGTCGAACACTGGTTGCTCTCGAACGTACACCCGCGGATCATCGCCTGAGAGTTCGTGGAACAGTAGAGCCCGCCGCCGCTTGAGAGCGCCGTGTTCGATTCGAACCGGCAGCTCACGAAGACGGGGTCGCAGTAGTTGTTGACGTACACACCGCCGCCGTTGCCGCCGTAGCTGTGGTTGTTCTTGATGATGCACTCGACGAACTTCGGACTGCAGTAGGTCTCGATGCGGATTCCGGCGCCGGGGCTCCCCGCCTGGACGAACCTGCCGCCCTGGATCGTGAACCCCTCGATGACGCACGTCGTGTCCTGCATCGTGCTGATGAAGTTGAAGAGACGGTGTCCGCTCTCTCCCTCGTTGTCGATGATGGTGGCGTACGGTCCGTCCTGGCTGATGAGCGTGAGGTTCTTCGTTCCGAAGCTCAGGTCCTTGTTGCCGCTGCCCGTGTACGTTCCCGCCACGACCTCGACGGTGTCGCCGTCGTTCGCAGCATCCAGGCCCGCCTGGATCGTCAGGTGGTCCCCGCCGCCTGCGGCATCCACGATGATCGTCGCGGCGGTCGTCGGGGTTGCACACACGGCGAGCGTCAGAGCCACAACCACAATGATCGCGAGTCTCATCGTCGGTCCTCCTTGGGGTGGAACAGAGTGGTCATCCGGGAGTCGGTGATGTCGAGTGTCACACTACATCGGTCCGGAGCCGGATGCCAGACAGGAAACGTCCGGCATCCAGGTCCGACCGGCCATCTAGAACCCACGCGCCTCGCGGAGCAGCGCGTCGATCTCGTGCGCGCGCTCCTGCTGGGCGATCCAGTACTCGGGGTGGCGCTGTTCGTCGAGCTGCTCGGTCGTCTTGCCCTGCTGCTCGACCCACGTGTAGTACTTCAGATTGAACCAGCTCTGCTTCGCGTGCTGCGTTCCCTCGCTGATCCAGTCGAGCTTCGCGCCGTGGAAGATCGAGGCCATCCGCGCGGCGGCCTCCATCTCATCCATCTTGCCATACGTCTCGTCGAGCTGCTTCATCACGGAGCCGTAGCGGTCCATCGTGTCGGTCGCGATGGTGAAGACCGACTCGTGGTCGCGCAGGCGATAGTACTTCGCGGTCTTGATCGCGGCGAGGACGTTGCAGACGCCCGAGATGCCCATGATCTCGCTCATCTCGCGGATGCTGTCCTCGGGGACGTTGTACCGCTTCGACAGGACCTCCCAGCCCGGCTCCTCCGTGAGCAGCTGGAGCCCCTTCTTGCACTCGATATCGTCGATGCACATGATGGCGTCCTGCTCGAACACGTTGTGGATCCACGTGACGTGCTTGTCGCCGATCCCCTGGATGTCGTGACCGCCGTATCCATTGTAGTAGAGGGTCGGGCACTGGATCGGCTCGACGCCGATGGTCTTCGACTCGTGGAACTCGTGCTTGATGCGCTCGGCCGCGGCGATGGTGCCGGCGGAACCCATCGCGGAGGTGAATCCCGCGATGCGTCCGTTGCCGATACCCTTCGTGTGAAGCTCCGCGGCGACCTCGATGCAGGAGTTGCCGGTGCAGTGGTAGTGGAAGCGGTAGTTCCCGAACTCCTCGAACTGGTTCATGATCCGGTTGTCCGGATCCTTGCGGAGCTCGTTGGCGCGATCGTAGATCTCCTTGACGTTGCTCTCGCACCCGGGCGTCTTCTCGTAGCGCGCACCGAACCACTCGATCTGCTCGAACCGCTCAGCGCTCATCAGCTCGGGGAGGAGCACGAGCGAGTCAAACCCCATCCGCGGCCCGACGTACGCGCCGCCGATCCCGTAGTTGCCGGTCGATGGCCACACGAGCGTGTGCTTGCCGGGAGTGATGTCGCCGGTGAGCTGGTGCTCCATGCAGACCGAGTAGGTCGCGCCGACCTTGTGGCTCCGCGTGGGGAAGTCCTTGCTGTAGAGGACGACGATGTTCGCGTCGACCTGCGTGAGCTCCTTCGGAAGCACCATGTAGTAGATCCGGCCCTCCGGATTCCGCCACGTGATGTTGTAGAGGTTCCAGGGGCTCAGCGGATCTTCCTTCGCCGCCTTGAGAGCCTTGGCGCGAATGTCCGGATCGATCCGGTCCGGGTGAAGCATCTCTTCAAATGTCGGTCCGTATACTCTCTGCTCAGTGCTCATCTGCTTCTCCTTACATGTCGACGTGGATCTCGAGGATGTCCTCATCCTCGACGATGTGCTCGACGTCAACGATCTGACCCGGGAACTTCCCGGAACCCCAGACGCGAGCGGACTTCAGGTGTTCCGCGAACTCACGGTGGATCTTGCGCGCCACGTCCATGACGTTGCTGCCACGCGGCACGATGAACGGCTTCTTCATGTCGGCGTCCTTGCCCGGCACCTTGCTGTAGATGCGGATGACGTCGAGCATCTCGAACAGCGCGTCCTGGAGCTCCGGGATGCCCTTCCCCAGCTCCGCGCAGATCGGGTAGATCTCGAACTCGCCGTCGATGATCTCGCGAAGGAACTCGAGATTCTCCTCGGCCTTCGGGCTGTCGAGTTTGTTCGCGACGATCATGACCTGCTTGACGTTCCTCGGCAGTTCATCCTCCGCCGGGTCGTGCACCGGCGAGAGACGGATGTTCTTCTCCGCGAGCACCTTCCTCAGGAAGATGAACGCATCGACGCAGTCGTCGGCCGCGAGATCGACCACGACCAGTCCGACATCAGCGTTCCGGATGATCTCCGGGACCCACGTGTCGATGTGGTCGGGCGAGAGCGGCGGGATGTCGACGAGCTGGATGTAGATGTCCCGGTACGGCATCATCGCCGGCTGCGGAGCGCGCGTCGTGAACGGGTAGTTCGCCACCTCCGGCGTGGCGTTCGTCGTCGCCGCGACGATCTGCGACTTGCCGACGTTCGGCGTCCCGATGAGCACGACCTGCGGCGCCTCCTCCTTGGGAACGTGATAGGAGGGGCCACCCGACTTGCCCTTCTTCCGGCCCTGCTTCTGCTCCGTCTTGAGCCTGGACAGACGACGACGGAGGTCCGCCCGGATGTGGTCGGTCCCCTTGTGCTTGGGACAGAGCGCCATCATCTCCTGGATCGCGGCGATCTTGTCCTCGGTCGTCGTCGCCGCCCGGAAGCGCGCCTCGGCGTTCTTGTACGGTGGGGGCAGATTCGCTGGCACTGCTCTCAACCTCCTTCGTCGTAACCTACTATGATACCGCCCCTTTGGGCGGCAGGCAAGCAGGGGAGACGGAGCCGCACCGGAGGTGGCCGGGCTGGAGGTGGGGCGGCTGGAGGAGACCGGGTAGAGAGCGGGGGCCACGAGAGAGCGCCCCTTCCCGGTATGGGGAGAGGCGCTCGAGAGAGTCTGTCGGTCGGCTAGCGGTACATCGCTTTGATGGCGCCCCACGAATGATTCTCGACCGGGCTCGAGCCGACCTGGTTGGCGTAGTCGGCGTCATCGATGTCGCGCGGATGCGCGCCCGCTTCGGTAAGGACCGCGCGGAGCGCCGTCTCCGGGTCCATCTCGGTCACCGCCGGCGCCGCCATCATCGCGCCGCAGGTTCCCTGGGCGGGGCATGCAGGCGGCAGGACGTTCTCATCCATATAGACGGGACCGGCCCCATCGAGAACGAGCGCGTCGGAGGCGTCGCTCCCCTCATCGGGGACGTAGTAGTTGGCGACGATGTTCGCGCTCGCGCCGTTGCGGATACGGGTGCCGTAGTTGCCGGCCCATCCGAAGACGACGTTGTTGACGAAGTCGACGAACGTCGTGTCGTCGACCTGCGGGTTCCGCTCATCCCCGTGAACGTAGAGATTGTGATGGAGCGAGATGTTGTAGTTGCGTTCGGCGATGAGAGAGTTCTTGACGGTGTCCGCGATGATGCACCACTGGATCGTGACGTCGTGCACGTCCCGGCAGATGTCGACGTTGCCGTCTCCGGCCCGGCGGAACGAGCAGTGGTCGACGACGATGTGGTGCGCGTAGTCCCAGATGCGGAGATTGTCGCCCGTGTCGGGATCGGGCGCGTCGATGACGCGGATGTTGCGGATGATCATGTGGCTCGCGCCCTTGAGATCGAGGAGCGCGGCGGTGACGCCCGAGTGAGCGGCCGTGATCGTGATGCCGGGGTTCGGCGCCGCCGTGGCGTCGATCGTGATGTATTCACCCGAGATGCGGAGCGTCGCCTCGAGTTCGATGGTCCCGCCGACGTCGAAGGTCACGTATCGGTTCGACTGCGAGACGGCGTCGCGGAGTGTGCCGGGTCCGGAGTCGGCGAGCGAGGTGACGACGTATTGCTCGCCACCGAGTCCGCCTGTCGTCTCGGTCCCGAAGCCCTCGATCGGCCGGTCGGGGAACACGGCGCCGGCCGCGCAGGCGAGAGCAAGAGTCACCAGAACGACGGCTGTCGTCTTCACAGATGCATTCATCAGTCATTCCTCCTCGGGCGGGCGCGCTGCGGATACATGGGGAGGGGCGCCCGAGTGGTATCACAAGTCGTGTAACGTAGCATGTGGCTTCTAGAACAGCAAGAAACGTACCCCCGCAGGGACGTTCCGCAAGTCGGTTCGCGAGCTTGACCACCCCTCCGGGCGGCACTATAGTTGGTACGCCTGCGGCCGAGGAGTGGCCGAGGTTCCCGTGGGCAAAGCACTTACCGAGCAGAGGGGGGAGTCGCTGAGCGACGCGACACACAGAGAGCCGGGCGAGATCCGTCCGGGCGGACCGATCGGTGTGCCCGAGCCCCTGCCGGACAGGCCGAGGGTCGAGGGGTCGAGACTCCGTCACGGGGCCGCCTTCTTCGTGGTTGGGAGTCTTGCGATCCTGGCCGTGACCCTCTGGCTGACGACCGGCGAGGAGACGTGGCACGGCGTCGCGCGGTTCGGCGTCTGGATGCTCGCCTCGCTCTTCGCGCTGGCCGCGCTTCGGACGGCGCTCGAGGCCCTGAGTCTTCTCGTCCTCGTCAACGGGACGCAGGACGCGAAGATCTCACTCCGCGAGGCGGGTGCGCTGACGCTCGAGGGCTACTTCATAGGACAGCTGATTCCTGTGAGCGCTGCCGGTGTTCCATACCAGGCGTTTCTTCTCACGCGGAAGGGTGTGCGAGCCGGGTGGGCGACGGCGGTCGTCGTCGTCAAAGGGTTCATCCCGCCCGTGTTCTTCTTCTGTGTTCTCGTCGCGACGACCATCCTCGCGCTCACCGGGTGGACCGGGTCGGATGCGTCGCTGACGTTTGTGAAGGTCGTTGGTCCGCTCTCTTCGGTTCCGACGCTTGTCCTCGTCACCATCCTCATTGCTATGGTGAAGTTCCCGAAGATGTTCGACCGCACTGTCGACCGTATCGCCGGGGCTGTCGCGCGTCGACTCTCCGGAAAGGCAGCGGAACGCGTCGAGAGAACACGCGTGTTGCTCGAGGAGGAGTCGCACATCTTCCGCGAGGCGCTCACGACCATCTGGAGTCGCAAGCGGTGGGTGCTGTTCCTGGCGACGGCGCTGATCATTCTCGCGTTCGTCGCGGAGTTCTCCGTCGGCCTCGTCATTCTCTGGGGGTTTGGGTACCGCGGTTC